>NZ_BAAGYJ010000002.1:0-828170 GCF_054779375.1 Giesbergeria giesbergeri | reverse complement strand
TTGTGGCGCCCCAGCTGTATATTGCCTGCGGAATCTCGGGGGCGATCCAGCATTTGGCGGGGATGAAGGACAGCAAGGTGATTGTGGCGATCAACAAAGACCCGGAGGCGCCGATTTTTAGCGTGGCCGACTATGGGTTGGAGGCAGATTTGTTCCAGGCTGTGCCGGAGCTGGTCAAAGCGTTGTAAGCCGTCACAACGGCCAAAAGGGGGCATGATGCCCCCTTTTGTGTTTCAGGTGCAGGAATAATAAGCACGGTGTGATCTTCATCCATCGTTTGTGGTGTTCTTGGCCCAAGCAGTCAAAAGGAGTTAAGCCATGATGGAATGGATGCCGTTTCGTAAACTGGTATGGGGCGCTGCTCTGTGCGCTGCCACTTGGGCGGGGCCAGCCTCTGCTTGGGTGATTGGGCAGGTGGCACCTTTCAGTGGTACCCAAGCCACACAAGCGCGTGCGTATGCCGAAGGAATGCGCCTGCATTTTGATGAACTCAACAAAGTCGGAGGCATTCAGGGTGAAACATTGACCTTGGTGACCGAAAACGACCGTGGTCAGCCAGAAGAAACCGTCAAGCTCACCCGCAAACTGTTGGCCTCCAATCCGGTGCTGTTGGCCGGTTATTTTGGCGACGGTAACTTACGTGCATTAGCCGACAGCCATTTACTGGAGCAGTCTGGGATCAGTCTGGTGGGTTATCGCGGGGTAGATCCCAGTATTTGGAAAATCCCCCAGTTTTTCAATGTTCGGGCCAGTACGGCCGACGAAATGGCCAAGATTGCCAGCCACTTGGCCACTGTGGGCATCACCAAGCTCGGCCTGTTTTATGAGGATGGGCCAGGCTCTGCGGCCATCGTGAATATGGTGGAGGCCTCTATCAAGACATCCGGTGCGAGTCTGGTAGTGCATGCCATGCTAGAGACGAAAGGGCAACGCACAGCCGATGCTGTCAATAGCATCACCAAGGCTAAACCGCAGGCTATCTTGGTGGTTGCCTCCAGCGTGGCTACGGCAGCGTTTATCGAACATTACCGCATGGCCGGTGGTACGGCGCAGATCTATGCCAACTCTGATGCCGATATCGAGCAGTTAATCAAGCGTCTCTCGGTAGAGCATATGAGTGGCATTTCTATCTCTCAGGTGGTGCCCACTCCCTACCGGGTTTCGGGGCGCTTGAATAAAGAATTTCGTGATCTTGTGGCGGCTCGGGGCGATAAGCTGCAAGAGCCGGTCAGCTACGCCATGATGGAAGGCTATATCAATGCCAAGGTGATTGCCGAAGCTCTGCGCCGCCTGCCCAAGGGGGCTTCGTCCGACAAGGTGGCCGCTGCTTTGCGCAGCATTCATTCTCTGGACTTGGGGGGATACTGGATCACCTTCAAGCCTGCTGCGAACCAAGGTTCGCGTTTTGTCGAATTGTCTATTGTGAATTCAGCGGGTCGGATCAGCCATTGATATGGTTGTTGCCAGCGCCCGTTTGTGGATATCCCTTTCTCGTTGCATAGGAAAAATTGAGCCATGAGTTACACCGCCCCCGTCAAAGATATGTTGTTCGCTATGGAGCATCTGGCCCAGCTTGAACAGATTGCCCTGATCCCCGGTTTTGAAGATGCTGGTCTGGACACTGCGCAGGCCGTGTTGGAGGAGTGCGCTAAGTTCAATGAAGGTGTCGTCGCTCCGCTGAATTGGGAAAGCGATAAAAACCCCTCCAGTTGGCAAGAGGGGGCCGTTACCACCTCGCCCGGCTTCAAGGAAGCCTATCGCCAATTCACTGAGGCGGGCTGGCAAGGCTTGCAGCATCCCACAGATTTTGGGGGCCAAGGTTTGCCCAAGGTGATTGGTGCCGCCTGTGCAGAAATGGCCCACAGTGCCAGCATGAGCTTTGCCCTGTGCCCCATGCTCACCGATGGTGCGATCGAAGCCCTGCTCACCGCTGGCTCCGATGCGCTCAAAGCCACCTACCTAGAAAAACTGGTCAGTGGCGAATGGACAGGCACCATGAACCTGACCGAGCCCCAAGCAGGCTCTGATCTGGCTGCCGTACGTACCCGTGCGCAAGCACAGGACGATGGCAGTTACAAGATTTTTGGCACCAAGATCTTTATCACCTATGGCGAACACGACATGGCCGAGAACATCGTCCATTTGGTGCTGGCACGGGTGCAAGGCGCACCCGAGGGCGTCAAAGGCATCAGTTTGTTTGTAGTGCCTAAGTTCTTGGTCAATGCCGATGGCTCTTTGGGCGCGCGCAATGATGTGGAATGCGTCAGCATTGAACATAAACTCGGTATCAAGGCCAGTCCCACAGCAGTATTGCAGTTTGGTGATCATGGTGGTGCTACCGGCTACCTAGTGGGCGAGGAAAACCGGGGCTTAGAGTACATGTTCATCATGATGAACTCGGCCCGCTACGCTGTGGGCGTGCAAGGCATTGCCGTTTCCGAGCGTGCCTACCAGAAGGCCGTACAGTACGCCCGCGACCGTGTGCAAAGTCGTCCTGTAGATGGCAGCATTAAGGCCAGTGCGCCCATTATTCAACACCCTGATGTGCGCCGTATGCTCATGACCATGCGTGCCACTACCGAGGGCTGCCGTGCTTTGGCCATTGTGGCTGCTGCTGCCTATGATGCGGCCCACCACCATCCAGACTTGGCTATTCGCCAACAAAACACCGCCATTTATGAGTTTTTGGTGCCTTTGGTCAAGGGCTACAGCACAGAGGCCAGCATCGAAGTAACTTCGTTGGGTGTGCAGGTGCATGGCGGCATGGGCTATATCGAAGAGACTGGGGCTGCCCAATATTTTCGTGATGCCCGCATCTTGACCATCTATGAGGGCACCACCGCTATCCAAGCCAATGATCTGGTAGGTCGCAAAACTGTGCGCGATGGGGGCCAGACGGCACAGACCATTGCCACCCAGATTGCACAGACCGAAGTGGATTTGCAAGACAATGGCTCACCCGCCGCCTTGGCCGTGGCACAGAGTTTGCAAGCAGCCCGCCAAGCATTTAGCGAGGTGGTGGATTTCATGCTTGCACATGCCAAAGCGCAACCCAATGCTGCGTATGCTGGCAGCGTACCTTATCTGTTGCTGGCCGGTAATTTGGTAGCTGGCTGGCAATTGGCCCGCAGCCTGTTGGTAGCGCAAGAATTGTTGGCCCAAGGTCAAGACGAGGCCTTCATGCGCACCAAGATCACTACGGCCCAGTTCTATGCCGAGCACATCTTGGTCAAGACGACCAGCCTGCGCGACAGCATTGTGCGTGGTGCAGCCAGTGTGACTGCACTGGAGCCAGACGCTTTCTAACAGTGCATGCTACTGGCCGTCAGGTCAGGCTGGAGGAGCGCATGGCGGGTGCGGCCTCCAGCATGCGCGCCACATAGCGTGCAATCAAATCCACTTCCAGATTGACCTGAGCGCCTGCATGCAGATGTTGCAATGCTGTATTTTGCACGGTGTGTGGAATCAGATTGATGCTGATTTCACAGCCATCGGGTTGGTCTGTAGTGCGGTTGACAGTCAAGCTGACGCCATTGACCACAATCGAGCCTTTGTACGCCAGAAAACGTGCCAGTTCGGCGGGTGCCAGCACCCGCAGCTCCCAGCTCTCACCCACCTGTGCAAAAAAGGTGACCATGCCCAACCCGTCTACGTGGCCTGAGACCAAATGCCCACCCAGTCGGTCATTAGCGCGCAAGGCTTTTTCTAGATTGATGGGGCCTTCGGCATCCAACCCCGTGGTCTTGTCCAGCGATTCTGCAGAAATATCAATGGTGAACAACTGCTGCGCCACGTTCAGGGTGGTCACAGTCATACAAGCTCCATTGAGTGCGATACTGTCACCCAGACCCACATCATCCAAATAACCCGCAGGGGTCTGAATGGTGAGGCGCTTGCCATGGGAGGGGGCTTCGCCCAGCGATTGCACGGCGGCGATACGCCCCATGCCAGTGATGATTCCTGTAAACATAACGCAGATTGTGGCTTAAAAATCTGCTCGCCCTGGTGGACGAGCCAGTATCCGTAAATCTGCTCCCAGACGCTCTACTGCACCAAACTCCAACGGCTGTCCCTGTGCCAGCATTTCCAGTGGCCCTAGGTCGGTCATGCCCCGCCCAGTGCCCAGCAGTAGCGGTGCTAGATACAGCAGTAGCTCATCGACCAATCCTGCCCGCAACAGTGCCCCGTTGAGTCGTTGACCAGCTTCTACATGGAGTTCATTGATGCCATGTTCTCCCAAGTGACGCAGCATCTTTGCCAAATCCACCTGACCACCAGGCCCAGGCAAGGCCACCACACTGGCACCACAGGCTTCCAGTGCTGCTTTGCGTTGCAAGAAGGCGGGATCTTCAGACAGGCTGCTATAGATCAAAACCCCTCGTGCTGTTGCAAACAGGCGTGATTCGGGTGGGGTTTGCAAACGGCTGTCCACCACCACGGCTTGCGGTTGGCGTGGTGTGCTCAGTTCGCGCACATCAAGGCGTGGGTTGTCGGCCAGCACTGTGCCACTGCCTGTCAGCACCGCACAGGCCCGCGCCCGCCAAGCGTGCCCATCTGCTCTGGCAATAGATGAAGTAATCCATTGGCTCGCACCATTGTGCAATGCGGTGGTGCCATCCAAAGAGGCGGCTACCTTCAGCCGAACCCAAGGCGTGCCGCGCACCATGCGACTGAAAAAACCGATATTCAATGCCCGCGACTCTTCGGCTCCTGGCCCTATCTCTACGTTCACGCCAGCAGCCCGCAACCGTGCGAAGCCTTTGCCACCCACCAAGGGGTTGGGGTCTTCCAGTGATGCCACGACCCGTCCAATACCCGCAGCAATCAAGGCATCACAACAAGGCCCGGTTCGACCGTGGTGGGCACAAGGTTCCAACGTCACATAAGCAGTGGCTCCGCGTACATCGTGGCCTGCCGCAGTGGCATCACGCAGTGCCATGATTTCGGCATGTGGGCCACCAGCCTGTTGTGTATGGCCTTGTCCTAGGATTTGGCCATCGGCAGTGGTAATCACACAGCCAACGCGGGGGTTGGGATTGGAGAGCATCAGGGCGGAGCGGGCCAGTGCCAAGCACCTCTCCATCGGTTGTAAAGATTCAGGCATAAAACAAAAAAGAGTCTATGGCCTAAGTATCTACCGTTCAGTCGGTCAAGTGCTGCGCTTGTCGCTTCCGTGGTTCCTTATGTGCAACAGAGCTGCTAACCTCGCCTCATGCTGCTGAAAAAACATTTACATGGGTTCACTCTGGTGGAGTCGCTCGTGGTGGTCTCTATTACGGCCATCTTGCTGGCGGTGGGGGTGCCCTCTATGCGCTCTATAGCCGAGCGCAATGCCATCTCCAGCCAAGTCAATAATTTTTTGGGTGTATTGATTTTTGCCCGTTCTGAAGCCATCAAACGGGGGGCCGAAGTGGTGGTTTGTCGCAGTGCCAATGCTGAAAGCTCCGCTACGCCTACTTGTGCTGCCAGTGGTACAGGTTGGGAGACTGGTTGGATTGTTTTTCTCGATCGCAATGGTGATGGACAAAACGCAGCATCACAAGGCGATGTGCTGTTGCGCGTACAAGGCCCAGTGAGTAACAGTGGTGGTGTTGAGCAGATTAGTTTTAGAAAACTTGTTTTTCGCTCTACAGGTTTGTTAAGTAGCGGGGCTTCAAGCTTTACTTTTAACTCCAAATCATTGGATTCTACCCAGCGCCGTAGGGTGTGTCTCAGTTTTACAGGGCGGGCAAGGGCTACTAATAATCCTACAGAAGTATGCCAATAACCATGATAAAAAATAATCATATTTCTGCCGTGGCAAACCTCAAGCAGCAGGGGGCTTCTCTGCTTGAGGTTTTAATCACTATCCTCATCATGTCTTTTGGTTTATTAGCACTTGGTGGGCTTACTACCGCTTCTTTGCAATACAACAAAATGGCACAATTCCAGACCATAGGTTTGCAACTAGCCTCAGAATACGCCGACCGTATGCGCAGTAATGTGACTGCGTTCAATGCCAATAGTTACAATATCACAGCCGCTTACACAGGAGCATCTGCCAGTGTTTCTGTCCCATCTTGTGCCAGTACCATTTGCACAACGGCTGAAATAGCGGCAATTGATATCGCCGAATGGACAAATGCTTTGCGCAGACGTCTGCCTGGTGGAGCCGCTTTCGTACAAAGAAATGGAAACATGGCCGTTGATATTTGGGTCATGTGGGTAGACCCCAGCCTGCTCTACACTTCTACCAGTGGCAATAGCGATGCAGCTGTTGCTGCTGCTGGTAGCAATTGCCCTGCTGCCGCTCTGACCAGTTTACCCACAGGTGTCACAGCTCCCCGTTGCATGTATTTTCGTGTAAGTTTATGACATACCAAACAATAATGCCTAAGCAGGGTGGCCGCACCTTGTTAGAGTTGATGATCAGTATCACCATCGGCCTGGCTGTATTGGCTGCGTTGATGACTGTTTATATTTCTACATCTTCTACCAGCAGGCAGTCTGCCAGCGTTGCTCGAATGAGCGAGGATGCTGCTATTCTCTTCAGTTTGTTAGGGGTTGATTTGCACACAGCAGGCTTTAGTCCCCCTCGTTTGCTGGTGTCTCCAGGGGGGGCCATTGTCAATGGTGTCAAAATGACGACACCAGATCGCAATTTTGTGGGGGCCGCCATACGCGGGTGTGATAAGGGGTTCACCGATGCAACTAAAAAAGGAGCATTTACCGATTTGGCTTGTGCAGATATCTCAGGGACGGGTGCTGCATCCTTTGCCATACGCTTTGAAAGTGATCCCGCCAATGGGCTGGTGAACACCAGTCCAGTCACTGTGTCTGGGGTGGTTTACCCATCCAACTGCTTGAATGAAGGTGTGAAGATAAAGCAAAGCTCTGCGATTGATCCAACAGATGCCGCACGCAATTATTTTCTGGTGGATTCACGTTATTTTGTGGGTGTCAGTGCGAGTAGTAGCACCACAGAAATGTCTTGTGCTGGAATCGTAGATGGTGTGGCAGGCACAGATTTTAACCCTCAGCCTTTAGTCCAATATGTAGAGAACATGATCATCAGCTATGGCGTAGCACAGGACGCTATCAGTACCGATGTGGTTCGTTACATGACAGCCAAGCAAATTGATGATGAGTTGACTGGTGACGTAGATGCCCGCTGGGCCAGAGTGGTTAGTGTAAAGATATGTTTGCTGATGATGGGTTCTGAACCAGATGCGAGTGCAGTCGGCTCTTATATAGATTGTGCAGGAAATACTGTCACCCCGACCGATGGTCGGGCACGGCGTGCGTTTTCTAGTGTGTTTGCCTTGCGCAATCGCAGTGGCTTAGCCACAGGAGGTGGCGCATGAATAACATAGTCGCCAAGCCTCAATGGCAGAAAAAAACAAAAAACCAACAAGGTATTGTGTTAGCTATATCTTTGATACTGTTGGTAATTTTATCAATGGTGGCAATTTATGCTATGCGCAGCAGCGTTTCTGGGGAGCAGGTGGCAAAAAACATCCGATCCAGTGAAATTGCTGCCCAATCGGCAGAATTTGCACTTCGATTTTGTGAAGATCGCGTTCGTTATGGTAATTTGACAGTCAACGGCGTGACTATCAAGGTGCATGAGCAAACCCTCAGTGAGCTGGATTGGAGCAGTGAGTTAGCTGCTGCTCGTAAAGAGTCTAAGCTTCCTATGGTTTGGAATACAAAAACCAATTGGGCTATTTCTAATCCCCCGTCCAGTAGCGATAATGTGTTTAGTATACCGATTGCGATGCTGGCAAATGAGAACATGCCACAAATTACTGAGCAAAAGAAGGCACCTCGTTGCATGGTCGAGTTGTATCGGTTGCGCCGTGCTGAGCCTGATGTCACCCTCAGTGATCCCTACCTGATTACGACAGTAGGCTTTAGCCCAGACTATGAGGAAGACTCTTCTGGGCGGGCTATTGCCGGTAGTCAATATTGGCTTCAATCCATTTTTCGTCCGTGAGGAATAAAATGAAAATCAATCATATTAAGTCAGCCTTGTTGTTGGTGGGTTTTTCCTTTTTTCCTGGCGTAGGTTTTTCTGTCATGATGCAAAAACCTATTCAAACGGGAGGAAGTGTGGTTCCACCCAACTTGATGTTCACCTTGGATGATTCAGGCTCCATGCGTTGGGAGTGTCTGCCTGATTCTTTGTGTTCTGGCAGCAAAGATGTTGGCACTATTCCAGCACAAAGTAGCAGAACCAATAGAGATGGTGTCGCCATCTATGATGATGTGGATGTCACAGCAGATGAAGTAGTTTATGAAAGAGTTTGTGTCCGTTGGCGTTATGGAGAGTGCCGGGACTGGGATGATCAACCAACAGGTGAGATAAGAACCACTGTTTTGCGGGCTGCATCCCCCAATTTATTTGCCAGAAAAATGCGCTCTGGTTGGAATCCGTTGTATTACGATCCTAATACAAGATACCGTCCTTGGCTCAAAGAAGATGGTGTGACAAGATACGCCAATTCAACGCCATCTGCGGCCCCTATTGCTCCAGGAAGTACGGAGACACAAAATTTAGAAGGTGTCAGAAAAATCGAAGAAGTTTGGTGTACCGGAACAGGTAGTAGTGCCTGTTATGGAAGTAGTGGTGTTTATCAAAACGTGAGAATTGCACAGTACTACATTAAAGACCCGAGTCAAGATGGTTCTCAAACGAGTCACTATACTAAATTTACCATTTCTTCTGATCAAACGTTTCCTACCAAAGGCGTCAATAGAACCGATTGTGCTGGAAGTACCTGTACTTACGCAGAAGAAATACAGAATTTTGCCAATTGGTTCACCTACTATCGATCACGGGCATTGGTTGCTATTGCAGGTACCGCAGAGGCATTTGCAGCAGTTCCTGTAAGCTATCGGGTGGGTTATGGACGTATTAATGATAGTACGACCACTTCTATTGATGGTGTAGATGCAAAAACTTTAGCCAAAGGTGTTCGGCCATTCTCTGGAGCTGATAAAACTGCATTTTATAATTGGTTGTTTGCACGGACGGAGCCCAGTGGTAATACGCCCCTTCGGCGAGCTATGGACGATGTAGGTCAGTATTTTTCTCGATCAGACAATAAAGGGCCGTGGGGTGCTGTGCCAGGCACGGAAGACACGACAGCCCATTCTGCTTGCCGTCGCTCTTTTCATATATTAATGACAGATGGTATGTGGAATAGTACGGGCGCTACTGTGGCGACAGGTAATGTAGATAATGCTGCTGGTGAAACGATTACTGGGCCTAATTCGCAATCTTACAGATACAGTCCAGCAAATCCATACTCTGATTCTAATAGTGATACCTTGGCAGATGTGGCCATGTATTACTGGAAAAAAGACTTGCGTTCGGATTTGGCTAATGCAGTGACTCCAGTTGCTAAGGCAGGGTATGAGAATCCTGCATTTTGGCAGCATATGGTCAATTACACCATTGCTTTTGGCCTTGAAGGTTCCTTGCAAAATCCTGAAGATCTTCCTGCCCTCAAGAGTGGAACCAAATCTTGGCCAGACCCAAGTTCCGGTGGTTCAGCAACAATTGATGACCTCTGGCATGCTGCTGTAAATAGTCGGGGCAGGTCATTGAGTGCTAGAAGCAGTGCAGAATATGCGAGCGCACTCACTTCTATTATTGATGAAATTGGTTTTGTTAATGGTAGTGAAGCTGGGGTTGCAGTATCGCAAAAAACCATCTCTACAGCCAGTAGTACAAAGAAATACGAGCCGACCTTCTCCTCTTCTGCTTGGAGTGGCGATGTTCGGGCTATCAATATTAATCAAAATGGAGCCGAAACCGGAGTGGCTTGGTCTGCCGCATCGGCCATGCCAACACCCACCAATAGAAATATATTTACCTATAATGCCAGTGCCACAACCAAGGGCGTAGCCTTTGAGTGGGTTAATTTGAGTGATAGTATGAAAACCAGCCTGTACGGTGCCACCACCGGTGGTGAGGGGCTCGTCAGCTATTTACGTGGCAACGCAGTAGGAGAGGGAACTACCTACCGTTCGCGTAGTAAATCTACAGGTGCTGGGGCACCTTTGGGCGATATTGTCAACTCTACTCCTGTGTTGGTAGGTAGTTTGCTGGATATGCAATACGAATTCTTGGGGAACGCTGCTAGCAGAAGTTACCGGCGGCATTTGGCTGCAAAAAAGCTACGTCAAGCACAGTTGTTTGTTGGGGCCAATGATGGCATGCTCCATGCTTTTGCAGATGACAATGGTCAGGAGACATTCGCTTTTGTTCCAGCTTCGTTGATGGGCAATTTGAAGCAACTCTCCTTGCCAGATTATAGTCATCGTTATTATGTGGATGGCCCCTTTGCAGAGGCTGATGTCTACGATACGACCAATAGTAAATGGCGCAACTTAATTGTGGGTGGTAGTGGTGCAGGGGCAAAAAATCTCTTTGCTATCAATGTTCCAGTACCCTTCTGGGCCAACGACTCTAGTACTCCTCCTGCAGCCCTCACCAAGTCTCAATCTGCACCAGGTGCTACAGATATATTGTGGGAAATTAACAGTAGCAGCACTGGATTTGGTGAGTTAGGTCATGTACTAAACCGGCCTGAGCATGGTTTCATGAAGGTGGCTGACAACGAGACAGCTTGGGTCGTTATTGTTGGGAATGGCTATGAAAGCACCAGTGGCACAGCACGGCTTTTCGTTATTAATGCGCTCACTGGTGCATTAATTCGAGAGATCAATACAGGAGTTGGATCTACTACTTCGCCCAATGGGCTGGGCGGTGTTCGTGTGGTTCGAGATGAAGATATGCGCATTGTTGCTGCCTATGCGGGTGATTTGCAAGGCAATATGTGGAAATTTGATTTCAGCTATGCCAATAAAGCAGATTGGCGAGTTGCTTTCAATGGCAACCCACTGTATCAAGCAGTCAATGCCAGTAGTCAGGTCGAGCCAATTACAGTGGCCCCCACTTTTGTGCGCCACCCATTGGGGGGTGTGATGGTATTGTTTGGTACTGGTCAGTTGCATGCAGACGGCGATGTGGGTAACACCCAAGTGCGTGGTATTTACGGTATTTGGGATAAGGTAAAAGTAGGTAATGTTTCTAGTGTGGCCACAGATCGTGTGACCAGTGCGACTACTATCGTTACCCAAACTTTGGGAACTGCCGCCCTGACGGGTACCACTGGTGGGGAATTCTGGCGATT
This sequence comes from Giesbergeria giesbergeri, assembly GCF_054779375.1. NCBI lineage: Bacteria > Pseudomonadati > Pseudomonadota > Betaproteobacteria > Burkholderiales > Comamonadaceae > Giesbergeria > Giesbergeria giesbergeri. The sequence goes on along the minus strand of NZ_BAAGYJ010000002.1, from coordinate 816,987 downwards.
GACCGTCACGCCGGTTGATTATGCAACTAAGCGTGGATGGCGAATTCCACTACAAATGCAATCTCGCCAGCGTGTCATTGATGACCCTGAGTTGATTTTGGGTAGAATGTTGGTGCAATCGGTTACTCCCACAGAGTCGGTGGATTCTTGCTTGGCTGCAAGTGCTTACCGCTATATGTTCAGCCTAGATCCGTTCATGAGTGGTACAGGTACTCAGCCAACTTTTGACACCAACGGTGATGGCTCCCTGACCGTATCAGACAATCCAAATGCATTGGCGGTAAAACTCGAAGGAGACGGGCCTGCGACAACTGTTCGTGTGCAAGGCAAGGACGATGGTTTGATTCTTGGTACGGGTGATAAGGTAAGAAAATTCAAAGGAGAGCCAAACACTGCACGTCGCTATTGGAATCGTATAGTTGTGGCTCCTCAATAATTAAAAGATCAGTTATGAAAAATAAAAAATCTCTATCCCAGTACCAAGGGTTTACATTGATTGAGTTGATGATTGTGGTGGTTATTGTGGCTATTCTTGCTGCTGTAGCCTACCCCAGTTATCAAAGCTCTCTTCAAAAATCACGACGTGCTGAAGCGCGCGCCCAATTGTTGGAAGTGGCGCAGTTCATGCAACGGTTTTATTCGCAGAATGATCGTTATGACCAAACCAACGCAGCCACTCCACAAGCAGTGGCTATTCCAAGCGTCATGGCGGTGGCCCCTAAAGGAGCTGCATCTGGAACCCAAAACTATAATATTGGATTTCAGGCCAATACTTTAACCCGCTCTGCTTATACTTTGGAGGCCGTGCCACGCAGTGGTGGCTTTATGGCGACTGACAAATGCGGAACCCTGAGAATCAATAGCGTAGGAGCGCGTAGTATTACAGGTACGGGCGCTACTGTTGAGGAGTGTTGGCGTTAAGGGGGCATCCCACTGTCATGTTGCTCATTCAAGTCATGACAGTTTTATTTTGTATAGCCGAGACAGGCACCTGCATTAGGTCTGCCTCGGCATTCGCGCCGTAAGCGTTGATCCCGTTCTCTACGACCTTCTTCGGCTGGATTGCGAATATGGCGTACATAAACATGCTGGCGTTGCAGTGAGGTGTTTTGATGCCGTGTCGTAACGTTGGTGACATCATTTGCACTGCGTCGTGTGGCACTAGCCTCTGTGGGCGTTCCTAAAAAAACGATACAAGCAGCCCACAGCAACATGCCCATCACTGAAGAGACATTGGTGGTGCGAATCCGTATGCCGAAAAGAGATATGCTGCCCAAGTCGAACTCCTAGTGTTAAGTGGTTGACTATGGACACACCATAGCAGTATTTGCTACAATCGCAAAGTTCTACGCGTTGTAGAACGCACGCCGGTGTCCCTTCCAGTGGCCGGCGCAAGTCAACCCGCAACAATTTTCTGCAATGAAATTGTTCGCAATCTAGGAAAATCCCAAATGATCGCATCTTCTATCAAGGCCGAAGTCGTCAAGGCCAATGCACGTTCTGCCAATGACACTGGTAGTCCTGAAGTGCAAGTAGCACTGTTGACGGCTCGTATCAACGAGCTGACTCCCCACTTCAAGACACATGCCAAAGACCACCACGGTCGTCGTGGTCTGTTGCGCATGGTGAGCCGTCGCCGCAAGCTGCTGGATTACCTCAAGGCCAAAGACAGTGATCGCTATGTGGCACTCATCGCCAAGTTGGGTTTGCGCAAGTAAGTTCACGCCCTTGTGATTCACTAAAACGCCTGGGTTAGCGTGCTAGCTCAGGCGTTTTTTACTTTGCTGGTGTGTTCGATCAGAGCGAAGCTGTGTCATTCCACTGAAGATCCGCGGGCGGATTCACTGGAATGGCATCGTGTTCTGGCTCAGCCGCTGGCACTTGCTGACCTTTCGGGGTCAGCTTTTCCTCAGGAGCAGAGATATGAGTATTTTCAATAAAGTGACCAAGACCTTCCAATGGGGTGACAAGACGGTTGTCATGGAAACGGGTGAGATCGCCCGTCAGGCATCTGGGGCTGTATTGGTCAACATTGATGACACTGTGGTGCTGGCTACCGTAGTGGCCTCCAAAACAGCCAAGCCCGGCCAAGATTTTTTCCCCCTGACAGTCGATTACATTGAAAAGACCTATGCTGCGGGCAAAATTCCTGGCAGCTTTTTTAAGCGTGAAGCCAAACCCAGTGAGCTAGAAACACTGACCAGCCGTTTGATTGATCGCCCAATTCGTCCATTGTTTCCAGAAGGCTTTTACAACGAAGTTCATCTGGTCATTCACACGTTGTCGCTCAATCCGGAAGTTGACGCTGACATCGCCGCCATGATTGCTTCCAGTGCTGCCTTGGCTGTCTCTGGTATTCCATTTGCTGGCCCGATTGGTGCTGCGCGCGTGGGTTATATCAATGGTGACTATGTGCTCAATCCTGGTCAGACAGCGCGTAAAAATAGCCAGATGGACTTGGTAGTCGCAGGTACCGAAGCTGCTGTACTGATGGTCGAGTCTGAAGCACAACAACTTCCAGAAGAGGTCATGTTGGGGGCTGTGGTGTTTGGTCATGAGCAAGGCAAGATTGCCATCAATGCCATCCATGAGCTGGTTCGCGATGCTGGCAAGCCAGTGTGGGATTGGAGTGCTCCACACAAAGACGATGCCTTGATCGCGAAAGTAACGCAATTCGCTGAAGAAAAACTTCGGGCGGCCTATCAAATTCGGAACAAGCAGGCGCGTACCCATGCTTGTCGTGAAGCCTATGCAGTGGTCATGGCCGATCTGACCGAAGCGGGTGTCGTGTTCGATAGCGTCAAGGTAGAAAACATCCTGTTTGATATCGAAGCGCGCATCGTTCGTAGCCAAATTCTGGCGGGCGAGCCCCGTATCGATGGTCGTGATACCCGTACGGTGCGTCCAATTGAGATTCGCAACAGCGTCTTACCCCGAACCCATGGCTCCAGCTTATTCACCCGTGGTGAAACACAAGCACTGGTAGTGACGACTTTGGGTACTGAACGTGATGCACAACGCATTGACGCGTTGGCCGGTGAGTTTGAAGATCGCTTCATGCTGCACTACAACATGCCTCCCTTTGCGACGGGTGAAGTGGGTCGTATGGGAAGCACGAAGCGCCGTGAAGTGGGCCATGGTCGCTTGGCTAAGCGTGCCTTGGCGGCTGTGTTGCCGAGCAAGGATGAGTTCCCCTACACCATGCGTGTGGTGTCTGAGATCACAGAGTCCAACGGATCTTCGTCCATGGCCTCAGTCTGCGGTGGTTGCCTCTCCCTTATGGATGCAGGCGTGCCCATGAAGGCCCATGTGGCTGGTATTGCGATGGGTCTGATCAAAGAAGAGAACCGCTTTGCTGTCTTGACCGATATTCTGGGTGATGAGGACCACTTGGGCGATATGGATTTCAAGGTGGCTGGTACTACGACAGGTATCACTGCCTTGCAAATGGATATCAAAATCCAAGGCATTACCAAAGAGATCATGCAGGTTGCCTTGGCGCAAGCCAAGGAGGCGCGTATCCACATATTGGGCAAGATGCAGGAAGCCGTGGGTGAGGCGCGGGCTGAAGTGTCGAGTTTCGCACCCAAGCTCTACACCATGAAGATCAATCCTGAGAAGATTCGGGATGTCATCGGTAAAGGTGGTTCGGTGATTCGCGCCTTGACTGAAGAGACTGGTTGTCAGATCAACATCGACGAAGATGGCACGATCACGATCGCAGCCACGGAGGCCGCCAAGGCCGATGAAGCCAAGCGGCGCATTGAGCAAATCACAGCCGAAGTTGAAATTGGCAAGGTCTATGAAGGGCCAGTGACCAAGATTCTAGACTTTGGTGCCTTGATCAATCTGTTGCCAGGAAAAGATGGCCTGTTGCATATCAGTCAGATCGCCCACGAGCGTGTCGAACGTGTCAGCGACTATCTGCAAGAAGGACAGGTCGTGAAGGTCAAGGTCATGGAAACGGATGAAAAAGGCCGTATCAAGCTGTCTATGAAGGTCTTGGCAGAACGTCCCGCCTATAACGAACGTCCAGAACGTGGTGAGCGCGCAGAACGCAACGAGCGTCGTGAAGCCCCACCGGCGGTAGTTCGTGAACAGGAACCTGCCCCTGCGACCCAGTCGGCAACACCAGATACACAGGTCTGATCCTGTCCGCATTGCGGACTTCTCCTTTGGCATTTTGTTTTCACGTGATAAACATGAACAAGAAACTGATCGCAGGCAACTGGAAGATGAATGGCAGCCTCACTGCCAACGATGTACTGGTGCGGGCTATCCTCACTGGGCTGGCACCAGAGGCCAGCGCGGTGTGTGACGTCGCAGTGGCGGTGCCCGCCCCTTATCTGGCGCAGTTGCAGTCTTTGGCTGTTGGTTCCTCTTTGGCGCTTGCAGCGCAGGATGTATCAACGCATGAGATGGGTGCTTATACGGGAGAAGTTTCCGCAGTGATGCTGCGTGATTTTGGTGTGCGTTATGCCTTGGTAGGGCATTCCGAACGTCGTCAATACCACGGCGAGACTGACCATGTCGTGGCGTTAAAAGCTCAGCGTGCCTTGGCCGCTGGCATCACTCCGATTGTCTGCGTAGGCGAAACCCTTGCCGAACGCGAAAATGGTCAGACGGAAGCGGTGGTCAAGCGTCAGTTGGCTGCAGTAATTCATCTCAATGGTCATTGCATCAGTGAGGTGGTTGTGGCGTATGAGCCGGTGTGGGCCATTGGTACTGGCAAAACTGCTACGCCCGAGCAGGCACAGCAGGTTCATGCTGTGTTACGTGCGCAATTGGCTGCAGCCAGCGACAAGGGCGCACGCATTCGGTTGCTGTATGGTGGCAGTATGAACGCCACCAATGCGGCCCAATTGTTGGCGCAACCTGACATTGATGGTGGATTGATTGGTGGCGCTTCGCTCAAGCCCACCGACTTTTTGCAAATTGTGGCTGCCGCTCAGTCTTGTTGACATGGTTGTAGATCATCAGTGATGAAATTAGGAGTTCATGGTAATGAATGTGTTGGTGAATGTGATTCTTGGTGTGCAGATCTTGGCCGCGTTGGGCATGATTGGCCTGATCTTGATACAGCACGGCAAGGGAGCTGACATGGGTGCTGCCTTTGGCAGTGGTGGGTCTGGCAGTTTGTTTGGCGCCAGCGGAAGTGCTAATTTCCTCTCACGTACCACTGCAGGCTTGGCGGCAGCTTTCTTTGTCTGCACACTGGCATTGGCTTATTTCGGCAATGTTCGTCCTGCCAGTTCGGGAAGTGTTTTGGAGGGTGCTGCTACAGCGATTCCAGGCGCTGCCAATGTGCCAACGCCCGCAGCAGTGCCAGTACCTCCCCCTGAAGGGGCTGCCCAGATTCCTGCAAAATAATTCCTCTCTGGTGCTTTTCAAGCCCAGAAGCAAATTTTTTCAGGTTAGAATTAGGGACTGTCTGAGGCAGCAAACAAAAAGTTCCTCAAGCCACCTCAGACAACACAAAAAAGCCGTCGTGGTGAAATTGGTAGACACGCTATCTTGAGGGGGTAGTGGCGAAAGCTGTGCGAGTTCGAGTCTCGCCGACGGCACCAAACAAAACAAACCTGCCGCCATGTGCTACTTTTGTAGCAATGGCATGCACGGTTCAAGCGGTGAGCGCATCCAGAAGATGAACCTCGATCAATATCTCCCCGTTCTTCTGTTCATCTTGGTAGGCGCAGCGGTTGGTATTATTCCGCTCGCCTTGGGTTACATACTTGGGCCCAACAGACCAGATCCCCAAAAAAATTCCCCTTACGAGTGTGGTTTCGAGGCGTTCGAAGATGCTCGCATGAAGTTTGATGTTCGCTACTATCTGGTGGCTATTCTCTTCATTCTCTTCGATCTTGAAATTGCCTTTTTGATTCCGTGGGCTGCATCGTTACACGATGTAGGTATGACCGGTTTTGTGGCTGTCCTGATCTTTTTGGCGGTTCTGGTGGTGGGGTTCGCCTATGAGTGGAAAAAAGGCGCCCTAGACTGGGAATAAGTCATTTGCACAAGGATAGATGCCATGATTGAAGGTGTAATGAAGGAAGGCTTTGTGACCACGAGTTTTGACTCAGTGGTCAATTGGGCTAAAACCGGATCGTTGTGGCCTATGACTTTTGGTCTGGCCTGCTGTGCTGTCGAGATGATGCATGCAGCAGCAGCTCGTTACGATATCGGTCGTTTTGGTGCTGAAGTGTTTCGCGCTAGTCCGCGCCAATCCGACTTAATGATCGTTGCAGGTACGCTCTGCAACAAGATGGCCCCTGCCTTGCGCAAGGTGTATGACCAAATGTCTGAACCGCGCTGGGTGCTCTCTATGGGCTCCTGTGCCAACGGTGGTGGTTATTATCACTACAGCTATTCTGTGGTGCGCGGATGTGATCGTATCGTGCCAGTGGATGTGTATGTGCCCGGTTGTCCTCCAACTGCAGAAGCGTTGATTTATGGAATCATTCAGCTTCAGCAGAAGATTCGCCGAACCAACACCATTGCACGTGCTTGAAAGGGTGTCATGACTGTTGTTGCTGTTACCCCTGAAAAAATCAAAGACGCTGTTGTCGCTGCTTTAGGTCAAAGAATTCGTCAGATAGAAGTTGCACTGGGTGAAGTCACCGTGGTGGTTGGTGCCGAGGTCTATCTTGAGTCTATGCGTTTGTTGCGTGAGGCTCCCGGATGTAAGTTTGAGCAGTTGATTGATTTGTGTGCTGTTGACTATTCGAGCTATCAAGACCGTGTTTGGGAAGGTCTGCGTTATGCAGTGGTTTCTCATCTTTTGTCCGTCAGCTTGAATCAGCGTTTGCGTGTCAAGGTTTTCTGTCCGGATGATGATTTGCCAGTGGTCGCCTCCTTGACTTCCATGTGGGAAGGTGCTGGCTGGTTTGAGCGCGAGGCGTTCGACTTGTTTGGGGTGTTGTTTGATGGTCATACCGACCTGCGCCGTATTCTGACGGACTATGGGTTTGTGGGTCATCCTTTCCGCAAGGACTTCCCTCTTTCTGGGCATGTTGAAATGCGCTATGACAATGAGCAGCGTCGGGTCATTTATGAGCCAGTCAGTGTTGAGCCGCGCGAAATCACTCCTCGCATCATTCGTGAAGATAAATATGGAGGCCTGCACTGAGGCGCTTTAAGCCTTCTCTGGTGAATCATGGCTGAAATTAAAAACTATTCCCTGAACTTTGGTCCCCAGCATCCTGCTGCACACGGTGTGCTGCGTTTGGTGTTGGAGCTTGATGGTGAAGTTGTGCAGCGCGCCGACCCCCACATTGGGTTGTTGCATCGTGGTACAGAAAAGCTTGCAGAGCACAAAACATTTATCCAATCGTTGCCTTACATGGATCGATTGGATTATGTTTCCATGATGTGTAATGAGCATGCTTACTGTTTGGCAATCGAAAAGTTGCTAGGCATTGAGGTGCCTTTGCGTGCGCAGTACATTCGTGTGATGTTTTCCGAGATCACACGGTTGCTCAATCATTTGATGTGGTTAGGTTCTCACGGCAACGATTGCGGCAGTTCCACCATTTTGATTTATACCTTCCGTGAGCGGGAGGATCTGTTTGACATGTATGAGGCCGTGTCTGGTGCTCGTATGCATGCGGCCTATTTCCGTCCTGGTGGTGTGTATCGCGATTTGCCTGATACGATGCCACAGTACAAAGCCAATAAAATTCAGAATGCTAAGGCTTTGGAGGAGCGCAATCGAAATCGTCATGGCTCTCTGTTGGACTTTATCGATGACTTCACGCAGCGGTTCCCAGCTTGTGTGGACGAATATGAGGTCTTGTTAACCGACAACCGTATCTGGAAGCAGCGTACAGTAGATATTGGTGTCGTTCAACCAGAGCGAGCTATCAATTTGGGCATGACTGGCCCAATGCTGCGAGGTTCTGGAGTTGCTTGGGACTTGCGCAAAAAGCAGCCTTATGATGCTTACGATCGTGTAGATTTTGACATTCCAGTAGGCGTGACAGGTGATTGCTACGACCGTTACTTGGTGCGTGTGCAAGAGATGCGACAGTCGAATCGTATCATCAAGCAGTGTGTTGACTGGTTGCGTGCCAATCCAGGGCCAGTGATTACTGATAATCATAAGGTTGCGCCACCCAGTCGTGAATCCATGAAGTCAAACATGGAGGAGCTGATTCACCATTTCAAGCTTTTTACTGAGGGATTCCATGTTCCCGAAGGGGAGGCTTATGCTGCAGTTGAGCATCCTAAGGGTGAGTTCGGTATTTATTTGATCAGTGATGGTGCAAACAAGCCATACCGATTAAAGATTCGTGCCCCCGGTTTTGTGCATCTGTCTACTTTAGATGAAATGTCACGGGGCCATATGCTGGCTGACGTTGTGGCCATCATTGGTACTATGGATATCGTGTTCGGAGAAATTGACCGATGATTTCTGATGCGACAAAAGCACGCTTTGCGCGTGAAGTGGCTAAGTATCCTGCCGAACAAAAGCAGTCGGCGGTAATGGCCTGTCTGTCCATCGTACAGCAGGAGCAAGGCTACGTCAGTGAAGCCAGTGAGGCTGTAATCGCTGAATATCTGGGTATGCCACAGATTGCGGTGCATGAAGTCACCACTTTCTACAACATGTACAACCAGCAGCCCGTTGGTAAGTACAAACTGGCCGTGTGTACCAACCTGCCCTGTCTGTTGCGTGATGGTGGTAAAGCTTTGGAGCACTTAGAGCACAAGCTGGGTATTTCCATGGGAGAAACCACCAAAGATGGTTTGTTCACACTGCAACAATGTGAGTGTTTAGGTGCTTGTGCAGATGCTCCTGTCATGTTGGTCAATGATCGCAATATGTGCAGTTTCATGGGTGATGACAAGCTAGATCAGCTGGTAGATAACCTGCGTGCCGTGGAGGGCAAGTGATGGCTACGGCTGCAAAAATATTGAGTCAATTTCAAGCAGCAGGCGTAGAAACCTGCTTTCATGATCGCCATATTGATCCACAAATTTATGCAGGGTTGAATGGCGCAAACTGGAGCATAAAAGACTACGAATCTCGTGGTGGCTATCAGGCACTGCGTAAGATTCTAGGCAAAGATGGTTCAGACGGATTAACGCAAGATCAGGTTATTGCAACCGTTAAAGAGTCTGGGTTGCGAGGTCGTGGTGGTGCAGGTTTTCCCACTGGCTTGAAGTGGAGCTTCATGCCACGCCAGTTTCCTGGGCAAAAGTACTTGGTTTGTAATTCCGACGAAGGTGAGCCAGGTACTTGCAAGGATCGTGATATTTTAATGTACAACCCTCATATTGTGATTGAGGGTATGATCATTGCTGCTTATGCAATGGGCATTAGTGCAGGTTACAACTATATTCACGGCGAAATTTTCCAAGTTTACGAGCGATTTGAGGCTGCGTTAGAAGAAGCCCGAGCTGCAGGTTATTTAGGTAGCAATATTCTGGATAGCTCTTTCAGTTTTCAACTTCATGCCCATCACGGTTTTGGAGCCTACATTTGTGGCGAAGAAACTGCTTTGATTGAATCGATTGAAGGAAAAAAAGGCCAGCCTCGCTTTAAGCCACCTTTTCCAGCCAGTTTTGGTCTTTATGGTAAACCAACCACCATTAATAATACCGAAACTTTTGCTGCGGTTCCGTGGATTATTCGCAACGGCGGTGCGGCCTATCTTGCATGCGGTAAACCCAATAATGGTGGAACCAAGATATTTTCCGTGAGTGGTGATGTGCAGCGCCCAGGAAACTATGAGGTTCCGATGGGAACGCCCTTTGCCACTTTGCTTGATTTGGCTGGTGGTATGCGTCCGGGCCGTCAATTGAAGGCGGTGATTCCAGGTGGGTCATCTTCTCCAGTCTTGCCTGCCTCCATTATCATGGAGTGCACTTTGGACTATGACTCGATCTCTAAGGCTGGTTCCATGCTTGGCTCTGGAGCGGTGATTGTCATGGACGATACCCGCTGCATGGTTGAATCTCTCAAGCGGTTGTCATATTTCTACATGCATGAATCGTGTGGTCAATGTACGCCTTGCCGTGAAGGAACGGGTTGGCTTTGGCGCCTGGTAGATCGAATTCATCGTGGAGATGGGCGTCCCCAAGATATGGAGGTACTGGATTCAGTAGCCAGCAGTATCATGGGGCGTACCATCTGTGCTCTGGGTGATGCAGCGGCAATGCCAGTACGTGCCATGATTAAGCATTTCCGCCCAGAGTTTGAGGCGTTGATCCAGAAGAAAAACCCCCAGGCTGTTGCTTCTGCCTGATCGCGAGAAAAGCATATGGTTGAAATTGAACTTGATGGTCAGAAGGTGGAAGTCGCCCCCGGTTGTATGGTGATGCATGCAGCCGAAAAAGTTGGCACTTATATTCCACATTTCTGCTACCACAAAAAGCTCTCCATTGCGGCCAATTGCCGGATGTGTTTGGTAGAGGTGGAAAAAGCACCTAAGCCAATGCCCGCCTGCGCTACTCCTGTAACACAGGGCATGGTGGTTCGTACGAATAGCGAGAAAGCAATCCAAGCACAGAAATCTGTGATGGAATTTTTGCTGATCAATCACCCCTTAGACTGCCCCATCTGTGACCAAGGTGGCGAGTGTCAATTGCAAGACTTGGCTGTGGGTTATGGCGGCACTTCTTCTCGGTATGAAGAAGAAAAGCGCGTTGTATTTCATAAAGATGTAGGGCCTCTCATTTCGATGGAAGAGATGAGTCGCTGCATTCACTGTACCCGTTGTGTTCGGTTCGGCCAGGAAGTGGCTGGAGTCATGGAACTGGGCATGATTCATCGGGGTGAGCATTCCGAAATTACGACTGTGACCGGTAACACAGTGGATTCGGAGTTGTCCGGAAATATGATTGATTTGTGCCCAGTGGGTGCATTGACTAGCAAGCCTTTCCGTTACAGTGCCCGCACTTGGGAGTTATCGCGCCGTAAATCTGTCAGTCCGCATGACTCAACAGGCGCTAATTTGGTGGTGCAGGTTAAAAATCACAAGGTGATGCGCGTTCTTCCCTTCGAAAATGAAGAGGTTAATGAATGCTGGATCGCTGACCGTGATCGATTCTCTTATGAGTCACTCAATAGTGATCAGCGTTTGACGTCACCTATGATCAAGCAAGGTGGTGCTTGGAAAGAGGTAGATTGGCAAACAGCATTAGAGTATGTTGCTAATGGTCTGAAAAATATCAAGGCCCAACATGGTGCCCAAGCAATTGGTGCCCTGGTGAGTCCGCACAGTACAGTTGAAGAGATCTATCTCACCAAAGAATTGGTGCGTGGTTTAGGTAGCAGTAACATTGATTACCGTCTGCGTTCTGCTGATTTCTCAGTTTCTACGGGTACTCGTTGGTTAGGGCGCTCGGTTGCGTCTCTCTCCACATTGCAATCCGTACTGGTGGTTGGTTCTAATTTACGCAAAGATCATCCGTTATTTGCCCAGCGTATCCGTCAGGCCGCACGCAAGGGCTGTGTTGTGACTGCGATTGATTCTGTAGTGCGTGACTGGGCACTGCCAGTGGCTCAGACTTTAATTGCTGCTCCACAGCAGTGGTTTCAAGCTCTTTCTGATGTGGCTGCTGCTGTGGCCCAACAGAAGGGTATTGAGGCTCCTAATGTTCAAGGTCAAGCCGGCGAAGTGGCTACGGCGATAGCGACAGCACTTTTGGCTGGTGAACACAAGGCAGTATTGTTAGGTAATGCAGCTGCACACCATGCTCAAGCGTCTTCTTTATTGGCATTGGCAGGTTGGATTGCTGACCAAACGGGCGCTACTGTTGGTTACTTGACTGAAGCTGCCAACACTGTTGGCGCCCAGTGGATGAAGGCAGTACCTGGTGAAAATGGCCTCAATGCTGCACAAATGTTGGAAGGTCGTCTTAAGGCCGCCTTGCTGTTGCACACAGAACCTGTTTTTGATAGCGCAGCAGGTGTAAAAGCCGCTACAGCATTAGCAGGTGTGGATATGGTCGTCACTCTCAGTCCCTTCAAGGCGAATATGGAGTTCAGTGACGTTTTGTTGCCGATTGCTCCTTTCAGCGAAACTTCAGGTACCTTTGTCAATGCCGAGGGTCGCGTACAAAGTTTCCATGCTGTCGTGCGTCCGTTGGGTGATACCCGTCCAGGTTGGAAAGTGCTCCGTGTATTGGCTAATCTTTTGGACGTAGCTGGTATCAATTTTCAAACCTCGCAAGAAGTATTGGAAAAGGCTACCCATGCTCCCCAAGGTGGTCGGATGGAGTTTGTGCCTGCTGCTGAATTGAGTAATCGCAGTAAAGTTCTTGCGGCGGTGGGTGCTCCCTCGACTACTGATCCGGTGGTTGCATCTATTTACCAGCTGGACGGTATGGTGCGGCGTTCACCCTCTTTGCAGCTAACGATGGATGCACGTCTGGCTTCTACAGGAGTGCAGGCATGATTGATGCAATTTACAACGGTGGTTTGGGGTTGTTGTCTCACACTTGGTGGACGGCGGCTGCTTGGCCTGTGCTTTGGATCTTACTGAAGATTGTGGTCATTCTGGCACCTTTGATGGGGGCGGTGGCATATTTGACCCTGTGGGAGCGTAAATTACTCGGCTTCATGCAAGTTCGCCTCGGCCCAAATCGTGTGGGCCCCATGGGGTTATTGCAACCGATTGCTGATGCGCTCAAACTGCTGACCAAAGAAATTATCCAGCCTTCGGCTTCTAGCAAAGGTTTGTTTATTTTGGGGCCAGTGATGGCCATCATGCCTGCCTTAGCGGCTTGGGTAGTGGTTCCCTTTGGCCCTGAAGTAGCACTCACCAATGTAAACGTTGGTATTTTGCTCATGATGGCTATTACTTCAATTGAAGTGTATGGCGTGATCATTGCGGGCTGGGCATCCAACTCTAAGTATGCCTTCTTGGGTGCCATGCGTGCTTCGGCGCAAATGGTGAGCTATGAAATCGCCATGGGGTTTTGTTTCCTAGTGGTCATCATGGTCTCTGGTAGTATGAATCTGACGGCTGTAGTGACAAGCCAAGCATCTGGTGTGGCAGCTTCTTATGGCCTGAATTTCCTATCTTGGAACTGGTTACCTCTTCTGCCTATTTTTATTGTTTACCTAATTTCTGGTGTGGCTGAAGTCAATCGCCATCCCTTTGACGTGGTAGAAGGCGAAGCAGAGATCGTTGCTGGTCACATGGTTGAATATTCTGGTATGGGTTTTGCCATCTTCTTCTTGGCAGAATATGCCAGCATGTGGTTGGTTTCCATCTTGGCTGTGCTGATGTTTTTGGGTGGTTGGTTGTCTCCAATTGCGGCACTGGACTTCATTCCTGGTTGGATCTGGCTTGGTTTAAAGACCTTTGTGGTTGTGTCGATGTTCATCTGGATTCGCGCTACCTTCCCACGCTTCCGCTATGACCAAATTATGCGTCTGGGCTGGAAGATTTTCATTCCTGTCACTTTGGTGTGGCTGGTGATTGTTGGCGGTTGGTTGCTCTCGCCTTGGAATATCTGGAAATGAACGGGGATACACGAATGTCTGCCGCTACTGCATCCTTTTCCTTCAAGGATTTTTTTAAAAGCTTTATGTTGGTGGAGTTGGTCAAGGGAATGTCCTTGACTGGCCGTTACACCTTCAAACGTAAGGTGACGGTGCAATTTCCAGAAGAAAAAACGCCTCTGTCACCACGCTTTCGTGGGTTGCATGCCTTGCGCCGTTATGACAATGGTGAAGAACGTTGCATTGCTTGCAAGTTGTGCGAAGCAGTTTGTCCGGCAACAGCTATCACGATTGAGTCTGATGTGCGTGCTGACGGGTCGCGTCGTACCACACGTTATGACATCGATCTGACCAAGTGCATTTTTTGCGGTTTCTGTGAGGAAAGTTGTCCAGTCGATTCGATCGTGGAAACCCAGATTCTTGAGTACCATGGTGAAAAGCGTGGTGATTTGTATTTCACCAAAGACATGCTTTTGGCTGTGGGTGATCGATATGAGGCTGAAATCGCTGCTGCCAAAGCAGCAGATGCCAAGTACCGCTAAGTCACATTAACATCCGCCAGACCTCTAAAAAGACTGATTCATGGACGCCAAGACTGGTTTCTTCTATCTGTTCTCGGTTGTGCTGCTTTATTCAGCCTTCCGGGTCATTACAGCCCGCAATCCGGTACATGCCGTTTTGCATTTGATTTTGGCTTTTTCTCAAGCTGCTGGTGTGTGGCTTTTATTGAAGGCTGAATTTTTGGCGATTGTGCTGATCCTAGTTTATCTAGGCGCTGTCATGGTGCTGTTTATGTTTGTCGTGATGATGCTTGACATTCGCGTCGATGCTTTACGACAAGGATTCTGGAAAAATTTTCCAGTGGCTGCGGGTATGGGGGCCTTGATTGCCCTAGAAATGGCTGCTGTGTTGATGGGAGGTTTTGGTAGCGTCGATGAACCCAAGGCTATGGTAGCTGCTGTGGATGCTGCGGGTAATGCGGTTCCATACTTCAATGCCAGAGAATTGGGACGGTTGATGTACACCCAGTATCTCTACCCAGTAGAAATCGCTGCTGTTATTCTCTTGTTGGCAATGGTGGCTGCAATCGCGTTGACGTTGCGTCGACGTAAAGACAGTAAGTTTGTTGATCCTGCAACACAGGTTCGTGTGCGTGCTGAGGATCGGGTACGTCTGGTTCAGTTGGCACCAACGCAGCAAGCAACTCCTGAATCAGTCATCGTCAGTGAGGAGAAAAAAGCATGATACTCACTTTGGGGCATTTCCTTTCTCTGGGGGCTATGCTGTTTGCCTTGGCGGTCGTTGGTATTTTCCTCAATCGGAAAAATCTCATCGTATTGTTGATGGCAATTGAGCTCATGCTCTTGGCAGTGAACATGAATTTTGTTGCCTTCTCTCACTATTTGGGGGACATGCACGGACAAGTGTTCGTTTTCTTCATCTTGACAGTCGCTGCAGCTGAGTCGGCCATCGGTCTGGCTATTTTGGTGTTACTGTTCCGCAATAAGTCTAATATTGATGCGGAAGCACTCGACACTCTTCGCGGTTGATATGCCGGATATGCAAGGTTCTCCACAATGAGTCAAACCCTTTCTGCTTCAACGCTGTTAGCCGTTCCGCTAGCCCCGCTGGTGGGTGCTGCGCTCGCCGGCATTTTTGGTACCACTTTTGGTGGTAACTGGATTGGTCGTCGTGCATCGCACATGCTGACTATTGCAGGTGTCTTTGTTGCTTTCGTATTGTCAGCAATGACCTTGCAAAGTGTCCTCGTTGATGGTGCTCGATTTAATGAGACCATTTATACGTGGATGGTTGTTGGTGGTCTCAAGATGGAAGTGGGCTTCCTGATTGATTCACTAACTGCAATGATGATGTGTGTAGTGACTTTCGTCTCTCTGATGGTACATATCTATACCATTGGATATATGGAAGAAGATGACGGTTATAACCGATTCTTTGCTTACATCTCTCTTTTTACATTCTCTATGCTCATGCTGGTCATGAGCAACAACCTGTTGCAGCTTTTCTTTGGATGGGAAGCAGTAGGGTTGGTATCTTATTTGCTGATTGGTTTTTGGTTTAATAAGCCTTCGGCAATCTTCGCCAACATGAAGGCGTTCTTAGTTAACCGGGTTGGTGACTTTGGTTTCATTTTGGGTATCGGTTTGATTGCAGCCTTTACTGGTACGCTGAATTACAGCGAAATCTTTAGCAAAGCTGCACACTTGGGCGCCCTGTCATTCCCCGGTACGGACTGGATGTTGGTGACAGTAGTTTGTATTTGCCTCTTTATCGGTGCAATGGGTAAATCGGCACAATTTCCCTTGCATGTCTGGTTGCCTGATTCGATGGAGGGTCCCACTCCAATCTCTGCACTGATCCATGCAGCGACAATGGTGACTGCTGGTATTTTTATGGTGGCACGTATGTCGCCATTGTTTGAGCTGAGTGACACGGCATTGAATTTCATCTTGGTCATTGGTTCGATTACAGCGTTGTTCATGGGTTTTCTGGGGATCATTCAGAACGATATTAAGCGGGTTGTGGCCTATTCAACGCTGTCTCAGTTGGGTTACATGACGGTAGCTTTGGGTGCATCTGCCTACTCAGTGGCTGTTTTTCATCTGATGACCCACGCTTTCTTTAAGGCACTGTTGTTCCTAGGCGCGGGTTCAGTCATCATGGGTATGCACCATAACCAAGATATCCGCTGGATGGGTGGGGTACGTAAGTACATGCCTATTACTTGGATTACCTCTTTGTTAGGTTCTCTGGCTTTGATTGGTACACCTTTGTTTTCTGGTTTTTATTCCAAAGACAGTATTATTGAAGCAGTGCACTTTAGTCATCTTCCTGCTGCTGGTTTTGCTCATTTTGCGGTTTTGGCTGGTGTGTTTGTCACAGCGTTTTATTCTTTCCGTATGTACTTCTTGGTATTCCATGGAAAAGAACGCTACGATCAGAACCCAGATGCCCACCATGACGATCACCATGACCATCATCATGGTGATGGCAAGCCACATGAATCTCCTTGGGTAGTGACGTTGCCGTTGGTGCTGCTCGCTATTCCTTCTGTGATCATCGGTTTTATGTCCATCCAGCCGATGTTGTTCGGCGACTTTTTCAAGGATGTGATTTTTGTCGATGCTGTGAAGCATCCCGCCATGGCTAAGTTAGCAGAAATCTTTCATGGTCCTGTAGCCATGGCTGTGCACGGCTTGCAAACAGCACCTTTCTGGTTAGCGTTGGCTGGTGTAGCACTTTCTTACTACATGTACATGGTTAACCCGGCCGTACCTACAGCAATTAAGAAGGCGTGTATGCCTATCTTTAACTTGCTGGAAAACAAGTATTATCTTGATTGGATCAATGAGAATATCTTGGCACGTGGTGCTCGTGCATTGGGTGTAGGCTTGTGGAAGGGTGGCGACCAGGTATTGATTGATGGTGTAGTTGTCAATGGTTCTTGGAAGCTGGTCGGATGGATTGCAGGGCTGGTTCGCCGGGTGCAGACAGGGTATGTCTACCACTATGCATTGGTCATGCTGTTGGGCATTTTTGCTCTCATGACTTGGTTTGTCTGGCTCAACAAGTAGGAGAAAAACAAAAATGGGTTTGTTGAGTCTTGCTATCTGGACGCCTATCGCGTTTGGTGCGTTGTTGCTGGCCTTTGGCCGTGAAGAGCAAGTGCGTGCTGTACGTTGGTTGGCTTTAATTGGCGCACTGATCAGTTTTCTGGTCACGTTGCCTCTCTACAGCGGTTTTCAGACGGGTACTGCTGCTATGCAGTTCGTCGAAAAAACACCATGGATTGAAACTTTCAACATTTTCTATCATCTTGGAGTTGATGGGATTTCGTTCTGGTTCGTTCCATTGACAGCATTCATTACTGTCATTGTGGTGATCGCTTCATGGGAATCTATTACTGAGCGTGTGAATCAGTACATGGGTGCCTTCCTGATCTTGTCAGGATTGATGATTGGTGTTTTTGCCGCGCTTGACGGCATGCTGTTCTATGTTTTCTTCGAAGCTACTTTGATTCCAATGTATTTGATCATTGGTATTTGGGGTGGGCCACGTAAGATCTATGCGGCATTCAAGTTTTTTCTGTATACGTTGTTGGGTTCTTTGCTCACTCTGATTGCACTGATTTATCTCTACCATCAGTCAGGCGGTAGCTTCGATATTGTGAGCTGGCACAAGTTGCCTTTGAGTGCCAGCGCACAAACGCTGTTGTTCTTTGCCTTCTTTGCTGCATTTGCTGTAAAAGTGCCGATGTGGCCAGTGCATACTTGGTTGCCAGATGTTCACGTGGAAGCGCCAACAGGTGGTTCTGCAGTGTTGGCTGCTATTATGTTGAAGCTTGGAGCCTACGGTTTTCTGCGTTTTTCAATGCCGATTGCCCCTGATGCATCCCGTGAATGGGCTTGGTTGATGATTGCATTGTCTTTGCTGGCAGTGTTGTACGTTGGCTTGGTGGCAATGGTGCAAAAAGACATGAAGAAGTTGGTCGCCTACTCTTCTGTCGCACACATGGGTTTTGTGACGTTGGGTTTCTTCTTGTTCAACGACTTAGGTGTATCGGGCGGCCTTGTGCAGATGATTTCTCACGGGTTTGTTTCGGGTGCCATGTTCTTGTCGATTGGTGTGCTGTATGACCGTATGCATTCACGTGAAATCGCTGATTACGGTGGTGTAGTCAATACCATGCCTAAGTTTGCAGCATTTGCACTGCTTTTCACGATGGCCAATTCTGGACTTCCAGGTACAGCAGGGTTCGTGGGTGAATGGATGGTAATTTTGGGTGCTGTGAAGTCCAATTTTTGGGTAGGTATGGGTGCGGCCACTGCGTTGATCTGGGGCGCTGCCTACAGTCTGTGGATGTTCAAGCGTGTCTACTTGGGACCAGTCGCCAATGACCATGTGAAAGCCCTCCAAGATATTGGTGGTCGTGAATTCTTTATCATGGCTGTTTTGGCTGTGGCAGTGTTGTATATGGGCCTATACCCTCGTCCTTTTACCGATGTGATGGATGCTTCTGTGGCTGAGCTACTCAAGCATGTGGCCTTGTCCAAGCTGAACTGAGCATACTGAACTGAGAGACCCGAGATGATTGACAACATCAGTTGGCTTGCGATTTACCCAGAGATACTGCTGCTGGTCATGACCTGCGTGATCGCTTTGGCCGATCTGGGTGTGAACAGCCCCCGCCGTACCGGAACCTACATTCTCACCATCCTTACTCTGGTGGTGTTGGCAGTGCTGCAAGGGGTATATGCTAGTAGCGGCAATACCTTCTATGGTTTTGGAAATATGGTGGTCAGCGACCCAATGGGGAACTGGCTTAAGTGTTTTGCTTCAGTCGCTATGATTGTCACCTTGATCTATGGTCGCCCTTATGCGGCTGATCGTGACATGTTGCGTGGAGGTGAATTCTTCACTTTGGGCTTGCTGTCATTGCTGGGCATGTTTGTCATGATCGGCGGTAATAATTTCTTGCTTATTTATTTGGGCTTGGAGTTGTTGACGTTGTCTGGTTATGCTTTGGTGGCTTTGCGTCGTGATCACACGACAGCAACTGAAGCTGCAATGAAATATTTTATTCTGGGGGCAATGGCCAGTGGTTTCTTGCTTTATGGCCTCTCCATGATCTATGGCGCTACAGGCTCCCTAGATATTGGTGAAGTTTTCAAGGCAGTCAACTCTGGCCAGATTCGCCATCAGGTGTTGGTCTTTGGTGTGGTGTTTGTGGTGGCTGGTTTGGCATTCAAGTTGGGTGCAGCACCATTCCACATGTGGGTTCCTGATGTGTATCAAGGTGCCCCTACAGCTATTACTTTGATGATTGGTGGTGCTCCAAAATTGGCGGCCTTTGCCATCGTCATGCGTTTGTTGGTAGATGGTTTGTTGCCCTTGGCAATTGATTGGCAACAAATGTTGGGCGTTCTGGCTATTGCCTCCCTGTTGGTGGGTAATTTGGCTGCGATTGCGCAGACTAACCTCAAG
Organism: Giesbergeria giesbergeri; assembly: GCF_054779375.1. Taxonomy (NCBI): domain Bacteria; kingdom Pseudomonadati; phylum Pseudomonadota; class Betaproteobacteria; order Burkholderiales; family Comamonadaceae; genus Giesbergeria; species Giesbergeria giesbergeri. Next base: position 797,528 of record NZ_BAAGYJ010000002.1, on the reverse strand, counting down.
CGGATGTTGGCTTACTCGACTATTTCCCAAATGGGTTTTGTCTTGTTGGGCTTGATGTCTGGTGTGGTGAATGGAAATGTTGATGCTGCAACTATTCAGAGCGCCTATAGTTCTGCCATGTTCTATGTTGTTACCTATGTGTTGACAACGTTGGCAGCATTTGGGGTTATTTTGCTATTGGCCCGTGAAGGGTTCGAAAGTGAAGAAATTGCCGATATGGCTGGGTTAAATCAGCGTAGTCCTCTATATGCAGGCGTTTTGGCTATTTGCTTGTTCTCGATGGCAGGTATTCCTCCGTTGGTTGGCTTCTATGCTAAGTTGGCAGTGTTGCAATCTTTGATGGCTTCTGGTCAAGGGGTATACATTGCACTGGCAGTTTTTGCGGTAATGATGTCGCTGATTGGTGCGTTCTATTACCTGCGTGTGGTGAAGGTGATGTATTTCGATGCACCTTTGACGGCCACTCGCGTTTCGGCTCCTTTAGAAGTGCGCGTTGTTTTAACCATTAATGGTGCATTGGTACTGATTTTGGGGATTTTGCCCAGTGGTCTGATGTCGTTGTGTACTGATGCGATTGTGCGTTCTTTGGCTACTTAACGTGGTACGCGTCATACATCGGGGTGTGTTCTAAAGGTATTTATGACCCAAGCCAGTGCAGTTTGGTTGGTGGTGTTGGTCGCTTTTTTAGCAGCTAACTTGCCATTTTTTCACCAGCGTATTTTGTTGTTAGGGCCACTGCCCCAACAACAAAAGAGCTTGTGGTGGCGCCTGCTGGAGCTAGTCTGCTGGTATTTTCTGGTGGGACTGTTGGCCTTGGGCTTGGAGTGGCGTGCTGGTCAGGTGGTTTCACAAGGTTGGGAGTTTTACGCAATTACCGCGGCCTTGTTTCTGACACTGGCATTTCCAGGTTTTGTATTTCGCTATTTGATGCACCATCGTCAACCAGTGATCTCGCCTAGTTTAGAGTCTCTCTAATCTGCTGCTTATCACATCAAAAAAAGCCTGCCCGGACATCAATTCCGGGCAGGCTTTTGTCTTGTCAGGCTGTATAGCGCAGTGCTCAGGCCTGTGTTTTCTCGTAGTTGGCGATGCCGTCTGTGATTTCTTTGTGAGCGGCTTCTACACCTTCCCAACCCAGAACCTTGACCCACTTGCCTTCTTCCAAGTCTTTGTAGTGCTCGAAGAAGTGGCTAATGGCTTTGAGGCGCATAGGATTGACATCGCCAATGTCTTTCCACTGCGAGTACATGGCTAGCACTTTGTTGGTGGGTACAGCCAAAACTTTGCCATCCACGCCTGCCTCATCTTCCATTTTCAAGATACCGAGGGCACGGCAAGGTACCACAACACCAGGAAGCAGGGGGTAGGGGGTGATCACCAGCACGTCCACTGGATCACCATCACCGCTCAGCGTTTGGGGAACATAGCCATAGTTGGAGGGATAGTACATGGCCGTGGTCATGAAACGATCCACGAAAATGGCACCTGATTCCTTGTCCACTTCGTATTTGATCGGGTCAGAATCCATTGGGATTTCAATGACCACGTTGAAAGCTTCTGGAACGTTCTTGCCGGGAGTAACTTTGTTCAGGGACATGGTTGTCGATCAGGTTGTTGAGAGATGCCGGGTATCCACATATTGTGACAGGCCGTTGATTTTACTGGCTGAGCCCTTTCAGCCGCCTTGCACCATAGTGGTTTCAGTGTGGAGTCGGGGGGGCTGATGGGTGTGGAGCTGGTTTTTGGCACCAAAAAAGGAGCCGAAGCTCCTTGAATGGTTGGTGCAGTGGGGATGGGGTGTCTCCGCAGACTCAGAGTACGCCTTGACCAAGCATGGCATCGGCCACTTTGACAAAGCCTGCGATGTTGGCGCCGTCAATGTAGCTGACGCTTCCGTCAGCACGCTGACCGTATTGGAGACAGGCCGCATGAATGCCTTGCATGATACCCAGCAGGCGTGCATCCACTTCTTCGCGTGTCCAGTTGAGGCGCAGGGCATTCTGGCTCATCTCTAGGCCCGAGGTGGCCACACCCCCAGCGTTGGAGGCTTTGCCTGGCGCATACAGTACGCCTGCTGCTTCGAATGCTTTGGCTGCCTCGATAGTAGATGGCATATTGGCACCTTCAGCGACACAAATCACGCCGTTGGCGATCAGTGTTTTGGCATCGTTCTCATCCAGTTCATTCTGGGTGGCACAGGGCAGGGCCACATCGACCTTAATACCCCAAGGACGCACACCAGGCAGGAAGTCGGCACCTACTTGTTGAGCGTAATCGCTGACACGGCCATATTGCTTGTTCTTGATGTCCATGAGCAGGGCCAGTTTTTCGGGAGTGAAGCCTGTTTGATCCACCACCGTGCCACTGGAATCCGACACAGTGATGACCTTGGCACCCAGTTGCATGGCTTTTTCTACAGCGTATTGCGCCACATTGCCAGAGCCAGATACAGAGACGGTCAAGCCAGTAAAGGACTTGCCACGGGCCTTGAGCATTTCGTTGGCAAAGTAGACGGTGCCGTAGCCGGTGGCTTCGGGGCGAATCAGTGAGCCACCAAAACTTAGACCCTTGCCCGTGAACACACAGTCTGCACGGTTGCTGAGTTTTTTGTACATGCCAGCGATAAAACCAACTTCACGGCCACCTACCCCAATGTCACCTGCCGGTACATCGGTATCAGCTCCGACATGGCGGAACAGTTCGGAGGCAAATGATTGGCAGAAGCGCATGATTTCGCCTTGGCTTTTACCCTTGGGGTCGAAGTCAGAGCCGCCTTTACCGCCACCCATCGGCAGGGTGGTCAGTGCATTTTTAAAGGTTTGTTCAAAAGCCAAGAATTTGAGTACTGACAGATTGACCGAGGGGTGAAAGCGCAAGCCTCCCTTGTAGGGGCCAATTGCCATGTTGTGTTGGATGCGGTAACCCTTGTTGACTTGGACTTGGCCTTGATCATCCATCCAACTGACGCGGAACATGATCACACGTTCTGGTTCGACCAAACGCTCCAACAGGCCAAACTCGGCATATTTGGGGTTCTTTTCGATGAAGGGCCAGAGGCTTTCCATGACCTCGGTCACGGCTTGCAGGAATTCAGGCTGACCAGGATTGCGCTGGGCGATTTGTTCAAGGAATTGGCCTACGGACTGGTACTTCATGTCAAAAACTTTCTTGCAAAAAAGGGTGTTGCATCATTGGAGTGCAACATTATGTCAAAAAGTCATGTTGCCATACCCATATTGGTGCAACATTGGGCAGTTGATAGAAAAAATCCCCTTTTTGGTTATTTGCCGCGCAAAAATAGTGCGTTCAGTTCCCGTAGGGTGAGTTGGTGCCACGTGGGGCGCCCATGATTGCATTGGTCAGAACGTTCGGTGCTTTCCATCTGACGCAGCAGGGCATTCATTTCGTCCAAGCTGAGTATGCGGTTTGCTCGTACCGCACCATGACAGGCCATCGTGGCCAGAATATCGTTGCGCGCGCGCTCTATGGTGGTGCTGACCTCTTGGGAGGCCAATTCGGCCAGAACGCTGCGGGCCAGTTCGATGACATCGCCTTGTGCCAAAGGCGCTGGTACTGCTCTGACAGCCAGTGTTTTGGGGGAGAAAGGCGTGATCTCTAGGCCCAACAAGGCCAATGCCTTGGCTTGCTCTTCGGCTGTAGCCACTTCTTCAGGGGTCGCTGCAAAAGTGGCTGGAATCAGCAACGGTTGGCTGGCCATTTGGTGACCGTGAGCAGTTTGTGCTTTGAGGCGTTCATAAACAATACGCTCGTGAGCGGCATGCATGTCTACCAGCACCAAGCCTTGGGCGTTTTGGGCCAAGATGTAGATGCCATGTAGCTGTGCCAAAGCTTGGCCCAGAGGCCAGGATGTGATGGGGTGGGGCGCTGTGGGTGGGAGTGCAACAGTAAGAGCTTCTTCAGAAGAGGATGTGGCTTGTTGGTTGACAGCAGTAGTGGGGCTCCAGCCATCTGGGTTGCTGCGCTCTGCCACTTGATGGGTTGCTGCACTACCAGAGGGGGCTTCCCACAGCAGTTTTACATCGTGAACACGGTGGCCAGCCCGTTCTTCCAAGGCGATAGCGGCCTGCTTGCGTAGCGGTGCTGGGCTGCGTGTTGCCCCGTCAGGGGCAGGGCGGTGCGTGGTGGTGGGTGGGGCTAGAGCGGGAGCGGGTGTGGCCGCTGGCATCACTCCGGCACGCGGAAGGGCTAAGGCATTCTCTATGGCATGGCGTACGGCCTGATGCACTTCTCGACTGTCACGGAAGCGTACTTCAATCTTTGTGGGGTGTACATTCACATCCACACGGGCCGGATCTATATCGATATAGAGCACATAGACGGGTTGGCGTTGCCCGTGCAGCACGTCTTCGTAGGCGCTGCGCACAGCATGGGTGATGATCTTATCTCGTATAAAACGTCCGTTGACATAAACAAATTGTTGGTCGGGGCGTGTGCGGGCTGCCTCGGGTAGCCCTACCCGTCCTGTGACAGTGACCAGCCCTTGCGTATATTGCACAGCCGTTGACTGTGCCACCCAATCTTGCTTGAGCACATCGCCAAGGCGGCGAGCAAGTGCGTCTTTGCCTTCTTGACCTGGTACCAATGTGGCCCGCCATTGTTCTACAAGCTTGCCTTCATGCCAGATGGCAAAGCCTACATCGGGCCTGGCCAGTGCCTGACGGCGCACAGCTTCGATACAGTGGGCCAGTTCTGTGGCATCAGATTTGAGAAATTTACGCCGTGCGGGTGTTGAGTAGAACAGTTCTTTGACTTCTACGGTGGTGCCTTGGCTGCGTGCCACAGGGCGTACTTCACCACTGCGTGCATCGAGCAAAAAGGCACTGTCTTGCTCTGGGGGCCGTGAGAGCAAGGCGGTTTCTGACACGGCACAGATGGCGGCAAGGGCTTCACCCCGAAAGCCCATTGTGGCTACGGTTTCCAACTCGTGCAGACTGCTGATTTTGCTGGTGGCATGGCGCCGCAAGGCCAGTGCTAGTTCGGTGTGCGGTATGCCGCAACCGTTGTCTTCTACTGCAATCAGGCGCACGCCACCGGCTAATAGCCGTACTGTGATGTGTGTCGCTCCTGCATCGAGGGCATTGTCTAGCAGTTCGCGAACTACGGAGGCTGGACGTTCGACGACTTCGCCTGCTGCAATTTGGCTGATGAGTTCGTCAGGCAAGTCCCGAATGGGGCGGGACATAAGAGGGGAGGGGGCTGTAGGGGCATTCACCACAGGGATTGTAGGCAGGCATGGCGATAATTGCCGCCTGTTGCTGGAACACCCCATCATGGAAGCTATCTCTTTTCTGCTCGATTTTATTCTGCATGTGGACAAGCACATTGAAGCCTTTGTGCTGGCCTATGGTGTCTGGGTCTATGCCCTGCTGTTTCTGATCGTGTTTGTGGAGACAGGTGTTGTGGTGATGCCGTTCCTGCCGGGGGATTCGCTGCTGTTTATTGTGGGGGCGTTGTGTGGTGCGGGGTTGATCGAATTTGCTCCGGCCTGTGCGGTGCTGTTGGCTGCGGCTATTCTGGGTGATCAATGCAATTACACGATAGGTCGTTATTTCGGGCCGAAGGTGTTTCAGTGGGAAGATTCACGCTGGTTCAACCGCCGTGCCTTTGACCAAGCCCATGCGTTTTATGAGCGTTATGGTGGCATCACGATTGTGTTGGCCCGTTTCATACCTTTTATCCGTACCTTTGCTCCATTTGTGGCGGGGGTGGCTGCAATGGGGCGTAGCAAATTTACCGCCTTCAATGTCGTGGGGGCTTTGATTTGGGTGCTGGGCATTTGTACGGCCGGTTACTTTTTTGGCAATTTGCCTTGGGTGCAAGAAAATTTAGACAAGATCATCTGGGGGCTGATTCTGGTGCCAGGTGTGATCGCCCTTCTGGGGGCCTGGCGTGGAGCCCGCAACAGTGCTGTTGAGGGAGGTGCTTTGTGAATGTGGCGGGGGGGCAGCCATGTCTTGTGGTGTTGGGTACGGGGGGGACTATTGCAGGCACGGCCGTCTGCTCTAGTGACAATCTGGGGTATAGCGCAGCACAACGCAGTGTGCAGGTTTTGTTAGATGGCGTGGGCACTGTGCCGGTTGGTATAGACCTAGTGTCAGAGCAGGTGGCACAGGTAGATAGCAAGGACATGGATGCAGCTATTTGGCAGGCGCTGGCTGCTCGTTGCCAACACTATCTGCGTGACCCACAGGTGTGCGGCATGGTCATTACCCACGGCACAGATACGTTGGAAGAGACGGCATGGTTTTTACACAGTGTGTTGCCAGCGAGCAAACCGGTGGTGTTGACTTGTGCGATGCGTCCCGCTACGGCTTTGTTTGCTGATGGCCCACAGAATTTGCGCGATGCGGTGGTGGTGGCTACACAACCTGGTGCCCAAGGTGTGACAGTGGTTTGTGCCGGGCAGATTCATGCGGCCCAACGTGTGCAGAAGGTACACCCCTATCGCTTGAATGCCTTTGACTCAGGTGATGGTGGGGTGCTGGGCTGGGTAGAAGAGGGGCGGGTGCGCATGGCACAGCCGTGGGTGACTGTAGCCCTTGAAGCCGATGTGGAGAAAGCTGTGTTGCCTTCTGCCGCCTGTTGGCCTCGGGTTGAGATTGTCGTGAGCCATGCTGGAGCCAGTGCCGCCACTGTAGACGCTTTGGTGGCCAGTGGTGTACAGGGGCTGGTAGTGGCAGCCACAGGTAATGGCACCATTCATCAGGCCTTGATCCCAGCCTTGGAGCGGGCAGAAGCCATGGGGGTTGCTGTGTTGGTGAGTACCCGTTGTGTGCAGGGGGCGTTGGTTTCGACGCCAAACAGGCCTCCCCGTTGGCCTTGGGCACCGGGTTTAAGCCCGGTGAAGGCACGGATTACGTTGTTGCTGCAGTTGCTCCACCAATAGGCCCAGCAATTGCGCTGAAATACACATAAAAACGCCCCGTGGTTGACGGGGCGTTACAGGTGCTGGCGCAGCACCGGACAGCACGGACAGATGATCAGCTGGCCAATGCTGTAAAAGCGCGGGCAGTGATGTCTTCTACGGTGCCCGTGCCACTGATGGCGCGGTATTTGGGCGCTGCTTCTGGCTCTTGGGTAGCCCACTGGCTATAGTAGTCTACCAACGGACGGGTTTGGGCGCTGTAGACGTCTAAGCGTTTCTTGACGGTTTCTTCTTTGTCGTCATCGCGTTGTACCAGTGGCTCCCCGGTGACGTCATCTTGGCCTTCCACCTTGGGTGGGTTGAACTTGACGTGGTAAGTGCGGCCCGATGCGGGGTGCGAGCGGCGGCCACCCATGCGCTCAATGATGGCGTCAAAGGGCACGTCAATTTCGAGTACATAGTCGAGCTTGACGCCGGCAGCCTTCATGGCATCGGCTTGAGGAATGGTGCGTGGAAAGCCATCGAACAGGAAGCCGTTGGCACAGTCGGGCTGGGTGATACGCTCTTTGACCAAGTTGATGATCAAGTCGTCACTGACCAAGCCGCCAGCATCCATCACGGCCTTGGCTTGAATACCCAGTGGCGTACCTGCCTTGACAGCGGCACGCAACATGTCGCCAGTAGAGATTTGTGGAATGCCATATTTCTGGCAAATGAAAGTGGCTTGCGTGCCTTTTCCAGCGCCGGGTGCGCCGAGCAGAATCAGTCTCATGGAAAGTCCTCTGGATGTGGAAATGGATGGCCGCCGCTGACCGGAAATGTTCTGGGCGCAGCGTTCTTGTCAGCGGGCAAGGATAGCATGCACTGCCTGTGGTCGGGCTTACGCCAGCAAGGCCCGTACCCGCTCTAAGTCTTCGGGGGTGTCTACACCAGGGCCGGGAGCAGTGGCCGTGACATGGACTGCAATGCGGTGTCCATGCCAGAGGGTGCGCAATTGTTCTAGAGCCTCAAGGGCTTCGGTGGGGGCGGGTGCCAGTTGTGGAAACTGGCGCAGAAAGCCTGCCCGATAGCTGTAGAGGCCAATATGGCGCAGTGGTGCAAAGCCTGTCAGGGCGGCGATGTTGGTGTGGCTCTGGGCGGCCCGGCCATCCCACCACGCAGTGCCTGCCAGATCGCGGGCATGGGGAATGGGGGCACGGCTGAAGTACTGTGCCATATGGTGAGCATCTAACACCACCTTGACGATATTGGGGTTGGTGTAGTCGGCCAAGGTGCTAATGGGGTGGGCAGCGGTGCCCATGCTGGCGCTGGGGTGCTGGTGCAGTAGTGCTGCCACGGCAGCAATCAGCAGGGGATCTATTAATGGTTCATCGCCCTGCACATTGACCACCACATCATTTCCGGACAGCTCCAGTAGTGCGCAGGCCTCGGCCAAGCGGTCGCTGCCATTGGCATGATGGGGCTGCGTGAGGATAGATTCGATGCCGTGGTTGGCACAGGCTTGCTGGATGCGGACATCGTCGGTTGCCACCACGGTACGCAGAGCGCCACTTTGTGCTGCACGTTGGGCTACCCGCACGACCATCGGTAGGCCTGCAATATCTGCCAGTGGTTTATTGGGCAGGCGGCTGGAGGCCATCCGTGCCGGAATCAGCACGGTGAAGTCAGTAGTGCCGGACGTCATGCCAAAGATGCCCAGTGTTCTAGTTCGTCATCACTCAGGGGGCGCGACTCGTCTTCCAGCAAGACTGGAATGCCATCGCGTACCGGGTAAGCCAACCGGGCACTGCGCGAGATCAGTTCTTGGTATTCACGGTCGTAGATGAGCGGGCCTTTGGTGACGGGGCAAACCAGCAGTTCAAGCAGTTTCGGGTCCATGGTGGTGCAAGGCTCAATGGCAAGGGGAAGGGCGTGATGATAGTGTGCGGGCCAGATGGGCGTCGAGTGCCATAAAAAATTCGGGGGCTATCTCTACTTGTAATGGCACAGCCAGTGCCTCTGGGTGGTGGCGCCAGAGCTTGATGGCATCTTTTTCTGTACACAGCAGGGGTTGATTAGCCGGAGTGGGACATTGCCAACCCTCGAAGTTGAAATGGTCGGGCAGGGCCACAGTGCGGTTTAGCTGTAGCCCTTGGGTTGCCAGCATGGCAAAAAAATGTTCGGGTCGGGCAATGGCTGCTACTGCTACCAATGGTTGGTCTTGCAACGTGCACAAGGGCACTCGGGTGCCATCAACACGTATGGCCCAAGGAGCCAGTTGGCGTTTCAGGGCAAAGGTGGGGGCATTACTGACGGGAGGAGGCCCAGCATGTACCACCAAATCGACGGCACGGGGCCAAGGTTCGCGCAGGGGGCCAGCTGGGAGCAACCAAGCATTGCCGATTCCGTCTTCGTTGAAAACACAGATCTCGACATCACGCGCTAAAGCCCAGTGTTGTAGCCCGTCATCACAAACGATGATGTTGATCTCGGGGTGATGTGCTCGCAAATGGCGGGCAGCATCTATGCGTTGCGGGGCAACGGCCACTGGCACGTTGCAGGTTTGTGCCAACAGCAGAGGCTCGTCACCCACATCGTCTGGGTGGCTATCAGCTTGGACGCTACGACAGTCATGGCTATGACGGCCATAGCCGCGTGAGACTACACCAGGATGCCAGCCTTGGTTTTGCAGATGGCGGACAACGGCCATGACCACTGGCGTTTTGCCCGCACCCCCAGCAATCACATTACCCACCACAATGACGGGCACCCCCGGATGTTGTGTGGGTAGCCAACGCCAGTGGTAGAGGATTTGTCGCCCACGCGCCAGCAGCCCATAAAGCAGGGACAAGGGCCATAAGAGCCTGGCACCCCAGTGGCGATGGTGCCATAGGCGGCGCAATGCAGCTTCAGACATGATTGAAGGAAGCCTGCCTTTGGGTGTACGTCAGGGATTGGCCGCCCCTGTACTGGCTGACGATTGGGTGGCAAAGGTGATTTGCGTTAGCCCAGCACGGCGTGCTGCCTCCATCACGGTGATGACGGCTTGGTGAGGGGCTGTGGCATCGGCACTGATGACGATAATGCTGCCCGACTGCCCTTTGGCAGCATCGCGCAAGGCGCTAGCCATAGGGTCTACGCCTTTGCCAGTCACGGCCATTTTATTGACAGCATAGCGACCATCAGCGGCTACGGCGACGATGATTTCTTTGGGCCGATCACGCATTTGTTCGGTGTCAGCCACAGGCAGCGTTAGTTGCATCTCGGTGAACTTGCTGTAGGTGGTGGTCAGCATCAGGAAGATGAGAATCACCAGCAGTACGTCGATGAACGGGATCAGGTTGATCTCCGGTTCTTCTTTCTGGCGCGGGCGGAAGTTCATTTGCGCAATTGCATTAGGTGGCGCACAAACTGATCTGCCGACAACTCGAGCGTGAGCAGATAGGCATCCACACGGGCGCGAAAATAGCGCCAGAAAATCAGTGCAGGAATGGCCACGATCAACCCGAAGGCTGTGTTGTACAGAGCCACAGAGATACCATGTGCCAACCGGGCTGGGTTGCCGCTGCTGATGGTTTGTCCGAGTCCGCCTGCATCGACTTGTGAGCCGAAAATTTCGATCATGCCAATGACGGTGCCCAACAGACCCAGCAAGGGAGCTGCTGAGGCAATAGTGGCTAGCGCACTGAGGTATTTTTCTAATCGGTGAGCCACTGCACGGCCGGTGCCTTCCATGGTGGCGCGCAGATCGGTTTCAGTGCAACGAGGATTGGTGTTGATGGCTTGTAGCCCACTGGCCAGCACTTCGCCCAGTGCAGAGTTCTGTGCCAATTGGGCCACCACGTCTGGGCTAGGAACACCGCTGCTAGAGACCGTCATGGCTTCTTGGAGCAATTGTGGGGGGGTGATGCGCGCTGTGCGTAAGGTGACAAAACGCTCAATAATCAGCGCCAGCGCCAGAACGGAACAGGCAATCAAAGGCCAGATGGGCCAGCCTGCGGCTTGTATGATCGACAACAATGTTCTCTCTCCGCTCGGGTAAGGAAACGGCGATTATCTCCTAGCTTGCCTTCATTCTGGCGTGGCCCGTCTGCTGCACTGGGTCATCCACATTCTCTGTGGACAAGGTTGTGGAAAACCTTTACCTGCCACCTTGCTAGCCCGCATCACTGCGTGAAAGTGACAGGTTGATGAAAAAATAGGCAGTTCAATAAAGATCGCTGTCTGCCAGAGTAAAGGGGTAGTCGTTGTCAAAATCCAGTGGCGTGTAGCAGCGGTACACGGGTTGCACAGGCAGTGGCGGGGCCACGGGTGTAAAGCCAAGCAAGGGCAACCATGGGTGTGCGGGGCAGGCTTGTCCGATAAAGGTGTCTAGGTGGGAGATGCCACGGTCTCGTAGCCAGCGGGTTATTTGGAGCCAAGCATCACGCACAGCCTGGGGCGCTTGAGGGAGCACCAGATCCACGAGGATGGCCCGTCCTGGTTCGGTGGGGGTCAGAACCACAAAGCCTACAGGCGCAGCAGAGGTGATAGACCACAATGCAAAACGCCAATAAGGTTGTCCTTGGCGATCATCGAAACGCCAAGCCAAGAATTCACGATCACGTACCAGTGAGATGCGTAGACCCTGACGGTATTGTGCCCACAGAGTGTTCCAGGTCGGTTCGGCAAATTGTGTGGGTAGAACCTGGATGGCATAGCCATGTTCTTGTGGGGATGGAGTTGGTAGAGATTGGCGCCACCAATGGCCCTTGTGGTATGGGGTGCAAACATTCAGTAACGTGCTCAGGCGTGCCCGTCGATCGAGTCCTATCCCCATACACAGGAGTGCCTCTTGAGCACCAGCGGCATGAAACGCCTGTTCTGTGGAAACAAACAGCCCTTGTCGGCTAGCTCCGGAGTGGTGGCGCCATAACGGGTGACTGTAATTGTCGCGTGCTATCAGTAAGGGCTGCTCTTGCCCTTGTATCCAGCAACGATGCACCGTGGCGCCGAAAAAGGCAGCCACGGTGCCATCGGGTGCTTGACTGATCCAGCCCCGCCAGCCTGCCTGATGTGGTTGGTGCCACTGATAACGCCAAGCCCAGACTTGGGGGGGGCGGTGTGTCACAAAGCTGTGCATGAACCCCGCCTGTACCGCAGGCCAGTCGGACTCGGTCATGGCGCGCACTGTGCAACGGGCCAGCGGAGATTTAGTCATGGTTCATCGCAATGATGTGGGTTCCGGCATAGCGCATTTGGTAGTGCAGACGGTAGGTCTCTTGCAAGAAGTCTTTCCATTTATCCCGCAAAAGTTGGGATTCTTGCTGGAGTTGTGTGCGCTGGGCATCGGTGTTCATGACGCCACGGGTGCGTGATTCACGGTGAATGCAGGTGACATCGCTGGCCTGCACCACCCGCCAACCGAGTTGGCGGACATGCAGGTTGAAGTCCACATCGTTGAAAGATACGGCAAATCGTTCATCAAATCCGCCACAGGCATCAAAAACGGTGCGCCGGGTGAGTAGGCAGGCACCCGTGACCGCAGAGACATTGCGCGGAATATTCAGGCCTTTGCCATCGCGTTCATCCACGATATTGCGTGCGCCCCAGCCAACGTCGGTGGCGATGCCATCGTGTTGTAGGCCGCCGCCGTCTTGTGGGTCATATTCCAAACGGGCACCAACAATACCGATGCCTGTGTCTAGGGTTAGATAACGGGCCAGTTGGGTCAGGGTGGTGGGCGCTTTGAGTTCTACATCGTCGTTGAGGAACAGTAGCCAAGGCGTGATGGCATGGCGGGCTGCTGTGTTGTTGAGTGCAGCCCAGTTGAAGGGGCGGTTGTCGTACAGAACGCGCCATCCGGTTTGGTGCTGTGCTAACGCCACCAGTTGTGCGGTGGCGTGGTCATCTGCTGAAACGTTGTTGCATACCAGTAGCACTTGCAGCGAGGGGTAATCTTGCTGCTGTAGCGAAGTCAATAGTCGTGCCAAGTCCTCTGGGTTGTGGTGGGTCAGGATCACGACCGTGAGGGGTTCTAGTGGAGCTTCCCATTGGTGACGCAAGCCCGCACCTTGTTTGGCGGGCTGGCTGTGGACGTGTTGTAAGCCTTGGTTTTGTAGATGGAGCGAAACGCTGCGGCAGGCCGCTTCTAGCACATAGGGTTTGGCCGATACTGCATAGGCTACCGAGGTCTCAGTGGCCCGCCAGTCGTACAGTGGCAGGGCGATGTGTCTGACTTGCAACTGGGGCCGTGCTGCCAGACGCAACCACAAATCCCAGTCCTGACTGCCATCCAAGCCTTCGCGTAGCCCACCTACCTGTGTGAGCACGTCATGGCGTACAGCGGTCAAATGATTGATGTAATTGAGGTGCAGCAGGGTTTCTGGTGCCCAGTCTGGCTTGTGGTAGGTGTGCAGCAATGCGCCGTTGCGGTCGATCATTCTGCTGTCGGTATAAAGGCATTCAAGATCTGGATGGCTGCGGATACAGCCCGCCATTTCCAATAAGGCATCGGGATCGAGCCGGTCGTCGTGATCCAGAAAGGCCACCCAGTCGGCCTGTGCCAAGGCGATGGCTGTTTGCGAGGCCGCCACAATACCCCCCCGTTGGGGACGGTGCTGGATGCGCAGACGTGGATCTTGCGCGGCCAAGTTCTTGAGTTGCTCCAGTAGCGCCAGCACCGGGGGGTGGGTGCTGGCGTCATCAGCGATACAGAGTTGCCAGTGCGGGTACGTTTGTTGCAGTACCGAGTGCACAGCCTCGGTCAAAAATTCGGGGGCCGGATCACAAACTGGCAGGATGATGGCAAAGGTCGGGCCCGCTTGAAAGGCTTGGCCCACCAGACGGCTGAGGCTAGAGCTGGCGATAGACCCAGGCGCTAACAAATCAGCCCAACGGTGCAACTGCGTGAGGGTATTTTGCCCATGCTGCAGTGCTTGCTGGCTGCGCTGGGCTTGGGTGGCGTGCTCTTGGGCGCGTTTTTGGGCAGTGTTTCGTTCTGACTCCAAGGCATCCACCAGATTGACGAGGCGTTCGAGGCTTGCCAATGAGAGACGTTCCACAATTTTGCGCAACACAGCTTGGCGCCAAACCAGATAGCCTTTGCGTTCATGTTGGGTTTGCAGATCTGCTTTTTCACCCGGCTTGGGATATTGGCGGTATTCGCACACCAGCTCCGGAACCCGCCTGAAGGTGCAACCTTCGAGTTCGGCACGAACCAAGAAGTCCCAATCTTCATAGGCCTCTAGTGCTTCATCGAACCTGAGGCGTTGTGCCAGTCGTGTGCGGCAGACATAGCTGTGCAGGGGGATGTGGTTGCCTGCCAGTAGACGGCCTGCCCGCCAATCTTGGCCTAGCGGCTCTCCTGTATCGAGTACTTGCACCTTGCCTTTTTGGTAGTCGCAAGTGGCCAGACGGTAGTCGCCATAGGCCAGATCCAGCAGCGGGGCAGCCTCTAGTTCGGTCACTAGCAGTGCCAGATGGTCTGGGAGCCAGACATCGTCTTGATCGAGAAAGGCGAGATATTCGCCTTGTGCTGCCGCTATGCCTGCATTGAGGTTGGCCGCACGCGGCCCTGGCCCTTGCACCACACGTATCGGTACAGTGGTTGGCCCCTCTGTGGGCCAAGTGCTCCCATGCCAAACCACCACCACTTCTAATTGGTCGTAACTCTGTTCGGCCAGACTGAGCAGGGCTACCGCTAATAGAGCGGGATCATCGGCCCGTACCACGACTGAGACCAAGGGGCGATTTTCAAAAAAATTTTGTTCGCTACCGTCCCACATATAACGGACATAGGCTTCACCATGTGGCGCTGCAATCGCCGCACCACGCAAGGTCGCCAGACCCTGCGTATGGGCTTGGTAGTCATACTGTGCCTGTTGGGAAGCGTGGCAGGCCAGCGCCTGGAGTTTGCGTTCGAGCAGTAAGGGCTCGATGTGGTTGGGGTACGGTAGCGGGCTGGTGGTTTCATAAAACCACAATTCACCCGACCAGTGCTGGGTCAGGGCAGCCACCACCCCTCGTGTCAGGCGACGGTGGTCTGGATGGGATTCACTCGGTGCCGGTAGTGCAATATCGGTGGGGTGATAGGCACTGACCAAGGCGCGGTAACGTTCCTGTATGGCCTGATTCAGGGGTAAGGCACCATCTTGGTGCTCCCAGCATTGCGCTGGGGGGGCTTGCAGTACGGCCAGTCCGGCTTGTAATTCTTGTTGCCGTATTTGCGGATCACCCCCCAACCCGCCATTGGTAATAACGACTACCTTGACCACACCCCCCTGATTGAGGGTGTTCATGATCAGGGCTGCACACCCCAACAACTCGTCATCGGGGTGGGGAGCCAGCACCAGCAAGCGCATACGCAGGTCTCTGTTAGGGGGAGGATCGCAAGGGGGCTAAACGTTGCAGTCGCGATTGGGCCAAACTGCCCAGCCATTCTGGTCGAAGCAGGGCATAACGCCATAAATCAGTGCGTTGGCCATTGGCCGTGCGCAATTCTTCTCGCAACACGGCTTCTCGCGCAATGCCTAGGCCTGCCAGAAACTGGATGGCAGAGCGGTTGCCAGGGTGTACGCAAAACACCAGTTTGTGAAACGGCAAGTCGGTGAAGGCGGTGTGGAGCAGCCAATGCACGGCCTCTAACGCAGGACGGCTGCCTTGACCACGAAAAAACGCCACCGATGCTTCCGCTTTGGCGTTGTAGAGGTCTACTGCACTGAACGCTAGAAAGCCCAGCGGGGTATGGGTGCGCCGATGCAACACCAGTGCTTCGCGCTCTACCGGAGGATCTAGCTGGGCCAACCACTGCAGGCGCTGCACCCAGTCTTGCAGGGGATGTTCTTGGTGTTGGTATGACGGACGGTAAGCGGCCAAGGCCGCCGCCACTTCGGGCCGTGGATAAAGTTGCAGTATGTCTGCTCCTTCCAGTGCCCGCACCAAGCAGGACACACCTTGATAGTGGAACAGGTGGTCTGCTGCGGGGGTAGAAGGAGTTCGCAAGACAGAATCAGTAGGTGGGGCCGCCGTAGGTGCTGGCACAGGTATTGACGCTGATCTGATCAAGTTCGGAGACGCGGGCATTGGCCCACACTGGGAAACCATTTTCATAGCTGCCTTCAGGCAGGACAATGGTTTGCAGATAGAAGGAGTTGCCTCGTGTCAGGGAGTATCCCAAGGCACCCAAATCCAGTGGAATTGTCAGGGCGACCGTACCGTTGGCAGGCGCGGTTACGCCGGTGGCAACAGGCACCTTCAAACCGGCCAGACCCACCTTGATTTTGGCGTTGAGAATTTCATTGCCGCCAGTGTTGGTGGAAGTGACGACATACAGCACATCTTTGTCTTTCAGGCCCGTTACGACCAGAGACAGTGCGTTGGGCACACCTGTATCGTCGCACAGGGTGGCTGCGCCGTGGTAGGTGCTGTTGCCCAAGCTGTCAAGCCGCACTTTGTTCAGGATGGGCAACTCCACCTGCGTGACTTGGGTCGTGACGATATCGGTATAGGTGGGCGTTAGTGCATGGGCCTGTTGCATCAGAAAGGGCAGCGTGGCGGCCTTGCCAGTGAGCAGGAGGGTAGAAAACTTTTTCAGCATGGTGCAGCGATTCCTAAGGGGCAGGAAAAAAAGAGCCACCCAACCGTCTGAGTAAGCCCATAGATTTTGTGCCACTCTAGCATGCTCTCGGCTTGAATAGAGATTCCTTCCTACAATGTGCCGTTGCTGTTGTAGTCCGCACAGGACTGTGCGGCATTGTTTGAACCACCCACGAAGGAAAACCCCATGGAACACACCCTGCCTCCACTGCCTTATGCAATTGATGCCTTGGCTCCCCACTACAGCCAGGAAACCTTGGAGTTCCACCACGGCAAGCACCATAACGCCTATGTGGTCAACCTGAACAATTTGCAAAAGGGCACGGAGTTCGAGAGCCTGACGCTGGAAGAGATCGTCAAGAAGTCTTCAGGAGGTATTTACAACAACGCAGCCCAAATTTGGAACCACACTTTCTTCTGGAACTGCATGGCCCCCAATGGTGGTGGTGAGCCCACCGGCGCGCTGGCCCAAGCCATCCATGCCAAGTGGGGTAGCTATGCTGCCTTCAAGGAAGCCTTTGTGAAATCGGCGGTGGGCAACTTTGGTTCGGGTTGGACGTGGCTGGTGAAGAAAGCCGATGGTTCTGTCGATATCGTCAATACTGGCGCCGCAGGCACTCCCCTGACCACTGAAGACAAAGCCCTGCTGACAGTGGATGTGTGGGAACATGCCTACTACATTGATTACCGCAATCTGCGCCCCAAGTTTGTCGAAACATTCTTGGACAAGTTGGTGAACTGGAAGTTTGCTGAAGCCAATTTTGCGTAACAGCACATTGCACAGAGCATGAAAAAACGGCCTGCGGGCCGTTTTTTCATGGAGTTTCAGTCCGATAGTGCTTGAATGAGTTCGGTCTCAATGGCAATTTGGCGGGCGCTGTGTTGGAGTTCGGGGCCTTCAACCAGAAAGGTGTCTTCTACCCGTTCTCCCAAGGTGCTGACTTTGGCGAGTTGCACATTCAGTTGGTGCCGTGCCAGTACGCGGGCCACCAGATAGAGCAGACCGGCCCTGTCGCTGGCCGAGATGGCCAACAACCAGCGTTGTGCTTTTTCATCAGGGTGCAGCGTAACGCGGGGGGCAATCGGGAAACTTTTGGCGCGGCGTGACAGGCGTCTGCGACCGGGCTCGGGCAGAGGGCCACTGGCCTCCAGGGTGTGGGTCAGGTCGTTTTCTACCATGTGGGTCAACTCCCGGTAGTGACCCGGTAGCGAGGCCGTGACCACTTGGAAGGTGTCGAGTGCGTAGCCATTGCGGGCAGTGTGTACCCGTGCGTCCAGAATGCTAAAACCTGCCCGGTCAAAATAACCGCAAATACGGGCGAACAGGTCGGGCTGGTCTGGTGCATAGACTGCCACTTGCAGCCCCTCACCTGCCAAGGATTGGCGTGCCCGTACTACCGGATGGGCCGTGCCAACGTGGCGTGAGAGGTGTCGGGTATGCCAGGCAATGTCAGAGGCTTCGTGGCGCATGAAGTAGCTCACGTCCAATGTTTCCCAGAGTTTTTTGTGCGATTCAAACGGTTGGGCGACCAAGGCCAGCATGACCAGTGCTTCGCGTTTGCGTGCCTCAATTTCGGCTGCGGCATCGGGTGCCCGTCCACCCAAGGTGCGCAAAGTGGCGCGGTACAAGTCCTCCAGTAGTTTGCCTTTCCAAGCATTCCAGACTTTGGGGCTGGTGCCCCGAATATCTGCCACCGTGAGCAGGTACAGTGCTG
Source organism: Giesbergeria giesbergeri (assembly GCF_054779375.1). Taxonomy (NCBI): domain Bacteria; kingdom Pseudomonadati; phylum Pseudomonadota; class Betaproteobacteria; order Burkholderiales; family Comamonadaceae; genus Giesbergeria; species Giesbergeria giesbergeri. The sequence continues at coordinate 779,372 of NZ_BAAGYJ010000002.1, read as the reverse complement.
TAAGGTAGCGTTCGTTGCCTACGCGCCGCGCAAATGCGGCAATGATGTCGGGGTCGCTCAGATCTTGTTTTTGTGCCACTTGACTCATGGTCAGGTGTTCGCGCACTAAAAACTCAATCAGTTGGGCATCTTCGCGGGCCACGCCGTGTTGGCGGCAAAAGCGCCGTGCTACTACGGCACCAATCTGGGAGTGGTCTCCTCCGCGACCTTTGCCAATGTCATGAAACAATGCCGCCACATAGAGTGTCCAGGGTTTGTCCCAGCCAGCCGCCAATTGTGAACAAAACGGGTATTCGTGGGCATGGTCGGCCATGAAGAAGCGCCGTACATTGCGCAACACCATCAGGATATGCTGGTCTACGGTATAGACATGGAACAGGTCGTGCTGCATTTGCCCAACGATGCGTCGGAACGACCAGAGATAGCGCCCAAGCACGGAGGTTTGGTTCATCAGGCGCATGGCATGGGTGATGCCCTCAGGCTGTTGCAGGATACGCAAAAAAGCCGCCCGGTTGACTGGGTCTCGGCGGAAAGCGCCATCCATGACGCTGCGCGCCCGGTATAGCGCCCGCAAGGTGCGGGCCGACAGGTGCTGCAAACCGGCAGAGGTTTGGTAGAGCAAGAAGGTTTCGAGGATGGCGTGCGGGTCGTGTTGGTACAGGTCGTCGCTGACCACCTCAATCATCCCAGCTTTGTCCAGAAAGCGGTTGTTGATGGGGCGTGGGGCGTGGTCAGAGGGGTTGAGACGTTCTTCGATGTTGAGCAGCAAGATTTGGCACAACTGCGTGACAGCCTTGGCTGCCCAGTAGTAGCGGCGCATCAGGGTTTCGCTGGCGCGCAGTGGCAGGCCACTGCCATCGGGCGCTTCAGAGCGGTAGCCAAACGATTCGGCTACAGCGGTTTGCAGATCAAACACCAGCCGATCTTCGCGCCGCCCAGCAATGGTATGCAGACGTGCTCGCACTAGCGATAGCAGGGCTTCGTTACGCACCAATTGGCGCAGCTCAAATGGCGTTGCCAGCCCGCTACGGGCCAGTTCTTGCCAGCTGTGGCCTAGCCCTGCAGCACGCGCTACCCAGAGCACCGTTTGCAGATCACGCAGGCTGCCGGGCGATTCTTTGCAATTGGGCTCCAGCGCGTACGGTGTGTTGTCGTATTTGTTGTGGCGCTGGCGCATCTCCAGCGTTTTGGCAATCAGAAAGGCTTTGGGGTCGAGGTGGGCGCGGTATTGCTGCTCAAACTCGGTAAACAGTGCCACGTTGCCACACAGTAGCCTGGCCTCCAATAAGGAGGTTTGTACGGTCACATCTTGCGCCGCCTCGGTGGTGCATTCGGCCACCGTGCGCACGCTGGAGCCAATTTCTAGCCCTACATCCCAGCAGCTGCTGATAAAACCTTCAATGGCTTGGCGCTGGGCTATGGCGGTGTGGCTGTCGGGCAGTAACAACAGCACATCCACATCCGAATGCGGAAACAATTCGCCTCTGCCAAAGCCACCCACAGCTATCAAAGCCATGCTTTCGGGCAGGGCGGCCCGTTGCCACAACTGTGAGAGCAAATTGCCTGCAATGCGCGCCAAGGTACGCAGGTGGGCATGGATGCCGCGCGTGGAGGCTTGTGAGGCTGTCAGGGAGGCCAGCAGCTCGGCTTTCTGACGGCGGTAAGTGTCGCGCAGGGCTTGCAGTTCGGTCATGGCAAGTATTCGGGAAGAAACAACAAGGGCCAGACCATGCAAGAACTGTGCGAGGAGGCACTCAGGTGGCCGTGGCCTGAACGAAATGGGGCAGGGCCGGATAGCCTGCGGACAGCGTCAGCACTTCGTAGCCAGTGGGGGTGACGAGCACGGTATGCTCCCATTGTGCCGACAAGCTGCGGTCTTTGGTGATGATCGTCCAGCCATCATTGCCCAGTTCTTTGATGTCACGCTTGCCCGCGTTGAGCATCGGCTCAATGGTGAAAATCATGCCAGGCTTGAGTTCTTCTAGGGTGCCAGGGCGGCCATAGTGCAGCACCTGGGGTTCTTCGTGAAATTTTTGCCCAATGCCGTGGCCGCAAAACTCACGCACTACCGACAGGCCGTGGCTTTCGGCAAATTTCTGGATGGCATGGCCAATGTCGCCCAAACGGGCGCCGGGCTTGACCTGCAAAATGCCCAACCACATGGCCTCGTAGGTCAGGGCGCACAGGCGCTTGGCAGCAATCGAACAATCGCCAATCAGGTACATGCGGCTGCTGTCACCATACCAACCATCATCGGTAATCACGGTCACGTCCACATTCACGATGTCGCCCTTTTTCAGGGGTTTGTCGTTGGGGATACCGTGGCAGACTACATGGTTGACCGAAGTGCACAGCGACGCTGGATAGGCAGGGTAGCCTGGCGGTTGGTAGCCAATGGTGGCTGAGCGCGTGCCTTGGCGGGCCATGCACTCGGCGCCTAGGCGGTCGATTTCAAGTGTGGTGATACCGGGCTGGATATGGGGGGCAATGTAGTCCAGCACTTCGGAGGCCAGACGGCAAGCCCGGCGCATAGCGTCGATTTCCGGGGCCGTTTTAATGGTGATACTCATAGGCCGGTGATTATCCCATTGCCTTTTGCCATTGGTCACAGCGGGGGCTTGGATGGGGGCAGGCCGGTAAAATGGCCCCTTCTGCTGGCGCTGTCCAGCCTCTTTTGCCTCTTATTTTTATCAACTAGGCCGCCAACGTGACCTTGCACATCACCACGCTTGCGGGCGCTAATGCCCTCAGCCCCTTCCGCGCCCAGCAACTTTTGCCTGCGCTCCAAGCCATCCACCCCAAGATTGCCTCGATTGCGGCACGCTTTGTCCATCTGGTGGCCACCGATGTTGCACCAGCGCCAGACACCCTAGAGCGTCTGGCGGCCTTGCTCACCTATGGTGAGCCTTATGCTGGCCCCGCCGAGGGCGCTGCGCTGATTGTCACGCCCCGTTTGGGCACCGTATCGCCTTGGGCCTCTAAAGCCACCGACATTGCCCACAATTGCAGCTTGGCCGTGCGCCGCATTGAGCGCGTGACCGAATACCACCTCACTTTGCAGTCGGGCCTGCTCAGCAAGCCAAGCCTGAATGCCGAGCAGCTGCAGCAAGTGGCGGCCCTGCTGCACGACCGCATGACCGAATCGGTGGTGACGGATTTGAGCGGCGCACAAGCCCTGTTTACCGAGCTGCCCGCCCAGCCAATGGAGCATGTGGATGTGTTGGGCGGTGGCCGGGCTGCACTCATTGCCGCTAACAAGCAATGGGGGCTGGCGCTGGCCGAGGACGAAATCGACTATCTGGTCACTGCCTTCCAAGGTTTGCAGCGCAACCCTACCGATGTCGAGCTGATGATGTTCGCGCAGGCCAACAGCGAACACTGTCGCCACAAAATTTTCAATGCCCAGTTCACCATTGACGGGCGAACCCAAGACAAGAGCCTGTTTGCGATGATTCGCAACACGCACCAATTGGCCCCCCAGCACACGGTGGTGGCCTACGCTGACAACGCTTCCATCATGGAAGGCAGTGTGGTGGAGCGTTTTGTGGCCCGTATGCAAGGTGATGCCAACAGCTACCAAAAAGAACAGGCCACACACCATGTGCTGATGAAGGTAGAAACGCACAACCACCCCACGGCGATTTCGCCCTTCCCCGGTGCTTCTACGGGTGCGGGCGGTGAAATCCGTGACGAGGGCGCTACCGGGCGCGGCTCCAAGCCCAAGGCGGGCCTGACGGGCTTTACCGTGTCCAAACTCTGGGACGGCGCGTCCGACCAAGCTGGCGGCAAACCCGGCCATATCGCTAGCCCGCTGCAAATCATGATTGAAGGCCCGTTGGGCGGCGCGGCCTTTAACAATGAGTTTGGCCGTCCCAACTTGGCTGGTTATTTCCGCGAATACGAGCAAACCGTGGCCGGTGTGCAGCGTGGCTACCACAAACCCATCATGATTGCCGGTGGCTTGGGCGTGATCGATGCGGAGCAAACGAAAAAAATCGAATTTCCCGCCGGTTCGTTGTTGATTCAACTGGGTGGCCCCGGTATGCGCATTGGCATGGGCGGCAGTGCCGCCAGCTCGATGGCCACGGGTACGAATGCCGCTGAACTGGATTTTGACTCGGTGCAACGCGGCAACCCCGAAATTGAACGCCGCGCCCAAGAAGTCATTAACCACTGCTGGGCGCAGGGCGAGAAGAACCCGATTTTGGCGATTCACGATGTGGGTGCGGGTGGCTTGTCCAACGCCTTCCCTGAGCTGACCAACGATGCGGGACGCGGTGCGCGTTTTGACCTGCGTGCGGTGCAGTTGGAAGAGTCGGGCCTGTCGCCCAAAGAAATTTGGAGCAACGAAAGCCAAGAACGCTACGTGCTGGCGATTGCGCCCGAGTCGCTGGAGCAGTTCCGTGCCTTTTGTGAGCGCGAGCGTTGCCCGTTTGCCGTGATTGGCACGGCCACCGAACAACGCCAACTGGTGCTGGAAGACACCGCCGCTACGGCAGCAGACCAGAAATTCCCGGTCGATATGCCCATGTCGGTATTGTTGGGCAAGCCGCCCAAGATGCACCGCGATGTCCAAACCGTGCAGCGTGCCTTCCAGCCGATGGAACTGACCGGTGTCGATTTGCAAAAAGCCATCATTGATGTGCTGAGTCACCCCACCGTGGCTTCCAAGCGTTTCCTCATCACCATTGGCGACCGCGCTGTGGGCGGCCTGACACACCGCGACCAAATGGTCGGGCCGTGGCAGATTCCGGTGGCCGATGTGGCCGTGACGCTGGCCGATTTCAAGGGCTTTGCCGGTGAAGCGATGGCGATGGGTGAGCGCACCCCATTGGCTGCCTTGGATGCCCCGGCTTCGGGCCGCATGGCGATTGCCGAGGCCATTACCAACCTGCTGGCTGCGCCGGTGGAGTTGTCGCGCGTCAAACTGTCGGCCAACTGGATGGCTGCTTGTGGCGAGCCGGGCGAAGATGCCGCCCTGTACGAAACGGTAAAAGCCGTGGGTATGGAGCTGTGCCCAGCCTTGGGTATCTCAATTCCGGTGGGCAAAGACTCGCTGTCCATGCGTACCCAATGGCAGCACGCTGGCGAAAGCCATAAAGTGGTGTCGCCCGTCAGCCTCATCATCACCGCCTTTGCCACCTTGGATGATGTGCGTGGCACGCTCACTCCGCAACTGAACGCCCAAGAAGAAGACACCACGCTGCTGTTGGTCGATTTGGGCAAGGGCCAGCACCGCATGGGCGGCAGCATTCTGGGCCAAGTGCTGAACCAATCGGGCGATGTAGTGCCCGATTTGGACGATGCCCAAGACCTGATGCAATTGGTCAAGGCCATCAACACCTTGCGTGCCCAAGGACAAATTCTGGCCTACCACGACCGCAGCGATGGCGGCTTGCTGGCCGCCGTGGCCGAAATGGCCTTTGCGGGCCATGTGGGTGTGGCCTTGAATGTTGACATGTTGGTCACAGAAGGCGACGGCATCAGCGATAGCCGCATGGACACCGGCGATTCCAAGAACTGGGCACAGCAAGTGAGCGCCCGCCGCGAAGAGCTGACGCTCAAGGCCCTGTTCAGCGAAGAACTGGGCGTGGTGCTGCAAGTACGCACTGCCGAGCGCAACGCCGTGATGCAAACCTTGCGCGAGCATGGCTTGTCCAAGTTCAGCCACTTTGTCGGCAAGACCCGTCCGCTCAGTTCCAGCATCGATGCAGGCAAGGGCCAATTGTCCATCTGGCGCGATGCCAAAGAAGTGTTCAGCGCCCCATTGGCTGACTTGCACCAAGTCTGGGACAGCGTGAGCTGGAAAATCTGCCAGCAGCGCGATAACCCCGCCTGCGCCGATGCCGAACACGCTGCCGCCGGTGACCCCCAAGACCCCGGTATGCACGTCCATCTGACGTTTGACCCGGCAGAGAATGTGGCTGCGCCGTTCCTGAACCTCTCGCGCCCCAAAGTGGCCGTGTTGCGCGAGCAGGGGGTCAATTCGCATGTGGAAATGGCCTATGCCTTTACCGAAGCCGGTTTTGAGGCCGTAGATGTCCACATGACCGACCTGCAAACCGGCCGGGTGCGTTTGCAAGACGTACAAGGCGTGGTGGCCTGCGGTGGCTTCAGCTACGGCGACACCTTGGGCGCAGGCATTGGCTGGGCGCGTTCCATCACTTTCAACCCGGTGCTGGCCGAGCAATTCCAAGGCTTCTTTGCCCGCCCAGACACCTTTGGTTTGGGCGTGTGCAATGGTTGCCAAATGTTTGCCGAATTGGCCGACATCATCCCTGGCGCACAAGATTGGCCGCGCTTCACTACCAACCAAAGCGAACGCTTTGAAGCCCGCCTGAGCATGGTCGAAGTGTTGGAGTCGCCCAGCATCTTCTTGCAGGGCATGGCCGGTAGCCGTTTGCCGATTGCCGTGGCCCACGGCGAGGGCTATGCCAACTTCAAGCACCGGGGCAATGCCGCCCAAGTGCTGGCGGCCATGCGCTTTGTCGATAACACTGGCGCAGCCACGGAGCGTTACCCGTTCAACCCCAACGGCAGCGCGGGTGGCCTGACCGGCGTAACCACCGCTGATGGTCGCTTTACTGCCATGATGCCGCACCCCGAGCGCGTGTTCCGCAACGTGCAAATGAGCTGGACGGACATGGCCGCCAGTGGTGGTGCTAGTGCTGCCAGCCCGTGGTTGCGCCTGTGGCGCAATGCGCGCCGTTGGGTCGCTTGACCGGCACCTGTCGATCAGATCTAGGCCGTATCACAATGCAGCTTTCAGCTTCCGTCATCATCGGGCTGAAAGCTGTTTTTTTATTCTCCCTAAGGAGCTGCTATGGCCGGAGCCAGTTTGTTAACCCTGTTGGATGACATCGCCACCATCCTTGACGATGTGGCTTTGATGACCAAAGTAGCCGCAAAAAAGAGCGTGGCTATGGCCGACGATGTCTCGGTGATGACCAAGGTGGCAGCACAAAAGACGGCTGGAGTGCTGGGGGATGATTTGGCGCTCAATGCGCAACAGGTGGCCGGGGTGCGGGCTGAGCGTGAAATCCCGGTGGTTTGGGCCGTGGCCAAGGGATCACTGCTTAACAAGGCAATTTTGGTGCCTTTGGCGCTGCTGATCAGTGCCTTAGCCCCTTGGGCGGTGACACCCCTGCTGATGGTGGGGGGGGCTTTCCTGTGCTTTGAGGGTTGTGAAAAGCTGGCCCACCATTTTATGCATGGCGCTACCGATGAGGCCGATGGGCACGACAACACCGCTATATTGGCTGGGAGCGAGCCAACCACCGATATGGCAGCGTTCGAGCGAGACAAGGTGAAAGGTGCTGTGCGCACAGACTTTATTCTCTCGGCCGAAATTATTGCCATTACCTTGGGCACGGTAGCGGCCGCGCCTTTTATTCAACAGGTGACGGTGCTGTCTGGCATTGCCGTCCTGATGACGGTGGGGGTCTATGGGTTGGTCGCTGGCATCGTCAAACTCGATGATCTGGGCCTGTGGCTGACCCGCCAAAGCAGCACTTTGGTGCAAGGGCTGGGGCGGGGTATCGTGGGGGCAGCACCTTGGCTCATGAAGGGGCTGTCGGTGGCAGGCACTGCGGCCATGTTTTTGGTCGGTGGAGGTATTTTGGCGCATGGTGTGCCGTGGTTACACCACCATATCGAGGCGGCAGGCACAGCGGCATTGCAATGGCCTGTTGGTGCGTTGTGGCAGGTACTCCTACCCAATGTGCTCAATGCCGTATTGGGGGTATTGGCGGGTGCTGTGGTGTTGGTCGTGGTGCTGTGGGGGCAACGGTTGCGCAGCACAGACCATAGAGGCACCAAGGCGTGAGCAGCCCTCGTTTGCTATGGGCTCCTTCAGGCTGTGGCCTAATGGAGGACTTTTCTTTTTATTTTCACTTTTAACGGAGGCCATTCATGGGCAACAAAATCGTTACGGAAGCAGATCGCAAGCGCACCCCCCGTCCCCAGACTCCCAATGGCGTGACCTTGCCCACCCCTGGCCGTGGTCAGCGCGTGAGCTTGGAGCGCGGCGTGGCAACACGCAGCAAGAAGAACCCCGGCAAACGCTCGAAGAAGGGCGGCTGATTCCGCTGCTACAGAGCGTGCTTTGCTGCGCTCTGCATAAAAAAAGCCCTCTTGACGAGGGCTTTTTTGTGTCTGTATGCCCCAGGGGGGCAGCAACACAACTTATACCTGCTCTAGCGCCTGGGCCAGGTCGGCGCGCAGATCGTCAATGTGCTCAATGCCTACAGACAAGCGCACCATGCCTTCGCTGACGCCTGCTTTGGCCAGTTCTGTGGGGTTGAGCTGGCGGTGGGTTGTGGAGGCGGGATGGGTAGCCAGCGACTTGGCATCGCCGATATTGACCAAACGGGTAAACAATTGCAGTGCGTCCAAGAAGCGCGCTCCAGCAGCGCGCGGGTCGGCCTCTTGGCCCTTGAGGCTGAACGACAAAATCCCCGAAGCCTTGCCACCGAGCTGGCGCTGGACGAGCGCATGGTCGGGGTGGTCAGGCAGACCAGCATAGCGCACCCATTCCACCTTGGGGTGTTGCTGCAGGTATTGGGCCAGAGCTTGGGCGTTATCGCAGATGCGATCCATCCGCAAGGCCAGGGTTTCAATGCCTTGAAGAATCAGGAAAGCATTGAGCGGTGCCAGGGCCGCACCCATATTGCGCAGCGGCACCACACGGGCACGGCCAATAAAGGCTGCAGCACCCAGTGCCTCGGTGTACACCACGCCGTGGTAGCTCACATCGGGCTCGTTCAGGCGTTTAAAACGCTCTTTGTGCTCGGCCCAAGGAAATTTGCCACTATCGACAATCGCACCACCCACGCTGTTGCCGTGGCCACCCAGGTACTTGGTGAGTGAGTGCACCACAATGTCGGCGCCGTGTTCAATCGGGCGCAACAGATAGGGGCTGGGCACGGTGTTGTCCACGATCAGTGGCACACCGTGGGCATGGGCCACATCGGCCAAAGCACGGATGTCGGTGACGTTGCCCAACGGGTTGCCAATCGATTCAATAAAGATGGCCTTGGTGCGGGCATCAATGTGCTGTGCAAAGCTGGCTGGGTCGCGCGGATCGGCAAAGCGCACCTCAATGCCTTGTTGTGGGAAGGTGTGGGCAAACAGGTTGTAGGTGCCGCCATACAAGGTGCTGGCCGAGACAATGTTGTCGCCCGCTTCGGCCAAAGTTTGGATGGCATAGGTAATGGCCGCCATCCCCGAGGCGACTGCCAGCGCCGCAATGCCACCTTCCAAGGCCGCCACACGCTTTTCCAGCACGTCGGTGGTCGGGTTCATGATGCGGGTGTAAATGTTGCCTTGGACTTTCAGGTCGAACAGGTCGGCACCATGTTGAGCACTGTCAAAGGCGTAAGCAACGGTCTGGTAGACAGGCACGGCCACCGATTTGGTCGTGGGGTCAGGGGAGTAACCAGCGTGAACGGCAAGGGTATCAAGATGCATGAAATGTGTTCCTCAAAGGCGAGCCCCGCGCTCGTGCGGAGCTGGCGGGCATTGTTGCATGGGGCACTACAGCACCAGCAATGTTTTGCAGATGTGCTTATGCTTTTTGTGTACCGTGGCCGCCCTGCAAGAAATGGATGTCCACGGGATAATGGTCGGCTTTTGCATGGCCGTTTGCGCTCTGCACAGCGTTGTCCATGCGTTCTTCTTCCTCCTCTGTGTTTGTATCGCCGGAGCCTCTCACCGGCCACCGCTTTATCCTTTGGGTGCTGCTGCTGGGGGGACTGACAGCGGTAGCCCCCTTGTCCATCGATATGTACCTGCCCAGTTTTGGGCAGGTAGAGCAAGATTTGCACGCCCCCGCCGGTAGCATGGAGTGGACACTGTCTACCTTCTTTATTGGCCTGATGTTGGGTCAGTTGATCTACGGCCCTGTCAGTGATCGTTTTGGCCGCAAATGGCCGTTGTATGTGGGTTTTTCCGTGTACACCGTGGCCTCGTTGGGGTGTGCTCTGGCCGACAACATCACGATGCTGTGGGTATGCCGGTTTTTGCAGGGCATGGGGGGATGTGCTGGTTTGGTCATTTCCAGTGCCATCGTGCATGACCGCATGGGTGCCCGCGAATCGGCGCGTATTTTCTCGTTGCTGATGCTGGTCATGGGGCTGGCACCTATTCTGGCGCCCTTGTTGGGGGGCTGGTTACTGCAATGGTGGGGTTGGCGGGCCATTTTTGGCGTCTTGGTGGTGTTTGGGCTCATCTGTTTGTGGGGAGTGCGGCTGGGCTTGCAAGAGAGCCACGACACTACCCAAGAGCCACCATTGCAGTGGGGTACGGTGGCGCGCAATTACCGCAACTTGTTGCGTGACCGCACTTTTATGGGGTTGGTGGTCAGTGCCGGCCTGACCCGTGCCGGCATGTTTGCCTACATAGCAGGTTCACCCTTTGTGCTGATGCAGCTTTATGGTGTCACACCGCAGAACTACGGCTGGTTTTTTGGTGCCAATGCGTTGGGATTGATTGTGGCCAGTCAGCTCAACGCTTATTGGCTTAAAAAGACAGCCGCCACTACCTTGCTGCGCTTGGCCTTATGGCTGCCACCATTGGCTGGGTCTGCACTGGCCGTGTTGGCACTGACGGGCTGGATGTCGCTGGGCTGGTTTGCCGCAGGCTGTTTTGTGTTTATGTCCAGTGTGGGGGTCATTGGCCCTAATGCCAGTGCCACTGCCTTGGCAACCCAAGGGCAGCGGGCTGGCACTGCGGCTGCCTTCAATGGTGCCCTGGCTTTTCTGTTTGCCACGTTGGCAGGCACCTTGGTTGGGGGCTTGCACAACGGCACCAGCGAGCCGTTGGCGTTGGTCATGGCCTTGTGTGGTTGGGGGGCATGGGCCAGCTACTATGGTTTAGTCAGGCACGATGCTGCATCCGCACCCGCCACACCCTGCTGAGGGTCAGGCACCAGCACGGCGTGGACGCTGGCGCCACATTTTTTCCAGTTCTACTGCCACATACATCATCGAGGCCGCACCCAGACAAATCACCAACTCCAGCGTGCTCAGAGGTTGGGTTTTGAAGATAGGGTTGAGCGCCGGTACATAAATCGTTGCCATCTGCAACACAAAGGTCAATGCCACAGCACCCAGCAACGGCAGGTTAGTCCCCAGGCCCAAGCGCCACAGTGGTTCTGTTTCGGAGCGTATGCCCATGATGTGTGCCATCTGACCCAAAATCAGCACCGTAAACACCATCGTCTGCCAATTTTCGTGGCCAGTGTGTATGGCCCACGCCTGCACACCCAAGCACAAAGCCCCCAGCAGCAAGCCAATACCCACAATATGTTGCCACATTCCACCGGCAAACATGCTTTCTGTCGGTGGGCGCGGTGGGCGGCGCATGATGTTGCGTTCGGCTGGTTCGGTGGCCAAAGCCAACCCAGGCAGACCATCGGTAACCAAATTGACCCACAAAATGTGGATGGGCAACAGCGGCATGGGCAGCCCCAGAAGCGGGGCCATGCAGATGGTGATGATCTCGCCAGAGTTGTCGGTCATGGTGTACCGAACAAACTTGCGAATGTTGTCGTAGATGCGCCGCCCTTCTTTCACGGCTGCCACAATGGTAGAAAAATTATCGTCCAGCAGCACCAAGCTCGAAGCCTCACGTGCCACATCTGTGCCGCCCTTACCCATTGATATGCCAATGTCAGCCCGTTTGAGGGCGGGGGCATCATTGACGCCATCGCCTGTCATGGCCACAAAATGGCCTTGGGCTTGCAGTGCTTGCACAATCCTGATTTTCTGCGCTGGATCTACCCGCGCATAGACCTGAACGCCACGCACATGCGTTTGCAAACTCGCATCGTCCATGCTGGCTAGATCGGCGCCTGTCAATACGGGTGCGTCGGCATGGGTGACGATGCCCAACCTGTGGGCAATGGCGCGCGCAGTGGCTGGGTGGTCGCCAGTGATCATCACCGGGACGATACCTGCGGTAATGCAATCGTGTACCGCTGCTTGTGCCTCGGGGCGTGGGGGATCAATCAGGGCGATCAGGCCCAGCAGTTCGAGTTGATTTTCTACGGCTTCTAGGGCGTTGGTGTCTGGCAAACGGGTATGGTTGCGCCGGGCCAGTGCCAATACGCGCAGACCTTGCGCTGCCAGCATCTGGGCTTTGTGCAGCACAGCCTCTGTGTCCAGGGGTTGTGGGCCTTGGGGTGTCCATTGCTGGGTGCAGCGCGGTAGCATAGACTCCGGGGCTCCTTTGGTGTAGGCCACAAAGCCAGTACCCTCCCGGTGGAAGGTGGTCATGCGCTTGCGGTCTGAGTCAAAGGGTTGTTCTTGTACCCGTGGCTGGGCCGCTTCCAAGGTGGTTTTGTCTAACCCGCCCGCATAAGCGGCCAAGACCAGTGCAGTTTCAGTAGGGTCGCCTTGCCATTGATGGCTGGGGCTGGTGGTGGCATGGTCGGCATGGCGGGTTGCATCATTGCACAGAGCCGCGGCGCGCAAAGCCTCGGCATGTACGGGGCTGGGCAAAGCATCACCGGGAATCCAGCGATCTTCCAAGGCCAACAACAATTCCGCGTGCATTCGGTTTTGTGTCAAGGTGCCAGTTTTGTCTGAACAGATGGTGGTGACAGAGCCCAGTGTTTCTACCGATGGCAAGCGCCGCACCAGGGCATGAACTCCCACCATGCGGCGTGCCCCCAATGCCAACAGGATGGTCACTACGGCAGGCAGTGCTTCAGGAATGGCCGCGACGGCCAAGCTGATGGCCGTCAGGGCAATCAGCGCCGGGTCTTCTCCGCGCAACAAACCCGTTAAAAACAAGACGGCACAAATCGCCAATACCACCAACGCCAGTTTTTTGCCAAAAGCCGCCAAGCGCAGTTGCAACGGGGTGCTGCGCTCACCGCTGTCAAGCAAAGTGGCTACTTTGCCCAATTCGGTACGCATTCCGGTGGCTACTACCAAACCACGGGCACGGCCATGTGTGGCCGTAGTGCCCTTGAATGCCATGTTGGTGCGGTCGCCCAAAGCATGGCTGTTTTGGCGCTGCAAAGTAGCGGTTTGTTTGGCGACCGTGACCGATTCGCCAGTCAGCGAGGACTCGTCCACCTGCAACTGTGCAATCTCGATCAGGCGCAAATCGGCCGGAATCTGGTTGCCCGCCTCAAGTAGCACGATGTCGCCCGGCACGAGCACATTGGCGGGTACTACCTGCACTTGGCCGTTGCGCAGCACAGTGGCCTGGGCTGCAGCCAATTGGCGCAGGGCTGCCAGCGCCTTATCAGCCCGCCACGCCTGTACAAAGCCGATTACCGCATTGAGCACCACGATAAACAAAATGACCAGCGTGTCGGTCATTTCTCCTATCAACCCAGAGATGATGGCTGCTCCGAGCAACACCAGCACCATGAAATCCTTGAACTGATCAAGCAACAAAACCCAAGGACTGCGCTGGCTGCCGGTTTCCAATTCATTGGGGCCGTGGGTGTTGGCGCGGCGTTCGGCTTCTGTGCTGGCCAAGCCTTGCTGCACATCCACAGCCTGTGCCTGAGCCAAGGTATCGATATCTTGCAGATGCCATTCGCCCGGTTGGGCGGGAGACTCAGGGGTGGTCATGGGCTTGTCTCCTTGCTTCGTTCAGGTAGGACGGGTACGGTAGAACTGCAAAGGCTGTTCTTGCACCGCTTTTTGCTGCTGTTGCAGCACGGATCGCTTGATTTTGCCCATCACATGCATTTCGCAAGGTTTGCAGTCAAAACGCAACGTCAGTTTTTCTTTGCCATTGATCAGGTGCAGTGGCTCGGCCTTGATCGTACCCTTGACGCCAATGACCCCCTTGGCCTGTTTGGGGCACAAACTCAGTGAGAAACGCACGCAATGTTTGGTGATCATCAGGCTGACTTCGCCTTCTTCCTCGTGGCTTTCGTAGGCAGCGTCAATCACCCGTACCCCATGCTTGGCGTAGAAGTCTCTGGCTTTATGGTTAAACACATTTGCCAGGTAACTGAGCGTGTCTTCTGGATATGGCACGGGGGGCTCCACTGGCTGGGCACGCGGTAGGCGTTGTAGCCCACTGAGGCGAGCGGCTTCCAGGGCTGTTGCGGCTTCGCGGCGCAATGCGTTCAGTACCGAGGCTGGCACAAACCACGGTTGTGACAACGACAGACTGACGTCATGCACCGCAAAAATGGTGGTGCCAAAACGGCCCAGTTGTTCATGCAAACTGGCTTCAGCTTTGCCGGGATCTGTGGCCTGCTGGTGGGCTTGCGCTACTTGAGCCGTTCCTGTAAACCCGTCCTCATCGGTGAGGGTGAGGGCAAAGCCGTTCACTATTTCAGTCAGTTGTACCCACAGGCCAATGCGCCGATCACTGGATTTTTTGTCCAGCGTGCGCACCCAATCCATATCTCGGTTGCGGTTGATCTCTGTGCCTTTGCGCAAATCTTTCAGGTTGGCCAGAGGGTCTTTAGGAAAGACCCGCCATTGCGTTTTATGGCGTGCTGATACAGGTTCGGCCCGGTTGATGGCCAGCCCAACCAGTTCTTTTTGCAGGTCGTAGTAACACAAGCCATCGCCGTTGTGCAGCACAGTTTCGGGGTTGCTCACTTCTAGTTCGACAAAATCTGGCCCCAGTTTGGTTACCCAACCAATGGCCTGACCAGGGTTCTTGGGCGTGTCAAAAGCACCAATGTCTGCTTTGCGACCATTGACAAAATAATCCGTGAACTCACGGTTAAAGTTTTGCAATGGATCTGGTGTGAAGGTAAAGGTGGTCTGGCCGCTGGAGGCGCGTGCCAGTGGCTGCTCAGAGAACTGGCGCTCCTCCAAGATGTCATCGAGCAGTTTGCGGTAGTGCGCCGTGATGTTTTTCACATAGGCTATGTCTTTGTAGCGGCCTTCGATCTTGAAGCTGCGCACGCCGGCATCCACCAAAGCACGCAAGTTTTCGCTTTGGTTGTTGTCTTTCATGCTCAAGACATGTTTGTCGTGGGCTACAAACCGGCCCGTGTCGTCCACCACTTGGTAGGGTAGGCGGCAGGCTTGGCTGCAATCGCCCCGGTTGGCACTGCGGCCTGTGTGGGCATGGCTAATGTTGCACTGGCCGCTATAGGCTACGCACAGTGCACCATGCACAAAAAACTCGATGGCGCAGCGTGCAGGGTCGGTGGCGGCACGCACGGCGGCAATTTGTGGCACCGTCAATTCACGGGCCAGCACAATCTGGCTCAAGCCAGCGTCTTGTAAAAAACGTGCTTTTTCGGGTGTGCGGATATCGGTCTGGGTGCTCGCGTGCAGCTGAATGGGGGGCAAGTCCAGCTCTAGCAACCCCATGTCTTGGATAATCAAGGCATCGGCACCGGCGTGGTACACATCCCATGCCATTTGGCGGGCACCTTCGAGTTCATCGTCGCGCAAAATGGTATTGAGCGTGATAAAGATGCGGCTGTGAAAGCGATGGGCATGGCGGATCAGGCGTTCAATGTCGCGCAAATCGTTGCCGGCTCCGGCGCGGGCGCCAAAGGCAGGGCCGCCGATATAAACAGCATCGGCGCCGTGGTTGATGGCCTCAATGCCGATGTCGGCATCGCGCGCAGGAGAGAGGAGTTCAAGCTGGTAGGGCAGGAGAGACATGCCTGCGATTATCCTGTGCAGCTTACACAGTCCTTGTCATGGCACAGTAAAACAACAATTTCCTTTCAGGGCACCATGTCATCTGGGCTCTGCGTGTAAAGCATGGGTGCAGTACGATAGGATTGAGGAAATGAGTGCAGTTCCATCGGAAGCCAAACAACAACCCCTGAGCCTGACTGCCAGTTCAGTAAATGGCAAGGTCTTTCGCATGCCGTTGTTTCGACCCGGCACGGTGGTGTTGCGTGGTACCAAAAGGCACACAGTTCATTATGTGATGATTCGCCGAGGAGACTTGTGGATCTATCTCAACGGTGTAGAAGCTCCAGTACGACCCGAAACCTTGCGCGTAGCACCGGCTTTGTTTGCAATCGAGCGCCAGTCTGGCCGCTGAGGGCACACCAAGGCGGGCTGTTTATGGCGCTGTGGTTTTGTGTTCTGCCATGGTTTGGCCCAGCCGGACGGGGCGGGCAGGCGCCCAGTGGGTGCTGAAATGCAAGGGGCCTGGTGGAAACAGCAGCACCACGGTCGAGCCGAGTAAAAAGCGGCCCATCTCTTGGCCCTGCTCCAAGTAAATGTTCTGATCGGCATAGTTCCAGCTGCGCAATTGTCCGGTGCGCGGTGGATTGACTTGACCGTGCCAAACGGTGGCCATGCTGCCCACGATAGTGGCACCCACCAGCACCATGGCCATTGGGCCGTAGGTTGTTTCAAACAGGCAGACCACCCGCTCATTGCGGGCAAACAGGCCCGGCACCCCGCGCGCGGTGGTGGGATTGACAGAGAACAAGGCTCCTGGCACATGCACCATGCTGTGCAGTTTGCCAGCACAGGGCATGTGAATGCGGTGGTAGTCGCGCGGGCTGAGGTAGATGGTCGCAAAGTGCCCGTTGGCAAACTGAGCGGCCACAGTAGCGTCACCGCCTAGCAATGCGGTGGCGCTGTAGCGGTGGCCCTTGGCCTGAAAAATCTGCTCCCCCTCAATAGCCCCAAATTGGCTTACTGCCCCATCGACAGGGCAAATCAGGTCGGCTCGGGCCAAAGGCCGAACCCCCGGCTTGAGCGAGCGCGTAAAGAAATCATTGAAACTGGCGTAATTGCGGATGTCGGGGTCGGCTGCCTCGGACATGTCAACGCCATAACGGGCTACAAAACGCCGAATCAGGGTTGTCGTCCAGGCACCAGCCTGTGCGCGAGCCACACGACCGGCCAGAGTGGTCAATGCCCGTTGGGGCAGCAGATATTGTGGCAAGACGGCAAGACGATCGGACACAGGTAGGGCTGTCTGGTAATGGCAGGATAGGGGCATTCTATCGGTACCGATGTTGGCATGGGTGTACGCGGGCAGAATCGGCCTCTCTGGTGCTTTTGTTTTCACCCTACGTTCGGTTGCTTATGTCTTTGCCAGACCCCGTTCCATCGACCCCTCCTGTGCCCAAGTCTTCTTGGCCGGGTAAGGCGTGGTGGGCGCGTTTTCAACCGGGGGTTTTGGGCATTGACCGTGTCGAGGCAGTCCGCGTGGTGGTGGGTATTGCGTTGGGGATCTGGGCGGTGGCTTGGGTGGGGCGTTGGTGGCAGGGCTGGATGCCAACGGCGGGGCCGTGGCTGATTGCTCCCTTGGGCGCCAGTGCGGTGTTGGTGTTTGGGATGCCGTCAAGTCCACTCTCACAGCCGTGGCCTTTGTTAGGTGGCAGCATGGTGTCGATGGGCGCTGGGGCATTGGGCGCAGTGCTATGGCCCGAGCCAGTATGGGCGGCTACCTTTGCCGTGGCTGGGGCTGTGCTGGCCATGTTGTTGTTGCGGTGCCTGCATCCCCCTGGGGCCGCATTGGCTTTGTTCATGGTGCTGAGTCATCAACAGCAGGGACTGATGCCCGATGTTCGTGCCGTGTTGCTCATGCTGTGGGTGTTACTGCTGGTGGGGATGGCCTACAACCACTTGACGGGCCGCAGTTATCCCCATGCACCATCGGCATTACCCGCCAGTTCGCAATCACCAGGGCAATTCACGGCCAGTGATTTGGATACGGCGCTGGCCCATTACAACGGTGTGTTGGATATCAGTCGGGCGGATCTAGAAGGGCTGTTGCACATGGCCGGTCGGGCCGCTTTTCAGCGCACGCTGGGCGATTTGCGCTGTGCAGACATCATGTCCAGTCCGCCGCTGGCAGTGCAAGCGGGTGTATCCCTCTCGCAGGCTTGGGCGTTGATGCAGCAAGAGCAGGTAAAAGCCTTGCCCGTAATGGATGCCCAAGGCAGGGTGTGCGGTATGGTCACTACCACTGACTTCATGCAATTGGCCCGTCCCCCAATGCCAGCTTCTTGGGGACAACGCTTGCGTGCAATGGTGCGTCGCAGCCACAAACCACCCAGTGTGGTCAGCGAGTTGATGTCGGGGCCAGTGCAGGTAGCACAGGCCCAACAATATGCAATGGAGCTGGTGCCCTTGTTTTCGCAGGGCCGTTACCACCACATTCCGATTGTGGATGCAGAGTTGCGGCTGGTGGGCATCGTCACACAAACGGATCTTTTGCGCGCCTTAGCTGCTGCAGTGCAGCCAACGGCGCAGCGTTGATACAGCACTGGTCAGACAGGCGACAAGCGCGTTACAATCGAGACTGCTCATGCACAGCGCGTTCTGCATGCACACTGAAGCCGTATCCTCGGCACTTTCCTGACCTGTCCTACGGGTGCAGCGACTCTCACAGCCCGCCACGCCAAGTGCAGCCCACCCCTACAGGGGGCATGGTTCTTGTGCCGGATGCGCAATGCGCGTCAGCACCAGACCTTGACGATAAACATACCAATTTGCTTTTTACGAGATAGAAAATGGCTAAAGAAGAACTGATTGAAATGCAGGGCAGCGTGACTGAAGTCCTGCCCGACTCGCGTTTTCGCGTGACGCTGGACAATGGGCACCAGTTGATTGCCTACACGGGTGGCAAGATGCGCAAGCACCACATCCGTATTTTGGCGGGTGACAAGGTGTCACTGGAAATGTCCCCTTACGATCTGACCAAGGGTCGCATCACTTTCCGTCATTTGGCAGGCCGTGGCCCTGGCCCAGCCCCCCGTTAATGGTTTGTTGGGCTGATTTTTTTAGCCATTCTCTTCAGAACAGAGATTTTTCCGGTTAGAATACAAGTCTTGTCGGAGCGTAGCGCAGCCTGGTAGCGCATCTGCTTTGGGAGCAGAGGGTCGCGAGTTCGAATCCCGCCGCTCCGACCACCGTTTAAAAGCCTGTTGCATTTTGTGCAACAGGCTTTTTTATTTTTTCTGTGCCTGTCTCACAAAAAACGCGGCCGAAGCCGCGTTGTCTGCAAGGGCAGGGCCAAGGGGTTTATTCCACCTTGGCTTTGGTACGCAAGCCTTCTTGGTATTGCGCCAGCTTTTGTTGCCGCAATTGCTGAGCCACTTGGGGCTTGACCTCTTCTAGCTTGGGCAATTGGGCTTGGCGGGTGTCATCCAGGCGGATAACGTGCCAGCCAAATTGGCTCTTGACCGGGGTTTGGGTCATTTTGCCTTTTTCCAGTTTGATCAGAGCTTCGGTGAATTCGGGTACATAGCTGGCTGGATTGGCCCAGTCCAGGTTGCCACCTTTGGCGCCCGATCCAGGATCTTTGGATTGTTTTTTAGCGATGTCTTCAAACTTGCCACCTTTTTTGATGGAGGCAATGATGGCCTTGGCATCGTCTTCTTTCTCTACCAAGATGTGGCTGGCTTTGTATTCTTTGCCACCATTGGCCGCAACGAACTTGTCGTATTCGGTCTGGATTTCGGCATCAGTGACAGGGTTCTTGGCTTCGTAGTTAGAAAACAGCTCGTTGATCAGCACTTGCTGACGGGCCAGTTCCATCTGTGCTTTGTAGCTGGCCGAAGATTCCAAGCCCAGGCGCTGAGCCTCTTGGGTAAACACTTCGGCTGTGATGATCTGGTCTTTGATCCGTGCTTCGATCTCGGGGGTGACTTTGCGGCCAGAGCGTTCTACCTGATCCTTGATGGTGTTCAGACGCTCTGTGGGCACAGGCTTGCCGTTGACGACGGCCAGGTTTTGGGCGGAAGCAGGCAGGGCCAAGGTGCCCAGCATGGCAGCAGCCATCAAGCTGGACAGAAACTGTTTCTTCATGAGAGAAATCCAAAAAAGGGAAAAAGACTGGTCAGAGAATTTCAATGGCGATGGCATGCACGCCACGGTTTATCCATTCTTGCAGCGCATCATACACAAGGCGATGCTGGCGTACACGGGGCAAATTGGTAAACACCGGTGAGCTTATGCGTACTCGGAAATGGCTGCCAGCACCTGTTGCATTAGCACCCGTATGGCCCGCATGGGCCGCGCTTTCGTCTAGCACTTCCAGCGTGGTAGGAGCCAGTGCCGTGTGCAGGCTGTGTGCCAAGGCCGCCGCAGTGATGGGGGGCTGCTGTTGTGGGGTCATGGCTGTGCATCCTTGCCATTGCCGAGCAACGCTGGCTCTTTCAGGTGGCGCGACAGATAGAGTGCCTGTGCAATGACAAAAGCAAACATCAACCCCATGCCGCCAAAGAGCTTGAAGCTCACCCAGGTGTCAGTATCGAAGGTGTAGGCCACCCACAGGTTGAGTACGCCCATGCTGGCAAAAAATCCGGCCCAAGCCCAATTCAAATGGCTCCAGACTGCATCGGGCAATTCCATCTGCGCTCCCATCAGGCTTTTGATGAAATTTTTGCGCAAGAACAGTTGTCCTAACAACAAGGCTCCACCCATCAGCCAATAAAGTACGGTGGGTTTCCATTTGATAAAAGTTTCACTCTGGGCCAGCAGGGTAGCGCCGCCAAATAGCACGATCACGCCCAGACTGAGCCATTGCATAGGCTCTACCTTGCCGTGCTTGAAGCGCAGATAAGCAATCTGTAGCACGGTAGCGGCAATGGCCACCGCCGTAGCTACATAAATGCCACCGAGCTTGAAGGCGACAAAAAACAAAATGATGGGGAAGAAATCGATCAGGAGTTTCATGGGGCAGTGGAGCTAGAGGGTCAAGGCTGGCTAGAGGTGAAATCTAGCGCGGCTGAATTCATACAGTAGCGCAGGCCGGTGGGGGCGGGGCCATCTTCAAATACATGGCCTAGGTGGGCGCCGCACTGGCTGCACACGGTTTCTACCCGTACTCGGCCCAGACTGTGATCCATGACCTCGGTGATAGCACCGGGCAGAGCTTGCGAAAAACTAGGCCAACCACAACCAGCATCAAACTTGGTGTGGGCACTGAACAAGGTGGCGCCGCAGCAAATACAGTGGTAGCTGCCATCGGTCCACTGCTGGTTGTATTTGCCAGTAAACGGGCGTTCGGTAGCCGCATGGCGTGTCACTTGCAACGCACCGGGCTCTGCCCCCTTGGCTTGTAACAGTGCTTGCCATTCGGCTTCGGTTTTTTGGATGGGGAAGTTCATGATGAGCAACTGATGGAAATGGAAGAGGCCCACGCGGGCGGAAAGTCCGCCCACGCCGCATGATCAGGGTGGGCATCAAAAGGACTGCCCAGCACAGTTTGCAAACGTTGGAGCACAGAAAAGTCGCCAAGTTTCGCCGCTTCGATGGTTTCTTCGGCCAGATGGTTGCGCAACACAAAGCGTGGGTTGGTGTGTTGCATCGTAGCAGCCACTTGCCCCCGGCTTTCTTGGCCCAGCCGCGCCAAGTAACGAGGTAGCCAACTATCAAAATCTACCGGATCGAGCAGTAATTCGCGCACGGGGGTAAAGTGGTCTTCGGCCACAGCAACTGATAGCCGGTGCCAGAAGATGGGGTAATCCACTCGCTGGAGTGCCAGCCATTGCAGTAAATTGCCCACCAGTGCCGTGTCTTGATGGCAAGGAGTGGACAGGCCCAGTTTAGCCCGCATTTGCTGCAAAAACGAATCGCTAAACTGTTGCTGGTAGTCCTCCAAAGCGGCTTCTGCGATGGTTGGTTCACCAATCAGTGGTTGCAGAGCTTGCCCCAGGCGGTAGAGGTTCCAGCGCACGATTTCGGGTTGGCGGTGGAAGGCATAGCGGCCGTGGTGATCGCTGTGGTTGCAGATATGGCCGGGATCGAAGGCATCCAAGAATTGAAAAGGGCCGTAATCGAGTGTCAGGCCCAAAATGCTCATGTTGTCGGTGTTGAGTACGCCATGACAAAAACCGATGGCTTGCCATTGCGCTACCAATTGGGCGCTGCGTTGCGACACCGCATGTAGCAAGGCTGCATAAGTGTTGCCATTAAAACGGTCATTGTGGCGACAGTTTGGATAGTAGTGGTCTATCACGAAATCAGCCAGTTGGCGCAGTTCGGGCCATTGTTGACGGGCTGCAAAGTGTTCAAAATGCCCGAAGCGGATAAAACTGGGTGCGACCCGAGTGACCACGGCAGCGGTTTCTCGGGTTTCGCGGTATACCGGCTCGGGCGAGCCAGTGATGCACAGCGCCCTGGTGGTTGGAATGCCCAGCGCGTGCATGGCCTCACTGCACAGAAATTCACGAATACTGGAGCGCAATACCGCCCGGCCATCGCCACCACGAGAATAGGGGGTGCGTCCACTGCCTTTGAGTTGCAACTCCAGTGGGCCGGTGGGAGTTTGCACCTCGCCTAGCCAGATGGCCCGGCCATCACCCAGCTGTCCAGCCCAATGGCCAAACTGGTGTCCACTGTAGACGCTGGCCAGCGGTGCGCTGCCTACCAAGGGTATATTGCCACTGAAGGCGTGTAGGGCGGCATCAGACGACAACCAGTCGGTTTTTAACCCTAGCAGTTGTGCTGTGCTTGGGCTGATGCCCACCCAGTAAGGGGCTGGTAGGGGGCTGGGAGGCAGCCGGGTAAAGAATGCAGGGCCGAGACTGGCAAAACGGTTGTGCCAGACCCAGCCTGCATCGGCCAGCAGTGGATTATCGGCAGACGGATTCATGGAGCCGATTGTCGTCGGCGGCGTGCAAGCACAAAGGGGGCAGGGTTAAAGCCTGGTGGGTATTTGCCAAGCCGCTAACATGCTGGCACCGCTGGTGCTGGATTTGTTCTTGTGTCCAGCGAAGGAGCACTGCTGATGGGTTTGGAGTTATTGTTGGTGTCCTTGCTCAATGGCATCAGCTATGGGTTGCTGTTGTTCATGCTCAGTGCTGGTCTTACGCTCATCTTTAGCCTGATGGGGGTGCTCAACTTTGCCCATGCCAGCTTTTATATGTTGGGGGCGTATTTGGGCTACAGCTTTTCGGCGTTGTGGGGTTTTTGGTTGGCACTGTGGCTAGCACCCTTGGCGGTAGGAGTGCTGGGGGCGATGTTTGAGCGTTATTGTTTGCGTCGTGTGCATCGCTTCGGTCATGTGCCAGAGTTGCTGGTGACGTTTGGTTTGTCTTATCTGGTGCTGGAGTTGGTGCAATTGCTCTGGGGCCGCTCTACGGTGCCTTACACCCTGCCAGAAGCTTTGCAGGGGCCATTGTTCCACCTGTATGGCGTGCAGTTTCCGAAGTCACGCGCTTTCATTATGCTGGTAGCCTTGCTCATGTTGGCGTCAATCGGGTTATTGCTGGCCTATACCCGTATTGGGCTGGTCATTCAGGCGGCACTGGAGCATCCTGAGATGGTGCAGGCGTTGGGGCATAACGTGCCGCGTGTTTTTATGTGGGTATTTGGCGGCGGTTGTGCATTGGCAGCATTGGCTGGGGCGATTGGTGGCAATACCTATGTGACCGAGCCAAGCATGGCGGCTTCGGTGGGCTCCATCATTTTTGTGGTGGTGGTCGTGGGGGGGATGGGGTCGCTGGTCGGGGCTTTTTTGGCCTCTTTGTTGATTGGCCTATTGCAAACATTGGCAGTGGCTATAGACACCCCAGTGGCCCGTTTTTGGCAAGTGCTGGGCGGCTCGTCGCTGGGTGAGGGTAGCGCATGGGGGCAATTAACGGTGGCGCAACTGGCGCCCATTTTGCCCTATGTGCTGCTGGTGTTGGTGCTGGTGTTGCGCCCCCAAGGGCTGCTGGGCCAGCGCCAAGATTAAAGGATATCGCCTGCGATGACTACAACCACTGCCCAAACCATGCGGCCGCGCTGGGTGATGGGTATGCTGTGGGCCTTGCTTATTCTGCTGCCATTGGTGTTGCCCTTTGTGTGGCGCAGCAGTCTGGCCCTGAGCATGTTCTCGCAGATGGGCTATTTGATCATCATTTGTCTGAGTTACAACATTTTGCTGGGTCAAGGCGGTATGTTGAGCTTTGGTCACGCGGTTTATTCTGGCGTGGGCGCTTTTATGGCGGTGCATGTGATGAACACAGCCAGTCAGGGCGGTTGGCTGGTGCCCTTGGTGCTGGTGCCTTTGGTGGGGGGGGCTGCAGGGTTGGTGTGTTCTGCCTTGTTGGGCTTTGCCGCCACGCGCAAATCGGCCACGGTATTTTCAATGATTACTTTGGGGTTGGGCGAGCTGATGGCCGCTGTGGCTTTGATGTTTCCGCAATGGTTTGGGGGGGAAAGCGGCATCAGTACCAATCGGGTTTATGGCCCTGCATGGGGAGGCATCACCTTTGGTTCTGCTATCGAGGTCTATTATTTGATTGCTGTCTATGGCTTGTTGTGTGCTTTGGCGATGTGGGCGCTGACCCAGACACCTCTGGGCCGTGTTCTGAACGCTGTGCGCGACAACCCCGAGCGAGTGGCATTCATTGGTTACAACCCACAACGTGTGCGCCATATAGCTTTCATGATGGCTGGGTTTTTTGCCGGGGTTGGTGGTGCACTGGCTGCCATTCATCTGGAAATGGTGACGGCAGCCGACAGTTTTAGCATGGTGCGTTCAGGCCATTATTTGCTCTTCACCTTTTTGGGGGGAGCAGCGTTTTTTGCCGGCCCGATTCTGGGGGCCGTGTTGATGGTCTTGACATTGGTGTGGTGGTCTGAGATTTCGGCCGCTTGGCTTTTGTATTTGGGGCTGGTTTTCATTGGCATGGTGATGTATGCCCCCGGTGGGTTGGTCAGTGTGTTGGTGGCTGGGTGGCATTGGCTAGGTGCGTTAAGACAATGGCGTTTGTGCTGGCGCTGGTACCTACTGCAAGCCTTGGCTACGGTGTCAGCGGTGCTGGGCGCTTGTGCTTTGGTAGAGATGGCCTACCATTGGCAACAGCAGGCCACGCTGGGGCCAGAATTGGGGTTTTTGGGTGTTGCGCTCCACACCAATCTGTTTTTGCACTGGGGTGGTGCAGCCGTGCTGTGTTTAGGTGGTGGGTGTGCCAGTATCATGTTGCAACGCTTTGCGAATACAAAGGCGTGCAGCAGCCTATAATGCGAAGGCATGCGGGTGTAGTTCAATGGTAGAACGGCAGCTTCCCAAGCTTCATACGAGGGTTCGATTCCCTTCACCCGCTCCAGTCAAACTGGGCAAACGAGTCGCCTTGTGACAAAGACAGTTGATTTCCCTGCTTCGGCGACTGTGCTTTTTCCTGCAAAATTTCATAGCAAGCGTTCTGCGCCGTTTTGCCCGGGCAGCCTCGTGATTCGTGAGGCATATCAAAGCCAAGCACCGCAACGTGCTATGCCAGATTACCGTACCATCCGCGAACGCCTAGTAGCAGCGGTCTCTGTCCTTAGGGGGAGAGACAAGAGCAATCCAATGCACAGTCCGGTGCCGTATCCCGTTTCCCCTTGGGCGCTTGAGTTGTGTGATGTGCATCAGCGGTTTGGCAAAACCGATGTGTTGCGTGGAGTTAACCTGACGGTAGCCAGTGGTGAGCGTCTGGCTATCATTGGCCCTAACGGTGCGGGCAAGTCCACCTTGTTTCATCTCATCAGCGGGCGCATGCCACCCACTGGCGGGAAGATTTGGTTGCAGGGGCAACGCATTGATGGCAAGCCTGCGTATGAGATTAACCGTCTGGGGCTGTCGCGCAGTTTTCAGATCAGTAATCTCTTTCCTCGCTTAAGTGCGTTTGACAATCTACGTTGCAGTTTGCTGTGGAGTCTAGGCTACCGCTACAGTTTTTGGCATCTGCTCTCTGGCTTGCATGATGCCAATGCCCGCAGTGCTGAACTGCTGGAGTTGCTGCAATTAACCGATAGCCGTGATACCCCAGCCATGCACCTGAGTTATGCACAACAGAGGGCATTGGAATTGGGCATGACCTTGGCCAGTGGTGCCCGTGTGATTTTGCTCGATGAGCCCACCGCAGGCATGAGCCGCAGCGAGACGACACATTTCATCCAGTTGATACGGCAGGCCACACAAGGCCGCACCCTCTTGACGGTGGAGCACGATATGGAGGTGGTATTTGGGTTGGCAGACAAGATCGCTGTGCTGGTGCAGGGGCAGATCGTTGCTTGTGACACCCCAGAAAGGGTGCGTGCCAACCCACAGGTGCAGGCAGCTTATCTGGGCACAACGGTATGGAGTGATGTACCAGTACCAACTGGGTTGGCGCAGGAATAGCGCAGGCCGAAGATGCTCCACGTACAAGACCTCCATGCCTATTATGGCAACAGCCATGTGCTGCAAGGCGTTTGTTTGGATGTGCAGCCGGGTGAGATTGTGGCGCTGCTGGGGCGCAATGGCTCGGGACGTTCCACCACAGCCAAGGCCATCATGGGGTTGGTGCAATGGCATGGCACATTGCAATGGTGCGGTCAGAGTTTGGCAGGGCTGGCTCCCCATGATATAGCCCAACAGGGGCTAGGCTATGTGCCTGAGAGTCGTGACGTGTTTGCCCAGTTGACGGTACAGCAGAACCTATTGTTAGGACAAAAAGATGGACGCTTAGCCAAGCGTTGGTCGTTGGATGATATGTACCAGCTGTTTCCGCAACTGCGCCAGCGCCAACACACACGGGCGGGTGTGCTCTCTGGGGGCGAGCAGCAGATGCTGACGTTGTGTCGCACCCTGATGGGAAACCCAGAGTTGATCCTCATTGACGAGCCCACCGAGGGCTTAGCTCCCCAGTTGGTTGCATTGGTAGGGCAGTTTTTGCATACACTGCGTCAGCACGGCGTGGCTGTGCTGCTGATAGAGCAAAAACTGGCCATTGCATTGGAAGTATCAGATCGGGTGGTGTTGATGGGACAGGGCCGGGTGGTGTTTGAAGGCACGCCTGAGAGTTTGCGCGCCCGCAGTGATGTGCGGCAGGAGTGGCTGCAGGTTTGAACGAACTGCCCTATCCTGCGCATTTTTTGCTCTGAAAGTTGCCATGTTAAGTTTTGGTGTTGATATCCCCTTTGTCAAACTGCTGGGCTTTACCTTGCACCGTATGGAGAATGGCGAGTCCGAACTGCACTACGAAGCCCAGCCCGACCATTTGAACTCCTTTGCCGTTACCCACGGCGGTGCCAGCATGACCTTATTGGATGTAACCATGGCCACGGCTGCTCGCAGTGAGATTCCACACATGGGGGTGGTGACGATCGAGATGAAAACCAGCTTCATGCAACCCGCCCGTGGGCCACTGGTTGCCAAAGGACGGCTGCTCCACCGCACGGCGACCCTGGCCTTCACGGAAGGTACTGTTTTGGATGCTGAAGGCCGCATTTGCAGCCATGCTACTGGCACTTTCAAATACGTGCGTCGTTTGCCAGTGGATGGTCGCAGTATTCATGCACTACAGACCATTGCTACCGACTGAGGCGTTGAAGGGGCTTTCAGGGTTGCCGAAATGGGGTGCCCGTCAGCCGTGCGCCAGCCTTGAGCCCCCGCTGTTTGAACCAGCCTTGGTGCATTTCTAGCACATAGCGCACGGGTTTGCTGGAGCAGTGTGACTCCAGACTCTGGGGTTGCATGTCGACCAAATTGACGATAGTGCCATCATCTGCCAAAAAGGCAGCTGTCAGGGGCAACAGGGTGTTTTTCATCCAGAAACATTGGGTGGCGGCTTGTTCAAACACAAACAGCATGCCTTCATGGCCGGGCATATTCTGGCGGTGCATCAGCCCAATCTGGCGTTCTTCAGGGGCTTGGGCTACTTGCGCGTCAATGCGGTGCATGCCTGTGGTGAGTACGACACGTGGCAGATGCAGTTGGGGTGCGTCTTGGGCGAGGGCGCCAGTAGCCACTGTAGACAAGAGCAGCGCGAGTAGGGAGCGCAACAGCACAAGGGCTGTACTGGGTACAGGCATGCGGCCACGCAAGGCAGACAGGAGCGAAGACATAAGTGGGCAGTACAAAACAAAGACAAACAGAAATGCCAGTTCTACCGCACCGGGGCCGATGGTGGGGTGGTCGATAGAAAAAATTTCTGCGTAGAACGGTAGTAAATTTTGTATTACGCAATTTCAATGCCAAAAACCGGATTTCTACCGATGCTTGGAAACGAAAATCAGGCACCATCGGAGTGCGCCTGTCGGCCTACCGTTACAGTTGCCAGCGTTTCTGAATCTTATTTCTGGAGATAAGCCATGAGTACCCAAGCACCTACCATCATCTATACCCTGACCGATGAAGCGCCACGTCTGGCCACTGCATCGTTCCTGCCTATCGTTCGCGCTTTTGCCAAGTCGGCTGGTATTTCGGTAGAAACCAGTGACATTTCGGTGGCAGGTCGCATTCTGGGCCAGTTTCCTGAGTACCTGAGCGAAGAGCAGCGCGTGACGGACAATCTGGCCGAGCTGGGCAAGCTCACGCTCAAGCCCGAAGCCAACATCATCAAGCTGCCCAATATCAGCGCCTCCGTGTCTCAGCTGTTGGCAGCTATCAAAGAGCTGCAAGCCAAGGGCTACGCCATCCCCGACTTTCCCGAAAATCCCAAAGACGAGAAAGAAAAGGAAATCCGTGCCCGCTACAACAAGTGCATTGGTAGCGCCGTGAACCCTGTTTTGCGTGAGGGCAATTCCGACCGCCGCGCTCCCAAGGCCGTCAAGGAATACGCCCGCAAAAACCCACACAGCATGGCCGAGTGGAGCCAAGCCTCGCGCTCGCACGTCTCGCACATGCACCACGGCGACTTCTACCACGGTGAAAAGTCCATCACCCTAGACCGCGCTCGCGATGTGAAAATGGAGTTGCTCACCAAGAGCGGCCAAACCATCGTGCTCAAACCCAAGGTCTCGCTGCTGGATCGTGAAGTGATCGACAGCATGTTCATGAGCAAAAAAGCACTGGTGGCGTTTTACGAAAAAGAAATCGAAGACGCGCACAAAACAGGTGTCATGTTCTCGCTGCACGTCAAGGCCACGATGATGAAGGTATCGCACCCCATCGTGTTTGGTCACTGCGTGAAGATTTTCTACAAAGATGCCTTTGAAAAGCACGCCAAGCTGTTTGAAGAATTGGGTGTGAATGTCAACAACGGTATGGTGGATCTGTACAACAAGATTGCCACCCTGCCCCAAAGCCAACAAGACGAAATCAAGCGCGACTTGCACGCCTGCCACGAAGGCCGTCCCGAGCTGGCGATGGTGGACTCTGCCAAGGGCATCACTAACTTCCACTCGCCCAACGACATCATTGTCGATGCCTCCATGCCCGCGATGATCCGCAATGGCGGCAAGATGTGGGGTGCGGATGGCCGCCTCAAGGACGTGAAGGCGGTGATGCCCGAATCGACCTTTGCCCGTATCTACCAAGAGATGATCAACTTCTGCAAGTGGCATGGCAACTTCGACCCCAAGACAATGGGCACCGTGCCCAATGTGGGTCTGATGGCCCAGCAGGCAGAAGAATACGGCTCGCACGACAAGACCTTTGAGATTCCTGAAGACGGTATTGCCAACATCACGGACCTGAATACCGGTGAAGTGTTGATGAGCCAGAACGTGGAGCAAGGCGACATCTGGCGCATGTGCCAAGTCAAAGATGCAGCGATTCGCGATTGGGTGAAGCTGGCGGTGAACCGTGCCCGCAACTCCGGTATGCCTGTGGTGTTCTGGCTGGACGCTTACCGTCCGCACGAAGCCCAGCTCATCACCAAGGTCAAGATGTACCTGCACGAGCACGACACCACTGGCCTCGACATCCAAATCATGAGCCAAGTGCGCGCTATGCGCTACACCTTGGAGCGCGTGATCCGTGGTCAAGACACCATCAGCGCCACTGGCAACATTCTGCGCGATTACCTGACCGACCTGTTCCCCATCATGGAACTGGGCACCTCGGCCAAAATGCTGTCCATCGTGCCTTTGATGGCTGGTGGCGGTATGTACGAAACTGGTGCAGGCGGTTCGGCACCCAAGCATGTGCAACAACTGGTGGAAGAAAACCACCTGCGTTGGGATTCGCTGGGTGAGTTCTTGGCCTTGGCGGTGTCGTTGGAAGACTTGGGCATCAAAGAGCACAACGCCAAAGCCAAGCTGCTGGCAAAAACTTTGGATGCAGCCACTGGCAAGCTGTTGGACAACAACAAGAACCCCAGCCCCAAGACAGGCCAGCTCGACAACCGTGGCAGCCAGTTCTACTTGGCGCTGTATTGGGCGCAAGAATTGGCTGCACAAACTGAAGATGCTGCATTGGCTGCCCAGTTTGCCCCCTTGGCCCAACAACTGTCTGCCAACGAACAGCAGATCGTGGAAGAGCTCAATGCCGTTCAGGGTCAGCCCGCTGACATTGGTGGTTACTACCTGCCCGAAGTGCAAAAGCTCGATGCTGTGATGCGTCCAAGCCAAACCTTCAATACCGCACTGGAGAGCCTGCAGGCTTAATCCTGCGGTTGGGCGATAGCTTTTGGAGCCATGTTTGTATGGCTCTGGGGCACCGCTAGAATCAAAAAAGCACACACAGGCTGTGGCATTTGCCCAGCCTGTTGTTTTTTGATCCATAGAGTTTTCACCACCATGACCCATTACCAGCATATTCAGGTACCTACCCAAGGTCAGAAAATTACTGTCCAAAACGATCTGTCGCTGCAGGTGCCAGACCGGCCCATCATTCCGTTCATTGAGGGTGACGGAGTGGGGGTGGACGTGATCCCTGTCATGATGCGGGTGGTCAATGCGGCAGTAGAGCGCGCTTATGCGGGTCAGCGTCAGATTCAGTGGATGGAAGTCTATGCGGGGAGTAAAGCGACCCAGATTTATGGCCCGGATGTGTGCCTACCCGAAGAAACCGTTGCGGCTCTGCGCGATTTTGCGGTGTCTATCAAAGGGCCATTGGCTACTCCGGTGGGGGAAGGTATCCGTTCGCTCAATGTGGCACTGCGCCAGGCACTCGATTTGTATGTCTGCTTACGCCCTGTGCGCTACTTCAAGGGGGTGCCTTCGCCTTTGAGAGAGCCTGAAAAGACCAATATCGCCATCTTCCGTGAAAACTCAGAGGACATCTATGCCGGTATTGAGTTTGAAGCGGGATCGGTGCAGGCCCAAAAACTGATTGACTTCTTGCAGCAGGAATTGGGTACGCAAAAAATTCGCTTCCCAGACACCTCTGGCATTGGCATCAAGCCGGTGTCGCGCGAGGGGACAGAGCGTTTGGTGCGCAAAGCCATCCAATATGCGATTGATCATGACAAGCCTAGCGTCACCTTGGTGCATAAGGGCAACATCATGAAATACACCGAGGGAAGTTTCCGCAATTGGGGCTATGCCTTGGCGCAAAAAGAGTTTGGCGCTCAGCCCGTGGACGGTGGCCCTTGGTGCCACCTGACCAATCCGAGGACGGGCCGAGAAATCACCATCAAGGACAGCATCACAGATGCTTTCTTGCAGCAAATCTTGTTGCGTCCAGCAGAGTATTCGGTGGTAGCTACCCTGAACCTCAATGGGGATTACCTCTCAGATGCATTGGCGGCCCAAGTGGGGGGTATTGGGATTGCCCCAGGCGCCAATCTGTCTGACTCGGTGGCCTGCTTTGAGGCCACGCATGGCACAGCCCCACGTTATGCGGGCAAAGACTATGTGAATCCAGGCTCGGCCATTTTGTCGGCAGAGATGATGTTGCGCCATATCGGGTGGACGGAAGCTGCCGATCGGATGGTGGCGGCACTGGAGCAGGCGATTGCGTCCAAAAAAGTGACTTATGACTTTGCCCGTTTGATGAGTGGTGCCACCCAGGTCAGTTGTTCTGGTTTTGGTCAGGTTGTGGTCTCCTATCTGTGATGGGTATGGCAAAACCAGCACCTCGTAGCAGTTCTAGCTCTACTGTGTCCATGTCTGCAGCCTTGGTGGTGATGATGCTGGCGCTGCTGCTGGGGCTGCAACCTATCACCACCGATTTGTATTTGCCGGCACTGCCTGCCTTGCAAGGGCAGTTGGGGGCAGGTATGGCGCAATCCCAATTGACACTGACGGCCTTGCTGTTGGCTTTTGGGTGCTCGCAGCTGGTCTGGGGGCCGCTGTCAGACCGCTGGGGGCGGCGGCCTATTTTGCTGCTGGGCCTGTCAGCCTATGTGTTGGCCGCCTTGGGTTGTGCGTTGGTGCAATCGGTTGAGGCATTGATTGTCTGGCGTGCGGTGCAGGGTGTGGCAATGGGGGCTGCGGTGATGTCGGCCCGTGCGGTCGTGCGTGATTTGTATGCGCCTGTAGAAGGAGCGCAGGCCATGTCACGTGCCCTGACAGGGCTGGGCGTCATTGCCTGTCTGAGTCCGCCTTTGGGGGGCTGGCTGGCGGGGTATTTGGGTTGGCGGGCAACGATGGGGGCGCTGGCCGCTTTTGGTTGTTTGGCTTTGTTATTGATTGCATTGCGTTTTCAAGAGACATTGCAGCGGCCCAATCCTCAGGCATTGCAGCCCACACATTTGCTGCGTACGTGGGGGCAGATATTGCGCCACCCCACGTTTTTGGCCTTTACAGCCACCACGACCTGTACTTATGCTGGGTTGTTTACCTATTTGGCTACGTCTTCGTTCACCTTCATTCAGGTGCTAGGCTGGAGCAGTACGGCCTACGGCATGTTGTTAGCGTGTAATGCCCTGCTCTATATCACGGGCACGGTGTTGTGCCGCCGTTTGGTGGTGCGTTGGGGCGTACGACGTAGCATGGTGTTGGCTGGGGCTTTGAGCTTGGGTGGCGGTTCGCTCATGGGCGTTTTTGCCTTGCTAGGGGTGCAAAATGGCTGGGCCTACGCTCTGCCATTTTGGCTCTACCAAATCGCCCATGGTATTCATATGCCTTGTAGCCAAAGTGGTGCGGTGGGGCCATTTCCGCAAGCGGCCGGTACCGCGGCAGCACTGAATGGGGTGGTGATGATGGTGGTGGCCTTTGGTATTGGGCACTGGCTGGGCCAGCACATGAATGGCACGGTGTTGCCCCTGGCGCTGGGGGTTTGGTTTTGGGGGGCCTGCGCTGCTACTGCTGCCTGGACGTTGGTACAAAAGTTTGGTGATCCGCAAAAACCATGAATATTGCATTGCCTTGCATTGCTCTGGCAGGCCCGACTGCTGCTGGCAAGACGGCTGGCGCATTGGCTATCGCTGCAGCGTTGGCACAACACCAGCAACCCGTAGAAATCATCAGTGTGGATTCAGCCTTGGTGTATCGGGGCATGGATATCGGCACTGCCAAACCAAGCCCTCAAGAGCGGGCTGCTGTGCCACACCATCTGATCGATATTCGGGATCCCTTACAAGCGTACAGTGCCGCAGAGTTCGTCAGGGATGCCACACATCTGGTGGCTGAGATTCGCACCCGCGGGGCGCTGCCCTTGCTGGTGGGGGGGACGATGCTCTATTTCAAGGCTTTGTTGGAGGGGCTGGACGATATGCCGGGGGCCGATCCAGTGGTGCGTGCCCAGATTGAGGCGCAGGCGCTTGAACGGGGCTGGCCTGCACTCCATGCAGAACTGGCCCAAGTGGATCCGATAACGGCAGCCCGGTTGGCCCCGGCAGACAGCCAACGTATTCAACGGGCGTTGGAGGTTTGGCAGGTGTCAGGGCGACCGCTATCGAGTTTCCACAAGGTTAAACGTGCTGTGGCTGGCGCTGGCGTGGTGGCTCCAGAGCATTTCTTTGCCTTGGAGCCACAAGATCGCTCTTGGTTGCACGAGCGTATTGCCCAACGCTTTGATGCCATGATCGATCTTGGTTTGTTGGAGGAAGTCCAAGCCTTACGACAGCGTGGTGATTTGCATTTGGATTTGCCCTCTATGCGTTGTGTGGGCTATCGGCAAGTTTGGGAGGCGTTGGATGTGCAAGACAGCCAACAGGAGAAAACACCTTTAAACCTGGCTGACCTGCGTGAGCGTGGCATTGCAGCGACCCGTCAGTTGGCTAAACGCCAGATCACTTGGTTGCGCAGCATGCCCCAGCGCCATGTGATTGCTTGCGACCAGCCCCACGCCCTGCAAGCACTGGTGGCTACTGTTTGCAAGGGCTTAGGGCTGGTTTAGACCCAGAGTGTGTGGGCGGGCCTGCTTTATTCGATAGTCAGGCGTTGCGCGTTGCCACCCTGCTTTTTAGGCAGTGTCAGGGTCAGTACGCCGTGGTCGTATTTGGCTTTGGCACGGGAAGTATCGATATCAGCGGGCAGCTGGAAGCTGCGGGCCACTTGACCAAAGTAGCGTTCTGAGCGCAGTACCTTTTCTCCCTCGACTTGTTGATCGAGTTGGCGCACTTCGGCGCGCAAACTCACCACATTGCCTTCAATCGAGACATGGATGTCTTCTTTTGGTACGCCTGGCAGCTCGGCCTGTACGGTGTAGCTATCGTCGGCTTCTGTGACATCCACTTTCATTTGCGATGGTGAAGGCAGGGGATCGCCATGCAGGGGGCGCACATAAAACCCCGGATTGACATCTTTGAAGAACTCGTCCAGCAGACCGCCGCGACCAATCAATGCATTCATGAGGTGCTCCTTCAAAATCAGTGGAAAAAACAGTGGTGCGTTTTAGGCACCCTGCCAAGATAGGTCGATTGCCGTGCAAATTCAAGCGGGACAACACCAAAAAATGATGCTTACCAGCGGATCTGTTGTGCGTGTCGTTCTTCCCTATAAACTGCCCATATTCAAGGCTCCTGTGGCCCATCTCGGCACAATGCAGGTCTGCGGGTGATAATCTGGGCTTCGGCCCTGCGGGCGCTTGCGCCTTGTCACGGTAGATACCCATTTCTCATCATCCGATCTCCCGCCGTCGCTCTTTTATCCATGACGCTTTCCTTTTGCACCGCGCAGCTCAACTTTGTTGTCGGTGATCTGTCCGGCAACGCACAAAAAATCATTGCTGCAGCCCATAAGGCCTATGCAGCCGGTGCCCGTGTGTTGCTCACCCCTGAGTTGGCTTTGTGTGGTTATGCTGCGGAGGATTTGTTCCTGCGCCCAGCCTTTCTGCGGGCCTGTGATGAGGCGGTGCATACCGTAGCCCGCGAAACCGCCGCATTGCATGGATTGGTGATTGTGCTGGGGCATCCCCACCCACAGGCCTCTGGTGGATTGCCGCTCAATGCAGCCAGTGTGTTGTGCAATGGTCAGATAGAGCAAACTTATGCCAAGCAGGCATTGCCCAACTATGGCGTGTTTGATGAACAACGCTATTTCGCCCCCGGCTCCCAGCCTTGCGTGTTTGAGGTCGAAGGAGTGCGTATCGGTTTACTGGTATGTGAAGACGCTTGGTGGCCCGCTGCGGCGCAGGCCGCCGCAGCGGCTGGTGCCCAGTTGTTGGCCGTTATCAATGCTTCCCCGTTTCACGCGGGGAAACCACACGAGCGCGAACAGGTGTTGCGCGCCCGGGCGCAAGAAACCAGTTTGCCTGTGGTGTATGCCCATTTGGTAGGGGGGCAGGATGAACTGGTGTTTGATGGTTATTCTTTTGCCCTGAACGCTGATGGCACGGTGGCCGGACGGGCGGCAGGCTTCCAAGAAACACTGTTTTTTACGCAGGTGCAGTCTACGCCTGTTGGCTTGCAGTGCAGTGCTGCCATAGCCCCCCATGCCAGTGCTGAGGCTGATCTGTGGGATGCCTTGGTGTTGGCTGTGCGCGACTATGTGGGTAAAAACCGTTTTCCAGGTGCCTTGCTGGGGCTGTCGGGGGGCATTGATTCAGCGTTGGTATTGGCTATTGCCGTGGATGCCTTGGGGGCCGACAAAGTCCGTACGGTGATGATGCCATCGCCTTACACCGCAGACATTAGCTGGTTGGATGCCCGTGACATGGCTGCCCGTTTGGGCGTGCGTTACGACGAAATCGCCATTGCTCCGCAGTTTGACAGCTTCCAACAGGCATTGGCTGGAGTGTTTGACGGGCGTCCGCAAGACACCACAGAAGAGAACATCCAAGCCCGTATTCGGGGTACTTTGCTGATGGCGATGTCTAACAAGTTGGGTGCCATCGTCTTGACCACGGGCAACAAGAGTGAGATGGCTACCGGCTATTGCACGTTGTATGGCGATATGGCGGGCGGCTTTGCCGTCATCAAGGATTTGGTCAAAACCACAGTCTATGACTTGGCTCGCTGGCGCAATGCCCATGACCCCTACAGTACAGGACTGAACCCTATTCCCGAGCGCATCATCACCCGTGCGCCCAGTGCTGAGCTGCGCCCAGACCAAACAGATCAAGACAGCCTGCCGCCCTATGAGGTGCTCGATGCCATTGTGGTGCGCTATATGGAACAAGATGAATCCATCGCGGCTTTGGTGGCAGATGGGTTCGCTCCTGCTGATGTGGAGCGTGTCACCCGACTGATACAGCTCAATGAATACAAACGCCGCCAAGCGCCACCCGGCCCGCGTCTGACACGGCGCAGTTTTGGCAAAGACTGGCGCTATCCGATCACGAACCGTTTTCGGGCCTGAGCTGGTATGGGCCTGCCGATTTAACCATTAGAGGAGTGTTATCCCCATGAAAATGATCACCGCCGTCATCAAGCCCTTCAAGCTCGAAGAAGTGCGCGAAGCACTGGCCGAATGTGGCGTCACTGGACTGACTGTCACCGAGGTCAAAGGGTTTGGCCGCCAAAAAGGCCACACAGAGCTGTACCGGGGTGCCGAATATGTGGTCGACTTTTTGCCTAAAGTGAAGGTCGAAGTGGTGGTCAAGTCCGACGACGTCGACCGCTGTGTCGATGCGATCGTCAACGCCGCTCGCACGGGCAAGATTGGCGACGGTAAGATCTTTATCACTGCCGTGGAGCGGGTGGTGCGCATCCGCACAGGCGACATGGACGAAAGCGCAGTGTAAACAACACTGCCCAGAGGGCCATTGATGCCCTCTGGTTATCGTCAGATCACAGATTCTAGAGCGACACCGGCAGCGCGGCAGCTGGCTGTCTGCACCAAGCTGCGCAGTAGCGTGGCGCTGTCGGTGCTGCTGTGCAGCAGATCAAGTTGCCACGATCCCATAAAGTCTTGCGCTGTGCTGTGCCGGACGAAGTCTAATAGACCATCGTAGTAACCGGCCACGTTCAACAAGCCAATCGGTTTTTGGTGGTAGCCCAGTTGGCGCCAAGTCCAGACCTCAAATAATTCTTCAAAGGTGCCGATACCACCGGGCAAGGCCAGAAATGCGTCACTGCGTTCTGCCATCAGCGCCTTGCGTTCGTGCATGGTTTGCACCACATGCAACTCGTCGCAGGCCTCGCGGGCATGTTCTTTGGCTACCAGACTTTCTGGAATCACACCCACTACCCGGCCCCCGGCGGCTTGGGTTGCATCCGCTACCGTGCCCATCAGGCCACTGCGGCCTCCACCATAGACCAGCTGGCCTCCGTGGCTGCCAATCCAATGACCAACCGAGCGTGCTGCCTCGGCAAACTGTGCATCCTTGCCAAGGCGCGAGCCGCAATAGACTGCCAGTGAAAAAGTGGGTTCAGCCATGAAAGAACCTTTGCAAAATGGCCCCTGTCCAGATGCCTATACACAGCAACAAAGTGAGCAGTACCGCCGCACTGCCCATATCCTTGGCCCGTTTGGACAATGGATGCCACTCCGGGCCAATGCGATCAATGGCGGCTTCAATACCTGTGTTGAGCAGTTCAACCACCATCAGTAGTACCACAGACCCCGCCAATAAGGCCATTTCTGTCCAACTCTGGCCCAGCCAGACAGATGCGGGCAACAAGACCAATGCGGCCAAGGCTTCTTGGCGAAACGCTGGCTCGGCCCAACCTGCACGCAGACCGTGTAGCGAGTACCGTGTAGCATGCCAGAGACGGTGCAGACCGGTGCGGGTTTTTTGTGCGTTGACCGGTTCACTCGGGGGGCTGAGAGGCTTTGTCACGGTTTGGGCTTTCGGTGGTGAACAAAGTGGACTAGCCGTGTGCCTGCCAGTGCATCGTGCCAGAACTGTCTTTGTGGGTGCAAGCGGCTCAGTACGGCCCAGATAGTGACCCAACCCAACAGCAGCACCGTGATGGCACCACCCGAGAGGTCAAAGGAGGCTGCTGCCAACAGTGGGGGCAAAAACCATAGCCAGCTCAACACATAGCGTCCTAAAGCGCGTGTTTGTGTCAGTGCTCGCCCGGAGGTGTCAACCACCCGAATATGCCAAGTCTTCATGGCCAGCGTGTGGCCTTTGGCCCAAAACCAAGTGAAATAAATGCCAAACACAATGAACAGAAAACCTTGCAGTGCATGGCGGTTATCAAGCGCATGGCGTGTCTGGCTCAAGGTGCCAAACAGGTAGCCCGCAATAAACACAACGCCAAACATCAACAGGCCTTCGTAAAGCCAGCAGGCCATGCGCCGCCACAAAGCGGGTGCTTGTAAGCGCAAGCCCTCCTCAGTGGGTTCGGGGGATGGTGTGGTGGAGGTAGGGGCAGGAGCGTGCATCGGGAAGTCAGTGCCCGTAAGCAGAAGGGGGCAGAGTAGGCACGGCAGTCTCTGGTGCGGGTGTGCCAGGCGCTGCCGATTCTGCCAAAGGCGGCAGGGCTTGGATCACAGGGCTGTTAGGAACAGAGACAGGTGCTGTCTCTACCACCACTGGGGGGGCTGCCACTGGTGTGCTGCTCTTGTGCTCTTGCGGTGCCACAGTAGGATGTGGGCGTGGCATCGTTTGTGCTGTGGCAGCTTGGGGCGGGATTTTGGGCGGGTTCACGGGGTTGGCGTTGCTGGCGGTGGCCGCGGGCACCTGTACGAGTTTGCGGGCAGGCACTGGGCGCAATGCGGTGGCTGCGCCCTTGGGGCGTGGGGCGGCATTGGCGGCCAAACGGCGTTTTTCCTCTGCGCTCAGGGCTTGATAGGCCTCCCACTGCGCTCGTTTGTTATCGGGGGCTAGTTTGTTAGCCGTTGCGAAATTAAGCCTGGCTTGATTGCGTTGCTGCGCGCTCAGATTGGCCCACTCGGTCATGCGGTTATGCAGTTTGGTCTGCTCTGCGACTGGCAGGGTGGCAAACGTTTGAGCCAATGCCAACCAACGGCGTTTCTGAATCTCGCTCAATAAAGCCCAACGGGCCGCCAATGGTTGCAGGGCATGCTTTTGCCCCGTTTCTAGGTCACTCCATGCAGGCCCAGAGGCTACTACCATCATGGCATCTGCACTGCTGCGCAACTCATTGCCCGTCTGTCCGGGCAGTGCCAGGGCACCCATAGCCAGTACCGTACTGGGTGCCATACGCACCTGTTGCAGTATGTACACACCATAAGCCGCCAGCAAGCACAGCAGGGCCGAGGCCAATACCAGTGGTACACGAACGCGACAGCGTCGCTCAGGGGCAGAAGGGTGCAACATGCAGGCGTGCAGGATTTCGCAAGAAACGTAGCTTAATGGCTTTGCTGGTTGCCGCCGTTTTTCAGAAACTGGACAAAACCGGGATCGGCATAGGCTTCAGGCGGGAGGTCGTCGGTGAGCAGAGCCGCATCTACCTCTGCCACTTCGGCAGTGCCATATTCGTTTTGGGCGGTGTTGATGACGACCAACCCCACCACCAGGGCCATTGCTGGAATGGCCGCCAGTAGCGATTGCCACCAGCCGCCCCCTTCACCACGCCAACCCAAGGCAGCAGCGCCGCCCGAGGGAACGATCAGCGTGGCTGTTTGGGGGGCATGCACCGGCACCGCCTTTTTGCGTCGGGCCAACGCTTGCTCGCGCGAGGCACGCAGGCGCTCAGAAATGTCGTAGGGCAAAGAGCTGGCGTTGTCGTCCAGACGCGCCACCACGCGCCGCGCATAGGCGTGCAGCGCCTGTTCATCAGGGGGCAGGTGTAGATTTGTGTTCATGGCTTGATTCCTTTGGCCCGCAGGGCTTTGCTGAGGGCTTGGATGGCGCGGAAGCAATGGGTTTTGACACTGCCTTCAGAGCAGCCCATAGCCGCTGCGGTTTCCGCCACATCCATCTCTTCCCAATAACGCATTAAGAAGGCTTCTCGTTGACGCGCGGGCAGTGCTTTGATTTCTTGTTCTATGCCGTGCAGGGTTTCGCTGCGCTGCGCCATGTCTTCTGCACTGTGCACCCGCTGGTCGGGGTCGCTGTCACTCCAAGTTTCGAGCAGATCAAAACCCTCGGCATCATCGCCGCCAGAGTCAAAATCACTCAGATCAGAAAACAGGGCGTGGTGCCGTTTTTGGCGTCTGAACCAGTCCAGCGTGCAATTGGACAAGATCCGCTGAAACAGCATTGGCAACTCGTTGGCCGGCTTGTCGCCGTAGTGCTCTGCCAGCTTCATCATGCTGTCTTGCACGATATCGAGCGCGGCTTCCTCATTGCGCACATGGTAGAGCGAACGTTTGAAGGCACGCTTTTCCACGTTTTTGAGGAAATCAGAGAGTTCTTGTTCGGTGGCCAAGAGAGACGGGCTTGCGAGTGGGCGTGGGGCGCACCATGCGCCATGCGCCATGCAAAAGCCTGAGATTATCGCACTGCTGATGCTTTTTTGTCGTGTTGGCAGCGACAGTGATGTTGCAGTGCGATAATCGCTGCTGCATACTAAAAAAGCAAACGGGTCACGGTCCGGCGCGGCAATCATCTCGCCCATGTCCCTGGCCTCAAGTTCCGAGCCGGCTTCACGAGAGTGCGTGCAAGGAGCACCCAAGGTTTTTCGTCAGAGAAATTCACAAAGGTTCATCATGGAAATCAACAAGGCAGACGCCACTACCACCCCTACTACTGAGACTCCCGAATTGATGGGGTCTGAGATCCTTGTTCGTGCCTTGCAGGCCGAAGGCGTACAACAGATCTGGGGCTACCCTGGCGGTGCCGTGCTCTATATCTATGACGCGATCTACAAGCAAAACACCATCCAGCATGTGCTGGTGCGCCATGAGCAGGCGGCGGTGCATGCGGCCGATGGCTTTGCCCGCGCTACCGGCGAAGTCGGCGTAGCATTGGTCACGTCGGGGCCAGGTCTGACCAACGCAGTGACGGGCATTGCGACAGCCTATACCGACAGCATCCCTATGGTGATTATCTCGGGTCAGGTGGGCACAGCCGCCATTGGCTCAGACGCTTTTCAAGAATGCGACACCGTAGGCATTACCCGCCCCATCGTTAAGCACAACTTCTTGGTCAAAGATGTGCGCGATATGGCTGACATCATGAAAAAGGCCTTCCACATTGCCCGCACAGGTCGCCCTGGCCCGGTGGTGGTGGATGTGCCCAAAGATGTCTCGTTCAACAAGACCGCCTACCACGGCTACCCCGAGAGCGTCACCATGCGCTCGTACAACCCAGTGCGCAAGGGCCACGGTGGTCAGATTCGCAAGGCGCTGCAACTGCTGCTCAATGCCAAGCGCCCCTATATTTACACTGGCGGCGGTGTGTTGCTGGGCAACGCCTGCAACGAACTGCGCACGCTGGTCGATATGCTGGGCTACCCGGTGACACATACCCTGATGGGCTTGGGCGCTTACCCAGCTACGAACAAAAAGTTCTTGGGTATGTTGGGTATGCACGGCACGGTCGAGGCCAACTATGCCATGCAGCATTGCGATGTGCTGCTGGCGGTGGGGGCGCGCTTTGATGACCGTGTGATTGGTAACCCTAAACATTTTGCTTCGGTAGAGCGCAAGATCATCCACATTGATATCGACCCGTCCAGCATTGCCAAGCGCGTGAAAGTAGATGTGCCGATCGTGGGCGACGTGAAGGACGTCTTGACCGAATTGATCACGATGATCAAAGAGACGCCACAGCGCCCCGATGCCCAGGCCTTGGGCGC
This sequence comes from Giesbergeria giesbergeri, assembly GCF_054779375.1. NCBI lineage: Bacteria > Pseudomonadati > Pseudomonadota > Betaproteobacteria > Burkholderiales > Comamonadaceae > Giesbergeria > Giesbergeria giesbergeri. The sequence goes on along the minus strand of NZ_BAAGYJ010000002.1, from coordinate 737,848 downwards.
ATGGTGGGACACCATCGAGGGCTGGCGCGTCAAGGATTGTCTGGCTTACGACCGTGCCAATACCGAAGTCATCAAACCCCAGCGGGTCATTGAAACCCTGTGGAATATGACCAAGGATGATGACTGCTACATCAGCTCCGATGTGGGTCAGCACCAGATGTTTGCGGCGCAGTTCTATAAATTCAATGAGCCACGTCGCTGGATCAACTCCGGTGGCTTGGGCACGATGGGGGTGGGTCTGCCCTATGCGATGGGCATCAAGCTGGCCAAGCCGCAAGCAGATTGCTGGTGCGTGACGGGCGAAGGCTCCATCCAGATGAACATCCAAGAGTTGTCTACCTGCCAGCAGTACGGCACCCACGTCAAGATCATCTCGCTGAACAACCGCTACCTGGGCATGGTGCGCCAGTGGCAAGAGCTGATCTATCAGGGCCGCTACAGCCATAGCTATATGGATGCGCTGCCTAACTTCGTTAAGTTGGCCGAGGCCTATGGTCATGTGGGGATGCTGATTGAGCGCCCTGAAGACGTGGAGCCAGCCCTGCGCGAAGCCCGTGCCATCAAAGACCGCACCGTGTTCTTGGATTTCCGCACCGACCCGACCGAAAATGTCTGGCCGATGGTGGAAGCGGGCAAAGGCATCACTGAGATGCTGTTGGGCTCTGAAGAACTGTAATCCCCTTTAACTTTTTGGACGAATCTATTGTCCGCCAAGCCTGCGGCTTACCGGCAGCAGGGGAGGGCGGCGAAAAGAGGACTTTCCTATGAAACACATCATTGCCGTTCTGCTAGAAAACGAACCCGGTGCGCTGTCGCGTGTGGTGGGTTTGTTTTCTGCCCGTGGTTACAACATTGAGTCTTTGACAGTGGCGCCGACCGAAGATCCTTCGTTGTCGCGCATGACCATCCAAACCACGGGTTCTGAAGACGTGATTGAACAAATCACCAAGCACCTGAACCGCCTGATCGAAGTAGTCAAGGTCGTGGATTTGACCGAAGGTGCCTATACCGAGCGCGAGCTGATGATGGTCAAGGTGCGGGCGGTGGGCAAAGAGCGCGAAGAGATGAAGCGCATGGCTGACATCTTCCGTGGTCGCATCATCGATGTGACCGATAAGAGCTACACCATCGAACTCACGGGCGATCAGAGCAAAAACGATGCTTTCTTGCAGGCGCTCGATCGCACGGCCATCCTTGAGACTGTGCGTACTGGTGCCAGCGGCATTGGCCGTGGTGAGCGCATCCTGCGCGTCTAAATCTATTCCCTGATTTCATTTATTTCCCCTATTCAACCCTGGAGCCAACATGAAAGTTTTCTACGACAAAGACTGTGACCTGAGCCTGATCAAGGGCAAAACTGTAGCCATCATTGGCTACGGCAGCCAAGGCCACGCACACGCCCAAAACCTGAACGAAAGCGGCGTGAAAGTCGTAGTCGGTCTGCGCAAGGGTGGCGCTTCTTGGGACAAGGTCGCCAAGGCTGGCCTGACCGTGATGGAAGTGGATGATGCCGTCAAGGCTGCCGATCTGGTCATGATCTTGTTGCCCGACGAGAACATCCCTGAGGTCTACAACAACAATGTGGCCCCCAATATCAAGCAAGGCGCCACGTTGGCATTTGCCCACGGTTTCAATGTGCATTACAACCAAGTCGTGCCCCGCGCCGATCTGGACGTGATCATGGTAGCCCCCAAAGGCCCAGGCCATACGGTGCGCTCCGAATACCTCAAGGGCGGCGGCGTGCCTACCCTGATCGCTGTCTACCAAGACAAATCGGGCAAGGCTCGTGATTTGGCCCTGTCTTACGCTTCGGCCAACGGCGGTGGCAAGGGCGGCATCATCGAGACCAACTTCAAAGAAGAAACCGAAACCGACCTGTTTGGCGAACAAGCCGTGCTGTGCGGTGGTGCCGTTGAACTGGTGAAGATGGGTTTTGAAACCCTGACCGAAGCCGGTTACGCTCCTGAAATGGCCTACTTCGAGTGCCTGCATGAGCTCAAGCTGATTGTGGACTTGATGTACGAAGGCGGCATTGCCAACATGAACTATTCCATCTCCAACAATGCGGAGTATGGCGAGTACGTGACTGGCACCGAAGTCATCAACGACAAGTCGCGTGAAGCCATGCGCAACGCCCTCAAGCGCATCCAAACTGGTGAATACGCCAAGATGTTCATTCTGGAAGGCAAGACCAATTATCCTTCCATGACGGCCCGCCGTCGCCTGAATGCCGAGCATTCGATTGAACAAGTGGGCGCCCAACTGCGTGCCATGATGCCTTGGATTGCCAAGAACAAGCTGGTCGATCAGACCCGCAACTGATTCGGGCGCTGATTGCCCTGATCTCCCAAGGCCACTGCGGTGGCCTTTTTCATTGGGGGTACGGGTAAACTGCTATCTTGTCCTGCCCCATCGGGGCGGTAGACGGATACTCTGTTTGGAATAGCTGCTTGCGCACCACGGGGATTGCGCTGGAGGTCAATTTGATGGATGAAGGTACATCGGGTGTGCAAAACCCTGAGTTGCTGGTGCGCAAGCGCCGCAAGGGAATTTACATCCTGCCCAACCTGTTCACGCTAGCGGCGTTGTTTGGTGGCTTTTATGCTGTGGTCATGGCGATGAACGGTCGTTTTGACATGGCGGCCATTGGTGTGTTTTGCGCGATGGTGCTCGATAGTCTGGATGGCCGCATTGCCCGCATGACCAACACCCAGAGCGCGTTTGGCGAGCAGATGGATTCGCTCTCGGACATGGTGTCTTTTGGCGCGGCACCAGCACTCATTGCCTATATTTGGGCACTCAAAGATTTGGGGCGCTGGGGGTGGGTGGCGGCCTTTGTCTACTGTGCCTGTGCTGCACTGCGTTTGGCGCGTTTTAACGTCAATACGGGGGTGGTGGATAAACGCTATTTTCAGGGGCTTCCCTCGCCCGCTGCCGCCGCCTTGGTGATGGGGGTGATCTGGCTGATGACCGAACTGGGTGTGCAGCGTGGTGGCAGTACATTGCTGCTGGGGTGGCACGGCATCACATGGCTGATGTTTGCCTTTACTTTGTATGCAGGCCTGACGATGGTGACCAATGTGCCGTTCTATAGTTTCAAAGACATACAGATGAAGAAGAGCGTGCCTTTTGTGGTCATTGTGCTCATGGCACTGGGGATTGCTGTGATCAACATCCATCCACCTATCGCCTTGTTTGGTGTGTTTGTGCTCTATGGCTTGAGCGGCTATGTGGTCTATGCGTGGCGCAAGGCCAAAGGCTTGCAAACCAGTGTCATCAGCACCTCGACTGACGAGCCTGAGGAACGCGGTTTGCACCAATAGTCTTAACAAGACGGCCACAACTGTGCTACATTGAGCGCCATGAAAACGTTGGCCCTCGCTCTATTGCTACCCTCCACTGGGCGGAGGCAGTAGGCGCGCGCGCACACTTTTTCCTCAAAGGCCCGTATGCATCCGCAGCGGGCCTTTTGTTTTGGCGTTTCAGAAACCAGGAGAAACACATGGCCGATCAATTGATCATTTTTGACACTACTTTGCGCGATGGCGAACAGTCGCCCGGTGCTTCCATGACCAAAGACGAAAAACTGCGTATTGCACGCCAGTTGGAGCGTCTGAAGGTGGATGTGATTGAGGCAGGTTTTGCCGCCAGTTCCAACGGCGACTTTGAAGCGGTGCAGATGATTGCCAATGCCATCAAAGACTCCACCATCTGCTCGCTTTCGCGTGCCAATGACCGCGATATTGCCCGTGCTGCCGAGGCACTGAAGGGGGCCAATCGGGGGCGCATTCACACCTTTATCGCCACGTCGCCGTTGCACATGGAAAAGAAGTTGCGCATGACACCCGAGCAGGTGTTAGAGCAGGCCAAGCAGGCGGTGCGGTTTGCCCGCAACCTCTGTGGTGATATTGAGTTTAGCCCTGAAGATGGCTACCGCAGTGAGATGGATTTCTTGTGCCGTGTCATTGAGACAGTGATTGCCGAGGGGGCGACCACGATCAATGTGCCCGACACCGTGGGTTATGCCATTCCTGAACTGTATGGCAATTTCATCAAAACCCTGCGTGAGCGTGTGCCCAACAGCGATAAGGCGATTTGGTCGGTGCATTGCCACAATGATTTGGGCATGGCTGTTGCCAACTCGCTGGCCGGTGTCAAGATCGGCGGTGCCCGCCAAATCGAATGCACTATCAATGGCTTGGGTGAGCGTGCAGGCAACTGCGCCTTAGAAGAAGTGGTGATGGCCGTTAAAACACGGCGTGACTATTTCAACTTGGATCTGGGCATTGATGCCCAGCACATTGTGGCGGCCAGTCGCATGGTCAGTCAGATCACGGGCTTTGTGGTGCAACCCAATAAGGCGGTGGTGGGGGCCAATGCCTTTGCCCATGCCAGCGGTATTCACCAAGATGGCGTGCTCAAGGCCCGCGATACCTACGAAATCATGCGTGCCGAAGATGTGGGCTGGAGCAACAACAAGATTGTGTTGGGCAAGCTCAGTGGCCGTAATGCCTTTAAGCAACGGTTGCAAGAGTTGGGCGTGAGCTTGGATAGCGAGACGGAGACCAACGCCGCCTTTGCGCGCTTTAAAGAGCTGGCCGATCGCAAGAGCGAGATCTTTGATGAGGACATTTTGGCGTTGGTCAACGACGAGAGTGTCAGCCACGACAATGAGCACTTTGGCTTTGTCTCGCTGGCGCAGCACAGCGAGACGGGTGAGCGCCCCCAGGCCACTGTGGTTTTTACGGTCGATGGTCAAGAGATCAAGGCACAATCGGATGGCAATGGCCCCGTTGATGCTTCGCTCAAAGCGATTGAGTCCCATGTGCAAAGCGGTGCCGAAATGGTGCTGTATTCAGTCAATGCCATCAGTGGCTCCACTGAGAGCCAAGGCGAAGTGACGGTGCGCTTGCAAAGCAGTGGCCGGGTGGTCAATGGTGTGGGTGCCGATCCGGACATTGTGGTGGCATCGGCCAAGGCTTACTTGAGTGCCTTGAACAAGCTCCATAGTAAGACCGAGCGTGTAGCTGCCCAAGGATAAAAGGCATGGCTTTCGAGCCAAAAAGACCCTTCGGTGCAACATCGGCACTTCAATTCTATAATTGAGGCCAAGATACAAAAAGTCACGCAAAATATAACCGTTGCGTGGCTTTTTGTTTTGTACCCTTGTTTTCTGTTTGGAGATGCCTCGTGATCTGCCGTCGTTCACCTACAGCACTGCGCTCCTTGGTTCAGATATTGACTGTTGCTGTCGTGGGAGTGGCAGTGTCTTTGCCGCAGACATGGGCCGCAGAACGCAAGAATGCCCCTGCCAAGAGAGCTGCTAAAGTCAATGTGGTGGCAGCGGCGGCTAAGCCGAGCGGCAAGGCGGTTGCCAAAGTGGCGCCCGCTGCCAACCGCAAGCCCGTGGCTAAACGCGAGGAGCGTGCGCCAGTGTTAGCCCGTGCGGCAGCGGGCAGCCGGGCTCTGGCCCAGTCTCCCAGCCGTGGCAAGACTGCGGGACGTGCTGCAGCAGTGGTGGCTACTGCCGCAGCGGCTACTGCTGTGGCGGCCCAGCCTTCGTTTGGTGAGTTGGCAGGACTGCACCATGCCACTGATCCGCTTGACCTCAAATCCAGTGTCGCTTTGGTCATTGACCAAGACACCCAAGAGGTGCTTTTGCGCAAAAATGACCATGCCGTTTTGCCGATTGCTTCTCTGACCAAATTGATGACCGGGCTGTTGATTTCTGAGGCCCGTTTGCCCATGCATGAGCCCATTACCATCACCCAGGATGACGTGGACACAGAGAAGGGTAGTCGCTCCCGTTTGAGCGTAGGCACAACCCTGACCCGCCAAGAAATGCTCCATCTGGCCTTGATGTCCAGTGAAAATCGGGCGGCCAATGCTTTGGGGCGTACCTACCCCGGTGGCTTGGGGGTGTTTGTGGCAAAGATGAATGCCAAGGCTCGGCAGTTGGGCATGACGGATACCCGCTGCGTGGAGCCCACGGGCCTGTCGAGTAGCAACCAGTCCAGCGCCCGTGATTTGGCGGTGTTGGTCAATGTGACGTACCGTGATCCCTTGTTGCGCGAGTTCTCCACCTCACCGGGCTATGAAGTGGCAGTGGGGCAAAAAACCCTGCAATACAACAACACCAATCGGTTGGTGAAGAACCCAGATTGGGATATTGGGTTGCAAAAAACGGGCTATATCGCCGAGGCGGGCCGTTGTTTGGTGATGCAAACCAAGGTGGCGGGCCGCAAGCTCATCATGGTGTTTTTGGACTCTGCGGGCAAGTTCAGCCGCTTGGGGGATGCGGAGCGCGTGCGCAATTGGGTAGAGGCCCGCCAGCACACGCTGCACTCAGCAGCCACCACGCAGGTGCGTAGTATCAACCGCTGACGCAGGGTTTTATTCGGTGCTGGCTACCTTGTTGTAGCCCAGTGCCGTAGAGATTTTTTGTGCGGTGGCTTGCAGTTTGGACAGCCAGCCTTCGTCCAAACGGTCGGCAGGAGCTGAGATAGACAGGCCTGCAATCAGTTTGCCCTGGTCATCGTAGACCCCGGCTGCCATACAGCGCACGCCCAGCTCCAGTTCTTCGTTGTCGCGGGCCACGCCCGATTGGCGGGCTTTGCTCAGCTCGCGCTCCAACACGGCCAGTTGGGTGATGCTGTTGTGTGTGTGCCCGGGCAAGCCGGTGCGGGTAGCGTAGGTGCGTACATGCTGTGGATCGTCGGCAGCAAGAAACAATTTGCCTGTAGACGTGAGATGCAGTGGTGCGCGGCCCCCAATGGCACGCACTACTTGCATGCCGGAGCGTTCGCTGTAGGCCCGTTCTACATACACGATTTCATCGCCTTGACGCATGCTCAAATTGACGGGTTGTTGGATCAGCTTGTGCAGATCGCGCATGGGGATTAGAGCAGCATCGCGCACGTTCAGGCGCCCTTTGACCAGATTGCCTAGCTCCAACAGGCGCATACCCAGTCGGTAGCTGCCGGACTCTGGGCGATCAACAAATCGGCCTGTAGCCAGATCGTTGAGAATACGGTGCGTGGTGGAGGGGTGCAGGCCGGATTTTTCGCTGATTTCTTTGAGCGAGATGGCTTCCTCGCGCGAGGCCAGAATGTCGATCAGCGTAAACATGCGTTCAATGACCTGAACGCTGGGCTTGGGAGGAAGGGCAGAATCTTTTTTTTTCATGAAGGCGCAACGTACTAGGTGCGCGTATTTTACTTCGTGGAATTTTCTGGGTTTACACGTTCCCAGTGCCGGTTGCGCAGCACTTCATGGGGCAGGTAGAAGGATTTGTAGCTCATCTTGGGGCTGTTGGCGATCCAGTAACCCAGATAGACATAGTCCATCCCTTGCAGGCGAGCTTGCTCAATTTGCCAGAGGATGTTGTAGGTGCCATAGCTGCAGCGGGCTTCGGGTTCGTAAAAGGTGTAAACCGCCGAGAGGCCATCGTCTAGCAGATCCAAGATAGAGACCATTTTGAGCACGCCATCGGGGTGTTGTGCGGAAGGTTCGCGAAACTCTACCAGTCGTGTATCGACACGACTTTGGAGCAGGAACTGGCTGTATTGGTCAATGCTGTCGTGGTCCATGCCACCACCAGCATGGCGGGCTTGTTGGTAGCGCAGGTAGAGCTGGTAGTGTTCGGGCACAAAGCTCGGCCTTAGCACACGCGTTTGCAGCGCAGCATGGCGGGTCAGGGAGCGGCGTTGACTGCGATCCGGGGCAAACTCCTGCACCAGCACCCGCAGGGGCATGCAGTTTTGGCATCCATCGCAGTATGGCCGGTAGGTAAACATGCCACTGCGCCGGAAGCCTTGGCGTACCAGATCCGAAAAGGTATCGCTGCGTACCAGATGGCCTGGTGTGGCTACCTGAGAGCGGGCCTGACGGTCTGCTAGGTAGCTGCATGGGTAGGGTGCAGTGGCGTAAAACTGCAAGGTTTGGGGCGGGAGGTCGTAGGGTTGCGTCATGCTGCGGCAGGGGTGGGCGGCACAAGGGCGTCCCAGTATAGGGGCGTGAATTGCCAGTGCATGGGGGGATGCTGTTGTGCTTGCAGCAAGTGCTGCAAGAACTCTGCCCGTGGTATTTCGTGGGCACCCAAGGAAGCCAAATGGCGGGTGTTCTGTTGGCAGTCAATCAAGCTTGCACCGTGGTGACGGCATAAACCAACCAATGCTGCCAGTGCAATTTTGGAGGCATCGCGTTGGTGGGCAAACATGGATTCACCAAACACAGCCTGTCCGATGGCAACGCAATACAGGCCACCAACCAGACGACCTTCGATCCAGGTCTCTATGCTGTGGGCGTAGCCATTGGTGTGGAGTTGCTGGTAGGCAGTGTGCATGGCGGGCACGATCCAAGAGCCGGATTGGCCGGGGCGTGGGGTGTTGGCGCAGGCCTGCATGACGCTGCTGAAGGCGCTGTCGATGCGTATCTCGCAGTGGGGGTTGGTGCGAAATTTTTCTAAGGTGCGCCGCAGCGAACGGTGCAGACGAAATTTGGCCACAGGCAGCACCATGCGTGGGTCGGGTGTCCACCACAAAATCGGCTGTCCGGCACTGAACCACGGAAAAATGCCATGACGATAAGCACGCAGCAGGTGTGGAACGTCCAGAGCGGCACCGGCTGCCAGCAGGCCAGGGGCTGGAGTGTTTTGGCCCCAGGCTGCATGGGGGGCAGGAAAGGATTCTCCTGGGGCCAGCCAGGGGAGATCAGGGTGCATGGGTGCAAATACGGTGAATGGGCTGGGGATTGTCGTGCCCACTGCGCTGGTGTGCAAGTCTGCAATGCGTGATGGTGCTCGGTGGTGGTGCAGGGGTATCGGCAACGGGTCTGCTGTGGCAGCAGCCTAGAATTGCTTGCAGTGCAATTGAGATAGAGGGGCGTGATGGCCCAAGGAGTCTGCGTAGTGCAAGAAGAGAAAACAGTGTCTGCTGCCCCCAAGCTGGCACAGCGTGTGATTAAAAAATACCCCAATCGACGCCTTTACGACACGGATACCTCGGCCTATATCACGTTGGCAGAGGTGAAACAGTTGGTCATGGAGCACCAGAATTTGGTGGTGCGTGATGCCAAGACGGGTGAGGACATTACCCGCAGCATTTTGTTGCAGATCATTCTGGAAGAGGAGGCGGGTGGCGCACCGCTGTTTACCGAGGCGGTTCTGTCCAACATCATCCGGGTCTATGGTCATGCGATGCAGGGCTTTATGGGCAGCTATTTGGAAAAGAATGTGCAACTCTTTACCGACATGCAGACCAAGCTGGCCGAACAGTCCCAGAGCATTACCCCTGAAATCTGGGCGCAGTTCATGAGCGCACAGTCGCCAATGATGCAGGGGCTGATGGGCAACTATGCCGAGCAGTCGCGCAGCATGTTTACGCAGATGCAGGAAAAGATGCAGCAGCAAACGGAGCAAATGCTGGGTGTGTTGGGCTTGAAGCGTTGAGGTTGGCGGTGTGTCAGCCCCCGGAATGGGGGCTGCTGAAAGCCTGAGGAGCTTTGGGCGGCTTTTACTGACCTTGCTGCGCCTGTTGGGATGCAATGCTGGGACAATACGGGGATGATTGAAGCTTCATCCCCCGCCAAAATTCCAAAAATCGGGTTTGTCAGCTTGGGCTGCCCCAAGGCATTGACCGACTCCGAACTGATCCTCACGCAATTGAGCGCCGAGGGTTACCAGACTTCCAAAACTTTTGATGGGGCCGACTTGGTCATCGTCAATACCTGTGGCTTTATTGACGATGCTGTGAAGGAGAGCTTAGACACCATTGGCGAGGCACTGGCCGAAAACGGTAAGGTTATCGTGACGGGGTGTTTGGGTGCCCGTGCGGGTGACACGGGTGGCAACTTGGTGCGCGAGATGCACCCCAGCGTGCTGGCCGTGACTGGCCCCCATGCGACCCAAGAGGTGATGGACGCTGTGCACCAGAACCTGCCTAAGCCCCACGACCCGTTTGTCGATTTGGTGCCCGGTGGCTTTGGTGTGGCGGGCCTCAAGCTCACGCCCAAGCATTACGCTTACCTGAAAATCAGTGAGGGCTGCAACCACCGTTGTACCTTCTGCATCATCCCGTCGATGCGCGGGGATTTGGTTTCGCGTCCGGTGGGCGATGTGTTGTCGGAGGCCAAGGCGCTGTTTGCTGGTGGCGTGAAAGAGTTGTTGGTGATCAGCCAGGACACATCGGCCTATGGTGTCGATGTCAAGTACCGCACGGGCTTTTGGGATGGTAAGCCGGTCAAGACACGGATGCTGGAGTTGGTGCAAACACTGGGCGAAATTGCCAAGCCGTATGGCGCTTGGGTGCGTTTGCACTATGTTTATCCTTACCCCAGTGTAGATGAGGTCATTCCGCTGATGGCCCAAGGCTTGGTGCTGCCTTATCTGGATGTGCCGTTCCAGCACAGTCACCCAGAGGTGCTCAAGCGCATGAAGCGTCCTGCCAGTGGTGAGAAAAATCTGGAGCGTATCCAACGCTGGCGCGAAGCTTGTCCCGATTTGGTGATTCGCAGCACTTTCATTGCGGGGTTTCCGGGAGAAACCGAAGAGGAGTTCCAGCACCTGCTGGATTTCTTGCGCGAGGCGCAGATCGACCGTGCAGGCTGTTTTGCCTACAGCGATGTGAAGGGCGCTGTAGCCAACGAGTTGCCTGGCATGTTGCCGTTAGAACTGCGCGAGGAGCGCCGGGCGCGGTTTATGGCGGTGGCAGAAGAAGTGTCGATTGCCCGTTTGCAGCGCCGCGTTGGTGCCACCATGCAGGTGTTGGTGGATTCCGCCCCTGCGTTAGGGCGTAAAGGTGGTGTGGGCCGCAGCTATGCCGATGCACCCGAGATTGACGGCACCGTGCAATTGTTGCCTCCCGAAAAGATCAGCAAGCAGCTCAAGGTGGGAGAATTTACCAAGGCGCGTATTGTGGGCGTGCGTGGACACGATTTGGTGGGGCAGCCGTTCTGAGTGCCGTGCATCGCGGAAGCCGTATGTTCCGCCCATGAAAAAAAGGCTTCCCACAGGGAAGCCTTTTTGCTGGGCAGGCCAGTTTGGTTTAAACGCGCTTGCGGTATTCGCCAGTGCGGGTGTCGATTTCGATTTTGTCGCCTTGGCTGACAAACAGTGGCACAGGCACTTCAAAGCCGGTTGCAATCTTGGCAGGCTTGAGCACTTTGCCAGAGGTGTCGCCCTTGACGGCGGGTTCAGTCCAAGTGACTTCACGCACCACGGTGGTGGGCAGTTCGACAGAGATGGCCTTGCCGTCATAGAACACTACTTCAACGGTCATGCCGTCTTCGAGGTAGTTCAACGAGTCGCCCATGTTTTCGGCTTCAACTTCGTACTGGTTGTACTCGGTGTCCATGCAGACGTACATAGGGTCGGCAAAGTAAGAGTAGGTGCACTCTTTCTTGTCCAGAATGACGTTGTCGATCTTGTCGTCGGCCTTGAACACGTTTTCGGTGCCGAAGTTGCCGATCAGGCTCTTGAGCTTCATGCGCACAGTAGCAGCACCACGGCCACCACGGGCGTATTCGGTTTTCAGCACGACCATAGGATCTTTGCCGTGCATGATGACATTGCCAGCGCGGATTTCTTGAGCGATTTTCATAGGAGATTTGCAGGGGTTGGGGCCGCTCTACGCGCGCAAGGGGCGGCTGGCAGGCCGCGCCGGAGCAGGTTCGGCGGCAAGGGTGCGCGGCGCCGGGTACAACAACGTAGCCAGCCCGATTGCGCAAAACCAGAGATTTTAGCGTTGAGCCGTACAAAACCCTAGAAGCTGGGTCAACAAATCCTCTTGTTGCAGGAGTTGTTTGCGGGCGGCCTGCACGCAGGCTGCCCATTCTTCTAGCAGTGCGGTGGTGATAGTTGGCAAGGGCGCGTCGATCAAACCATTCCAGACGGCATGAAATTGGCGCAAGGAGGGCGGTGCATGCAGCCAGTCTAAAAAGGCGTGCAGCTTGGCGTGGTGGGCATTGTCGTGTTGTGGGTAGATGTGCCAGACCAGTGGTTGCCCTGCCCAGAGGGCACGCACCAGCGAGTCTTCGCCGCGCACCAAGTTCAAGTCACAGGCCCAGAGCATTTCATCAAAGGCGGGCTGGGTGACGGGCGCCAGCGTGGTGAGGGTGAGCTGGCCGCTGGCGGGGCAGGCAGACGTTGCCAGGGCCGATTGCACGGCTGTTGTTGCCCGTCCGGGTGTGAGCAGCAGGTGGGTGTGGGAGGGGGCGCTCTGTTGGCATTGGGTCAACAGCGCGGGTAGGCCTGCGGGTTCGTAGCAAAAGAGGCTGATCCAGCGTGCTGGTGCTGGCAGGCCTTGTTGGGGGGTATGGGCTTGGCGCCAAGCCGCCCGGTCAAAACATGCTTGGCGTTGTAGCAGGTCGGGTTCGCGCAACAGGCCGCCAGTGGCAGAAGTAAAGCCAGGGTAAAAAAACCATTTTGTCCAGCCGCTGGCCGGGCCATGCTGCACGGGCGAGGGTAGGCGGTGGCAACGCTCGACGTAGTGCTCGGCAGAGAGGTATTCAAGGTTGATCCATACCGGCGGTGCGTGACCATTGCGTTGGGTCTGTGCTGCCACCTGTGCGATAAAGGGCGTATCGATCTCGCAGCCAAACGCCTCGACCAACACATCGCTGGGGGCGTCACTCGGCAGGAGGCCACTGCCCCACGCACGCACCTGTATGTTGGTATGGCCTTGCGCAGGGGCCATCCAAACCAAGGCGCTGGCATCGTCTGTCCAAAGGCGTACTTGCTGTGCTTGTGTAGCCAGATTGCAGGCCAGACGCCAGCACACGCCAATGTCACCAAAGTTGTCTATGACCTGACAAAAAATATCCCATTGCATTGGTAGGCAGCTCCTTGGTGAGCGATTGTCGCGGCTGTGGCTTGTGTCGTTTAGCGCAAGGACAGACCCGCCCGTTGCAGGGATTGGGACAGTTGGGCGCGGCCATGCAGGGCTGCAGCATCACGTAGCCGTGTGACTACCTGCTGGCTCCACTGGCTGGCGGGCATGCCCTGTGCTGCTTGAAAGGCGGCCAGGCGCTGGTCAAAGTCGCCAATTTCATCTTCAAGGCTTTGCGGTGCTTGGTAGCGTTCGCGGTGCAATACAGCACTTTGTGCCAGCCGGGGTTTGATGGCAGCTGGGCGGGCAGTGGGGTCGGGCTGGCCTACCACCAGACCAAATATTGGAAAGACGCCTGCGGGTGTGCCCAGCAACTGGGCAACGGCCTCGGGCTGATTGCGCAGGCCACCGATATATACCGTGCCCAAACCCAGTGCTTCGGCGGCCAGCACGGCATTTTGTGCTGCCAGCGCGGCATCAATGACGGCAAGCAGTGTGGTGTCGAGGTACTGTACGCCTTCGGCACGTTGTTGTTGGTATTGGGCGATGCGTTCAATGCGTGAAACATCGGCCAGCCAAGCCAAAAACAGCGGCGCTTGGCGCACATGGGCTTGGTGGCCTGCCAGTTCTGCCAGTTGGGCCCGGCGTTCGGGGGCTTCAATCGCAATCACACTCCAAGCCTGTAAATTGGAGGAGGTGGCCGCCGATTGGGCAGCGGCTATCAATGTCTCTAGCGTGCCTTCGGGCAGGGCATCGGGTAGAAAATGGCGGACAGAGCGGTGGCTGAGAATCTGCTCTAGTATGGGCAAGGCTGCATCGGGTGCCTGTAGATCGGGGGCGTGGGCGCCGTAGCGGATGGACAGGTATTGAGGCAACGGGACAGACATGGAAGGAAAACTCCAAGAGTAGGCACAAGCCTCGCACTGTAGCGATATGGGCCAATGCTTGCAGATATAAGCCTATGCCCTGCATAGCGCACAGTCTTACTGTGGCAGGCCACAATAGCGGTTATGTCTGATGATGTTGCTGCTGTGCATCCCCCCGAGTTGTTGGCGCAGGTAGCGGCCTTGCCCGCCTTGCCGGGCGTTTACCGTTATTTTGATGCCCAGGGCGGGCTGCTCTATGTGGGCAAGGCGCTGCACCTCAAGCGCCGTGTAGCCAGCTATTTTCAGAAAAACTGGGACGGCACCCGCATCGGCCACATGGTGGGAAAAATTGCCCGGTTAGAGACCACGGTGGTGCGTTCGGAGGCGGAGGCGTTGTTGCTGGAAAGCAACCTCATCAAGACCTTGCAGCCGCGCTACAACATTTTGTTTCGTGATGACAAGAGTTATCCCTACCTGCAACTGACCGGCGTGACAGCGCACGACGGCCACGGAGAGCCGCCTTGGCAGCGTTTTGCCCGGTTGGCTTACTACCGGGGGGCGGTCGATAACAAGCACCGCTATTTTGGCCCCTATCCCAGCGCATGGGCGGTGAAAGAAACGATTGAGCTGCTGCAAAAGGTGTTCCGGCTGCGCACTTGTGAAGATACGGTGTTTAACCACCGGTCTCGGCCTTGTTTGCTGTTCCAGATTAGGCGTTGCAGTGGCCCGTGCGTAGACAAAATCTCTGCCGAAGATTACGCCCGTGATGTGGCCGATGCCCAAGCCTTGTTGCGTGGTGAGGCCGACACAGTGCTGGCGCAGTTGCAACAACGCATGATGGCCCATGCCGAGCGGCTGGAGTTTGAGCTGGCGGCAGAGTTGCGCAACCAGATTGCGGCGTTGTCGCAGGTGTTGCAGCAGCAGTCGGTCTCTACCACAGATGACCGGGATGTGGATATTTTGGCGGTGCGTGTGCAGGGTGGGCGGGCTTGCGTTAATTTGGCCATGGTGCGTGGGGGCCGCCATTTGGGCGATCGGGCTTATTTTCCCGTGCAGGTACAAGAGGCTACGGCACTGGCTTTGCCAGAGGCAGAGCGGCCTGAGGAGGCTGGTGTGGCGTCTGAGGTGTTGCATGCCTTTATGGCGCAGCATTATTTGGGCGTGCCAGTACCGCCAGTGTTGGTACTGCCCATGCCGCTAGCAGCCCCCTTGTTGCAATTGCTGTCGCAACAAAATGGCCAGCGTGTCCATGCGGTGCATCAGCCGCGTGGTTTGCGCCGTACTTGGCTGGAGATGGCGCAACACAATGCCGAGCTGCAATTGGCTCGGCTGCTGGCTGAAGAAGGCTCGCAACAGGCGCGTACCAGCGCCTTGGCCCAAGTGCTGGATTTGCCGTTGGCCGATGTGGCGCAGTTGCGCATTGAGTGCTTTGACATCTCGCACACGGCGGGCGAGGCAACCCAAGCTTCGTGCGTGGTGTTTCAGGGGCACCAGATGCAGCCCAGCCAATACCGCCGTTACAAAATCGACGGTATTACTGGCGGCGATGACTATGCGGCCATGCGCCAGGTACTCATGCGCCGCTACAGCAAGCTGGCACAAGCCCAGCATGATGAGGCCGATGGCGCCGATACGGCACCCACATCGGCCCGTGTGCCCGATCTGGTGCTGGTAGATGGTGGGCAGGGGCAAGTCAAGGTAGCGCAGGCCGTGTTTGAGGCGCTGGGGCTGGATGTATCGCGCATCGTTGGGGTCGAGAAGGGCGAGGGCCGCAAAGTGGGGCTAGAGGAGCTGGTGTTTGCCGATGGCCGCTCTAAGCTGGCGCTGGCCGCAGATTCTGCGGCCCTGATGTTGGTGGCGCAGATTCGCGATGAGGCACATCGCTTTGCCATCACAGGAATGCGTGCCGCACGCGCCAAGGTGCGCACTGGCGGCAGCCGGTTGGAAGATATTGCTGGTATTGGCCCTAAAAGGCGTGCCCGGTTGTTGCAGCGTTTTGGTGGTGTTCGTGGGGTGGCAGCAGCCAGCGTGCAAGATTTGGCGACGGTGGAGGGTATTTCGCTCGCCTTGGCCGAAACGATTTATCAGGCACTGCGCTGATTGTCCTTGTGGCGACACCTTGGCATGACACAATCGCGGCCATGTTCTGGACTATCCCCACCCTCATGACCTGGACGCGCATTGTCGCGATACCCTTGATCGTCGGGGTGTTTTATGCGCCGTTCGATTTGGCCACGCGCAATTTGCTGGCCACAGTGATGTTTGTGTTGTTTGCAGCCACCGATTGGCTCGATGGCTATTTGGCGCGCAAACTCAACCAAACTTCTTCCTTTGGCGCGTTTCTGGATCCAGTGGCCGACAAGTTTTTGGTGTGCGCCTCTTTGCTGGTGCTGGTGCATTTGCAGCGCGCCGATGTGTTTGTGGCGCTCATCATCATTGGCCGAGAGATTGCGATTTCGGCCTTGCGTGAGTGGATGGCCCAGATCGGTGCCAGCAAGAGTGTGGCGGTGCACATGCTGGGCAAGCTCAAGACAACGGTGCAGATGGTGGCGATTCCGTTCCTGCTCTACGATGGGCAGTTGTTGGGGTTGGTCGATACCGGTGTTTGGGGCACTTGGCTGATTTGGATTTCTGCCGTGCTTACCGTGTGGTCTATGGTGTATTACTTGCAAAAGGCACTGCCAGAAATTCGTGCCAGAGTGCAGCAATAGGCAGTGCAAGCGTTTAGGCCAAACAGTGGCGCAATTGGTGGCGCCGCGAGATCATTTCTGCCGCAATGCTGATGGCAATTTCTGCCGGGGTGTGGCTGCCAATGGGCAGCCCCATGGGGGCATGAAAAAATGCTGGGCGTGGTTTGCGCCCTAGGATGCGGGCAATTTTGGCGGTGCTGCCCAGCAACCCCAGATAGCCCAGCATCTTGCCTTCCAGTGCTGTCAATGCCGCCGCATCGCGCTCCCAAGCGTGGGTCATGATGCCCACAAAAACCAGTGTTCCATCGGGGATGGTGTGGGCCAGTGCCTCGTAAGGCAGGTTGAGCTGGGCGTGGGCATGGTGGTTGGCGGCCAAGGTGGTGATGCCTTGTCGTTCTTCGCAGACCACCACCCGGAAGTTCACCCCCACCAGCAGGGCCGAGAGCGCCAAACTCACATGACCACCACCAACCAGCCAGACTTCGCCTTCGGTGCCACAGTGGTGCGTATAGACCCAATGTGCCGCATCTGTGTCCACCCAGCTAGGCTGGGCATGGGGGGGGGCAGGTGCCCAGCCTTGGGGGGAGAGTTGCCATGCAAAAGGCTGTTGGTCATGGAGCTGGTCGATGAGATGTTGGATGTCCGCCATTTGGTTGGGCTCCAACAGGGCCAGGACGGTCGTTTGGCTGCCGCCGCAAACCATGCCAGAGGTGGATGGCGTGTGCGAGCGGTGTATTTGGTGCAAACGCTGCACGACTGTATGGCCTGTGGTGAGCAGGGGTTGGGCTTGTTGAATGGTGAGGTATTCGGCCTGCCCCCCACCCACAGTGCCAGCCAGCGGCCCATGCCGTCCTATGGCTAGCAGAGCACCTGATTTGCCAGGGGAGCTGCCTTGGCTGTGTACCACGGCAGCTAGCACCACGGGGCGGTGCGCGGCCAGCTCTTGCACAACGGCATGCCAGAGATCGATTTCAGCCAAACCAGACCTCGCTCCAAGCGTAATACACGGCCATCATTGCCGAGAAGACGGCACTACCCACCACGCGGTGCGGTGGTGCAAGGCGGTTTTGTATCAAGTAGTTGGCGGTCAGGGCCAGTGGGGCATTGCAGACAAAAGAAAAAGCACCTGTGAGCAGTACGCCAGTGTGCAAGTCGGCTATCCTCCCTTCCAATAGGCGCAATAGCCAAGTGTGGCGGGCAATCCACAACGGGTTGAACCACAGCCATCCTAACGCAGCACGTTGCCAGCGCCCACAGTGCTGGGGCTGGTGGGCAAAGCGGCGTTCAATCCAAGCAAAATATGCCCGAATTTCTGGGGCATACAACACAGCGCCTACCAAGCCAATGCCCAAAGCACGCAACAGCTGGGGCGTGCCCAAAATGGATGTTGCTGCCAGATCGCCAGCGCCATATACCAGTCCGATACGCAGCCGTTCAAGGGGGGTCATTGCCATGCAATAGGCCAAAAATAGCTTCGGAGGTGAGTGGCGCACGAAACACTGCCGCGGCTTGCGGTTGCCAAGACGTGATGGCATCTTGCAGCGCAAAGTAGGCGGCTAAACCATACACCAGAGGCGGCTCGCCTACGGCCTTGCTGTGCAGTATGCCTGCGGGGCCGCCATTGTGGGGCAGGAATTCGATCTCTATCGGTGGGGAGCTGTCTAAATCGGGAATTTTGTAACTGGCGAGGTTGTCGGTGAGTAGGCGGCCTTGGCTGTCATGACGGATTTCTTCGCTGGTCATCCAGCCCATACCTTGCACGATGGCCCCTTCGATTTGCCCCCGGTCGGTACTGGCGTCTAGACTGTGCCCAATGTCGTGTACCACCCGTACAGCATCAATGCGCCCCGTGCCCAGCAGCACATCCACGGTAGCCTCCATCAGTGCGGTGCCATACACATGGTAGGCAAAGGGCTGGCCTTGGTTGCGCTGCGGGTCAAAGTGCAGGTTGGCGCTGGCGTAGTGGGCCAATGCCGACAAATGGATGCGCTGGCGGTAGGCTTGGGCAATCAGCTCGTTCCATGGCACGCGCGCTTGCTGGGCATGGGCATGGCCTTCCAAAAACATCACCTCTGCTGCTGGGGCGTTCAGCAGCGCAGCAGCCACAGGCCGCAGCCGTTGCAGAATGTCGAGGCAGGCTTGGCGGGCTGCGCCGCCGTTGAGATCGGCACCGGTACTGGCGGCAGTGGGTGAAACATTGGCTACGCGCAGGGTGCTGGTGGGCATCACTTGCACTTGGGCCACAGGCAGGCCCAAAGTCTCGGCCACGATGCGCTGCACTTTGCCATGCACGCCCTGGCCCATCTCTATCGCTCCGGTAGTTACGGCTACCGAGCCATCGGTATAAACATGCACCAGCGCCTGCGCTTGGTTGAGCAGTGTCGCCGTAAAGGCAATGCCAAAACACACTGGCACCACGGCCATCCCTTTGCGGTAGCGGGGTTGGGTGGCATTCCAAGCCGTGATGCGTTGGCGGCAGGTGGCGATGCCATTTTCTCGGGCCAGCATTTGCCAACTGGCCTCGGCCTTGGGTTGCTGGGCACACATGCCATAAGGAAAAACATCGCCATCGCGCAGCAGATTGCGCGCTTGGAGTGTCTCTGGGGGGCAACGCAATTGGTGGGCAGCGGCGCGGATGGCCGACTCCATCACAAAGATGGCCTGTGGTGCTCCAAACCCCCGAAACGCCGTATTGGAGGGTAAATGGGTACGGCAACTGTGGGCCGTGACCCGCACATGGGGGATGGCATAGGCATTGGTGGCGTGGAACAGGGAGCGTTCCAGAATGGCTGGGGATAAGTCGGTACACCAGCCTGCGTTTTGCCACAGTTGGGCCTCGTAGGCCACAAAGCGCCCATTGGCATCCAGTCCCAACTTGAAGTGGGCTTGGTATGGATGGCGTTTGCCAGTGATACGCATGTCGTCGCTGCGGTCGGGCCACAGGCGTACGGGCTGTTGCAGGCGCTGTGCAGCCAAGGCGGCCAAACAGGCCCAGAGTGTGGCTTGCTCCTCTTTGCCACCAAAACCGCCACCCAACCTGCCTGCCACTACCTCAATCGCGTGCATGGGCAGCCCGGTGATGGTGGCTACGGCCTTGTGTACGCCGCTGGGTGACTGGGTGGCGCTGTGCAGCAGCAGCCCACCGTCGTCGCGCGGCAGTGCCAAGGCGCATTGGGTTTCCATATAAAGATGCTCGGCTGAGCCGATTTCTACTGTGCCACTGACCACAATGGCGCAGCAGCCCCACGCTGTATCAACATCGCCTAGCGCAAAGGTGCGGGGTGGTTGTAGCAAGGCTCCAGCAGCCAAGGCCGAAGCCATATCTAGGCAGGCAGGCAGTGGCGTCCAGTCGGCAGTAACCAAGTGGCTACCTTGCCACGCGGCCTCTATGCTGTCGGCCACCACCAGCGCGT
This sequence comes from Giesbergeria giesbergeri, assembly GCF_054779375.1. Taxonomy (NCBI): domain Bacteria; kingdom Pseudomonadati; phylum Pseudomonadota; class Betaproteobacteria; order Burkholderiales; family Comamonadaceae; genus Giesbergeria; species Giesbergeria giesbergeri. Next base: position 718,055 of record NZ_BAAGYJ010000002.1, on the reverse strand, counting down.
AGGGTTCACCGACGCAGTGCACCTCTTGCTCTGCCAGCAGCGGCTCGTCATGGGCCAGGTTGCTGATGTCATTGCGTCTCAAGATGTCGGCGGCGGTAAGGATGGCCCGTACCCCTGGCACTGCCAAAGCGGCGGCACTGTCGATCTGGCTGAAGCGGGCATGGGCATGCGGCGAGGTAGCGGGTAGCGCGTGTAAACAGCCTTGGGGCAGTGACAGGTCGCTGGTAAAGCGGGTTTTGCCTTGGGCCAAATTTTGTAAGCTGGATGGCAAAAGGGGGGCGGTGCTCATGTGAGTTCCTCCCAACGCAGGGTGGGGTGCAACGCTTGCAGGTGATCCAGCAACAGATGGTGCAACAGGCGGCGCTTGTATTGGGTGCTACCGCGCACATCGTCGATGGGGGCGATTTCGGTATCCATGACGGCGAGGGCTGTGTGCAGCGTGTTGGCAGTCAGGGGCTGACCGCTCAAAGCTGCAGCAGTGCGGTGCAGGCACAGTGGATAAGGTGCTACGCCCCCAGCACTGAGCTGCACAGTGCCTAGCTGCCCTTCTGTCCCCGCATCAATTGCCATGCTGCTGTTGACCGACGCAATATCGTCCAGCCAGCGTTTGCTCACTTTGGCACAGTGCAGGCGTCGCCCTGGCTGACGGGGGATGTGGATGTGTGAGATCAGCTCGCCAGCTTGCAAGGCGGTGCGGTGGTATGCCAGATAGAACTGCGCTAGCGGCAGCCGGCGTATCCCGTTGGTGGATTGCAGACTCAATTCTGCCCCCAGTGCTAGCAGCACCACGGCCAGATCGGCAATGGGTGAGGCATTGGCCAGATTGCCCCCGATGGTGGCGCTGCGGCGGATGCTGGGCGAGGCAAAGCGATCCAAAAAAACCGGCAGATTTGGCCACTCTGCGGCAATCAGTGGTTCATGCTGGCATTGCGCTATGGTGACGGCTGCGCCCAGGTGCAACCAATGCCTATCGGCCTGAATTTGTTGCCATTCAACAATTTGCTGCAAGCGCAACCAAGGCTGTACGGTGTTGGCGCGGTGGTGTGCTTGCTGTACGGTATGGTCAGTTTCGCCCGCCACGATGGTGCAGGCTGGTGCAGCGCCGTGGGTGGGTGCGGGGATGGAGGGGTGTGGCTGGAGCCGTTGGCCGGCTTGGGCCACTGCTGGCGATAGCAGACCCCTGTCTGCCAAGGCTGGCAGCTGGCCTGCGGGTGGCCCAGAGAGTGGCTCTAGCCGGGTGCAGGCCCGTCGGATGCCACCATACCCCGTGCACCGGCAAAGATTGCCTGCCACGGCGGCGGCTGGCTGTTCACCGTTGAGCAGGGCTGCGGTGAGGGCCACCACCAGTCCTGGGGTGCAATAGCCGCATTGGATGCCGCCCTCTTCTGCCAGTGCCTGCTGCACCAGTGTGGGTGTGGCGAGGTTCAGCCCCTCTAGCGTGATCAGGTGGCAGCCTGCCACGCGGCCGGTACTGAGCAAACAACTGTTGACGGCTTGGTAATGTGGTTGGGTTTGGCCTGCCGGGATTTCGCCCAGTAGCACCAAGCACGCAGCGCAGTCACCCGTACCACAGGCCAATTTGGTGGCCGTGAGGCCGTGGTGCTGGCGCAGAAAGCTCAGCAGGTTGGTGCCTTCGTCGGTGGGTAACGCAACGGTGGTGGCATTGAGAATCAGGGGTCTGGACATGGAAGCACCTTGACAAGCAGCAGAGGCACTGCATGGAGTGCCCATTCTGATTGTTGTCCAGCCTAGCAGGTGCGGCCTAGAGCAGCCAGAGGGATTGGCCCTGTGTTGGGCATTGTCCGTAGCAAAAACCCGGCGCAAGGCCGGGGTAGAACATGGTGCCTGCGCAGCAGCAGCCGAGCGGTATGGGAGGTGCTGAGGCTTTTAAGCCGCAGATCCTTGGACGGCAGCAGCGATATCGCGGGTGGCAAGCTCCAGTGCCTGTGCTTTGGCGGCATCACCCATCGCCACACCTTCGGCCCGCACGATGCGCACATCGGTCACACCAAAAAAACCCAGTACAGTTTGCAGGTAGCTTTCTTGGTGCTCCATCGCTTGACCAGCTTCGCTGGTTGAGTAAATACCGCCACGGGTCGAGGCGATGATCACGGTTTTGCCCTGAGCCAGCCCTTCGGGGCCGTTGGCGGTATAGCGGAAAGTGCGGCCCGGCTGGGCAATACGATCCACCCAGGCTTTGAGTTGACTGGGAATGCTGAAGTTGTAGAACGGAGCACCAATCACCACCACATCGGCAGCCAGAAACTGGCTGACCAGCCGCTCCGAGACAGCGTTTTCGCGCTGTTGTGTTTCACTCAACCCCTCGGTTTGTCCAGTGCGGGGGGCCATAGCATCCATCGTGAAATGACCAGGCGCGTCTGCCACCAAATCAATGTAACTTACCTCAGTATTGATATGGGCAGTTTTCCAAGCATCCACAATTTGAGCCGTCAATTGGCGCGAAACAGAGCCAGCACCAGTGATAGCGGAATCGATGTGCAGCAATTGCATAGTGTGTCTTTCAATAAGGAGGCCACCAGTGGCAGCGATGGGATGAATTGTCATTGGGTTCTAGTGGCGTGATAAGTAGGCAAAATTGGGTTGATTAGTTCTATTTTTGGAACAGTGAGCCCCATCTATGCAAGACCTCAATGACATGTTGTACTTTGCCGAAGTGGTAGAGCGTGGTGGCTTTGCTGCAGCTGGGCGGGCCTTGGGTATTCCCAAATCACGTTTGTCCCGCCGGGTATCGGAGTTAGAAAACCAATTGGGCGTACGGTTGTTACAGCGCACCACCCGCAAGCTCTCACTGACCGAGGTGGGCGAGGCCTACCTGCGCCATTGCCAGGCGCTGCGCGAAGCAGCCCAAGCGGCCCAAGAGGTGGTGAGCCAAGTGCAAACCGCGCCGCGTGGCACGATCCGTATCAGTTGTCCGGTCACGCTGGCGCAAACCGTGCTGGGAGAGTTAATGCCCGAGTTTCTGGCCCGTCATCCTTTGGTGCGGGTAGAAATGCAAGTCACCAACCGGGCTATCCATTTGATCGAAGAAGGGGTGGATGTGGCGCTGCGCGTACGCTCCTCGCTGGAGGACAGTGGCACTCTGGTCATTAAGCGGTTAGATATGGCCCGGCAGGTACTGGTAGCCAGCCCAGCCCTGCTTCAGCGCCAAGGAACACCCACCACCTTGACAGATTTGCTGCGCATGGACAGCATAGCCATGTCGGCCCCTGACGGTCGTGCCATTTGGCACCTGAGTGGCCCAGAGGGTGCCGACCAAGTGCTGCACCACCATCCCCGCTATGTAGCCGATGATCTGCTAACGCTCAAGTTTGCCGCCTTGGCCGGCACAGGCATTTGCTGGTTGCCCGACTATATGTGCTACGAGGAGATGCGCGATGGCCGTTTGGTGCAGGTGCTGCCTGCATGGGCGCCCACACCGGGCATTGTCCATGCGGTGTTTCCGTCGCGCCGGGGGCTGGCTCCAGCGGTACGCAGTTTTTTGGACTACTTGGAGCAGGGCATCCCCGGGCGTTTGAGGTCGCCCCCTGTGTGAGGGCTGGTTGAGCGCCAGTGTGGTTTAGGCATTTAGGCGCAGGGTGTGGGTGTGTGCCCCATCCACCTTGAACACCGCCACCAGATTGGCCAGTTGCTGGGCTTGGGCCTCTAAGTTGGCAGCAGCCACCGTGCTTTGTTCTACCAGTGCGCCATTTTGTTGCGTCATCTGGTCGAGCTGGCCCACGGCCAGATTGACTTGTGAGATGCCTTCGCTTTGCTCCACAGCCGCTGCACTGATCTCACCAATCATGCCGCTGACGCGCTGTACGCCTTGCACGATCTCGCCCATCGCCGTACCCGCATCGGCGACCAGTTGGGTGCCAGAATTGACTTTCTCGACACTGGCTTGGATCAGCTGTTTGATTTCTTTGGCGGCTGCCGCACTGCGCCCTGCCAGACTGCGCACTTCAGTGGCCACCACTGCAAAGCCGCGGCCTTGTTCGCCGGCGCGTGCTGCCTCTACAGCCGCATTCAGGGCCAGAATGTTGGTTTGGAAGGCAATGCCGTCGATTACGCCAATGATGTCGCCAATTTTCTGGCTGCTGTGGTGGATTTCCTGCATTGTCTCCACCACTTGCTGCATCACCACACCACCTTTGCTGGCGGAGTTGGCGGCGGTGCTGGCCAAGGTGTTGGCCTGCTGGGCCGACTCGGTGCTTTGGCGCACCGTGGCAGTGAGCTGATCCATGCTGTGGGCGGTGGTCTCCAAACTAGAGACCGTCTGTTCGGTGCGGGTGCCCAAGTGTTGGTTGCCACTGGCAATATCGGCACTGGTAGCGCGCAACTGCTGGATGTTGTCACGCACTGCCGCCACCAAGGTATGGATGCGCTGTTGCATGTCACGCACAGCAGCCATCACACTGCTGGTGTCATCGGGGCGCACGGGCACTGCCACTGTGAGGTCGCCATGCTGGATGGCCTGCACTACGGCCCGCACTTCATTGGGTTCGGCACCCAGTTCATGGTTGATGCTACGCGATACCGTGGTCGTTACCCCCACACTGATCAACACTGCCAGTAGCGTGATACCCAACATGATGCCGGTAAATTGCCCTGCCTCATGGTTGGCAAACTGGCTGTTTTGGATGATGCGTTTTTCCTCAAAATCGATCAACCGATTGATGGCTGCCAGCCATTGTGTGTATTGGGGCTTGGCCTCGGCCCAGAGCAGGGCTTCGGCACCGGCACGGTCGCCCGCTTGCATCCGTTCGATGACTTTGCGTGATGTAGCCACCGTGCGCACTTCAATCTCTTTGATGGCTTGCAGCAAAGTGCCCACTTCGGTGGGGATGTCTTTGCCCGCTTGCAGCGCGGTGTCGAGCTGGGTGCTCGAAGCAGCATAAAAGGCCGCCAGTTGCTCAATGGCCTGAAGCTCCTTTTGGCGTGATGCCTCGTCTGGGGCCAGCACTACATCGCGTAGCGCAATGGAGCGGTCGTGCGCCGATCCCCGAAAGTTGATGGCGGCCCGCTGAATGATCACATTTTGGCTGGCGTTGGCACTTAAGGCCGCATCGATGCCACGCGCGATATACACGCTGTAGACCGACATGCCCAACAACACCAGAATGACCAGACCGAAGCCTGCCATCAGGCGCTGGCTGATTTTCCATGTCTGCATAAGTATCTTTCTTGAGTGTGGACGGGTATAGAAGGCAGTGTCGGTGATTTGTTCCGATCTTGCAGCGCAGTTTGGCTATCAGGGGTATTGCAAGGTAGCTATCTGGGCCGGATGCTGCGTTATGGTGCTGCGGCACCTTTATAAGATGTTTTTATTATGAATTAAGAGAAATATATTCTTTTGGGTTTTAAAGCTGGCATCGCAGAATGGCCTTTATGGCAACCTTTCCCGAATGGCAAGCGTGACTTCCCGTATCTCAACCATCATTGTTCCTGGCTGGCGCGACTCTGGCCCCGGCCATTGGCAGACCTTGTGGGCACAGCGTCTGGATGGCGCCTCCCGTGTGGTGCAGGACGACTGGATCACCCCTGCACGCACAGCCTGGGTGGGCCAGTTAGAGAAAACCGTGCTGGCGGCACCACACCCGGTAGTGTTGGTAGCACACAGCTTGGGTTGTATTGCCAGCATTCATATGGGGCCAGAGGCATCAGCACGGGTGCAAGGGGCTTTATTGGTGGCTCCCGCCGATCCAGAACGGCGTGCCATCCTGAGCGATTTTGCGCCGGTACCTTATGCACCGCTGCCCTATCGCAGCATAGTGGTAGCCAGCAGCAACGATCCTTACTGCCCGATTCGTCTAGCGGGCGCCTATGCCCGTGCTTGGGGCAGCGAGTTTGTGCGGCTGCAAAATGCAGGTCATATCAATGTGGAGTCGGGTTATGGCGAATGGCCGCTAGGGATGGCGTTGTTGCAATCACTCACAGGGGCATTGGATTGGGGTGGGACTGCGGTGGCGGCAGATCCCGGTACTGTCAGGGTCTCTGCGGGTTGATGACCAGAAGCCCCTAGACGCCAACAGTAGGCTTCTTTATATTCTTTTTGATAGATAAATTAACAAAAATATGTTCTTTTGGTTTTGAAGATGGTTGCGGCAGAATCCTGCCATCTTTGGCTTCCAATGTGACCTGTACCATGACTTCTTTCCAACTCAAGTCCCTTTTGGCGGCAGCCGCACTGGCAGTCGGTGGCATGGCCTCGGCACAGACAACGCTGCTCAATGCTTCCTATGATGTAGCGCGTGAGTTCTACAAAGATTACAACCCTGCTTTTGTGGCCCACTACAAAAAAACCACGGGCAAGGACGTGAAGATTGACCAAGCCCACGGCGGCTCCAGCGCCCAAGCACGCGCTGTCAATGATGGCTTGGCCGCTGATGTGGTGACCATGAACACCACCACCGATATCGAATTTTTGGCATCCACTGGCGTCGTAGCCAAAGATTGGGCCAAAAAGTTTCCGCACGATGCCTCCCCCACCACTTCCACCATGCTGTTTTTGGTGCGCAATGGCAACCCCAAAAACATCAAAGACTGGGATGATTTGACCAAGCCCGGCGTACAGGTGATTGTGGTCAACCCCAAAACTGGCGGCAATGGCCGCTATGCCTATCTGGCCGCCTGGGGCGCCGTGCGTGAAAAGGGCGGCACCGATGTCCAAGCGGCGGAGTTTGTCAGCAAACTCTACAAAAACGTGCCAGTGTTGGGCAAGGGCGGGCGCGATGCCACGGCTATTTTCTTGCAACGCAACATTGGTGATGTGCTTATCACCTTCGAATCTGAAGTGTTGTCAATTGACCGTGAATTTGGTGCAGGCAAGGTGGATGCGGTCTATCCTTCGGCCAGCATCGTGGCCGAAAACCCAGTGGCCGTGGTTGAGCGTACTGTCGCCAAAAAAGGCACTGCTGACGTGGCTAAAGCCTACCTGAACTATCTCTACTCGGACGAAGCGCAAGAGATTGCCGCCAAACACGCACTGCGCCCGCGTTCTGAAGCCGTGCTCAAAAAGCACGCCGCTACCTTCAAGCCAATCAAACAATTTACGGTAGCCAAGTATTTTGGTTCGTTGGGAGAGGCGCAAAAAGTCCACTTTAACGATGGTGGGCAGTTCGACAAGCTCTACACGCCCGGCGCTAAGTAAGTCATGAGCATTGCCACGTCTCCCGCACCGCTGGGTGCGGCGGGTGCTGCTGCGCCTCGCCGTGCTTCGGGCAAAGCCAAACGGGTGTTGCCCGGCTTTGGCCTGACCTTGGGCTACACGCTGTTTTATCTCAGCATCATTGTGCTGATTCCACTATCGGCGCTGTTGTTCAAAACCTTTTCCCTCACTTGGCCCCAATTTTGGGAGGCCATCAGTTCGCCCCGTGTCGTGGCTTCGTACCAACTCACCTTTGGTGCCTCGCTACTGGCAGCACTGGTCAATCTGGTGTTTGGTTTGCTGATTGCTTGGGTGCTGGTGCGCTATCCGTTTCCGGGCAAAAAAATCGTTGATGCACTGGTCGATCTGCCCTTTGCCCTGCCCACAGCAGTGGCCGGTATTTCGCTCACAGCACTGCTGGCCGGCAATGGCTGGATCGGCCAATATTTGGAGCCGCTGGGTATCCAGTTGGCCTTCAAGCCTGCGGGCATTGTGATTGCCCTGATTTTTATTGGTCTGCCCTTTGTGGTGCGCACGGTGCAGCCGGTGCTGGAAGATGCAGAAAAAGAACTCGAAGAAGCAGCCACTAGCTTGGGTGCAACGCGCTGGCAAATTTTTTACAAAGTGATTTTGCCCACCGTCACTCCAGCCCTGATGACCGGCTTTGCGATGGCCTTTGCCCGTGCGGTGGGGGAGTATGGCTCGGTGATTTTCATTGCAGGCAATATGCCCATGATCTCCGAGATCACGCCGCTCATCATCATTGGTAAGTTGGAGCAGTACGACTATGCTGGGGCCACCGCTGTGGCTGTGGTGATGTTGCTGATCTCCTTTACCTTGCTGCTGATTATCAATGCGCTGCAAGCTTGGCAGCGCCGCCACGCTGGAGCCCCCGCATGAGTGCTGCCCCTACCCGTACTGTGCGCCGCGCCCAAGCGGGCACCACTGAAGCCGCTTGGGTACGCTACACATTGATTGGCGTGGCATTGGCCTTTGTGCTGTTGTTTTTGGTGTTGCCGTTGGCGGCGGTGTTTACCGAGGCGCTGCGCAAGGGCATGGGCGCCTATCTGGCTGGTCTGACCGAGCCTGACGCTTGGTCGGCTATCCAACTGACCTTGATTGCGGCGGCCATTGCCGTGCCGCTCAATTTGGTTTTTGGTGTGGCGGCGGCTTGGTGTATTGCCAAGTATGAATTTAAGGGCAAGGCGTTTTTAACCACGCTGGTCGATCTGCCATTTTCGGTCTCGCCGGTCGTGGCCGGGCTGGTTTATGTGCTGATGTTTGGCGCCCAAGGCTGGGTTGGCCCTTGGTTGCAAGAGCACGACATCAAAATCATTTTTGCTGTGCCTGGCATTGTGTTGGCTACCATTTTTGTAACGTTTCCGTTCATTGCCCGTGAGTTGATCCCGTTGATGCAGGCACAAGGCAACGACGAGGAGCAGGCCGCCATTGTGTTGGGGGCCAGCGGTTGGCAGACCTTTTGGCATGTCACCTTGCCCAATATCAAATGGGGTTTGCTCTATGGCGTCATTTTGTGTAATGCCCGTGCAATGGGCGAGTTTGGTGCGGTGTCGGTCGTGTCGGGCCATATCCGGGGCCAGACCAACACCCTGCCTTTGCACGTAGAGATCTTGTACAACGAGTACCAGTCGGTGGCCGCCTTTGCGGCAGCCTCGCTGTTGGCCCTGCTGGCGCTGATAACGCTGGTGATCAAGTCGGTGGCCGAGTGGCGCAACGAACAGGCGCTAAAAGCAGCAGCAGAGTTGCCCCCTGAGCGCCCCACACCAGCCACAGCCCCCACGGCGCGCTGAAAGAACACACCATGAGCATTCAAATCCGCAATATCAGTAAGCAGTTTGGCACCTTTCAGGCGCTGCGTGATGTCAGTCTGGACATTGATTCTGGCGAGCTGATCGCATTGTTAGGGCCATCGGGCTGCGGCAAGACCACTTTGCTGCGCATCATTGCTGGGCTGGAGACGCCTGATGTGGGCAGCATCCATTTCTCGGGTGAAGACACCACCGATGTCCATGTGCGTGACCGGGGTGTGGGCTTTGTGTTCCAGCACTATGCGTTGTTTCGGCACATGACGGTGTTTGAGAATGTGGCCTTTGGCTTGCGCGTCAAGCCGCGCAATGAGCGCCCCAGCGAAGCCCAGATCAAGAAAAAAGTCACCGACTTGCTCAAGCTGGTGCAACTCGATTGGATTGCCGATCGGTATCCCTCGCAGCTCTCGGGTGGTCAGCGCCAGCGTATTGCCTTGGCCCGTGCCTTGGCGGTTGAACCCAAGGTGCTGCTGTTGGATGAGCCGTTTGGTGCTTTGGATGCCAAAGTGCGCAAAGAATTGCGCCGCTGGTTGCGCCGCCTGCACGATGAGCTGCATGTCACCAGTATTTTCGTTACCCACGACCAAGAAGAAGCCTTGGAAGTGGCCGATCGCGTGGTGGTGATTAACCAGGGCAAGATTGAGCAAAGTGGCTCGCCACAAGAGGTGTGGGAGCATCCAGCCAGCCCATTTGTGTATGGATTTTTGGGTGATGTGAATCTGTTCCATGGCCGTGCCCACGAAGGGCTGGTGCATCTGGAGGGCATGGCGCTGGACTCGCCCGAGCACAGTGCAGCACAAAATGCCAAGGCTTTTGCCTATGTGCGTCCGCACGATTTGGACGTGGAGCGTTACGTTACCGGTGCTGGGTTGGATGCACAGGGGCGCGCACGCGGCATCGTGGCGCAATTGAGCCGTGCCATTGTGGTGGGGCCGATTGCCCGGTTGGAACTTATTGCGCTGGACGATGCCAAACCCGCAGACAATGCAGCCCCCGAAGCCCTGATTGAAGCGCAAATTCCGGCGCAACAGTTCAAGGAGATGGGGCTGCGTGAAGGCGAGACGCTGGTTGTCACACCCCGGCGTGCGCGCGTGTTTTTAGACCACGCTGCCAACATTTAACCGGGCTACCTTGGTGGGTGGCCCCCCTGTGGCAGCCACAAGGATAGATATGGGTTTTTTGAACTGCTTGGCCGGTGTATCGCGCCGGGTGCTGGTTTCTATCGCAGCCATCTGCGTTGCCATGCTGGCTTTTGGCGCTTATCTCCAACATGGGTTGGGGCTGGAGCCTTGTCCCATGTGCATCGTGCAACGCTATGCGCTGGTGCTAGTGGCTGTGACCACTGGCATAGCCAGTTTGCGCGATGGCAGAGGCTGGCAAATGGGTTGGTCGGTGGCGGGCTTGCTGGCCGCCGATTTTGGTGCCTTTACTGCCGCCCGCCAGAGTTGGTTGCAGTGGTATCCCCCCGAGATTGCTACCTGTGGCCGTGATTTTTACGGCATGATTGAGAACTACCCCATTAGCCGCGCATTGCCCATGATCTTCCGTGGGTCGGGCGACTGTACCGTGATCGACTGGACTTTCTTGGGAGGGTCGATTGCCAACTGGTCGTTTGTTGGTTTTGCTGGTTTCAGTATAGTGCTGACGGCGCTGCTTGTGGCTTTGCTGCGCCGCAGCAACCACGTTACAACTTCTTGACCAGCACTTGGCTGCGCCGATCCCAGTTGTACTTGCGTTTGCGTGCTTCGGGCAGCCAGTCGGGGTCTACATTCTGAAAACCGCGCTTGATAAACCAGTGCATGGTGCGGGTGGTCAGCACAAAAATGCTGCTCAGGCCCATTGCACGGGCACGTTGTTCAATGCGCTTGAGCAGCTTTTCACCATCGCCAGTTCCTTGGCTTTGCGGTGATACCGTGACGGCGGCCATCTCGGCGGTTTTGGCTTCGGGATAAGGGTACAGGGCAGCACAGCCAAAAATCACACCATCGTGTTCAATGATGGTGTAGTTTTCAATGTCACGTTCAATTTCTGTGCGGTCACGTTTTACCAATGTGCCATCGCGTTCAAACGGCTCAATCAGTTGCAAGATGCCACCCACATCGTCAGCACTGGCTTCGCGCAGTTCTTCCAACTTTTCATCGACGATCATGGTGCCTATGCCGTCGTGGACGTACACCTCCAGCAGCAGTGCCCCATCGGTAGCAAAGGGCAGGATGTGGCTGCGCTCGACGCCCCCTTTGCAGGCCTTGACGCAGTGCTGTAAGTAAAAGCCAGTATCGGTAGATTGGTGGGCTGGGGGCAGTTGCTTGAGCAGCGCCTGGGCCGTGTCCAGTGGCAATTCGGTATCAATCGGGTTGTCTTCGCTGGCGGGCTGGTCGGGGTGAACGCGGATGCCGGGCACTTCGGTCAGAAAAATCAACTTGTCGGCCTGCAATTCAATCGCCACACTGGTGGCAACCTCTTCCATAGTCAGGTTGAACGCTTCTCCGGTGGGTGAGAAACCAAAGGGCGACAACAACACCATCGCGCCAAAATCCAGCGATTGTGTGATGCTGGCTACATCCACCTTGCGCACCAGCCCCGAGTGCTTAAAGTCCACACCATCAACGATACCCACAGGCCGGGCCGTGATGAAGTTGCCCGAGATCATTCGCACTTTGGAGCCTGCCATGGGCGTATTGGGTAGCCCTTGGCTGAACACCGCTTCAATCTCGTAGCGCAATTGACCAGCGGCTTCTTGGGCGCAGTCTAGCGCCACCTCGTCAGTGATGCGGATGCCGTTGGAATAACGGGCTTCATGGCCTTTGGCGTGGAGTTGCTCATTCACTTGGGGCCGAAAACCATGCACCAGCACGATTTTGACGCCCATGCTTTGAATCAAGGCCAAGTCTTGCGCGATGCTGGGTAGTTTGCCCGCTGCAATCGCTTCGCCTGCCAGGCCGACCACAAAGGTCTTGCCCCGGTGCATGTGGATGTAAGGCGCCACAGACCGGAACCAGGGCACGAAAGTGAAATTGAAGACAGTGGACATGCGGGTTTCAAAAAAGGTCAATCAGGCAAAACCAGCAAGGGGCTGGAATAATGGGCGATTCTCTACGAATTCAGCGGTATGGGCGATGCAACCCAGCGGCCTTTGTCGCGCTGCCGCCATACACCGGTGTGTGCTCGTACCAAATTTGCTACCAAAAGTGAAGATTTGGGCAAACCACCCTTACAGTAAGACAGGCTGGGATAATTGGCGATTCTCTAAAAAGTCGCTGCCTTGACTGCTTCTACCTCTGCTTCCCCCCTCCAAATCACCTTTCCAGAGTCGCTGCCGGTATCGGCCCGGCGCGACGAGATCATGGCTGCTTTGCAGCAGCACCAAGTCATCATTGTTTGTGGTGAGACTGGCTCGGGTAAGACCACCCAACTGCCCAAAATCGCGCTGGCCCTAGGGCGTGGCAAACTGAATGCCGCACCCGGCCAAAAAGGCCAACTCATCGGCCACACCCAGCCACGGCGCATTGCCGCCAGCAGCGTCGCCAAACGCATTGCTGAAGAGTTGAATACGCCATTGGGCGAAGTGGTGGGCTACAAGGTGCGCTTTCAAGACCGCCTGAGCCGCGATGCCTCGGTCAAGCTGATGACCGATGGCATTTTGCTGGCCGAAACCCAAACCGACCCGCTGCTCAAAGCCTACGACACCCTCATCATTGACGAGGCACACGAGCGCAGTTTGAACATTGATTTTCTGCTGGGCTACATTCGGCAAATTTTGCCGCGTCGGCCCGATTTGAAGGTGGTCGTCACCTCGGCCACCATCGATGCCGACCGCTTTGCCCAACACTTTGCCAGCGCCAAAGGGCCAGCGCCGGTCATCATGGTGTCGGGGCGTACCTTTCCAGTAGAGCAACGTTGGCGGCCTTTTGAAGAAAGCCGCGACTACAGCTTGAACGATGCGATTGCCGATGGCGTGGATGAACTGTGGCAGGGCCGTGCAGGCGGCGATATTCTGGTGTTTTTGCCCGGCGAGCGCGAAATCCGCGAAGCTGCCGACCATCTGCGCAAGCATTTGGCCCACCACCCGGTCACGCGCAGCGCCGAGGTGTTGCCGCTGTTTGCCCGCCTGAGCCAAGCCGAGCAAGACCGCATTTTTGACGGCCACACTGGGCGGCGCATTGTGTTGGCCACCAACGTGGCCGAAACCTCGCTGACTGTGCCCGGCATTCGTTACGTGATTGATGCCGGTACGGCGCGGGTGAAACGCTACAGCCTGCGCAGTAAAGTAGAACAATTGCTGGTAGAGCCGATCAGCCAAGCGGCGTCCAACCAACGTGCAGGCCGCTGTGGCCGGGTGGCGAATGGCATTTGCATCCGCTTGTACGATGAGGCAGATTTTGCGGGCCGCCCGCGCTTTACCGACCCTGAAATTTTGCGCAGCTCGCTGGCCGGGGTTATCTTGCGCATGAAGTCTTTGCACCTGGGCGTGGTAGAAGATTTTCCGTTCATTGATGCACCCTCGGGCCGTGCCATTGCCGATGGTTACCAGTTGCTGAACGAACTGGGCGCTGTGGACGAGCGCAATGACTTGACCCCTATCGGGCGCGAGCTGGTCAAACTGCCGCTAGACCCGCGTGTAGGCCGCATGATTTTGGAAGCGCGTGCCAGAGGTGCTTTGAACGAGGTGTTGATTATTGCCAGCGCCTTGAGCCTACAAGATGTGCGCGACCGCCCCCTAGAGGCACAGCAACAGGCCGACCAGCAACACGCCAAGTTTGATGACGACAAGAGCGAATTCAGTGGCTACCTCACGCTGTGGAACTGGCTGCAACAAGCCCGTGGCGGCACGCCACCCACCTTGCCTTCGGCACGAATACAGCAACAGCAAGCGCGGCGCAAAGGGCCATCACAGGCCGTGTTGCCTGTGGCGCAACGTCTGGCGGCCCCAGCACCCATCGCTGCACCCATACCTGCACCTGCCATAGCTACCGCCCCCACGCACAAACTCAGCAACCGCCAATACGAGCAGTTGCTACGGCAAAACTTTATCAACGTGCGCCGGGTGCGTGAGTGGCGCGACGTGCATAGCCAATTGCTCACGGTGGTGGCTGAACACGGTTGGACACTCAACCCACAACCGGCCAGCTACGAGCAATTGCATTTGTCCATGTTGTCGGGCTTGCTGGGCAATATCGGCTTCAAGCCCGAGGAAGAAGATGTGTACCTGGGGGCGCGCGGTATCAAATTCCACCGCCATCCGGGCGCGCATTTACGCAAAAAACCGGGCCGTTGGATAGTGTGTGCCGAGTTGGTCGAAACCACACGCCTGTTTGGTCGCGGCATTGCTGCCATCGAGCCCCAATGGCTAGAAGAAGTGGGCGCACACCTGCTGAAAAAGCAGTTGCTCGACCCGCACTGGGAGAAAAAAGCCGCCGAAGTGGTGGCCTTTGAGCGGGCCACACTTTATGGCATCGTTGTTTACAGCGGGCGGCGCATGGGTTACGACAAAATTGACCCGCACGCCGCCCGCGAGATGTTTATCCGCCAAGCCTTGGTCGCAGGTGAAGTACCGGTAGACTGGGACAAGCGCCTGCCTTTTCTCAAGGCCAATGAAAAACTCATTGCCAAGGTGGAGGAGCTAGAGCACAAATCCCGCCGCCAAGATGTGTTGGTGGATGAAGAACTGATTTTTGCTTTTTACGACCAACAAATTCCGCAAGACCTGTGCAATGGCCGCACTTTTGAGCAGTGGTACAAGAGCGAGAGCAAAAATCGCCCCGATTTACTCAAACTGTCACGCGATGAACTGATGCGCCACGAGGCCGCTGGTATCACCACCAGTGCCTTTCCGCGTGTGGTGCGGCTGGGCGGTGTGGACTGTGCCGCCAGCTACCTGCATGAACCCGGCGATCCACGCGATGGCCTGACTGTCACCGTGCCGTTGTTCGTACTCAACCAAGTGCAGGAGGAACGCTGCGAATGGTTGGTGCCGGGTATGTTGAAAGACAAAATCCAAGCCCTGCTCAAAAGCCTGCCCCAGCGCCCGCGCAGCCGCTTTGTGCCCCTGCCCGAATCAGCCACCCGCCTGGCCGAACTGCTGGGAACGCCCGACCGCATTGGTCATATCGGGCTGGTAGATGCTTTGCTCAAGCAGGTGCGCGACGAAACCTCTTTGGATGTGAAGCGCACCGACTTCAAATTGGATATGTTGCCTGCGCACCTGTTCATGAACTTCCGTGTGGTGGATGAGCATGGACGGCAGTTGGGGCATGGGCGCAATTTGGGGGCGCTCAAGGCAGAACTGGGGGCCAAAGCGCGTGGAGCCTTCCAAGCACTGGCAGGCTTAAAGCTAGCCAGCCAATCAAGCTCTGGCGCCACAGCTACGCCAGAACCAGATGCTTCCCCGCGCCCCCAGATGGCCGCCAAAGCCAAGGCCGCCCCCCAACTGCCAGAAACAGCCACCCCGGCCAATGCAGAACAACGCTACACCGCTTGGACATTTGGTGAACTACCCGAGTTGATGGAAATTGGCCGACGCGGCCAAACTTTGATTGGTTTTCCGGCCCTGATCGATGGCGGCGATGCTGTGACCATTGAAGTGTTTGATGAGCCAGAAGTAGCCGCTGCCAAGCACCGCATGGGCTTGCGCCGCTTGTGTGCGCTGCACATTAAAGATGCGCTCAAATACCTCGAAAAAAATATCCCTGATTTGCAAAAAATGGCCGTGGCCTACATGCCACTGGGTACGCAAGAAGAGCTGCGCCAGCAAATTATTGATATCGCCATCGACCGGGCCTTTTTATTGGAGCCGTTGCCCACCACCGCGGCCGATTTTCAACGCCGCATTGATGAAGGCCGAGGCCGCCTGACTTTGATTGCCAATGAGGTGGCCCGACTGGCAGGCACGGTCTTGGCCGAATACGCTGTGGCGGCCCGCAAAATCAAAGACACCAAAGGTGCCCCTGAAGCTACCGCCGATGCCGCACAACAATTGCAACGTTTGATGCCAAAAAACTTTTTGGCATTGGCACCGTGGCCGCAATTGGCCCACTTTGCACGCTACCTCAAGGCCATCACCTTACGGCTAGACAAGTTCCGCGCCGACCCAGCCCGCGATGCCGCCAAACTGATGGAGTTGCGCCCACAAGAGCAACGCTATTGGCGTTTGGTGGCTGAGCGTAAGGGCCAGGTGGATGCCCGCATGCAAGAGTTGCGCTGGCTGCTAGAAGAGTTGCGCGTGAGTTTTTTTGCCCAAGAGCTGCGCACACCCCAGCCAGTCAGTATCAAGCGGCTAGATAAGCTGTGGGGACAAATCAATAGTTGATTGCACAGGTGATCATGCCCTTTATTATCGGCAGTGGTGTGGGGCTGCACACAATGCAGACCACCACACTCCCCACAATCTCTGTGATCCGGTAAGAGAAGGAACCACTATGCAATCTTCCGTTTGTTCGTTGGCACGCCGTGCCACGGTGTTAGCTTTGGCCTCTTTGGCCTTGGCCCCTGCGGTACAGGCCCAGGATGCTTGGCCCGCCAAACCCATTGTTTTGGTGTCGCCCTATGCCCCAGGCGGCACTACGGATGTGTTGGCGCGTCTGCTGGCCCAGCAACTGCAACAGCGTTTGGGCAAGAGCGTGATTGTGGAGAACCGTGCTGGCGCTGGTGGCAATATCGGTACCGACTTTGTCAGTAAGGCCAAACCGGATGGGCACACCTTTTTGGTGGCCTCTAGTGGCCCTATTGTGATTTCTGGCGCGTTGTACCCTAAGCTGCCTTACAAGCCAGCCACTGATTTCACGCCGGTGGCCCCGTTGGCACGCGCTTCTTTTGTGTTGGCGGTGTACGAAAAATCGGGCCTGAATTCGGTGGCCGATGTGGTTGCCAAGGGCAAGGAAGGCAAGCTCAATTTTGGCTCGGCAGGTTCTGGTACGCCCCAACACATCATTGGCGAAATGTTCAATGCTGCTACGGGCACCAATATCCAGCATATCCCCTACAAAGGGTCTGGCCCGTTGCTGACAGATCTGGTGGGCGGACAGGTGCCCATGGCCTTTGAGAATCCATTGCCGATCATGCCCCAGGTCAAGGCGGGCAAGGTCAAGGTGCTGGCCGTTACCAGCGCCCAGCGTTCGGCAGCGTTCCCACAAGTGCCCACCTTGGCTGAAAGCGGGGTCAAAGGCTTTGATGCCACACCGTGGTACGGCTTGTTGGCGCCTGCTGGGTTGCCCGCAGCCATCACTGCCCGCATGAATACTGAGGTGCAGGCCATCATGAATTCGGCAGAAACCAAAGAAAAACTGGCCGGTTTGGGGGCTGAGCCGATGGCCATGAACCCCGAACAATTCAAGTCCATGATTGCCACCGACATCCAAAAGTGGTCAGCGGCTGTGAAGGCATCGGGAGCCACGGTAGACTGATTTTTTTCTCAGTCAGTGTGGCCCAGCGCCTCTTTGGGCAAGGGGCGCCCTGCTGTCAAAAGCAGATCACGCCCCATGATTTCTTATCCAGCTTGCACCACTTGGTTGCGCCCCGCAGCTTTCGCCTGATAAAGAGCCGCATCCGCCTGTTGGAGCAAATCGCTAGGCTGGTCATTGGGGCGTGGTATGGTGGCTGCCATACCAATACTCACGGTGACGATGCCAAAAGGTGACAGCGGATGCGGCAATTGCAAAGCCCGTACCGCTTGGCACATGGATTGCACCAACGCTTGTGCCTCCTCTGGCGGTGTGTTGGTGATGATCAATACAAACTCCTCGCCACCATAACGGGCCACTACATCACCTGCCCGGTGGGCATGGGCCTGAATGCTGTGGGCTACACGCCGCAGACACTTATCACCGCCTTGATGACCATAATGGTCGTTGTATTTTTTAAACCAATCTACGTCCAACATCGCCAATATGACATAGCTGCCACTGCGAGTGGCATGTTGCCATTCTGCGTGCAGTGCCTCATCAAAGTGGCGCCGGTTGGCCAGTCCGGTCAGGCTGTCGGTCATGCTCAAAGCGGCAAGTTTTTGATTGGCTTCTTCCAAGGCCAACGTGCGTTGTTGCACTGTCGACTCCAAGCGTTCATGGGCCTCGTAAATACGTTCCGACATGCGTGTAAAGTCGCGAGACAACTCGCCAATTTCATCTCCCGATTGCACCGGAAGGTCGTATTTCCCCAGCTCGGCGGTCGCTCCTACCTCGCGGGTGGCCCGCATCAGCCGTTGTAGTGGGCGTGTGACTTGGTTTTGCAAGATGGAGCGCAGGAGAAACACTTCCACCAACAAAGTGACCAGCCCTAGGGTGGCCACCACGGCCAAATTCTGCAAAATGGCCGGTTGCATTAAGGCACGGGGGTAGTGGATGGTTAAGATCGTGGGGGTCTCTGGGATTCGGCCCACAGCCACGATTTCATCCGGGGTGTCCACCAACACTACCTTGCCCGGTTCCAGTTGGCCCCCAGTGTGCAATAAGGGACGATACATTCCAAGATGCAAGGACTCGATGGACGCTTTGCCCTCGGATTGCTGGATGGCCTCCATCTGCTGCGGATGGAACATCAATGTGCCTTCGGTATCGGCCAAAAACAAGGTACTGTAAGCCCCTTCAATCGACGGGCGTGCCAAACGCTCCATCAAGTCATCCAGCAAAATATCGACACAAGCCAGAATCCGGTGTTGGCCACCGGCCTCCACGGTATCGGGTGTCCCCATCGTCGTCATCCACGCATTGTTGGAGGAGTCAAAATACATCCGTGTCAAAAACGTCTCGGACTGGCCAGAGGCAAAACCACGGGAATAAAACTCGTAGGTTTCGAGTTTGAGCGCCTCTGGGCCACGATAGTGGAAGACTTTGGCAATATCGGCGGCTTGGTAGATCGGAAAGCCCTTTTCCGGCACTACGCCGTAAAAATTGAACAAGCGACCTTGGGTGGTAGAGCCGTATTTGTGCGAGAGCAGATAAGACAGAACAAAACGCGCCTTCACGTCATCTGAAGGTGCAATGTCTGGTGCATAGGTGGCCGACATGTTGGCAAAGCGCCTGCCATCGGCCAACGGCTGGCCTTCAAACAGGCCCGGACGTTGGGTATAAGAGCCGTCGTCGTGGCGATAAAAAATATCGTCGAAACTGCGCACCAGTGCTTGGCGTTGCAAGGGGTCGCGGTCTATGGCCCGGAATTCGGCCAGAAAGTTTTGCTGTAGTTCCCGAATCTCCCGAAAGGGCAGTGATTCGCGTTGGATGGTTTTTTCGGTAGACAGCAGCAGTTGTGCGCGCACGGCCTCTTCGATCAAGGAACGGTTGAGCACATAAGAGACCACGCTGGCGCAGACCACCACCATGCTGATGCGCAAGACAGCCAAACGCAGTGTTCGGCCCGCCAAAGAGTGTCTCAAGTCCATATCCGGTCGGGCAAATAGGGCAGTATGGCAAAAAAGCCACCGCAAGGGTGGCTGTTTCTGTCGCAATGGCAGGCCGGACGGGTGGCTTATTTGCTCTCGCTGCTGCCCAGTTGGGCCAACGCAGCATCGCCGCCCAAAGATAACAAACCCGATTGGGCATAAATGCCCAGCTTGCCGCGCGTATCCACAATGTCCAAGTTGCGCATGGTCAGTTGGCCGATACGGTCTAGCGGGCTAAACGGCGCATCTTCTACCTTTTCCATGCTCAGGCGCTCGGGGTGGTAGGTCAGGTTGGGCGATTCGGTGTTGAGAATCGAGTAATCATTGCCCCGGCGCAGTTCCAGCGTGACCGTGCCGGTGATGGCGCGGGCCACCCAGCGTTGTGCAGTTTCGCGCAGCATGATGGCTTGGGGGTCAAACCAGCGGCCTTGGTACAGCAGGCGGCCCAGTTTCAGGCCATTCATGCGGTATTGCTCGATGGTGTCTTCGTTGTGGATGCCGGTGACCAAACGCTCATAAGCAATGTGCAACAGCGCCAAACCGGGGGCTTCGTAGATGCCACGGCTCTTGGCCTCGATGATGCGGTTCTCGATTTGGTCGCTCATGCCTAAACCGTGGCGGCCACCGATGCGGTTGGCTTCCAAAATCAGCTCTACCGGGTCGTTGAACTCGACACCATTGAGCGCCACTGGTTGGCCTTCTTCAAAGCGTACCGACACTTCTTCGGCCTTGACCACCACATCGTCTTTCCAGAACGCCACGCCCATGATCGGGTTGACAATGCGGATGCCGCTGTTCAAAAACTCCAGGTCTTTGGCCTCGTGCGTAGCGCCGAGCATATTACTGTCGGTGCTGTAGGCTTTTTCGGCGCTCATCTTGTAGCCAAAGCCTTCTTTCTGCATAAAGGCCGACATTTCGGCCCGGCCACCCAGCTCGTCAATAAATAATTGATCCAGCCAAGGCTTGTAAATTTTCAACGCCGGATTGGTCAGCAAGCCGTAGCGGTAAAAACGCTCAATGTCGTTGCCCTTGAAGGTGGAGCCATCGCCCCAGATGTGGACATCATCTTCCTTCATGGCTGCCACCAACATGGTGCCCGTGACGGCGCGGCCCAGCGGGGTGGTGTTGAAGTAGGTGATACCAGCAGTGCTGATATGGAAAGCACCGGCTTGCAATGCGGCAATGCCTTCGTGTGCTAGTTGGGTGCGGCAGTCAATCAAGCGGGCTTTTTCTGCGCCATATTCCATCGCCTTGCGCGGAATGGCATCGTAATCGGGCTCGTCCGGCTGGCCCAGATTGGCGGTGTAAGCATAGGGCAGAGCGCCCTTGTTTTTCATCCAGCGCAGTGCAGCACTGGTGTCTAAACCGCCAGAAAAAGCAATACCGACCTTTTGGCCGATAGGAAGGTTTTGGAGAATGGTGGCCATAGGCTCAAATCCTGTCGATAAAAAGGGTTTAGCCGAAATGGCAGATGTAGTGATAAGCCTCAGTGACGCGAATCTCGAAGCTGGAATGGCCCGGCACGCTGAATTGCTGTCCGGCGGTGCTTTGTAGCCAAGTGTCGCTGCCTGCGAGTTTGTATTCGCAGCTGCCTGCCACACACTCCATGATTTCGGGGGCGCCCGTGTTGAAGGTCAAGGTCGAGGGCAGCACCACCCCGACCGATTTTTTTGTGCCATCGGCAAAAGTAATGCCGTGGCTAACGCACTTGCCGTCAAAGTAGACATTGGCTTGGGTGGAAACGGTAACGTTATCGATTTTTTCGGTAGTCATGCGCAGAGAGGATCAGAGGGTAAACCGGCAATTTTAGGCCGCTCACCCACGGCCCAAGATGCTGATGGGTAAAAAAGCCGCACGCCCGGACGGCTGCCTTGCGTGTAACAGCGTGGGGTTTAACGCCAGTCCTCGCGGTGGTGACGATAGTGGGGACGTGGCGGTGGTGGCGGCGGGTAATACTCACGCTGGCGGTTGTATTCAATCACGGTCACAGGGGGTTGGATAACCACGGACTCCAGCGGCATGGGCTCCTCTGGGTAGCTGCGGCTCACCACCCGACCGGGTTGGCTAGGACTGTCTGGCACAGTGGAGTACACCCGCCCGTGGCGCCGGTCGGCCACAGGTTGCACGCTGATCGGAATCCACCCCCCCGGATCGCGTTCGGTACGGGTGGTGTATTGGCGGCCCGCGTATTCATACACCACGGTGTAACCGACAGTGCGGTTTTCATAAAAAGTTTCTGTGCTGCATCGCTGCACGTCTTGGTATGCGGGGCGCCCTTGGCCCTCAATTTGATTGCCCAGCAAAGCGCCACCAATGACGCCAATCGCGGTGGCTGCTGCTCGTCCACTGCCACCGCCAATGGCATTACCAGCGGCACCTCCAGCAATGGCCCCCAACACAGCCCCACCACCACTGGTGCGTGGGCCGGTGTAAACCGTCTCGTCTTGGCACACCTGTTGCGGCACGGCCACTTGTTGCACGATGGGGGTAGATGAAATCACGCGCGCTTGCTCTTGCGCCAGTGCCAATCCAGCCATGCTGAACAGGCTTGCCAGCAGTACCAGTTGTTTCATGAAAATTCCTTTCAGTCCGTTCAGTCTTTTAACGTTCCAAGTACAAGAGTGGTTACTGTGCTTGGTGGTAAAACTGCGTAAAGAAACGCTGGCCTTGGGGCATTGGTGTCACTGCCCGGTCAGACCAGCCGTTGTTCCCATTGCTGGGGATCAAAACCCACCATGATTTCCGTGGTTTCGCCCTGTTGCCATTCAATCACTGGGCGTTTGATGGCGCTGCTGTGTTCCAACAGTAGTGTGCTTGCGCTGGCCGCGTCACCAACGGTGCTTTGGAGTGCAGGATCGAGTTTGCGCCAAGTGGTTCCTTGACGGTTGAGCAGGCGCTCCCAGCCTACGGCAGTCATCCATGCTGAGAGTCGCTCGGCGGGCACGCCCTGTTTCTTGAAATCATGAAACTGGTAGGCCAGACCTTGCATCGCCAGCCAAGCACGGGCCTTTTTGACCGTGTCGCAATGGGCAATGCCATAGAGAGTGATGTCGGTAGTACGCATGACCACATCATGCGCCACTGTAGCCTGGGCGACAATAGCGGTCTGTATGCACACCAAAATCCACACCCTTGAAGGCTGGCTGGCGCATTGCGAGCGCCTGCATCCGCAACATATCGATATGGGCCTGGAGCGCGTGCGGGAAGTCTCCCGCCGCATGGGCCTGCGTTTTGACTGTCCTGTCATCACCGTGGCCGGCACCAACGGCAAAGGCTCCACCTGCGCCATGATGGAAGCCGTTGCCTTGCAGGCAGGTTGGCGCACGGGGGTTTACACCTCGCCACACCTGGTGCATTTTGAGGAGCGTTGCCGTATCCACGGCGACATCGTGCAAGCGGCCGATTTGTTGCCACATTTTGAGGCCGTAGAAAACGCGCGCACGCAAAATGGCAACGAGGTCTCACTCAGCTATTTTGAGTTCACTACGTTGGCTATTTTGCGCTTGATGAGCCACTCATTGCTGGATATTGCCATTCTCGAGGTGGGGCTGGGTGGGCGCTTAGACGCTACCAATATCATCGATGCAGACTGCGCCATCATCACCAGCATCGACATTGATCACACCGAATACCTTGGCCCCGACCGCGAAACCATAGGCCGTGAAAAAGCGGGCATCATGCGTACTGGGCGGCCTGTGGTTGTGAGCGACCCTGTGCCACCGCAAAGCGTTATCGACCACGCCCGTGAAATCGGTGCTGACCTGTGGCGTTTTGGCCATGACTTCAACTATGCTGGCGACAAACAGCAATGGGCTTGGAGTGGGCGTGGGCGCCGTTATGCCGGATTGGCCTATCCGGCCCTGCGCGGGGCTAACCAGCTGGTGAATGCTTCGGGTGCCTTGGCCGCCCTAGAGGCGCTGCGCGACCGCATCCCCGTGACGGCACAGGCAGTGCGCAATGGCTTGTCAATGGTCGGACTGCCAGGGCGTTTTCAGATCGTGCCTGGACAGCCCACGCTGGTGCTGGATGTGGCACACAATCCGCATTCTGTAGCGGCACTCACAGCCAATTTGGATGCGATGGGTTATTTCCCCACTACCCATGCTGTTTTTGGTGCGATGGCTGACAAAGACCTCAATCCAATGTTGGCAAAAGTGGAGCCTCTGATTGACCGTTGGTATTTCACAGACCTGCCCACACCACGCGCCGACTCGGCTGCCAACCTGCAACAAAAGTGGAACGCCTTACAAATTGTGGCCGGTGGACGCCGTGAAGTGCCGACCAGCACCCATGCCAACCCACAGGTTGCACTGAAGGCAGCGGTCGCGGCAGCAGACCCCGCTGATAGAATCGTCGTCTTTGGCTCCTTCTATACGGTCGGTGCTGTTTTGCAAAATGGTACGCCCCGTTTGCAAGCCAAACATCTGGACACTTGATGTCCGCCCCGTGGTTGCTTACTCATGGCATTTTTCAAGTTTCGGTGGCCTACTTCATCTGCTGCCAGTGACACGGCAATGCGGCCCTCGCGCGCTCCCCGTGCCGAGAGCATTGATGTCATGCGTCGGCGTGCCCGACACCGCCTGATTGGTGCAGCCGTCTTGGTGCTGCTGGGCGTGATCGGCTTTCCCATGCTGTTTGACACGCAGCCACGGCCCATTCCTGTCGATATCCCCATCGAGGTGCCAGACCGCAATAAAGTGGCGCCTCTGGTGGTTCCTGCCGATGGCTCCTCTGAAGGCACTACTGTGGCGGCCAACGCGGCTGCTAGCTTAGGTGCGGGCGAACAGGTGTTGAGCGCCAATCCTATGGCGCCTGCACTACCCGGATTGCCCGGAATGGGTGTGCCCGCCAAATCGGCACTCAAACCAGAAACCAAGCCCGAGCCCAAGCCTGACCCCAAACCACCCAAGCCCGAGCCTAAACCCGAGTTGAAGCCCCCTAAACCTGAGCCAAAACCCGAGCCTAAGCCTGAGCCTAAACCACCCAAGCCCGAGCCAAAACCCGAAGCCAAACCAGAACCTAAGCCTGAACCCAAACCCGTACGGGTGGATGAGGCTGCGCGTGCCCGTGCTCTGTTGGAAGGGCGTGCTTTTGAGCCGTCGTCAGCATCTGCTGCCTCTGCACGTGCCGACGAAGGTAAGCGATTTACCATCCAGATCGGTGCTTTTGCCGACAGTGGAAAGGCTCTGGAAGTACGCCAGAAACTGGAAAGTGCTGGGCTCAAGGCTTACACCCAAGTGGTAGATACCAAAGATGGCAAGCGCACACGGGTGCGGGTTGGGCCTTTCACGGGGCGTGCCGATGCTGATAAGGCTGCAGGTCGTATCCGTGGCATGGGCCTGCCTGCTTCTGTTGGCGCCTCCTGACCCTCCATACTGTGATGGCCACACTGGATTGGTACGTATTGGCGGTGCTGCTAGGCTCTATGGCCTTGGGGGCTTGGCGTGGCTTGGTGTTTGAGGTGTTGTCATTGGCGGCTTGGGGGGCTGCGCTTGTGTTGGCACGCCTATTGGCTGCTGATGCTGCGTTGCATTTGCCACTGGGGCCATTGCAAGGCAGCCCCCGTTACGCCGCCAGTTTTGTGGTGGTGTTTGTTGGGGCCGCTTTTCTGTGCGGTTGGGTGGCCGCTTTAGGTCGCCAGTTGGTTCAAGCGGTAGGGTTGCGGCCCATGGACCGCTCTTTGGGGGCGTTGTTTGGTGCTGTACGGGCGGTGTTGCTATTGTTGGTGGGGACGCTGGTGATGGAGCTGTTCCAACTACAGCAGCAGCCTTGGTGGCAAGAGTCGTTCAGCACCCCGTGGCTGTCTATGGCCTTGCGGGCAGTGGCACCAGCACTGCCCATCGAATTGATCCAGAACATGTCCTGGTAAGGAATCAGGTCAAGAAATTCGTGGGGTGGTGGGGCCAATAGCCTGACCACATCCTGAAAGTATGCGGGACAACCCCGCCAAAAGATGAAAGTCAACTATGTGTGGAATCGTCGGCGTCATCAGCAACGCCCCAGTGAACCAATTGATCTATGACGCCCTGCTGCTGTTGCAGCACCGGGGGCAGGATGCAGCAGGTATCGTTACCCAGCAAGAACGCAAGTTCTTCATGCACAAGGCCAAGGGCATGGTCAAGGATGTGTTCCGCACCCGTAACATGCGTGCTTTGCCCGGCAATTGTGGCTTGGGCCAAGTGCGTTACCCCACCGCAGGCAACGCCTTTAGCGAGGAAGAAGCCCAGCCGTTCTACGTTAATGCCCCTTTTGGTATTGTGTTGGTTCACAACGGCAACCTGACCAATGCCCAGGCACTGCGTTCCGACTTGTTTAACACCGATCACCGCCACATCAACACCGAGAGCGACTCCGAGGTGCTGCTCAATGTGTTGGCCGATGAGGTGGACAAAGCCACACGCGGCAAGGCACTGGATGTGCAGGATGTATTTGCCGCTGTGGCAGCGGTGCATAAGCGCATCCGTGGCTCTTATGCAGTCATCGCCTTGATCGCTGGGCATGGTCTGCTGGCTTTCCGCGACCCCTACGGGATTCGTCCCTTGTGCATGGGCCGCAATACCGATGGCACCATCATGTTGGCTAGCGAGTCCGTGGTGCTTGAGGGCTCAGGCCATGTACTCGATCGCGATATTGCCCCCGGCGAAGCCGTGTTTATCGACTTGGCAGGCAACATCAGCAGCCAACAATGTGCCCAAGCCCCCCGTTTGCACCCCTGCATTTTTGAGTTTGTCTATCTGGCCCGACCTGATTCGGTACTCGACGGCATCTCGGTCTACCAAGCCCGCCTCAACTTGGGCGAAACCTTGGCCAAACGCGTGGTCTCTGCGGTGCCACCCAGCCAAATCGATGTGGTTATTCCCATCCCTGAATCCAGCCGCCCCAGTGCCATGCAGTTGGCACAGTTGCTGGGCTTGCCGTACCGCGAAGGCTTTGTCAAAAATCGCTATGTGGGCCGTACCTTCATCATGCCAGGCCAAGGCGTGCGCAAGAAATCAGTGCGACAAAAGCTCAATGTGATTGGCAGCGAGTTCAAGGGCCGCAATGTGCTGCTGGTCGATGACTCCATTGTGCGCGGCACCACCAGCCGCGAAATCGTGCAAATGGCGCGCGAAGCTGGGGCCAACAAGGTTTACATGGCCAGTGCTGCCCCGCCGGTGCGTTATCCCAACGTCTATGGCATCGATATGCCCACCAGCAGCGAACTGGTCGCTCACGACCGCACGATTGAGCAGGTGCGTGAACTCATCGGCTGCGATGCCCTGATTTACCAAGATGTCGATGCCATGAAGCAGGCCGTGGCCTGCCTGCGCGCTGATTTGGACGGTTTTGATGCCTCTTGCTTTGATGGTATTTATGTCACGGGTGACATCACCTTGGCCGATATTGAGCGCCTGAACGACGAGCGTCCCACCACCCAAGAAGATGACGAAGATACCTCGCGTCTGTCGCTGCCCAATGCGCGGCGCACCTAAATTGGCCGCTCCATTTGCTGTCTCAAGGCCCAGACCATGAATCCAGAACTACTGGCTAGCCTGCACCCCGACACCTTGGCCGTGCGCCAAGCGATGCCGCGCAGCGCCTACGGCGAACATTCCGAAGCCCTCTACCTCACCAGCAGCTTTGTGCAGCCCGATGCGGCCACCGCAGCGCGTCGCTTTGCAGGCGAAGAAGAAGGCTATACCTACTCACGCACCTCCAACCCCACTGTCAGCAGCTTCGAGCGCCGTCTGGCTGCTTTAGAAGGCACCGAAAGTGCCATCGGCACCGCCAGTGGCATGTCGGCCATTTTGCTGATGTGCATGGCACTGCTCAAGGCGGGTGACCACGTCATCTGCTCGCAATCCATGTTTGGCTCCACCATCAACCTGATTGGCAAAGAGCTAGCCCGGTTTGGCGTGCAATCGAGCTTCGTCGCCCAAACCGATGCCACCGCCTGGCAAGCGGCGCTGCGGCCCGAAACCCGGCTCATGTTTGCCGAAACCCCCACCAATCCTTTAACGGATTTGTGCGATATCCGGGCTTTGGCCGACATCGCCCATGCTGCCGGGGTGCTGCTGGCGGTGGACAACTGCTTTGCCTCGCCCGCTTTGCAGCAACCGGCCAAGTTGGGGGCTGATCTGGTCATCCATTCCGGCACTAAATTCTTAGATGGTCAAGGCCGCGTCATGGCCGGTGCCGTCTGTGGCCCCCGCGCCTTGATTGATGACAAACTAGCCCCCCTGATTCGCAGTGCGGGCATGAACCTGTCGCCCTTCAATGCTTGGGTAGTGCTCAAAGGCATGGAAACCCTGTCCTTGCGCGTCAAGGCACAAAGCGCCAATGCCTTGGCCTTGGCGCAGTGGTTAGAGCAGCAGCCGCAAGTCGCGCGGGTCTATTACCCCGGTTTGGCTTCGCATCCACAGCACGATTTAGCAATGCGCCAACAATCGGGCTTGGGCGGTGCCGTGTTGTCGTTCGATGTACGTGCTACCAGCCCCGAAGAGGGCCGCACTCGTGCCTTTCATGTGATTGACAGCACCCAAGTGTGCAGTATCACCGCCAATTTGGGCGATACCAAAACCACCATCACCCACCCGGCCAGCACCTCGCATGGCCGCCTGACGGAAGCCCAACGCCAAGCCGCAGGCTTAGGCCAAGGTTTGATTCGCGTGGCCGTGGGTTTAGAACATATTGACGACTTGAAAGCCGACCTTGCGCGCGGCCTGGACACCCTGCCATGACTGAACAGACCCCCTCCACCCCTGCCCGTCGGGTGCGTACCCGCTTTGCCCCCTCGCCCACCGGCTTTATCCATCTGGGCAATATCCGTTCGGCGCTCTACCCTTGGGCTTTTGCCCGCGCCACCGGCGGTGATTTCATTTTGCGCATTGAAGACACCGACCTAGAGCGTTCTACCCAAGCGGCGGTCGATGTCATTCTGGAAGGCATGGACTGGCTCGGCATGAACCCCGACGAAGGCCCGTTCTACCAAATGCAGCGCATGGCGCGCTACAAAGAAGTGCTGGCCCAATTGCAAGCCGCTGGCCATGTTTATCCCTGCTATATGAGCGTGGCCGAACTCGATGCCCTGCGCGAGCGCCAGATGGCCGCCAAAGAAAAGCCGCGTTACAACGGCACTTGGCGGCCCGAGTCGGGCAAAGTGCTGCCCCCCGTGCCTGAAGGTGTGCAACCGGTGTTGCGCTTCAAAAATCCGAAAGACGGCGTAGTGGCTTGGGATGACAAAGTCAAAGGCCGCATCGAAATCCGCAATGACGAGTTGGATGATTTGGTGATTGCCCGCCCCGATGGCACACCCACCTACAACTTCTGCGTCGTGGTCGATGACATCGATATGGCAATTACCCATGTGATTCGGGGCGATGACCATGTCAACAACACCCCGCGCCAAATCAACATCTTCCAAGCCTTAGGCCAAGAGCCGCCGGTCTATGCCCACTTGCCCACCGTGCTGAACGAGCAGGGCGAGAAGATGAGCAAGCGCAACGGGGCTAAACCCGTCACGCAATACCGTGACGAAGGCTACTTGCCCGACGCCATGATCAACTATCTAGCCCGTTTGGGTTGGAGCCACGGCGACGACGAAATTTTTAGCCGCCAGCAATTCCTAGAGTGGTTCGATTTAGACCACCTGGGCCGCAGTGCCGCTCAGTTTGACGAGGCCAAGCTGCGTTGGGTGAATGCCCAACACCTGAAAGCCATGAGCGATGAAGCCTTAGCCGCTTTGGTAGCGCCACAACTGCAAAAGCGCGGTATTGCTGCTGCCGACTTAGCCGATGGCCGTCTGCCACGCATCTGTGCTTTGTTCAAAGACCGCTGCGACACCACGGTGGCTCTGGCCGATTGGGCGTTTGTGTTTTATACCGACACCATTAGTCCTGATGCCCAAGAGCTGCAAAAACATCTCACAGTGGCGATTGAACCGGCGCTAGATGCGTTGGTAACAGCGTTTCAGTCCTGCGATTGGGAAAAATCGGTGATTGCAGGGGTCTTTAAGCAGGTACTGACTGAAAAAGGGCTTAAAATGCCGCACTTGGCCATGCCGGTGCGTGTGTTGACTGTGGGTACTGCCCACACACCATCTGTCGACGCAGTACTCGAATTGGTTGGAAAAGAAAAAGTTTTGGCAAGATTGCAAAGTCGCTAAAAATTGTTCTATAATTCAAGTCTCAGTTAAACGCAGTAAGCAAATAAAAAATGCTTGTTGCAGGTTGTGGGGGTATAGCTCAGCTGGGAGAGCGCTTGCATGGCATGCAAGAGGTCAGCAGTTCGATCCTGCTTATCTCCACCAAGTTTTTCTGATGGATTAGTTCCAAGGTTTTGACCCTATCGTCTAGAGGCCTAGGACATCACCCTTTCACGGTGAGTACCGGGGTTCGAATCCCCGTAGGGTCGCCAAGTTTTAGCACTTGGCTTGTAGCTCAGTTACAAGCAAACGCTAACTGCCAGGAGTGGTAGTTCAGTTGGTTAGAATACCGGCCTGTCACGCCGGGGGTCGCGGGTTCGAGTCCCGTCCACTCCGCCAGTATTTTTGGGGGTATAGCTCAGCTGGGAGAGCGCTTGCATGGCATGCAAGAGGTCAGCAGTTCGATCCTGCTTATCTCCACCAAGTTTTCGGATTAGTTCCAGGTTTTGACCCTATCGTCTAGAGGCCTAGGACATCACCCTTTCACGGTGAGTACCGGGGTTCGAATCCCCGTAGGGTCGCCAAGTTATAGCACTTGGCTTGTAGTAAAAATGCAAGTAAAGCTATCTACCAGGAGTGGTAGTTCAGTTGGTTAGAATACCGGCCTGTCACGCCGGGGGTCGCGGGTTCGAGCCCCGTCCACTCCGCCAAAATTAAAAGCCCTATCAGTTCGCTGGTAGGGCTTTTTGGTTTTTTCAGCTCTGTACCCCACACCATCCTCTGTATAGCAAGCGCACACAGAGGATGATAAAAGAGTCGTTTTGTGGTGGGCTCAACGGGGTGGCATACGAATCGCACCGTCCAAGCGGATCACTTCGCCGTTGAGCATGTCATTTTCCAGAATATGTTGTACCAACTTAGCGTAGTCCTGCGGCGTACCCAACCGGCTAGGAAAGGGGACGCCCGCAGCCAAGCTATCTTGTACCGCTTGGGGCATGCCAAAAATCATGGGAGTGCCAAAAATACCGGGGGCAATGGTCATGTTGCGAATACCATTGCGGGCCAAATCACGGGCAATAGGTAAGGTCATGCCCACAATACCGCCCTTAGAGGCGCTGTAAGCAGCTTGGCCCATTTGTCCATCATAGGCGGCAATGCTGGCGGTGGAGATCAATACGCCACGCTCACCCGTGCTGGCAGTAGGTTCGTTCTGGCACATAGCTTCAGCAGCCAAACGTAGCATGTTAAAGGTGCCAATCAGATTGATTTGGATGGTCTTGTTGAATCCTGCCAGACTGTGCGCGCCTTGTTTGCCCACCATTTTTTCTGCTGGTGCCACACCAGCACAATTGACCAGCCCCGACAAGCGCCCCAGTGCCACAGCTTGGGCCACTACAGCTTGTCCATCGGCTTCTTGGCTCACATCGCAGCGCATAAAAGTAGCACCAATCTCTTGGGCTAACAGTTCACCTTTATCGACCTGAACATCGGCAATTACCACCTTGCCGCCCTGCGCCGCTAGCATTCGGGCGGTACCTTCACCCAACCCTGAAGCTCCTCCGGTCACGATAAAGACATTGTTTTTGATTTCCATTGCTTGTCTCCTTGGTTTAACGTTGACGTAAACGTAAATTATGCCTTGCAGTTACGCAGGACGGGGCATCAGGTCGGTGAAGAACTGATGCGTGTCTGGCATGTGAGAGCCAAAGAGCTACTGGGTTGGAGGCGGTGGATGCTGGAGACGCACGCTTATTGGGTAGGGGTTGAAAAAATACCCCATCGTATGCAAAGCACCCAATCTCCCCAGCTTGATGGCTTGAATAGAATGCAAAAAGACAAAAAACCCCAGTAAGTCAATGACTTACTGGGGTAACTTTGTACTTTAGCGAACAGTGGCGAACCACTGAAAACTTATCTGTGGCGGAGAGGGCGGGATTCGAACCCGCGGTGGGGATTAGCCCACACACGCTTTCCAGGCGTGCGACTTAAACCGCTCATCCACCTCTCCGTGAGCCTCTCATTATAGCGATGAATTTCTACAATTCAGAAGCCATGAGAAATAAATATAAGTTCTGTGGTTTCTTAGGCAGAGCGTTCAACTTGCACCATCTTCATTGCCGAACCAATCAGTGCAGATACCTCAGTCATGTTGCTGGGCACAATCAAGGTGGTGGTGGCATCTTGTGCTACTTTGCCATAGGCCTCCACGGCCTTTTCGGCCACTTTGAGTTGTACGGCCTGCTCGCCACCGGGTTGACGAATGGCGGTTGCCACCCGTTCAATCGCTTGTGCTGAAGCTGACGCCAGTGTCATGATGGCGGTGGCTTCACCTTGGGCTTTGTTAATGACCGCTTGTTTGTCACCTTCTGAGCGGGCAATGGAGGCTTCTCGTTCGCCGGTGGCAATGTTGATCTGTTCTTGGCGTCGGCCTTCAGAGGCAGCGATCAAGGCCCGTTTTTCACGTTCTGCAGTGATTTGGGCCTGCATGGCGTGCAAAATTTCTTTGGGTGGTGTCAGGTCTTTGATTTCGTAGCGCAGCACTTTAACCCCCCAGTTGAGTGCAGCCTCGTCAATCGCTTGCACCACTTGGGCATTGATGATGTCGCGCTCTTCAAAGGTTTTGTCCAGCTCCAGCTTGCCAATCACGCTGCGCAGGCTGGTTTGCGCCAGTTGTGTGACGGCCATGATGTAGTTGGATGAGCCGTAGCTGGCACGCATTGGGTCGGTGACCTGAAAATACAGGATGCCATCCACCTGCAACTGCGTGTTGTCGCGGGTAATGCAGATTTGGCTGGGCACATCCAGCGGAATTTCCTTCAAGCTGTGTTTGTAGGCGACCTTCTCGACAAAAGGCATCAAAAAATTCAGCCCTGGAGTGAGGGTGCCAGCGTACTTGCCCAGCCGTTCTTTCACCCAAGCGTTTTGTTGTGGAACCACTTTCACTGCGTGTGCGGTAAAAATCACGGCAATGACAAACACGATGATGGCGATTTCCATGATAGGCCTTTCTGCGGAGATGGAAAAAAACAGGCACAAGCATTACACCGGATCCACCAACAGGCGGCTGCCCACCAGTTCTGCTACTCGGTGTGCGCCAGTGCGTGGCGTGGTGCCTGGGCGGTGAATGGCTGTCCATTGTGCGCCCCGATAACGCACCAGTGCGGTACCGTCTGCATTCCAGCCTTCAATATGTACCACTTCGCCAATGTCCAGATTGACGCTGCGATCTGAGCGGGGCGATGGATCACCCGGACGCCTGCGCCGGTACCATTGGCACAGCACCACGGCTCCGCCTCCTACTATTGCAGCCGACATGATCTGCACCGCTTGGCCAAGACCCCAATGGGCTGCCAATGCTCCAGCTGTTGCTCCCAACGCCAGCATCAGCAAATAAAAAGTGCCCGTTAGCAATTCGGCTATCACAATGGCACCAGCCAACAGCCACCAGAGTGTGGAATCATCCAAGGTCACAGGGTCCTCGCTTTCAGATCAATCGGCACTACGACATATTCTGGGACATTAACAGTCTGCGTCATGGCACGGACAAAGTTATTCCTTACACTTCGCGCCTATTTTCTTTTTTAGGGCACTGCGCCCTTGAACCCCTACCTACAGAGGTTGCGCATGAAATTTCGCTTTCCCATCATCATCATCGATGAAGACTACCGTTCGGAGAATACTTCGGGTTTGGGCATTCGTGCGCTGGCCCAAGCCATTGAGGCAGAGGGGTTTGATGTTGTGGGTGTGACCAGTTATGGTGATCTGAGTCAGTTTGCCCAGCAGCAGAGCCGTGCCAGTGCCTTCATTTTGTCGATTGACGATGAAGAGTTCACCTTGGGCTCGGGTTTAGACCCGATTGTGCTGAGCTTGCGGACTTTCATTGAGGAGGTGCGACGAAAAAATGCGGATGTGCCCATCTATGTGCATGGTGAGACCAAAACCAGCCGCCACTTGCCCAATGACATTTTGCGTGAGTTGCATGGCTTCATTCACATGTTTGAGGACACCCCTGAATTTGTGGCTAAGCACATTGTGCGTGAAGCCAAGAGCTATCTGGAGGGCATCCAGCCCCCATTCTTCAAGGCGTTGCTCGACTACGCCGAAGACGGCTCTTATTCTTGGCACTGTCCGGGTCACTCAGGGGGCGTTGCCTTTCTGAAAAGCCCGGTGGGCCAGATGTACCACCAGTTTTACGGTGAGAACATGCTGCGCGCCGATGTGTGTAATGCGGTTGAAGAGCTGGGTCAATTGCTCGATCACAATGGTGCGATTGGCGAGAGCGAGCGCAATGCTGCCCGTATTTTTAATGCCGACCATTGCTTTTTTGTGACCAATGGCACGTCCACGTCCAACAAGATTGTCTGGCACCACACGGTGGCCCCCGGCGATGTGGTGGTGGTCGATCGCAATTGCCACAAGTCGGTGTTGCACAGCATCATCATGACGGGGGCTATTCCGGTATTCTTGAAGCCCACACGCAACCACTTTGGCATCATTGGCCCAATTCCGCAAAGCGAATTCGAGCCAGAAACCATCCAGGAAAAAATCCGCGCCAATCCGTTGCTCAAAGGCGTGGATGCCAGCAAAGTCAAGCCACGGGTGCTGACGCTCACACAATCGACCTACGATGGTGTGCTCTACAACACTGAAACCATCAAGACGATGCTAGATGGCTATGTAGACAACCTGCACTTTGACGAAGCTTGGCTACCCCATGCGGCCTTCCACCCCTTCTATGGTACTTACCATGCGATGGGCAAGAAGCGCGCCCGGCCTCAACATTCGGTGGTCTATGCCACCCAGTCTATCCACAAACTGTTGGCTGGTATCAGTCAGGCCAGCCATGTGTTGGTGCAAGAGTCGCAATCCACGCCGCTGGATCGCCATTTGTTCAATGAAGCCTATCTGATGCACACCAGCACCAGCCCGCAGTACAGCATCATTGCCAGTTGCGATGTGGCAGCTGCCATGATGGAGCCGCCTGGCGGCACTGCCTTGGTGGAAGAGAGCATTCTGGAAGCCCTCGACTTCCGCCGGGCTATGCGCAAGGTAGAAGAGGAGTTTGGCAAGAACGACTGGTGGTTCAAGGTCTGGGGGCCAGAAAAGTTGGTGGATGAGGGCGTGGGCCGTGCCGAGAGCTGGATCATCCGCAACGATGGCAAAGGTAAAGGCAAGAAGAACGACAGCAAGTGGCACGGCTTTGGCCCGCTGGCCGATGGCTTCAATATGCTAGACCCGATCAAATCCACCATCGTGACTCCGGGCCTCAATTTGGATGGCGAGTTTGACAAGACGGGGATTCCGGCCTCTATCGTTACCAAATACTTGGCCGAACATGGCGTGGTGGTAGAAAAGACCGGCCTGTATTCGTTCTTTATCATGTTCACCATCGGTATCACCAAGGGCCGCTGGAACACGATGTTGACGGCCTTGCAGCAGTTCAAGGACGATTACGAAAAGAACCAGCCCATGTGGCGCATCTTGCCCGAGTTCTGCCAGCAGCACAAAGTGTATGAACGCATGGGTCTGCGTGATTTGTGCCAGCATGTTCATGAGATGTACGCCAAGTACGACATTGCCCGCTTGACTACCGAGATGTATCTCTCGGATCTCAAACCGGCCATGAAACCTTCGGATGCTTATGCCCACATTGCCCACCGCACCACTGAGCGTGTGGCGATTGATGACTTAGAGGGGCGCATCACGGTAGGCTTGGTCACACCTTATCCACCGGGCATTCCACTCTTGATTCCTGGTGAAGTGTTTAACAAGAAAATCGTGGACTACCTCAAGTTTGCCCGCGAGTTTGCCAAGATTTGTCCCGGTTTTGAGACCGACATTCATGGTCTGGTCGAGGTAGAAGGCAACGATGGGGTTGTGCGTTACTACGCTGATTGCGTGGCGCAATAGAGAGGGGTTGGTTGCCGGAGTGCCTGATGAACAGGCACTCCACAGCCAAGCACCGTTGGTGACTGGTGTTTATTCTGTTTCTTCAAATACCAGGGCAGGCCGGGACATGACTCGGGCCACTTCAGACAGCCCACCAATCAATTGGTGGGTGAAGTAACTGTGGCCTGTATCAGGCTCTAAAGCTGCCGTGACCAGATTGGCCAAGGGTTGACTCAATGAGACGTAATAGCTACCCACGGGCACGTCCAATGCACTGCGCACCAGCACCATTGGTGCTTGGTTGGTTTGCACCGAGGTATTGCCCGAGGCTGTGAAAGTCTCTGCTACCACGCCGCCAGGCTCGGCCACACGCAGCACCTGCACCCCCAGCAGACGTAAACGCTCCACAGCATCTGCGGCACCAGGGGCCAGCCAATAGCCACAAGGCCTTGTTCGCGTCTGTACGGTGCGTGGTTGTAGCGATGACTCCCAAGTGACACGCTGTGTGCGTATAGCCCCGGTGGCAGATTCTAGGAAGGTTACATCACGGCTTTCAGGCACCGTGGCGGTCTCTAGCACCAGTCGATCGCGGCAAGCCTGTGCCATGCTGTCGCGGACGACAAAAGAGCGCACCTGTTCTAAACTGGCCGCACGTTCTGCCGTGGTGCGCAAAGCACTGCTGATGGCTGTGACTTGGGCATGGACACGCCGCTGAAGGTGGGCTCGTCCTAAACCAATGCCACGCGTCACGACAACGGCACTGACCGCCTGTTTGAGTCCGTTGGCATTG
The DNA here is from genome assembly GCF_054779375.1 of Giesbergeria giesbergeri. Taxonomy (NCBI): domain Bacteria; kingdom Pseudomonadati; phylum Pseudomonadota; class Betaproteobacteria; order Burkholderiales; family Comamonadaceae; genus Giesbergeria; species Giesbergeria giesbergeri. Next base: position 681,911 of record NZ_BAAGYJ010000002.1, on the reverse strand, counting down.
CGGCTGGTGTCTGGCGTGGCAGCACCCATGACCAGTCGGGCCTGGCCTTGTTCACCCGAGGGCGTGTGATACCAGTCGCTGCGCAGAGCTTGTGCCTGTAGGGCACTGACCTGTGCTGTGTGATACCACTCACGGGACGCTTTAGATAAGAACTCAGGTGTGCCCGCTGCATTGGCATATTGCAACAGCACATCATTGTGTGCCAGTGCATTGAATTGCGACAAATAACGCCCTGCTGGGTTGTATTCATGGGCATCTAACACCAGGGTGGGGCGAAAGTCACGCACCAACAACGCCAATGCCCGCGCTTCGGGTGTTTGCAACAGCAGGTGATCGTGGTTCAAATCCACACCATTGGCCGTGTTTCTCTGACCAGATTGGGCTCCGTCGGGATTAGCACGCGGTACCAACACGACATTGATTTTGTCCAGCAATGGAGCCAGTTGTCCCGTGGACAACTCCTGTGCCAAAACCAGCAAGGCTTCGCTGCCCGCTGGCTCATCGCCATGTTGCTGTGCCAGTAGCAACACCGTAGGACGCTTACTGGCTATCAGACTGTCTGGGGCGGTGCTGGGTACTCTGGTCAGAAGCAGGGCATAGATGGGCTTGCCCTGCTGTGAGGTGCCAGGCGTTAACAAGACGGCCTGCGTCCCTCCTGGCAGGGGTGCCGTTGCCAATTGGTGCAACCATTGGGCCAGTTCGGGATTGCTGGTGAATGTTTGCCGTTGTGGCGCCAGTCCTGGCGTGAGGTAACTCTGGGCTGGCTCGGGAAAATGTACGGCCAGCGCAGGGGCTCCGAGGCCATTGGTTGCCATCGCCGCAGCAGGTGGCGTTGCCGATGGGGGCAAGGCCGCTGCCACCGTGGCTGCCCCCGAAGGGGGCGGCAATTTGGCTGGGGACGCCTTGAAAGGGTTAGACCATGGTGGCAATGGGGTCGTAGTGGCACAGCCCGCCAACAGGGTTGCCAGCCACAGGGCTTGTGCTCGCAGTAGGATCATGGTGTGTACAAAGTGGAGCCAGAAAGGGCCTTGTGATATTACTACCGCTTGATGATGGCAATACCCAAGAGGCCGCGTCCTGACCCCTGTGCGAGCACCTCAGCGGTTGAAAGAGCCACCGCGCGAACCACCGCCACCACCACTGCGGGAGCCACCGCGCCCGCCACCACCACCGTAGCCGCCACCATTGCGGAAACCACCGCCACGGCGACCGCGCTCTAGCATGCTGTCCACACTGGTACGCATGGGGTCTGGCTGGCCCGATGGCCCAGAACCACGGCTAGAGGGCATGCTGTGACCACCGTGCGTGCCCAAATGGGCATTCTCTCGTGGCGGCTGGGCATCGCTGTTGAAACGATTGCCACCACCAGTACGGCCACGTCCGGGTGCGGGGCCGCGCCCGCCAGTGTTGGGCTGATGCCCTGCGGCTGGTGCATTGCGTGGCGCCCCACGGCCACCACCGCCTGCATTGCTACGTGGGCCATTGTGGTTGCTATTTCCCGCCTTGCTGCCGCCAGTGCGTTCGCCTTGGGCTACTTTGCTGGCACGCATGCGCTCCATCATCTCCCCTCGGGCTGCCTTGGCTGCCGCCTGCATGACCTCACGGCTTGGTGGTTTGCCTGCTCCTCCCCAAATCGTTTGGCGCCCCATGGCGATGGGTTCAGCTTTCTCGCCCTCTTCGGGGCCAAAGCCCTCTATCACTTGCACCGGAATGGTTTGCTTGGTAAAGCGTTCAATGTCCATCATGAAGCCTTCTTCGTCCATGCAAACCAGGCTCACTGCTTCGCCACTGGCACCAGCACGGCCCGTACGGCCAATGCGGTGAACGTAGTCTTCGGCAACATTCGGAATTTCGTAATTGACTACATGCGGCAAGTCATCAATATCAATGCCGCGTGCTGCAATATCTGTGGCTACCAAGGCTCGGATCTCGCCGCTCTTGAACCCGGCCAGTGCCTGTGTGCGCGCACTTTGGCTTTTATTGCCGTGCAACGCCATCGCACTGACGTTGTGTTTGGTCAGAAACTCTGCCACATTGTTGGCACCGAACTTAGTGCGGGTGAACACCAACACTTGGCTCCAATTGTTCTGTTGGATGATGTGCAACAGCGCCTGCTTTTTCTTGCCGCGTCCTACAGGATGGATCACTTGGGAGATGCGCTGTACGGTGGTGTTGCGCGGCGTGACCTGAATGCTTTGTGGGTCTTTCAGCAACGTTGCTGCCAGCTCGCGGATTTCATCGCTGAAGGTGGCGGAGAACAGCAAACTTTGCTTTTCTTTGGGTACCAACGCCAAAATCTTCTTCACATCGTGGATAAAGCCCATGTCGAGCATTCGATCGGCTTCGTCCAGTACCAACACTTCCACGGTGGACAAATCCAGAAAGCCCTGCTGCTGCAAGTCCAGCAGCCGCCCTGGGGTGGCCACCAACACATCCACACCACGGCGGATACGGTCAATTTGTGGGTTCATGCCCACGCCACCAAACACTACTGTGGAGCTTAAATCCAGGTACTTGCCATACTCGCGCACCGATTCTTCTACTTGCGCGGCCAGCTCGCGGGTGGGTGTCAGTACCAGGGCACGCAGCCCTTTGTTACCAAACTTGCTTTTGGGTGCGCCACCCTGTGCAAGGCGGTGCAATAAGGGCAAAGTGAAGGCTGCTGTTTTGCCAGTGCCCGTTTGGGCACCCGCCAACAAGTCATGTCCTGCCAGTACGGCCGGGATAGCTTGGGCCTGAATAGGCGTGGGGGTATCGTAGCCTTGCTCGTGTACGGCCTTCAGAATGGCCGGGGCCAGGTTCAAATCGTCAAATGTCATGGATGTCAGACGCGCCCATCCGGGCGCCGGGTATCGACCTGTCGTGGCAACCTAAAAGCTGCCGAGCCAGTATCAGGCCGATGAGGTTCAAGGGTGGGAGCCGGCAATGGCTTGCGTCGTCCCCAGCAAACTGCTGATATTGCTCACAACTGGAGTGCGCAACGGCAGCTATTGTCGCATGGGCCGATAATGGAGGTCTGTTCGCAGAAGCTTCTGCGCTTTCTTTTCAGGTTGAACAAGTACCGATGGCCCAATACGTCTATTCCATGAATCATGTCAGCAAGACCGTGCCGCCTAAGCGGCAGATCTTGAAAGACATCTCTCTGTCCTTCTTCCCCGGTGCCAAAATTGGTGTGCTGGGCCTTAACGGGTCGGGCAAATCAACGCTGCTCAAGATCATGGCAGGCGTGGACAAGGAAATCGAAGGCGAAGCTATCCCTATGGCCGGCCTGAAGATTGGTTATCTGCCCCAAGAGCCCCAGCTCAACCCAGAGCACACGGTGCGTGAAAGTGTGGAAGAGGCCATGGGCGAAGTCTTTGCTGCCAAAGCCAAGCTCGAAGAGGTCTACGCCGCCTACGGCGAAGAAGATGCTGATTTTGATGCCTTGGCCGCCGAACAAGCCCGCCTAGAGGCCATCATTGCTACGGCAGGCACCGATTCTGAACACCAACTCGAAATTGCCGCCGATGCCCTGCGCTTGCCACCGTGGGATGCTAAGGTGGGAGTGCTCTCTGGTGGTGAAAAACGCCGCATTGCCCTGTGTCGCCTGTTGTTGTCCAAGCCCGACATGCTGCTGTTGGATGAGCCTACCAACCATTTGGATGCTGAATCGGTGGATTGGTTGGAGCAATTCCTGCAACGCTTCTCAGGCACCGTGGTGGCTATTACCCACGACCGCTACTTCTTAGACAACGCTGCCGAGTGGATTTTGGAACTGGACCGGGGCCACGGCATCCCTTACAAAGGCAACTATTCTGACTGGCTGTTGCAAAAGCAGAACCGCTTGGAAGCCGAACAAAAGGGAGAAGAAGCCCGTGCCAAGGCACTCAAGAAAGAGCTGGAATGGGTGCGCCAAAACGCCAAGGGCCGCCAAGCCAAGAGCAAGGCACGTATTGCGCGCTTTGAAGAACTGAGCGATTACGAATACCAACGCCGCAATGAAACCCAAGAGATCTTCATTCCGGTGGCGGATCGTTTGGGTACACAGGTGTTTGAGTTCAAGAACGTCAGCAAGTCGTTTGGTGACCGTTTGCTGATTGACAACCTGAGCTTCAACATTCCTGCGGGTGCCATCGTAGGCATCATCGGCCCCAATGGCGCTGGTAAGTCCACACTGTTCAAATTGCTGGCGGGCAAAGAGCAACCCGACAGCGGCGAGGTGGTGGTCGGTGCCACCGTCAAAATGGCTTTTGTTGACCAACACCGCGATGCGCTAGCCAATGACAAGACGGTTTGGGAAGACGTCTCCGGCGGCTTGGACATGATCAACATTGGCAAGTTCCAGATGGCTAGCCGGGCCTATTGCGGCCGTTTCAACTTCAATGGGGGTGACCAGCAGAAGAAGGTTGGCATGCTCTCGGGTGGTGAGCGTGGTCGTTTGCACCTTGCCAAGACGCTCATTCAGGGCGGCAACGTGTTGCTGCTAGACGAACCATCCAATGACTTGGACGTTGAAACCCTGCGTGCGCTAGAAGATGCCTTGTTGGAATATGCAGGCACCGTGCTGGTTATCAGCCATGATCGCTGGTTCCTAGACCGTATTGCCACACATATCCTGGCCGCTGAAGGTGACTCCCAGTGGGTATTCTTTGATGGCAATTACCAAGAGTACGAAGCTGACAAAAAGAAACGTCTGGGCGAAGAGGCTGCCCGTCCCCATCGCATGCGTTTCAAGGCATTGAAGTAAAACCCTCTTGCTGCATGTCGGAGTCGTGACTGGAAGTTTGTTACATACCATGTCGGTTCCCGTTTCTAACGCCCAGTCGATTTTGCAAGACTGTGTCATCAAGGCCGTTCGTGAAGGCGAAACCTTGATGGCGCAATTGCTGGCGGCAGCCAGCCAGAGTCTGAACGACCAAGCACAAAGCAGCACACAAGGCCCACAAGAGCGGCAACAGGCGGCTGACGCCTTGCGCTTGCTCTTGCTCCAAGAGTCAGCTTTGCTCAGAGCCTACCCTCTTGCGCTGCTGGAGTGTTTTGCCCAAGACCGCAATGCAGGCAACGACCTGCCCTCACCGCCAAAGGCATCGGGGATCGATTTCGGTAGTCTGTCCTTGGTGGATGAAAAAGAGCAAGAGGCTCAGGTTGAACGGGTGCGTGCCCAACAACAGGTCAGCCATGTGGCGGAGGCTGTGCTGTCAGAACTCAATGCTTTGGTCAGTGCAGCCCAAGGGCTGCACCGCGTACAAGCAGAGCGCAATCCTTTGCGTCCAGAAAACTACATTCGTGCCCTGCAACAGGCGTTGAACCAGCGTGTAGAGGTGCCCGACGCGGTTCGTGCTACTTGGATGCAGCATCTGTTGCCAGTTTTGGGGGCTGCACTGATTCCGGGATACCAACAGGCCGTCCAGACGCTGCGCCAACAAGGCATCGAACCTGTGGGGTATGGTGTGGTGTCGAGCCGACCCTCTCACCTGTCTGCGCACCACAGTGGGATGGCGGCCATGACCCAGAGCCACTACGGTGCTGGACTTGCCTCGGGGCAGGGCCATTTGCACACTGACTGGCCACAGGCTACCGCAACCCATGCGGAGGCTCAAGAAGATGCACTGACGGCCAGCATTCTCCACCAGTTGCTCCAGGGTGGGGTCGATCCCTACAGCGGTCTGCAAGTAGGTTGGGAACCAGCGCCTCCTCCAGCCACCGATGATGGTCTGATGCCTGCCCCTGATGTTGCTTGGCAAGCAGGGGATGTGGTGGCGCGGATGATGGACAACATTGCACAAGACGCCCGTTTGTTGCCTACGGTACGAAAAACGTTGCAAGACATGGGGCCAGCCATCGGTCAATTGGCAGGCCATGACGCTGCGTTCTTTAGCAATCCCCTTCATCCAGCCCGGCGTTTGTTGGACGAAATCACCGAGCGTAGCCTGACCTTTACCACGGAAAACCAGACGGGGTTCAGTCGCTTTATTGGGTTGCTGCATCAACTCAACCACCATCTTCTTCAACAAGATACACGCCAAGCGGCGCCGTTTGCCACCGCACTTCAGCGCCTAGAAACTGTCTGGGCGCAATGGCAACAACAGGAGCAACAGCAGCGCCAAGCGGCAGCCCAGGTGGCAGAGCAGGCTAATTCCCACCAGCATCTGACCTCGGAAATCGCCAGCAATATCCGTAAGCTGCCTGACACTGGACATGTTCCCACCGAAGTGATGGGCTTTGCAACCGGGCTCTGGACTCAAGTGATTGCTCAGGCGCAACTGGAACAGCCAGACAGCGGGGATGGTGATCCGCATGGCTATTTGGCATTGATTCCGCTATTGTTCTGGAGTGTGCGGCCCAACATGCCTCCCGATGAGCGCGAGCAAATTGCCCAAGCTGTGCCACAGATGATCAGTACCCTGCAAAAAGGCTTGCAGGATATTGGGCGGCCACGCATGGAAACAGAGCGTTTTCTTGCCAGATTGCAGCGTTTACACCAGCAAACGCTGGCGGTTGCTCGGCCCGTCTCGGCACCCGTTGCCTCTTCTAGGCCCGCTCTTGCTGCCCATACACAACATCACGAACCTCTTGGTAAACCCGATATTGATTTGGATGCAGGGCCAGATATTGATATCGAACTCGATTCGGTTTATGGCACACCAGCGGAGCTGATGGATGCTACTGCACCCGCCACCACCCCTGTGCTGGCCCATGATGACTTTCCTACGGGTACTTGGGTAGAACTGCATGGCAACCGGAAGGTGGTGCGCACCCAGCTGACTTGGGCTAGCCCAAAAGGCACTCTGTTTTTGTTTACTGCCGCAGATGGCAGCACCCAATCCATGACCCGACGCATGCGCGACCGTTTACTCACAGAAGGTGCAATGCGCATACTGACCGCTGGCCCGTGAATTGGCAATACACCATCAGGACAGACCTATCGCTCTGCTAAATGCCATCTAAAAATAGCACTTGCATTTGCGATCACCTTGCCTAAAATGACCTAGATGCTGCACTGCAACATGGTAGTCAAGCCACATCAGCGCAGATTCATATATTCTTGGCCTTCTGGCCGTCACTATTGGAGACCCTATGTCGCTGACCAACGAACAAATCCTGGCCGCTCATAAAGCCAACATCGAGACCTTGTTTGGCCTTACTAGCAAAGCCTTTGAAGGCGTAGAGAAGCTCGTAGAACTCAATGTCACGGCTTCTCGTGCTGCTCTGAGTGAGGCCGCCAACCACTCCCAAGCCCTGCTCAGCGTGAAAGACGCACAAGAGTTGTTGGCACTGCAAGCGGGGTTGTTCCAGCCGTTGGCAGAAAAGGCTGCTGCCTACAGTCGTCACCTGTATGACATTGCCTCGGGCACCAGTGCAGAATTCACCAAGACTTTTGAGGCCAAGACCGCAGAAGCGCAACTGAACTTTGTGAGCCTGCTTGACAATGCAAGCAAGAATGCGCCTGCCGGTTCTGAACCAGCAGTGGCTGTGATGAAAAATGCTGTTTCTGCCGCGAGCAGTGCTTTTGAATCGGTGCAAAAAGCCGTCAAACAAGCTTCGGAAGCAGCAGAAGCCAATTTCAATGCGGTGACGGCTTCTGCCATTGATGCTGCCAAGTCGGCAGCTCCGCGTAAACGCTAATCTGCACCTGCCCTGCTTTAGGCAGGGCATGGTGGTTGTGGTTGTCTCCTTGGATCTCCTCGAATCCGTTTCAGGAGTCCTTTCAAGCCCGGTCGATGTGCCGGGCTTCTTTTTTGCCCTATCTGATTGCGAATGGTTCGCGTTTGATCTATGATGTGGAATTATCTATCTACAAGATCCCTATGCGACACATTCTCTCTGTTGTAGCGACGGCTTGCTCTGTCTTGCTGACCACCGGCATCGCACAAGCCCAGGAACAGGTTGTCAACCTGTATTCAGCCCGCCACTACAGCACGGACGAGGCGCTGTACAGTGGCTTTACCAAAACTACAGGTATCAAGATCAACCGGGTAGATGCCGACGATACGGGCATCTTGGCACGCCTCAAGGCCGAAGGCGGTGCCTCGCCTGCAGATGTTATTTTGTTGGTGGATGCCGCACGGCTGTACAAAGGTGAGGTAGACGGCCTGTTTAAGCCGATTAAATCCAAGGTGCTGGATGAGCGCATCCCCGCCACCTTGCGCAGTCAGCCTGCAGCCGATGGCAGTACTGCTTGGTTTGGTTTGTCCACCCGTGCTCGTGTGATTGTTTATAACAAGATCAAAGTACAAAAATCTGATATAGATACCTACGAAGAATTGGCCGATCCTAAACACAAAGGAAAGCTGTGTATTCGTTCTGGTTCACACCCCTACAATTTGAGCTTGTTCGGTTCGGTGGTTGAACATTTGGGTGAACAGGCTACAGAAAACTGGCTCAAAGGCTTGGTGGCTAATTTGGCTCGCCCCCCCAAGGGAGGGGATACAGACCAGATCAAGGCGGTAGCATCTGGAGAGTGTGATATTGCTGTCACCAACAGCTATTATCTGGCCCGTTTGCTGCGTTCGAGCAAGCCAGAAGATGTGGCAGTGGCCAACAAAGTGGGAGTGGTTTTTCCTAACCAAAAATCTTGGGGCACACACCTGAACATTGCTGGGGGGGCTGTTGCCCGTCACAGTAAGAATCAGGCCAATGCCATCAAATTTCTGGAATATCTGACCAGTGCTGAAGCGCAGAATTATTTTGCTAATGGTAACAATGAGTGGCCTGCAGCCAAAGATGTGCATGTAGAAAACCCAGCCCTGAAGGCCATGACAGGGGGTATGGCGTTCAAGAGCGAGACTATTCCGATCAGTGCAGTGGGGGCAAACATGCCTAAGGTGCAGCAAATGTTGGATCGAGTTGGTTTTCCTTAATACGTTTGTATTGAAAATGTTTGTTGAAGCCCGATAAATCCGGGCTTTTTAATGATGTATGCACGGTTAAGAATTCAGATAATTTAGAGTTTTGCTTTTTATTGTATTTAATAATTATTATTGTGTTTTTATGTAATTTTTTGAAGATTGCTAATTAATAATTGGTGCTAGACAATATTCGTTTCGCAAATTCATGCCAGCTAACATAACTTATCCACGAAGCGAGAGCAGATGATGGTAGCGGCCAAGTTCAGTAGCGTTTAGTGAATATAAAGTTGCCGCTCGAATCGGATGCGTAACTTGCCAAAGCCCGCAATCCATGCATGCCTACGCTCGACCACCCAGCAGTATTTACCCAGCCGATCACTGCTCTCTATTCCTCTGCGTGCTATGCGGCTGGTAATGCCCCACGCCTTCAAATAATCGCGACAATGGCGTACGTCATACCCTTTGTCGGCATGCAACTTCCGGGGCTTTCGGCGTACTCGGCCCTTCAACCCTCGCACTGCTGGGATGGCTCCAAGCACTGCTCAAACAGTGTCGAACCATGTGTATTGGCATCACTGACCTGCGCTACCAGAGGAACGCCACGCGCATCTACAACGATGTGCCTTTTCGAGCCGCGTTTGCCTCTGTCGGTCGGATTTGGGCCTGTCTCTTACCCCTAGGAGCTAGCCACCGTTGCGCTATCCACACTGGCACGCTCCCAATCGATTTACCTGTGTTCACAGTTGTGTACTGATGGGGCGCGTCTAGCCATAGTGACTAAAGCATAACGCTTGGCGGCCTCCCAACACAAGTTGTGTTAGCCAATCTAAACGTGTAAAGTGTTTCATAGACCAATAAATTCGGATTCTATAAAAGATTTATCCATGAAAATTTATAAAATAAATAAGCCTCTTCAATACATCAGCCTGATTACCACGTTGATTGTTCCCATGCTCACCGCTTGTGGGGGAGATTCGAAGAGTTCAACAGAACTACAACCACCAGTTTCTTCTGCCAATTTGTCACTGTTAGCGGGTTATACCCTCGGTGAGGGCAATCAGGATGGACTGACCAGTACGACTGCCAGTCTCAGCACTAGAGTGGCTGGGATGGCCTTGACCAGTTCGGGGGAAGTAGTTATTGCTGACACTAACAATAACCTGATACGTAAGCTCAGTGCTAACTATGATCAAATTAGTACATTGGCTGGGGGCTTGGTGCCTTCGGGTGCCGTTTCTGGCGCCTTATCCAGCTATTCGGATGGTAATCGCCTTGAGGCACGGTTTTATCGCCCCACTGGAGTTGCCGTAGATGTAGCAGGAAACACCTATGTGGCAGATACTGCAAATCACCTGGTACGTAAAATAAGTGCTACAGGAGCGGTGACTACCTTGGCTGGTCAGCCAGGGGTATGTGCCAACCAAGATGGTATGGGTAGTACGGCTATTCTATGTAACCCCAGCAGCATTGCCGTAGATAAGGCCGGAATTATCTATGTGTCTGAAGCCAATCTCTCTGGTAAAAACGAAACAGGTCGAATCCGCAAGATCACTACCGATGGTGTAGTTAGTACAATCGCTAGCCAAACCAGAGGGAAAAACCCAATTTTAGCCATTGATTCTGCTGGTACGCTCTATGTTGCAGATTCTGGCCTAATCCTGAAGTATGCTGTGAACGGCCAACCCACTGTAGTATCCGGCACCGATGGACAGCTCGGGAACACAATTGTGGCTATCACATTTGACTCGGCAGATCGCCTGTTCGTGTTGGATAAAGAGGTGAACTACTCCCTAATGTTAGGCCCCCCTTCCATACGTTATCTTCGGCTTGGTATTCGTCATGTTGGCAGGGATGGAAGCGTTACGACTCTAATCAGCGCCCCCTCCGATTGTCACAACTACAGCGGTTTGAGCAACGATGATTTATGTCAGGCTATCAGTATGGTAGCTGGAGCCGATGGCCAGTTCTTGGTGGCCGAAGGTAATTACGACACGCGCGAGGGAGTCCAGTTGCGCAACTACACACGTCAGGGTACATACGCTGTGGTTGCAGGGCCTGTCCATCCCAAAGGCTTGAAAGATGGGCAAGGCAATCTAGCTCGCTTTCATAATCCCTCCGCACTAGCATTTGATCCTTCCGGGGCACTATATGTGCGCGATAAAGGCAACCAGACCATCCGTACGGTACAAGCGGATGGTCAAGTAGGCACCTTGGGGCAGCCCGGAGGGCATTGTGTTTCGCTCACAGGCCTAGGCAAGGAAATGCTTTCAAGTGGAATTTTCGGGATTCCCGGATCGGCTTTGGCCACCGATGGAGCTGGCAACCTTTACACCTATATCGATTCACGCATCCTGAAGATGAGCAACTGTGAAGTTGTAGTTTTAGCAGATATAAACCCTTTGCTTGATGTATCAGTCAACAACCCAGTCACCGGTATTGCTGCAGACATTTTAGGTAACGTCTATGCGTCTACATACCAGGGTGTCATCTTCAAAATAGATACCCAAGGAATACCGACACTGTTCGCAGGCAGAGAAGGGACGTGGGGGCACAGGGATGGTCAAGGTGAAACCGCTTTATTTTCTTGGTTGGGCAATATGACTACCGATACAGCAGGTAACCTCTATGTGGTCGACAGTCTTAATTATTTTGAGAGATTAGGCCCAACCATTCGAAAAATCACGCCATCTGGACTCGTTAGCACTTTGGCAGGTAACCCCAACGCTCCTCCTGGCTATGCAGATGGCTCTGGAACCAACGCACTGTTTTCGGTGGATTGGCCAGAGGAGCTAAAGACTGCCAGTCTTGCAGTGGATAAAAAAGGCAACGTGTATGTATCGGATCCAGCAAATAGCGTGATTCGCAAGATTAAACCTGACGGTCAGGTGAGCACCATAGTGGGACAGATGGGGCATCGGGGATTTGTCGCAGGTGATCTACCAGGGAGCATTAACCGTCCCGCAGGCATTGCAATTCGTGATTCCATGCTGTATGTCAGCATTTCGCATGCTGTGATTCAGGTGAAGCTCCCCGATTGATCTCAAGTGCAGATATAGCTGCACCAAGATCAGATGGCAATTTTTTGCCAAATTGGCCCCATGTACGATCAGGCTTGTGGCAGCGCGCTGTGTTGTTTTTCTTTGGAGACTGCCTGCTTCTGGCCAGTTAGGCATGGCTACCCCAATTTTCTCCTCGATAAGGAATGCTTATCCCACTTTTGACTAAAAAATAGGCAGGTTTCAGTAGATTTAGCAGGGGTCACAATGTTGTGGCTCTGCACCATCGGTGGAATCTTTACTACTGATAGTGGGCAAGTTGTGCGCTGTACGGATTCGATAGATGCCGTCCGTCCACACTTGGTGGTTAGAGCGACTAACACAACCCATAAAAATCAGGCTTGCGGTCGAGATGAGGCGTAAGTCAGTGATGAGGCATCGCGGTTGGTGCGGCAGAAAACATTCCGCAAAAAATGCAGGAATCACCATACAATTTCTAAGCTGCCTGTGCGGCAGAAAACGCGGTGAAGGTCGAGGCGCTTCGGGATGAGCTTTTCTAAGCTGCCTGTGCGGCAGAAAACGTGTTGATGGATACGGTAAAGAGTTTCATGGCTTTCTAAGCTGCCTGTGCGGCAGAAAACAATCACGTAGCGGATTGGCTACAGCTTTCCCTTTTCTAAGCTGCCTGTGCGGCAGAAAACGCCATAAGAGAACCCCTACGGCCCTGCGGAAATTTCTAAGCTGCCTGTGCGGCAGAAAACAAGGCGCGGGCTGTGGTTGTGTTTTGCTTGACTTTCTAAGCTGCCTGTGCGGCAGAAAACGTCCGCATGACGCCCAAAACCCTGTTTGTTTTTTTCTAAGCTGCCTGTGCGGCAGAAAACAGGGGTTCTCTTATGGCACGGCGACGAACTAATTTCTAAGCTGCCTGTGCGGCAGAAAACACCGGCGGATTTCCGGGCCATCGTGTCCGAACTTTCTAAGCTGCCTGTGCGGCAGAAAACTGCCAGCGCAGGCGAGTCGCGAGAGCGTGCCTTTTCTAAGCTGCCTGTGCGGCAGAAAACAGGGCGCTTGGCCTGCGGGCGATAAGGCACCATTTCTAAGCTGCCTGTGCGGCAGAAAACGTGGGCCAGTATCAGCCACAACAACGCGCTGCTTTTCTAAGCTGCCTGTGCGGCAGAAAACTTTTCAGCCAACGCGAACAAGAACTCCAACAATTTCTAAGCTGCCTGTGCGGCAGAAAACTGTGTCTCTGCGCGATGAACCTCCGCACCAACTTTCTAAGCTGCCTGTGCGGCAGAAAACGCGTGCCAATGCGGTACGTGCCGCCTCATACGTTTCTAAGCTGCCTGTGCGGCAGAAAACAAATGAAACCAAAATCGTTGGCGGTGTCCGAGTTTTCTAAGCTGCCTGTGCGGCAGAAAACAGCAAGCAACAGTTTTGGCGCAACGCCAGCAATTTCTAAGCTGCCTGTGCGGCAGAAAACAAACATTTGACAGCGTTTCTTCGCTCGGTGCTTTTCTAAGCTGCCTGTGCGGCAGAAAACGGCTGATGCTGAATTTGCACGTGAGCAAGGATTTTCTAAGCTGCCTGTGCGGCAGAAAACATTGAAAACAACATTGTCACTAACGCTGTTGATTTCTAAGCTGCCTGTGCGGCAGAAAACAGAGGCTGAGTTTGATCCAACCGCCTACGCATTTTCTAAGCTGCCTGTGCGGCAGAAAACTTCCAGGGGGCTTTGACTCAGATAAAAACATCTTTCTAAGCTGCCTGTGCGGCAGAAAACTAAATGACTCCCCATAAACGCAATTCACCACGTTTCTAAGCTGCCTGTGCGGCAGAAAACATCAAAGCAAACTCACCGCCAATAGCGGCAGGTTTTCTAAGCTGCCTGTGCGGCAGAAAACATGCCAGAAGCCGTGATATGATTCGCGTCGAATTTCTAAGCTGCCTGTGCGGCAGAAAACAAAGCCAGCACGGTATTTTCCCGTGCGTTTGGCTTTCTAAGCTGCCTGTGCGGCAGAAAACTCTGAGAAAAATCGCATTAGTGATGATGCTCATTTCTAAGCTGCCTGTGCGGCAGAAAACATTATTGTAATATTCCAGAGGTTACTATTCCGTTTCTAAGCTGCCTGTGCGGCAGAAAACAACCGGCGGGTGCTGTTGGTGTTAGTTCTGGTTTTCTAAGCTGCCTGTGCGGCAGAAAACGTTATTCACGCTGATTTTCAAAAACGGCAGGATTTCTAAGCTGCCTGTGCGGCAGAAAACTGACTTGGAGCCGTAGTAAATGTTTTTTGTAATTTCTAAGCTGCCTGTGCGGCAGAAAACGCACAATTAAGCCGATGGCCCGCTCAGTATCATTTCTAAGCTGCCTGTGCGGCAGAAAACTGACCTACGGCGGACAAACTGTGCGAGTCCGTTTTCTAAGCTGCCTGTGCGGCAGAAAACCAATAGCCTGAGCTGTGCGTAAAGCACTCATTTTTCTAAGCTGCCTGTGCGGCAGAAAACTTGCTGCCACTGCCAGCCAAGTTCACATTCCACTTTCTAAGCTGCCTGTGCGGCAGAAAACTTCTCCACGGCCATTCGTTGCGTTTGCGGTGCTTTCTAAGCTGCCTGTGCGGCAGAAAACAAAGAGGTGCAGCGACTGCACGGATTGGTACATTTCTAAGCTGCCTGTGCGGCAGAAAACCTGGGTCTGTACCGGGCGGTGGCGGCGGTGGTTTTCTAAGCTGCCTGTGCGGCAGAAAACCTATTCAGGCCATTTGAGAAAGACCATTGCTATTTCTAAGCTGCCTGTGCGGCAGAAAACGGCCAGCATCGTTCCAACTGTGATAATCCATATTTCTAAGCTGCCTGTGCGGCAGAAAACGATCCGGCGACAAACCCCGGAGGCGGCGCTTTTTTCTAAGCTGCCTGTGCGGCAGAAAACAGATTGTGTCATTGCTACCGGCGCGTCCCGAATTTCTAAGCTGCCTGTGCGGCAGAAAACTTGCACAAAAAGTGCTATAGGAAGGAGTGCCATTTTCTAAGCTGCCTGTGCGGCAGAAAACGATGGTCAAACCGAGATTGGGTTTATCGTTCATTTCTAAGCTGCCTGTGCGGCAGAAAACTCTAGCGGTGGAACGGCGCTATCGCACGCCTTTTTCTAAGCTGCCTGTGCGGCAGAAAACATCACTTTCAATGCTGGCGCTGCTGTCAAGAATTTCTAAGCTGCCTGTGCGGCAGAAAACTGCCGCGAAACAATGCGCCACTGGGCACAGCATTTCTAAGCTGCCTGTGCGGCAGAAAACGTACCCAGCTGATCTTGCATTTTTTTGTTAGATTTCTAAGCTGCCTGTGCGGCAGAAAACGGGTACTCACGCGATGAAGGATGAACATCAGGTTTCTAAGCTGCCTGTGCGGCAGAAAACCATTCGATGCCACTGGCTATGGCGCCGTGACCTTTCTAAGCTGCCTGTGCGGCAGAAAACCTTGGCATCAAATGGCAGCTGGCTCCCGTCGCTTTCTAAGCTGCCTGTGCGGCAGAAAACGCTGTTGGCACCAACTACGTTCCACGCGATATTTTCTAAGCTGCCTGTGCGGCAGAAAACATGGCAGATGCTTGCGCGTTAATAGCTGAAATGTTTCTAAGCTGCCTGTGCGGCAGAAAACATACCAAATCGCCGCATCTCAAGAGATTGACAATTTCTAAGCTGCCTGTGCGGCAGAAAACATCCGTGGAGTAGCGTGCGAGGCGAGTTATGATTTCTAAGCTGCCTGTGCGGCAGAAAACGCTTGATACTCGACTGACATTGCTCGCATTCTTTTCTAAGCTGCCTGTGCGGCAGAAAACTGGCGACAGCACGGCCCCGGTTAGACCATTGATTTTCTAAGCTGCCTGTGCGGCAGAAAACAGAATGCGATCAACGCTCTCGATGACGCTCCCTTTCTAAGCTGCCTGTGCGGCAGAAAACCGGCAGCCGCATGAAAGGCCTCTCGTTCCCGTTTTCTAAGCTGCCTGTGCGGCAGAAAACATTGACGCGCTAGAGTCAGGCATGACAGAAGCTTTTCTAAGCTGCCTGTGCGGCAGAAAACCGGGGTATTGGGTGGTGCCGTGGCCCACTGTAGTTTCTAAGCTGCCTGTGCGGCAGAAAACTCGACATGAACGTCAAAGGAATGATTTAATATTTTCTAAGCTGCCTGTGCGGCAGAAAACGCAGAGCTATCTTGGGCTGTGATGCTATTCTGTTTCTAAGCTGCCTGTGCGGCAGAAAACGAGGGATGGAGTAGCCAAGCGCCAAGCGGCATTTTCTAAGCTGCCTGTGCGGCAGAAAACGTGTTAGGCATTTGTTATGATAAGCGTCATTGTTTTTCTAAGCTGCCTGTGCGGCAGAAAACGGTGTTATTGCATTGGGCAAGCGCCGTGATCTTTTCTAAGCTGCCTGTGCGGCAGAAAACACGTCTAAGCTCTGCAAGTGTTATACGCAGCATTTCTAAGCTGCCTGTGCGGCAGAAAACTGGTCATATCCAAAAGAAGCTTTTGGTAAAAATTTCTAAGCTGCCTGTGCGGCAGAAAACGGGTAGAGTTGCACCCCAGCGCAGACCAATCATTTCTAAGCTGCCTGTGCGGTAGAAAACAATGTACCGCAACCCAGAGACGGGCGAAACATGGTTTCTAAGCTGCCTGTGCGGCAGAAAACGATAGGGTTTCATCTGGGCTGCCGCCCCTCATTTTCTAAGCTGCCTGTGCGGCAGAAAACTCCTGGGTATCGGTTATTAGACGGCATTATGTTTCTAAGCTGCCTGTGCGGCAGAAAACAAATTCGTCAACGCCATTGCTCTCTATGGGTTTTTCTAAGCTGCCTGTGCGGCAGAAAACTCTGTTTGTGCGCTGTGATGGTGAAACCGTCTTTTCTAAGCTGCCTGTGCGGCAGAAAACTCGCTAGGTTCCGCTATATCACAACAAGCAGCTTTCTAAGCTGCCTGTGCGGCAGAAAACAAAAATTACGGATGCAACAAAGCCCCATCGCTTTTCTAAGCTGCCTGTGCGGCAGAAAACGCAGCACGTCATTTGCAGGGATAACAGTAAATTTTCTAAGCTGCCTGTGCGGCAGAAAACAAATACTTTAATGATCACAACGTCCGTGACGTTTTCTAAGCTGCCTGTGCGGCAGAAAACGCAGGTGAGCAAGGCGCTCACAGCCCACGCAATTTTCTAAGCTGCCTGTGCGGCAGAAAACGTTGAGGTCATCTATCAGGAAAAAGCCAGCTCTTTCTAAGCTGCCTGTGCGGCAGAAAACGTCAAGTTGATATTGACTGGCAGCCACACCAATTTCTAAGCTGCCTGTGCGGCAGAAAACGATGCGGTTTGGGCGCTTCTGAAGGAGCTGATTTTCTAAGCTGCCTGTGCGGCAGAAAACTCAATACCGTCATCGGCTATCGGTGCTACTCATTTCTAAGCTGCCTGTGCGGCAGAAAACCCGCCCTGACACCGCACCCGGCAAGCCTATGTTTTCTAAGCTGCCTGTGCGGCAGAAAACACAAAAACCGTAATCTAGGAGAGAACAGCACAGATTTCTAAGCTGCCTGTGCGGCAGAAAACCAGCTCGCTCAAAAGTTTGCTGAAGGCCTGATTTTCTAAGCTGCCTGTGCGGCAGAAAACGCTATCGCAGCGACGCCTATCGCCCCGTCCCCTTTCTAAGCTGCCTGTGCGGCAGAAAACTGACCGAGCGCGATTCGCACTTGGTAGTTGCTTTTCTAAGCTGCCTGTGCGGCAGAAAACGCATCAGCAAACAAGCGTTAGATGCTGCACTACTTTCTAAGCTGCCTGTGCGGCAGAAAACTAGCCCATAAACCGGCCTTAACAGCCTGAATATTTCTAAGCTGCCTGTGCGGCAGAAAACATGCAGACTGACCCATCTAAAGTTTCTAATAAATTTCTAAGCTGCCTGTGCGGCAGAAAACTACTGAAGATTATGTTCTGGCTCGTTTGCCACTTTCTAAGCTGCCTGTGCGGCAGAAAACGTGAAACTCATTGGAATGTTGTTCGCGCTTTTTTTCTAAGCTGCCTGTGCGGCAGAAAACCCATTGATTTTTCGCCATTTTTCGCTCCTTGATTTCTAAGCTGCCTGTGCGGCAGAAAACCTGCTGTTGGTTCTATCTCGCTGCCTGAGCGATTTCTAAGCTGCCTGTGCGGCAGAAAACGTGAAACTCATTGGAATGTTGTTCGCGCTTTTTTTCTAAGCTGCCTGTGCGGCAGAAAACGCTTACATTGCAACAGTAACAGCATAATCTACTTTCTAAGCTGCCTGTGCGGCAGAAAACTACTGAAGATTATGTTCTGGCTCGTTTGCCACTTTCTAAGCTGCCTGTGCGGCAGAAAACATCCATCCGGTAGTCCTGAGCGCCGTTTGGCCCTTTCTAAGCTGCCTGTGCGGCAGAAAACCGAAGAAGGCCGCACTGCGATAGCGCAGCATCTTTCTAAGCTGCCTGTGCGGCAGAAAACAACAGCAACACCAGCTGGATTGCCATCGCCTCTTTCTAAGCTGCCTGTGCGGCAGAAAACCTCGGAATCTTGGAATCCGGTGACTTCAAAAATTTCTAAGCTGCCTGTGCGGCAGAAAACGGGCTGTTCATGATTCAGGTGTTGGGTGCTGTTTTCTAAGCTGCCTGTGCGGCAGAAAACACCTTGGAAACCGCCCAGCTGGTGATTTCTTCTTTCTAAGCTGCCTGTGCGGCAGAAAACGCCAGTCCAATGGCAAACCGAGCAGAAAAATCTTTCTAAGCTGCCTGTGCGGCAGAAAACCCGTAGGCGTGGCGGCTGTTGGTTTTTTTACATTTCTAAGCTGCCTGTGCGGCAGAAAACTCACCGGCTTTGCATTGCGGCAAAAGCTGGGCTTTCTAAGCTGCCTGTGCGGCAGAAAACACACCCGGAGGGTGGGGGTGAAAAACGCATGGTTTCTAAGCTGCCTGTGCGGCAGAAAACCGCGCGCTGCTGGCATGGGGGAAGGTCTACGAGTTTCTAAGCTGCCTGTGCGGCAGAAAACGCCCGCAAGGACGCATCCAAGGCCGTGGAGAATTTCTAAGCTGCCTGTGCGGCAGAAAACCGGCCAGCCCCCCAGGTCTTCGATTACTGCATTTTCTAAGCTGCCTGTGCGGCAGAAAACAATCCGTCAAGCAATGCGGAATTACTGCCTCTTTTCTAAGCTGCCTGTGCGGCAGAAAACTGGAAAAATCCCAGTGTAAGTCTCAGTTTTTAAAGAACATCCTAGCATAACCCTCTATCAACCCCTTTTTTAGCACTCCAATGTAACTTATTGATTTGTATGGAGTTGATGGAGGAGCGCAAAAAAGGGTCAAAACCAAGGGATGCTGGCTCCTCTATCCGCTTGGCCTAGGCCGTAGGTGTTGAAGCTGCCCGGAACAGGGGTTTCGTGTAAAGGGCCGAGCTCAATCCAAAGATAAAACGATTGGCCGCTGCTGTTGCTACGCAGTTGCACATAGGGCAACCTAGGATTGCGTTCTACATGCGACGGAATGGCTATAGCGGCTTGCTCGGCGGTTTCGCCTTTGCGCTGCATTCGGCGGCGGCGTAACCGTTCGGCGCTGGTCTTGAATTGCCGACGCTGCACGATGCGGTGTTGGGCTTGCGAAGGAACCAAGCCGACAGGCGTGATGTCCACATGGTCATACATCCCTTTGAGCCAATCAGTAGCCATAAATTGCTCTAAAGGGGTTGCGTGACCGTGCAAACGCAGCACTTGCCCTAGACTTTGGGAGCGCAACTGGTACTGCGGAAAACTGACCCCAACAGATGAAATGGCTTGTTGTACCAAGGCCCGATGCAGTTTGGCATACAAGGCCCGCCAAAGATGGGCAGGGCTAAACTCTGGGTCGGGTAGTAACCGAATGTCAATGTAATGTGTAGTCATGGCTTAGGCTAAATTAGCTGGCATCACCAAAAACACCACCGCGAATCAGCACGGCCATCAAAAAATGTTGTTGCTCTTCGGTCGGGGTTTTATCATTCAGCAACCAATTGTCTAATAGGGTATAAAAATCCTGTTTTTGTTTAGGTTGGCGATAGGCTTTACCCTGTGTGGTTACAGAGCCATAGGGTTCTACAGCAATTGGGCCTAACTCTTCAGCACCTTCGTACCAATCATCAATAGTGCGGATGGCATTGCCAATTTTTTGCGAGTGAATGGCGGCAATTTCATGGCCTTTTTCGCCTACTTGGTACAGGGTTTTGCTTTTCTTCGTCTTATCCTTGTCTAAAATCAATTCTTGCGATGGAAAAACTTCTTGCCCGGCCCCCATGCGCACAAAGGCAGTGATTTGTAGCAGTACATGGGATACTCCGGCCAAGCCATCGGCCATCAAAGCCGCTAAAGATTGCACTACATCATCTTCGGTATGGGCCGAGCGTAAATGGTATGACAGTGCATCAAAAGTCCATGTGGTTTCAGCTTTGCCGTTTTTCAGCTGGCTGACTTGCACTTGCACGCTTTCTGCACCCACACGGTTACGCCACAAGAAGCGGCCATTCGCTAAGTTGGCGGCATAACGCTGCGCTAATACCGTAAAACCATACTGCTCTACATAACCTTGAATGGTTTGGGCCAATTTAGCTTGGTAGTCGGCATTATTGCAGGCTGATGGTTTGCCAGCACCAGCTAAAACCCGCAGGGTAAATTGCACTTTCAGGGTGTCCGCATCGGCAGGTAAGGCGGCCACATCCACGGTTTGCAGGTTCGGGTTTTCGATGGCAGCATCGAGTTTGGCTGGGTCTTGGTCTTTGGCTTTGAGGCGGTTAGAGATGGTGCCACGTACCGATTTAGTCCGTACCTTGACGGGTGCCCAAGGTGCAGCTGTGTCGCGTTGTTCCCAGCAGCCTGCATGAAATACGGCATCCGAAGGGTCTAATTTACGCTCGAAGGCCAAGACGGAGGCGGTTTCCAGTTTTTTCGACATGGTGAAATCCTTTTAAAAAACGATGGAGAAGCGGGAGGGCACAGGGAATGCGGGAGGCTTAATAAGGAAAGTAATCGTCGTCACTGTGGTCAGTGTCTGGGGGACTAACAGCCATATAGCCATTGCGGCAGCGGTATAAGCCTTGGGCTTGCTGGGTTTCGGTGTGCCACAGCAGTTGTCCCAGATGGTTTAGTCGGTGTGGACTGACCCATTGGCCCAAAGAGTAAATGGCCTCGACAAAGCGCACGGGTATGCGGGTATCACGGGCATGACCGACACTGCCTGCGGGATGTGCCTCAGATAAAGCCGTGTAACCTACCGGAATCGGCACAATCCAACCCTTGCCAGGGCCGCGGCAAGGGTCTTCCCATGTCACTCTCTTTTGAGGGGCTGCATGATCTTCTGGGGCTGGAGTGCCCGGGTCTTCTGTGGGGGTGGGTGCTGTGGGCTGGTAGTTAAAGCGACTGGCGTGTAACCAAGCATCCAGCAAGGTGGCTTGTGGATCTTGGGCTTGTAGGTCTTTTAAACGCTGGGCCAACAGGTCGTCTCGGGCTACCAAGGCGAAACCGGGCAACCATTGTCGCCGCCAGCGTCGCCATTGCGCTGCTTGTTGGGTCGCATCGTCGGGCAGTACGGCCAACCAAGGGCGCAACCGTTGGCCGGGTGTAGCACGCGCTGGCAGTATGCTGCCGCCAGCGATGCGCATCTGTGATAGCACTTGTCCTGCGGCATCGGCCCATTGCTGCATGGCTTCTTCGCTGCCCTGCACCAAAGTGGGCACTGCGGTGGCAGGGATGCTTTCAGAGACGCTAAATACCAAAGTTATCTCTACATGGATGCGGCCTTCTTCCACAATGGCGGCGGTGCTGCCGTCTTTGTCTATCGGGTTGCGGGTCAGGTGAAAGGTATGGACAAAACCGGGGGCTACTTGCTCTTGGTGTTGGTGGCAAATCACCCCTACGCCGTGCAAATGCAATGGGATATGGGCTTGGGCCAGTTGGCGCTCTAGTGCCCACATCAGGCCGGTGAAGGCGGTAATGGCTGGAAAACCATGCGTGAGCGGGCTGGAAATGGCGTTGGCGTTCTGTACGCGCAGGTGTGGGAACACCAAAATGGCTTGTGGCTGCTCAGCAGTACTCATGGCAGTGCTCCGCGTTCTGCTGTCGGGGTGGCGTGGTGGGGGCGAATGGGTATGTAATGCGGCGCATCCAGCCGCTCGCGTTGCTCACGCAGTTGTTGCTTGAAACCATCCTCATCCGTGAGCAAGAGTTTTTGCCATTGCCGGGCTTCGGCATCGCCTACGGGCAATCGGTGTTGGAGTTCATGATTGAGCCAATTGGCAAAGTGTTTACCGACTTGGGCCGGCCAATCCATTTGTAACCATTCTTGGGCAAACTCGGCTTCGGGCGGGAGTTCGGCGCGCAGAGGGTCGAGCCAAAGTTGTTCTGCGCGCGCCAGATTGTCGAAACGGCCTTCGGTGTCTATGCTGGGGCTAGTCCAGCCTACTGGCATGGTTTGCAGTAGCTCGCCAGCCAGGGATACCAGCTCATCCAACAGGGTATCGATATAGGCTTCGCGGCGCTGGCGGGTATCCAGATTGGGGGGTGGGTCAGATTCCAGAAATTGACGTAACTGGCGCAGCGTTTTGCGTACCTCGGGCCGGGCTGGAAATAGGCGCTCAAAGATGGAATGGCTATGCACTGGCGGGCGGGAGGCACTGGCTTGCCATGTGGGGGGCAGTGAGGCTAAGAGGTAATTGGTGCCGTTACGATCAACATTTAATTTTCCGACATTCTGCTGATTGGTACCGCCTATCTTTTGCACTGCCAGTCTCGGATAATCGTGAAAAACTCCATCATGTGCTTGCTGATGGTGGTAGGCTTGTCGGGCAATTTTGTTGGCTTCACCAAAGCGGTGCTCTTGGATTTCTGCATAGACCATATGCACCAAGGACGTGGGAAACAGCGGAGCCAGTAACCCATAGTGGCTATCCACACATGGATTGCTACCAGTAAGCCAGTACAACTGTTTAGCTAAGGGGTGTGAGCTGGGGCCTGCGGCGCGTGGTTGCATCAACCCGACAAAGGCATCACGCAAAGTTTTAGCCTGCACCGGATCATGATGCAGCGCTTGCGTAGCGCCCTCATCTTGGGCCAGCAGAGCGGCAAGCAGGCTGCACCCATTGACTTCTAATTTCAAAAATTTGTAAACATCCAAGGCAGCAGCGTTGCCAACGACATCATTGACAAAGGACTGACCTAGGACATGGCTGCCTAATACATCCAGCGATGACAATTTATCAGGATGCACATAGAGACTGGTACCCTTTGCATCAGAGTGGATACCTTTGATGGAGTGGGTGACAGCCTGAAGTTGTGAGACACGGTGCGCCGCATTTTCAATCCATGTACCGTATTGGTATTTCTCTAGCAGCTCGATACGCTTGGGATCATCGTCCTTGAGCTTTTCCAGCTTGGCATCCAGCCGTTCTTGAATGAAGGCTGCAATGGCTTCATGCCAAAGCAGGCGCTGTTCAGTGAGGGGCATATTGGTTCCTCGGTGGGTGTAGGATGCCAGCTTAATTTAATCCATGATACTTAGAATCTTAAGTTACAATGCAACACAATTTTTCTACTGTGTAAGTAGCTTAGAAAATGATGCTTAGGAACGTTCTTATTCTGTTTTCTGCCGCACAGGCAGCACAAGCCAAGCCATTTACTTGGCTGCCGTAAACCCCAGCAATTCATGCCAGCACCAGCCCTGTGTGTTGTCTGGCAAGGTGGCGGTGGCGTAGTGCTGCGCACATTTTTGGAGCGCCCCATCTTGGTCTTGGGCTAGGCCACGCAGTTCTTCTAGCAGATCCACCCGAATCCACGGTGTGATGCTGCCTTGCATTGGCAAGTGCGTACGCTGCAATAGGTTTTCTGCACGGGGATATAACTTGTCGCCACGCCGAGGGCCATCGGCCACGCGGTGCAAAGTGAGATGCTCGTCATCCTCGTCGGGTAAAAACACCACTTCTGTCTGTGGCACAGGGTCGTAACGAAAACGTTGATACTGTGGCAGCACCCCGGTGAGCCATAGCTTTTCACTGCTGGCCCAATGCAGACTGGCAGCACGCTCTATGCTGGTGACAGCAGTGGTGCTGTTGGGCAACATGGCCTCGCGCATACGGGCGTGTTCTAAGTCCACCAAATTGGTTCTGGGTTGTAATTTGTCGGCGGCAGCAATGCGCGGGCGGGCATCTATCGGCCAAGCCATTGGCCCTTGGAGTGCCGCTGGTAGTAAGTCTTGCAAACGGTGCGATTGCAAATGAAAGTAATACGCTACATCCGTTTTTACCTGGACTGCTTGCATCTCAAACCCCGGTTTGCAAAATGCAGCTTGGCCTGGTTGTTCATAAGCGCGCAAATTGCTATCCAATAGCAGGATGTTTGGCCCATCCACCGCACCGCTACGATGGCGACGTACCCGGCCTGCCAGTTGGATAAAGGAACGCATAGAGGATGGCTCGACCACTGCCCAGTCATAGTCATGATCGCGGCCCACTTCGGTCACGGGGCTGCCCAGCACAATCAACAGTTGGTCTTTTTCTGGATAGGCGTCCACCAATGCCCGAACAGCAGGCCGCTGCAAAATGGGGTCAGGGCTGCCAGCAGCTGTACGGCGGTTGAGCAGGGTATCGAGTTGGCGCTCTATGCCAGAGCGCATCAGCAAGGGAAATTGGGAGTGATACACGCACAAATGCACCCGTACCCCGGCCACTGTCATGCCCTGTTGGTACATGGCCGATGCCACTTCCACCAGCGGCTCGATATTCGGCATACGAATCAATCCCACGCTGATACGCTTGCCGCTGGTGGCATCTAGGCTGTGGTTGTGTGGCTGTTGGTGCAACTGCCATGCAGATTGCAGCACCAAGCGGGCTAACTCGGTGCGGCGCAATGCCTTGTCCATGCTCTTTTCTTGCCAGTGGGTGGGCAAGGGTGCAATCTGGGCGCGGCGGCGTATTTCGGCTTTAGCTAATTGGGCGCTGCGTTGTTGCACATATTTGTGATGGGCAACCTGAAAAGCCCCACGGTCTGGACAATCCAAGGCGGTTTGTTGAAATTCATCTATCCACAAACAGCATATCTGGGGGGATTCGGTGGGGCGTTCGCTGCGGTGCTGTTGAAACACGCTGCGCCCGGCTTGGTAAGCTAAAAAGAGCCCTTCCACCAGTGCCGGTGGCAAGGTAGCCGAGGACAACAACACCCGCGCCCCCAGCAGCCCAGCCCAATGCACCAAGCGCGACAGGGCGGGCAAGTCGGCCATGTCGAAATCGTCGGGCTCGTCCAGCACCAAATCGCCCGTCATGAGGCGCAACATGGGGGCAATCTGGCGGCCTCCGCGCAGGCTTTCGGTGGCCGGGGTCAGGTGGTCGACGGTACACACCAGCAAGGGTGCGGCAATCAAGGAGCGCACTTGGGCATCGTGGCTCAGGCGCTCCAGCAGGGGGTGGTGTTTATGGCCCTCAAACAAAACCTGTCCGCCTTCATCCAGCAGGGCTTGGCTAGAGGCCGAGCCGCTGGCTTCGGCTTGGGTCTCATAGTGTTCAAACAGGGCACGGTTGGCAGCGCCCCCCACTTGGATGGCTAATTGTTCATCGCTTAAGCCCAAGTCGTGCTGAAACACGCGCCCGGTTTGTAAAGTCAGGGTGCGTAAACCCATAGCAAAGGCACAGCGCAGGCCTTGCTGCGGATCGGCCAGTGCATTCATGATGCGGGCATTGCCCAAAGTTTTGCCGCAGCCGGTAGAGGCCATATTGACAATGAAAGCCCCGTGGGCCCCACTGCGCTGGCGCACGCTGGCAGCCATGTCGGCGGCTTTGTCCTGCCATTGAAAACGCGCCTCGGCACTGCGTTTTTTCAGGCCTCGGTGGTTTTGTAGGCTAGGCAAACTGCGTACCAACGAGGGCAGAGAATGCGCTACCAGCGTGGCATGGGCTTGCACGCCCAGCAAGTGCTCATCCAGTGTTTGGTTAAAAATGGACGCACCCGGTGGCTTTGGTTTTTGGCGGGTGTTGGCATACAGCGGATAGCCGGGTTGCAAATAGGGCTGGCGGCGCTCTGTGTCTTCGATGCTGGAATAGTGGTGGTCGGCCAGCATCAGGCACAGACGCGACAGGTGCATGGCAAAGGGATCTGCGAACACCTGTATCTGGCCGGGCTGTTGCGACAGCGCCAGTAATTTTTGGGCATAACGTGCGGCTTGCTTGCGCCAAGGCAGTGTGACGACTGGCAAGCCATGCGGAAAAGTCCAATGTGCGCGCACGGTGGCATCGTTGCTGCCGTTGTTACCCGTTTCGTGCGGTTCGTTCCAGTCGGCATTGATACGCTGCAACAGGGCTTGCAGGTCGCGCTGGTTTACCGAGCGAGGGTGTGCCCCAAACCGGCGGTATGGGTATTGCGGCTGGTCGATGTCCTCGTCACTGCTACCGTCTGCTTTTTTAATGGGCAGACAAGGCAGGCGGTGGTGGGTAAGCACCAGCCATGCTACAGCTTGCGCCAACGGTGGCAGGCTGGCAAATGGATTGTTCTGCTGTAGCAGTGCCGCTGTGTCCAGCGTATCGCGCAACAAGCGCCCGTTTTGGTGGTCTAGCCACAGGGCTTCAAAGGCTGAGGCATCGACCGCCGCATCGCCACCAGCGGCCAAGCGTTGCAGCCAGCCTGTATCGTCATCGTTGCCCACAAAAGCCTGAAACAGCCGCACCGAGACCCATTCATGCCGATACAGATTGCGTTCGCGCAGGGTGGGTTGCCGTAGTCGTTGCTGAAACGCTTGGGTCGCTTTGCCCAAGTCATGCAGCAACGCAGCCAAGGCACTCAAGGCCGTGATGAATGGCAAATGATGCCAAGTGTTTTCATCGGCAGCCCGCAATACATCGTGGGCGGTGGTGTTGGTAGGCACGGCACCTTCGGGATTGAACTGGCGGCCATCGCCCACCACCCAGAGCAGCTCACTGTGGTCTTTGCCATGTATCCAGTGGCAGGCCACAGCGGTATTTTTGCGGGCAGTTTGGCGCAGCAGTTTGCGCACAGTGTCTAAACCGGCTTGGGTGATGGGTGTTTGCCACGTTCTATCGCCCCGGCGTTCGGCAAACTGGTCTAGGATGCGCCGGGTTTCGGTCAAGGCCCGCTTGCTGCATTGTGAAATAAACAGCACATTCATGGCGTGTCTCCCGCCGTACTGGTTGAGGTTGCGGTTGGCTGGGCCAGTCGTGCGGTGTCGGTGGCAATCTGCTGGAGCGATTCGATGATGAAGTCCAACGCTTCGGTGCGGGTCAGGGCTTCGATGCAATGGCGACGGAAAGTTTGCTCATCGTCACCCCGCATGGCCGAGAGGAAGGCTTGCGGCAAAATCACTGCGTCCTTCACCAAGTCGGCGGCATCAAAAACCAAGCCGCCCCGGCGCGTTTTGCCATGCAATACCGCTAAACCATGTGGCAACCCCAGCACCCAAGTGGCCGTGGCACCTAAACCATAGGCCAAATAATTGCCGTGGTCTAAAAAACGGTTGGCTGGGTCGGTGCCTGTGCCGCGTTTGGCGCGGGTAAAGTCGCCATAGCCGGTGGCTTCTACGGCCAACTTAAACAGGGCTTTGGTCAGACGTGCCTCGTCAGTAAGCAAGGCCGTGACATCGGGGGCATGGGTGATGAGCTGTCGAAACTGTTGCGCTAGCTTTTGCAAGTGCTGGGTATCTGCCGCGAAGCCTGCCTCACGCAGCGCACGGGCATCCCATGCGTGTAGCAAACGCTCTAGCCGCAACAGTTGCAATTGCTTGGCAGCGGCCAAGCGCAAATCATCATCAAACCAGAACTGTACCCAAGATTGCAGGTACTGGGTGGGGCGGTATTCACTTTGGGGTAACAGCCAGGCCACTTCCACATCTACTTCATTGGCTGTGAACAAAGGTGTGCCGCCACCGCCACAAAACCCTACCAACACGCCTGCCTTGGCCAGTTCACGCATGGCCGCTTGGGTGATGGAAGTGCCAGTGCCCAACAAAATACTGGTGGTGTTGGCGATGGGGATGTTCCAGTACAGGCTGCGCTGGCCCGCGTCTGTCACATATTCCACCCGACCACCGTTGACCAATACGCGGCAGTGCTCTAGGTAGTAAAGATTGGCCCGTTTGGAATGCAAGATGGTTTTTAGGTCGGTGGAACGGATTTCTTCTGCGCCAGACATGTCTATTTCCTTTCACAACGCAAGGATAGGGTGTCACAGCTACCCCGTAGAATGTTTAGCGCATGTCATTGATTCTCCTGATATTTCTCCCATTTTTGGCCAGCGCACTGGCCGCTGTGCTGCCTTCTAATGCACGCAACACCGAGTCCACTCTAGCGGGGGCTGTGGCTGTGTTTTGCTGCATACAAACGGCACTGTATTTCCCACAGATTGCCCAAGGTGGAGTGGTGCGTGAAGAAATAGCGTGGCTGCCTTCGCTGGGGCTCAATTTGGTGTTGCGCCTAGATGGCTTTGCCTGGATGTTCTGCATGTTGGTGCTGGGCATTGGCGCATTGGTGGTGCTGTATGCACGCTACTACATGTCGCCTGCCGATCCAGTGCCGCGTTTCTTTGCCTTTTTCTTGGCCTTCATGGGGGCTATGACGGGGGTGGTGCTGTCGGGTAACCTCATCCAATTGGCGTTGTTTTGGGAGCTGACCAGCCTGTTCTCTTTTTTATTGATTGGCTACTGGCACCACCGCAAAGACGCTCGGCGTGGTGCCCGTATGGCGCTCACAGTCACCGGTAGCGGTGGCTTGTGCATGTTGGCTGGCATGTTGGTGCT
Organism: Giesbergeria giesbergeri; assembly: GCF_054779375.1. Taxonomy (NCBI): domain Bacteria; kingdom Pseudomonadati; phylum Pseudomonadota; class Betaproteobacteria; order Burkholderiales; family Comamonadaceae; genus Giesbergeria; species Giesbergeria giesbergeri. The sequence goes on along the minus strand of NZ_BAAGYJ010000002.1, from coordinate 653,305 downwards.
GGGCCATATCGTCGGCAGTTACGATTTGGATCATGTTTTGGTAGCAGGCCAGTTGGTGCGTGACCACCCACTTTACCTGACAGCACTGGTGCTGATTTTGCTGGGGGCTTTGAGCAAAAGCGCGCAGTTTCCTTTCCATTTTTGGCTCCCCCACGCTATGGCAGCGCCCACGCCCGTGTCTGCCTATTTGCATTCGGCCACGATGGTCAAAGCAGGGGTGTTTTTGCTAGCGCGGTTGTGGCCGGTACTCAGTGGCACTGAAGAATGGTTTTGGTTGGTCGGTGGCGCTGGAGCCTGTACCCTGCTGCTGGGGGCTTATGTGGCCATGTTCCAAAACGACCTCAAGGGCTTGCTGGCCTATTCGACCATCTCGCACTTGGGGTTGATTACGTTGCTCTTGGGCCTCAACAGCCCATTGGCAGCCGTGGCGGCCGTGTTTCATATTTTGAATCATGCCACCTTCAAGGCCTCATTGTTTATGGCGGTCGGCATTGTTGACCATGAGAGTGGCACGCGTGACATTCAGCGCCTGTCTGGGCTACGCACCATGATGCCTGTGACAGCTACGCTGGCTACTGTGGCTGCCGCAGCAATGGCTGGCGTGCCTTTGCTCAATGGGTTTTTGTCCAAAGAGATGTTTTTCGCCGAAACGGTGTTTATCGATGGCAGCACACTGATCAACTACTTTTTGCCCATAGCTGCCACTGTGGCTGGGATTTTCAGCGTGGCTTACTCATTGCGCTTTACGGTGGATGTGTTTTGGGGGCCACCGGCTACTGATTTGCCCCGACAACCCCATGAACCGCCCCATTGGATGCGGGTACCAGTGGAGTTGTTGGTCTGTGCCTGTCTGGTGGTGGGCGTATTGCCTGCATGGGCCGTGGGCCAATATCTTCAGGCGGCAGCACTGCCTGTGGTCGGTGGGGTTTTGCCAGCATTCAGTTTGGCGGTTTGGCATGGGTTCAACACGCCATTTGTCATGAGTCTGGTGGCTTTGCTGGGCGGCACCTTGCTGTATGGGGTGTTGCGCTGGCGGCGTGCTCGCACCACACTGGAAGCCCCTCCAGGGTTGCAGGGCGTGGATGCCAAACGTATGTTTGAACATCTGTTGGCCCAACTGTCCCTGATGGGGCGCCAAGGGCGGCGTTTATGGAGTACCCATCGGTTGCAATGGCAAATGTTTTGGCTTTGTCTCATGACTTTGCTGGTAGCCACGGTGCCATTGTGGAGCCGTGGGTTGCACATTGGTAACCGCTCGACCATGCCAGTGTCATTGGCTTTTGTCGGGCTCTGGGTGGCGGGCATGGCCTGTGCAGTGGGCGCTGCATGGCAGGCCAAATACCATCGTATGGCAGCCTTGACGCTTATGGGGGGGGCTGGGCTGTGTACCAGCATCACCTTTCTGTGGTTTTCTGCACCCGATTTGGCCCTGACACAATTGATGGTGGAAATTGTGACTACCGTGTTGATTCTGCTGGGGCTGCGCTGGTTACCTCGGCGTGAGCAAGACATTCCGCCTGCTAGCACAGCACGCCTGCGCACCCAAGGACGGCGCTTACGTGATCTATTGATCGCGTTGGCCGCTGGGGTGGGCATGGCAGCCTTGGCGTTGGCTATGCTCAGTCGGCCTTTCCCAGAAAGCACGTCCACCTTTTTTCTAGAAAATGCCCTCATTGGCGGTGGTGGTAGCAACGTAGTCAATGTGATGCTGGTGGATTTTCGGGGGTTTGATACCTTTGGTGAGATCGTGGTGCTGTGTATCGTTGCACTCACGGTCTATGCCCTGTTGCGGCGTTTCCGGCCTGCCCCCGAAACCATGGATTTGCCCGTACAGCAACGTGCGCTGCCAGCGGATTTGCATACCGATCTGATCAATCCACGACAAGCCACCGACACTGCTGTCGGCTACTTGATGGTGCCTGCGGTGCTGGTGCGACTGCTGCTGCCGTTCACCATTGTGGTGGCGGTACACCTGTTTATGCGGGGCCACAATGAGCCAGGTGGTGGTTTTGTTGCCGGTCTGGTGTTCTCCGTGGGTTTGCTACTGCAATATATTGTGTCTGGCACCCAGTGGGTAGAAGCCCATATGCCCTTGACGCCTCGGCGCTGGATGGCTACTGGCTTGCTGTTTGCGCTGGCTACCGGGCTGGGGGCACTGTATTGGGGCTACCCGTTCTTGACCACCCACAGCGTCCATGTGCATTGGCCGTTGTTGGGTGAATTACACCTTGCCAGCGCCCTGTTTTTTGATTTGGGCGTTTTCACGTTGGTGGTTGGAGCCACTTTGGTGATTTTGACTTCTATTGCCCACCAGTCGGTGCGCGGCCATCGTTTCCACGCCCGAATTGCAGAAGAAGCTGCCCAGCAGTCAGGAGAGCATTGATGGAAATGACCTTGGCATTGGCCATTGGCGTATTGACTGGCTCAGGCGTTTGGCTGTTGCTGCGTCCACGTACTTTTCAGGTGATTATGGGGCTGTCACTGCTGTCGTATGCCGTCAATCTTTTCATCTTCAGTATGGGGCGACTCGGACTGTCCACCGGAATGGAGCCAGTGCTGCGCTCAGGGGTGGCCCAAGACTTGGCACACTATGCCGACCCTTTGCCACAGGCACTGGTATTGACCGCCATCGTCATTGGTTTTGCCATGACTGCATTGTTCTTGGTGGTGTTGCTGGCCTCACGCGGACTGGCAGGCAATGACCATGTGGATGGCCGTGATCCTGGTCAGCATCCAGAGGAGAACACTTGATGCAAGCCCTGCTGCTATCGCTGGCGCAGGCTACTATGCCCCACCTGATGTTGGCACCCATTGCCTTGCCATTGGTCACTGCCGCACTGATGCTGATATTGCGTGAAGAGCAGCAGCGCCTCAAGGTCACACTCAATCTGTTGTCGACCGCACTTGGTTTGTTGATTGCGCTGGTACTGCTGTTTTGGAGCAACCAGCAGGGGTTGCCTACCAGTCTGGGCGTGTACCTGCCAGGCAACTGGCCTGCGCCCTTTGGCATTGTGTTGGCACTCGATAGGCTTGCGGCGCTCATGCTTGTGCTCACCAGCACTGTGGCGTTGGCCTCCGTGCTGTTTGCCAGTGCCCGCTGGCACCGTGCGGGTGTGCATTACCACCCACTCTTTCAGTTCCAGTTGATGGGTTTGAGTGGTGCCTTTCTGACCGCAGACCTGTTCAACCTCTTTGTCTTTTTCGAAATCATGCTGGCAGCCTCTTATGGTTTGCTCTTGCATGGTTCGGGTCGGGCGCGGGTGCAGTCGGGCCTGCATTACATTGCCATCAATCTGGCGGCCTCCGCACTCTTTTTGATTGGGGTGTCCATGCTCTACGGCATCACTGGCACCCTCAACATGGCCGATTTGGCTCGCAGTATGCCTGCGGTTGCCCCCAACGACCGGGGGTTGCTTCATGCAGCTGCGGCCATACTGGCCACGGCTTTCTTGATCAAGGCAGCGGCTTGGCCGCTGAACTTCTGGTTGGTGCCCGCCTACAGTGCGGCCACTGCTCCAGTGGGTGCCTTGTTTGCCCTCATGACCAAAGTAGGCATTTATGCCTTGCTGCGCCTGTGGACGCTGTTGTTTGGCACGGAGTCTGGTGCATCGGCTTGGTTTGGTAGCCTGTGGCTGCTCAGTGGTGGTCTGTTGACCATGGCCTTTGGTGCTATTGGTATGCTTGGCTCACAACGTTTGGGTCATTTGGCGGGTTATGCTGCGGTGCTGTCTTCAGGCACCTTGCTGGCAGCCATGGGTTTTGGTCACAACTTGCTCACTGGCAGCCTGCTCTACTACTTGCCTGGTTCCACATTAGCGGTCAGTGCCCTGTTTTTGCTAAGTGACCTCATTGACCGCTGGCGCACCGAAGGCAGCGGCACCATGCCCTACGAACCCTTGGCCGATGAGGCTCCCTTTCTTGATGCCGAGCTGGTGCCCGCTGCAGGCATGAACCTTGATGACGATGAGGAAGTGTTGGTGGGTCGGGTCATTCCTGCGGCAGCAGCCTTTATGGGCATATCTTTTTTGGGCTGCACCTTGATGGTGGCCGGACTACCACCATTGGCTAGCTTTGTTGGCAAGTTTGCCATGCTCACAGCGGTACTCAACCCCTTGGGTATGGGGGCATCAGCAGGGCATCAGCCAGGCTGGTATGGCTGGAGTTTTTTGGCGCTGCTGATTGCCTCCGGACTGCTGGCCCTGATTGCCTTGACACGGGTGGGGATCCGGCATTTTTGGGCTGCGCATGACCGCCCGCCCCCCCAATTGCGCTGGGCAGAGGGGTTGCCGATTGCCGGATTGTTGCTGACTTGCGTGCTGCTGTCGGTGGTGGCGGAGCCTGTGTTGCGTTACACCCAGGCCACTGCCGATGCTCTGCACTCGCCCGGTACCTATATACGGGCCGTGATGTCAGCGGTGCCCACACCATCGCCCGTCTATATGTCCCCTGAAAAGCAGCAACCCTTGGAGGATGGGCCATGAAAAACCTGTTGCCCATGCCTCTGCTGTCACTGGCTTTGCTGCTACTGTGGTTATTGCTCAACCGCAGTCTGAGTGCAGGCCATCTGCTGATGGCCTCGTTGCTGGCGCTGTTCATTCCACTGCTCACGCAGGGGCTGCGTCCATTGCCTGTGCAAGTGCGCAGGCCCGGCGCGATGGGGCGTTTGTTGTGCAGAGTTGCGCTGGACTCCATCCAATCCAACATCACCGTGATGCGATTTTTGTTGTGGCCCAGCCGTAGACGCCATCCGGCAGGTTTTGTCTATGTGCCTCTGGATGTCCGCGACCCCAATGCCTTGGCCGTATTGGCCATGATTGTGTGTATTACACCTGGCACTGCTTGGGCCGAACTGGCGCTAGACCGGAGCGTATTGCTGTTGCATGTGCTCGAGTTGGACGATGCCGAGGCCATTGCCGCACATATCAAGCAACAGTACGAACGCCCCTTGATGGAGATTTTTGAATCATGACCACCACGCCAATTCTGTCGTGGGCAGTTCCTCTGGCCCTGCTGATATTGGTGCTGGCCATGGCCTGCACCTTGGTACGTGTGTTGATTGGCCCCACAGCCCAAGACCGGGTGTTGGCACTGGACTGCATGTACCTCAATGGCATGTTGGCAATGTTGGTGCTGGGCTTACGCTACGACAGCCCACACTACTTTGAGGCCGCTTTGTTGGTGGCCTTGCTCGGGTTTGTCAGTTCTACGGCGATGGCCAAGTTTTTGTTGCGGGGCGAGGTGATTGAGTGAGTACCACCGTGTTGTTGCCCCTGTGGGCAGAAATAGCCATTGCTGCACTGCTGTTGTGTGGTGCTGCCATCGCGTTGTTGGGTTCTACAGGTTTACTGCGTTTGCCCAGTTTTTTTGAACGGGTGCATGCCCCAGCCATGATTTCTACCTTGGGTTGTTGGTGCATTGTGGGCGGTGCTGGGCTGTATTTTTCACTGCGTTCAGGACAATTGGCATTGCATATCTTGTTGATTGCCATTTTTTTGGCGATTACGGTACCTATCACCACCATCTTTTTGATGCGGGCAGGGCTGTTTCGTGCCCGGCAGGCCAGGCGCAAAGACATTCCCCCCACCCTGAGCCGCATCACCCCTTCGCGCCCCAGTAAATCCTGAGACACCTTGTTTGATGACGCCTATACACATAGTGAGTATCTGCTGCGGAGCCAGTCTGGGGGCGCTGGCCCGCTGGCGTTTGGGCCTTTGGCTCAGTACCGATGCCATTTTGCCTTGGGGCACGCTGGCAGCCAATTTGGTGGGGGGGTACTTGATCGGTGTGCTGGTAGGCGTCTTTCAAGTGATGCCACAGCTCGATCCGGTTTGGCGCTTGGCTTTGATCACAGGATTTTTGGGTGCATTGACCACTTTTTCGAGTTTTTCTGTGGAAGTGGTGGGGCTGTTGCAACAACAGCGTTATCTAACCGCGTTAGGCTGGAGCGCGCTGCATCTGTTGGGGTCTTTGCTCATGACTGCCGCAGGCTTGCAGACTACGTCGCTGTGGCTGGGGTTGCGCACCTGATTCCACCCCGGTCTCAAGTTTTGGCCTCTCTTTTTTGGACACCATGGACACCAATACCCGACTGAACCAACGCCGCCTGGCCGATGCTTGGGCTGAACTGCACACCGATGCCCACCAAGGCAATCCTTTACATGCCGATGCCCACCGCATGGCTTTTGCGGACCCAGAATTCATGTTTCGGCGTGAAACCCGTGGTATTCGCTTCCAATTGGAAATGCTCAAACCCGACCTAGGCCAGACCGAGCAAGGTATTGATAATACCGTGGTTGTGTATGGTAGCGCCCGATTTGTTTCACCCAAACAGGCTGCCAAACAACTCAACCAAGCCAAGGCAAAAGGAAATAGCCATCATATTGCAGAAGCAGAGCGGGCTGTGCGCAATGCTGAATATTATGCCCAAGCCCGAAAATTTGGCAGGTTGGTGGCTGAACATAGCAAAACCCAAAAACCAGAAAATAGATTGTATATTTGCACTGGAGGTGGCCCCGGCATCATGGAGGCAGCTAACCGGGGTGCCCACGATGCCGGAGCGCCCAATGTGGGATTGAGTATTGCCTTACCCCATGAGCAAGGAGGCAACCGTTATATCTCGCCATCATTGAGTTTTAAGTTTCACTATTTTGCATTGCGCAAAATGCACTTTATGATTCGGGCGAAGGCCTTAGTGGCGTTCCCGGGGGGGTTTGGTACGCTAGACGAGTTGTTTGAAGTGCTCACTTTGGTGCAAACCAAGAAGGCCAAACCCGTGCCAATTATATTGTTTGGTAGCAACTACTGGAAGCGGTTGATCAATTGGGAGTTTCTTATGGAAGAAGGAACTATATCGGCCCATGATCTTAAATTATTTCACATGACCGATGATGCTGCCGAAGCCTGGGCCATGATTCGGGATTTTTACAAGTTGGAACGTTAACATCCAATGTTTTGGTATTGAGGAAAAAGAATTCTCGTGAATATTGTGCTGATGTTGGCTATAAAATAAATATATCCCTCATGTCCTCGTTCAGGGGAATGTGAGGGATATATTTATAAAATTGTTGGATTTTTAATCGGATTGAATGGTGGTGGGTGTGATGATTATATAAGGCGTTGCCTTGTTGGATCGATGCTTGTGTGCCAAAGAATGAAGAAAAGCAAAACTGCATGAGCTGAGAAAATTGGCAATCAAATCTTGCATGTTATTGTCATAGCCACCAACTCCATGATGGGGTACAGTCAAAACAACTAAATATTCAACAATTTCTACCAATGCACCTAGCCCCATGACTACCAATACTACAAATATGCGATTAACCCGCGTTAGTGCAATGTGTTGTATATGAAATAGCCTGCTAATTAAAATGCTGATAGAAAAAGCATTGATAAAATGAACGTATTTGTCGTAGCGTATGTTAAAAATATAGGCGTCATACAATCTGCTGCCTTCTATTTGAATAAAGGCACCGCTAAAGTGCATCAAAATACCGCATTGAACCAACAATAAAAGTAAAGAATTGAATTCGTAATTGCGAAATACCCACCACAAAGCAACGATGCCGATTAATATAAAGATGGCATAAATAAAAAACTCTTCAACATGTGCGCTGCCCCGGTATTCTATAAATCTGGCGTAATACCTAAAAATGCACAGAAACAAGAAAAGCAGAGTGTTGAAAATGATAAAAACATCTATTTTTTTCATGGAATGCTGCCTTTCTAGTGAGATGGCCGCTTTATGGGGTGTTTGAAATCAATTGACCATCCCGCAAGGCCATGCACCGATGGGCGGTGCGGGAGATTTCAGGGTTGTGTGTGGCAATCAGCACCAAAGCACCCGTCAATTTGGCATGTTGGGTCAGTAGATCTACCACCCGTTCTCCGTTGCGGGTGTCAAGATTGCCGGTAGGTTCGTCAGCCAAGATCAATGCGGGGCGATTGGCCAAAGCCCGTGCGACCGCAGCCCGTTGACGTTCTCCCCCGGAAACATGCGCAGGTAAAAAAGCAGCCCGATGGGCTAACCCCATTTGTTCCAACAACTCTGCTGCCTGTTTTTGCCGTGTCTTGCGGTCTGTGCCCAAGGCCAACATTGGAGCCTCGATGTTCTCTTGCAGTGTCATGGTTGGCACCATGTGGTGGAACTGGAAGACAAAGCCTATATGTCGGGCGCGGAACTGGGGGACTTGTCGTATCGATGACAGGTTTTGCCCTAACAAAGTAATGTGCCCGCTGGTGGGGTGATCCAATAAGCCAATCAGAGACAACAGGGTGCTTTTGCCACAACCGGAGGGGCCAGTCAGTGCCACGACCTCACCACGACAAGCATCAAAGGAGATATCTTGGAGCGCAGGTGCCTCGCTGCGGTGGTAGCGGTGGCACAGTTGGACAACCTGTAGCAGGGGCAAGGCATCATTCATGGCGAAGGGCATGCAAGGGTTGGATGCGCCACAGCACAATGGCTGGCCACAACAGCGAGAACAGGGCTACGACAAAGCTCATTGCTGCGGCATCGGCCATGACTGACCATGAGAGTTTGACAGGAATCCACCCATAACCCACCGACTCCATCCGGTTGAGTAGGTGCAGCAATAACAAAGCCAATCCTTGGCCTGCTGCGGCGCCCAAACTGCACAGCAGCAGGCTCTCGGCCATCAGCATGCGCAACACCCGCCAAGGAGTCCAACCTACGGTCATTAAGATGCCAATCTCTCGCGTACGTTCAGCTACCGCCATGACCAAAGTGTTGGTGACCACTAGCACAGTGCCTATCAATACCAGTATGGAAATAGCCGTGACAAAGGCATTGACCACCCGGAGCAGGCGCAGTGAGCCTGCAAACTCAGTCCCAGGAACTGCACGCAATTGTGGGAAATGCTCGGCCACTTCTTGTAAAAAACGTTCGCGGGCTTGGGGATTGGTGGTTTGCAGTAACGCCAAGGTGTAGCGCCCTTCTTCACCCGGACGGGTCAACATTTGTTGCACATCCGTAATACTGCCCATCACTCCCCCATCCAGCAGCCTACTGCCAGTGCGGTAGATACCCGTGATAAGGTAGTCTTGTCCATCCAGCATGATGCGTTTCCCCGGTGCCAGCTGGAGGCGCTGTGCATTGATCTCGCCTACCATGACTTCGGGTTGGCCCGCAGTAAAGTGCTGCCCTGCTACCAATGGAATGCGCCGGGAAAAATCGGCCCCTGCTCCCACTACCAAGGCGTAGGCATTCCATTTCTCATTGAGTGAACCCAACACCATCGGGGTCAAGGCTGAACCAAAACGGGCAGACAACGCTGCCATTTGGGCCTGTGTAATGCGCGAAGAGAAGGCTGAAGTAGCCCGGCGCTCGTAGACGACTACTTCGAGGTTATAGGCACTGACGGCATGGGCAATTTGTGTGCGCAGATCGGCAGTAATCGTGCTGATCGCTACAAACAACGCCACACCACCGGCAACCCCCAGCAGTGTGAGCAAGCTGCGCACAGGAGCGCGCAGCACATTGCGCAGAAAGATCATGGACGGGGTAGTTTGCTGCTACATGGGCTTGCACAATCTTTATGGATTGCAGGCAGGCGCAGAGGTCACAGCTTCTCCGTTGACTGTCATGGCCGCTTGCAGCTTGGAGCCCGGCACAATGGTCGCGACAGAGGTAGAGTTGGCTGCGCCTGTCATTGTCACAATGCCGGAAACATAGTCTCCAGAATCGTTGGTAATGATGGGGGCTGTCGTGGTCAGATCGAAGTATTGACCGTTAGAGCGGTATCCCCGACCGGTGATAGAGATTTGCTCGCCACCGTCTGTCCGCTTGAAGGTTGTCATCGTGTAGTTGGTTTGTCGGTAAGTTTTTTGCGTTAGCCGGTTAACCACTGCAATCTCATCGGCTTGTAGCCGGTCGGGCTGGTTCGCTGTGGCATCACCACCCGGCACACCCGGTGTATAGACATAGTTGGTAAAACGCACAGTTTGGGAGTCAACCACAGCACCGGCTGCATTTTTCTTTTCCATGCTGATGCCATCGGCACTGTGGGCTGCCAGTTGGGTGGTGATGGGCCCATTGGCTGTAGGAGTGGCTCTGTTGGTAAATGACATGCGACCGTTGTAATAGGTCTTGCTGCCAGTGTCAGAGTCCTGTGTGCAATAGTTGTCGAACACGCGGGTGGCGGTGGTCACCCCGTTGGCATGTGTGTAGTCAGGAAAGCTGATGCGACCACCACAACTCCCCAGCTTGTCGGCAGGGGGCGTACTGGTATAGGTTGCCATAGAACGCGAACCGCTGCCGGAACCCAGCGAGCGTGCGGCCATGGCTGCGTGGATAGCACGCTCGAAAGATGCTGATCCGCTGGCGGTGTTGTTGGCAGAGCTGAGGCCAGAAACCGGGCTACAAACGGTCAGGAAAGAGGCCAGTTCTGCACTGCCGTTGTTTACCGCGGCCACATCGAAAGTGGCAGGCGCAGGGCCACAAGTTTCGGGAAAGATAGAACAGGAGTAATCAGCCAAGTCTCCTAGCGCAACCCATTGTGGATTGTTGGACAGTGCATTGACCAAACCCACCACAGACGTGCCATTGACACCCAAGGCTACATTGGTGCTTGCATAGTAGCGGAAGGTATAGGTTTCGTAGGTGAGTGTGGGGGGACGAGGGCCAGGCAAGACTACAGGATAGGTCGACTCAGCCCAATTGAACAACTCATCGGCTGTAGGCATACGCACATTAGCCAAAGACACCGACAGGCCCACGGTGCTTTTCAGGGTGGAGATGGCTGCTCCTTGAGGCTGCTCCAACGCTTTGGCCTGACTAAAGGCCGAGCCATTAAAGGCGGGAGGAGAGTCGCTGGAACCACAGGCAGCTACCAACAAGGCAGCAATTGCCGTGATGCCGAACAAAGACGGGTTAGGTACCATTGGACGCCTCCGCAAAGCAAGTGGGATAAGGCATTGGACGCCACTGCCAGGGGTAAAAACTTGATCTAGATCAAGAGTTCATGGGTTGCATGTCTTGTGGCCCTTGGGGTATCACTCAAGGGCATCAGGGTGTAGGAACCATGAAAGCCCAGAGTTAGCGGAAAACCGAAGAAAAAGCGCAGTTAACCATCTCTTGTATTGGTTGTGCGATGGGTCTCGGTTCGTTAATCAGTGGTGTGGGCTGCTCTAAGCGAAATCTCATCGAGTCCCCCGATGTGATCGCCACCATCCTTGGGTTTGGCCTGCTGTGACTTCGACCCTGCCAGCTTGGGCATGGCCGCCCAACTACCCCAGTGGCAGAGGATGCCGTTTTTAGCGGAAGAAATGCTTGGAAGAGCCGCGCGCAAAGCCCATCAGGTGCCACCTCTATGCGGATCAGGTTGATCAATGGGGGAACGCCTGACGTTAGACAACCATTTGATGATTGAGCAGTCTTGGGCTTTTTTGAAAAATTTGCAGCGTAAATAGGCAAAAAAAAGCCACATCCGAAGAAGTGGCTTTTTTGTTTTATTTGGGGTGGCTGATGGGACTCGAACCCACGACGACAGGAATCACAATCCTGGACTCTACCAACTGAGCTACAGCCACCGTAGTGTAGATTTGAATTATAACATCAAAATTTGATTACCAAGAGAAGTGGTTAATTCTTTTCGGTGGATGTTGTTGGGCGGGGCACTTTGATCTGTGCTTTGAAGCGGGTTTTCAGGAACTCATAGTAGGCTTGGCTTTCTGCCGAGGCCAACCACTGCACATACTGTTGCTGCCGTTGTGTTTCCAGCGAGGCGTCGGTGGTTTCACGCGGCACAATGCGATTGATCCGTGCCAGCACATAGCCGTTGTCGTTCAGATCGACACCAACCCAAGTGGGCAGTTTGTCGGTTTTAGTGGAGAGTACGGCATCTACCAGTGCTGTAGTCTGGTTTTGTCGTTGGTCACGGGAGAGCACCAGTGGGGCACTCAGACCAGTCGCTGCTTCAGGTTTGACTTGCCAAGCTGCCAACCGTGCCTCGCCTTCTTTGCGTGCCAGTTCTGCAGATTCTTCACTGACATACAGCTTCTGTACCTGTTCACGTACTTCATTGAAAGCCAGGGTCGACGCCCCTTGATAAGCCGTGATGCGAGCAGCCACCAATTGATTGCTGCCAATTTCCAGTGCCTCGGTATTGCGCTTTTGCGCTATAGAGTCTTCAGAAAACAAGGCTGTGAGGAGTTTTTCATTGGCCAGTACGCCTGTAGTGCCTGGCGCAGGTTTGCGCTGTACCTTCATGGCCGTTTGGACTTTCAAGCCCAATTTTTCTGCCACGGGTTGCAGGCTTTCCGCTTGTTCATAGACGGTGTTGCTGAACGTCTCGGCGACTTCAGCAAACTTGCGCTGGGCTTGTTGTTGGCGCATTTCCGCTTCTAGGCGGGGGCGCAGTTCCTCAAAGCTGGGCTGGCGAGGTGTCTTGATTTCTGTCAGTTGGATGATGTGATAGCCGAATTCACTTTCAACCACATCGCTGATTTCGCCTTTCTTCAGAGCGAAGGCTGTATCTTCAAAGGGTTTGACCATGGCTCCGCGGGCAAAGAAACCCAAATCACCACCTTGGGTGGCTGAGCCAGTGTCTTGTGAAGATTTTTTGGCCAAGTCTGCAAAGTGACCGGGGGCTTTACGTGCTTGTTCTAGGAGCTCTTGGGCGCGGGCTTTGGCTTTGTCACGTTCTGCTGCGGGGGCATCTTTCGCAGCGGTGATCAGAATATGGCTAGCACGGCGTTCTTCTTTGCCTGCAAGACGGTCTATATTCTCTTGGTAATAGGTGCGTAGATCTGCTTCGTTCAGGCTGATGCTAGCGGCTACGCTGGTCAAGTCCAAGAGTACATATTCGATGCTGGCTTGCTCGGGTTGTTGAAACTTGGCGGGGTTGGCTTTGTAATACGCTTCCAGCAGCTCGGGGCTTTGTGCCACTTTGGCAGTAAAGTGGGCTGGTTTGAATTCCAGCAGTTGCACTTCTCGTCTTTGCAACAACGCGTCTACCGTGACTTTGGTTTGGGCGGGCGTGCTGAAGGCCGTGGCATTGATATTGCCTAGCACTTGGTTCACGGCCAGTTCATTGCGCACGGCAGCTTCAAAACCCTCAGGTGTCAAACCTTGGGTGGCTACCAATGCTTTGTAGCCCTCAATGTCCAGTGTGCCATCGGCCCGCCGTAGGGCGGCAATTTGCGGAATCTCGCTCAGGTGGCGGGCCAGTTGTCCATCACTGGTCACAAGGTGGGCTTTGTGGACGGCTGTTTGCAATACCCGCTCACGCACCAGGCGCTCTAGCGTGGCATAGCGTGCCTCGGGCGTATCCAGCAAAGCTGCGTTGATATTGGGTTGCTGTGCCCGGATACGGTCAGATTCCTGTCGATGGGCATTGTCCCAGTCGGTCTGGGTGATCTCATGACCATTCACCAGTGCCACTACGGGACTGCTGCCTGAAAAATACGTGGAATCTATGCCTACCAGGATGAAGGACGGAATGATCAGCAAGAACAGCAAGAACATCGCAATCTTGGAGTGCTTGCGGATAGATTCAAACATGGTCAATCTTTCAGTGACAAAAAAAGCGAACTTGCGTTCGCCTTTATATGGATGGTGATTGGGGTTGGCAGGATGGAATCGCGGACTCAAGTGTTGCGAGGGGTTGCCTGTTGCTTATAAATCAATGGGTTGCATCGATTATTACCCGTATACCACCCGAAATCGGGGAACGATGCCAATTTTACCTGTTTAGCGTACCCCACATCTGAGCGATGGCCTCTTTGCCACTTGTAAGGGGAAACCCAGTCATTTTTATGTGGCTTATCGTTACGCGATGTCACATACTGTTGCTACAGTGGGCTCGGGTGAAAAATGCCCATGTGTTTGCTGTGGCCGATGTTGGATAGACCATAACGCGCAAGTATTGGAAGGAGCAGGCGGATGGAGCGGGTGATCATCATGGGAGGTACTGTTCTTGCGTGTATTTGTTACATGAACACAGTGCCTTATGGTTTGAGTGCACGAAGGGTGGGCCAATGAAGTTTTATATCGTTCGTATGGCCAGTGGTGTGCACTACATCGCCTCGGTGGTCAGTTCTTGTGCTGCATTCATGCAGGCCCAGGATGTTTTGGGGGAATTTGCCAGCAGTGCAAGACCGGTATGAGGCGGTTGCCGTGACTGGGAGACGGCGACAACGTCGCTGTGTGAAATGAAAAAAGCCACCTTTAAGGTGGCTTTTTTCATGGGTTTGGTGGTGGTGGGTGCTAACGGGGTCGAACCGCTGACCTACGCCTTGTAAGGGCGCCGCTCTACCAACTGAGCTAAGCACCCCACCGATGTCGTTAGTTTACAGCATCTTTGAGTGCTTTGCCAGGACGAAACTTAGGAATTGTGGCGGATTTGATGTTGATGGCCGCGCCAGTACGTGGATTACGGCCTGTGCGGGCTGCGCGTTGGCCCACTGCAAAGGTGCCAAACCCCACCAACGACACTGTGCCACCCTTCTTCAGGGTGGTCTTGACCGCATCAATGGTGCCTTCCAAAGCGCGGGCTGCAGCAGCTTTGGAGATGTCGGCGTGGTTGGCGATGTGCTCGATCAGTTCAGTTTTGTTCACAGGAACCTCTTGTTAGCAGAAGAGTAGTTTGGGGTGGCTTGGACTACCTGCCAATGGGGCATCCCACATGCAGACAGGTTGGGAGAAGTAGGAGATGGAATGGCGCCAAACACCTTGGAGGTGACATGATGGCGGCTATTCGCATGCAGAAAGCTGATGGCCTGACCAGACGGTGGCATCGGCCGCGGTTCTAGTCGTAATTGCTAATGCGTTATGTTGGATGGGGTACGGGTTGCATGTTGAGCCATGCTTGATGCAGGGCTTGTTGTGCTTGCGGTGGCAATACGCCCAGCCGCAGCCAGCCAGGCAGTCCGAAGGAGGTGCAGTCGCGTAATTGCACATCCTGCGCCCGCAGGTGGGTGAGCGCGGTGTGTAGTGTGTGAGTGGGTGGCCGAGCTACGAAATAGTTGGCCCTGCTGCCAGGCTCAATCTGCCAGCCCAATGTGGCACAAAGTGTTTGTTGGCTTTTTTTCCAATGACGCAGGGTGATCAAACTAGATGCCAACCAGTGCTGCGTGGTGGGCTGTGCCCAAGCGTGGAGCAGGGCGACACCGTGGGCACCCACGGGCCAAGAGGGGGCCAAAGCGATCAGCCGGGCCGCATCTTCTGCGCTGTGCAATGGTGCAATGGCATAGGCTGCCCGCACACCCGTCAAACCCAAGGCTTTGTTGGGTGTCCACAGCTGCCAGAGGTGATCCATGGGGGCGGGAGGTGGTGGGCAATGCAGCTGTAAGGGGCGATAGGCACAGTCCAGCACCCACCAGCGTCCAGACAGGGGCTGCGCTGTTTGTAGCATGGGGTCGGTCAATCCTTGTGGGCTGGATGGTTCGCACATCCAGTGCAGGTCTGCCGTTGTGGTATGGATATCTGTGCTGTTTGTCCAGTGTGTTGGGCGATGGTGAATGGACAAGCCCCAAGCCCGTGCAGCCTGTGCGTAATCACCATAACTGTGGGTGGGCAAAGAGACGGCTGTGGCACCGCACCGGGCGGCTAAAGTGGTAATGCGCCAGATGAATTCACTGGCACTGGCTGCCAGTACGATACGTTCGGGCCTGACTTGATGAAATTCGGCCAGTACTGTACGCAATGCGGTGTAACTGGGGTCTGGATAACGACTGGCATCGGCCTGTTGCACAGCCGCTAAGGCCTCAGGGCAAGGGCCACAGGCATTGCTGTTGGTAGAAAAATCCCAACGGGCGGGGCCACGGGCATCGGGACCGCCGTGGGGCGGAGGCTCCGCCAGAAAAGAAACAGGCAAAGAAGCGTTCACAGACAAGGCCTTCAATTTAGCAAATCAGCAACCACAGCAGTGCCAGCAGGCAGGGCACTGCAACGGCTACAGAGGCCAAGGTGCAGGCACGGAGGGTGTCGATAGCACTGGCGGCCTGGCCGCTGGCGTGGAGCTGGTAGACCCCAGGTTTGCCCAGCCGGATATGCAGCGCCAGCGCCATTGCGGCCATAGGCCAGCCGCTGTTGGGCGATGGGGTTTGCCGTGCTTCTCGTGCCAATGTCCGCAGGGGCAGACCACCAGCAGCCAAGGCGAATAAAGTCGCTGTTAGGCGTGCGGGCAGCCAAGAAAGCACATCATCCGCACGGGCAGCCCATTTGCCTGCCCATTGCCAATAACGGGCAGCAGGCCCCGTGCCGCGCAGGCCGGGGTAGCCCCACATGGCATCGGCGGTATTGGCCAGCCGGTACAGTGCGGCTCCGGGCAAGCCTGCCACCACAAACCAAAATAGCGGTGCGATGACTGAGTCGCTGAGGTTTTCTGCCAAGGACTCTATGGCCGATTCGCGCACCTGCACTGCATCCAAGGTGGTCACATCGCGGCTTACCAGCCAAGCCAATCGGGCACGACCTGCATCGAGCGATTGGCCCAAGGCCGCTTCGACGGCCTGCACTTCGTGGCGCAGCATTCGCCAAGACAGCAACGGCTTGAGCCACAGGCCCAGCAATGCCCCTGTGAGCAGGGGGGCGGCCGAACTATCGCGCAAAAAATGGAGGGTTGCCCATTGCAGCAGTGCATAACTGCCGCTAGCAACCGTGGCTAGCACACACCAAAGGATGGCAAACAACCAAAAGGAGCGCCAATCTGGCCCTACAGTGGCGGCGGTGGGTGCCAGCCGACGGCTGGCCCAACCCAGAGCGTGGCCCATCCAGACCACTGGATGCCAGCGTGCTGGAGGTTCTCCCCAGCAGTGGTCCACGACCAAAGCCACCAGCAGTGCCCAAAGAGCGATGTGGCTGCCGTTGTGACCGCTGGCCCACAACGGCCCCCACAGCCAATTTGCTTCAGGCATCCGCGTCTTTCAGGCCGTTGGAGAACAGTGCCGAGGGCGTATTCCATTGGTCATCAAATACCAACGAAGCCAGTGGCGCACGTTGCGCCCAACGCTCGCGTTGCAGCATCGGTTCGTGGTAGAACTCCTGCACTGGCCCTAAGCACAGCAGGGCGATGACTTCAGCCCCTAGAGGCAGTCCGAGCAACTGACCCAAGGCTGCTGGATCAAAGATTGAGACCCAGCCCATGCCCAACCCTTCGGCCCGTGCTGCCAGCCACAGGTTTTGAATGGCACAACTGGCCGAGGCCAAATCCATCTGGGGCATGGTGCGTCGGCCAAAAACGTGCTGCTCTCGGCCATCGGCCAGTGCTACCACCAGGAGTTCGGCGGCATCCAAGATGCCCTGCACCTTGAGGCGCATAAATTCTTCTTGGCGTTGCCCTAGGGCTTGGGCGGTCAGGATGCGTTCTTGCTCTACCAAATCATGCAGTGGCTGGCGCAGTGCAGCTTGGGTAATGCGGATAAAGCGCCACGGCTGCATAAAGCCCACGCTGGGGGCATGGTGTGCTGCTTGTAGCAGGCGCAGCAACACCTCAGGGGCTACATGGCCACCACAGAAGTGGCGCATATCGCGCCGCTCATGGATGGCACGGTACACCGCCAGCCGTTCGGCTTCGGTAAAAGCCTGTGCGTTGGGCATGGCTTCTGTGGTCGATTGCGGCATGGGTTTAATCCTCAATGCCACGCTGGGCAGGGATACCGGCTTGAAAGGCGTGTTTGATAAGTTTCATTTCGGTGACGGTGTCGGCCAGTTCCATGATTTCTGTGGGGCAGCGGCGGCCTGTGAGCACCACATGCACGTCTTGGGGGCGTTGGCGCAGGGTCTCGAGTACGCCGTCCAGTGGCAGCCAACCGTAAATCAGTGGGTAGGTGATTTCATCGAGCACCACCATGAAGTAATCCCCCGAAAGGATGGCGCTACGGGCTTTTTCCCAGCCATCACGGGCCAATTGCGCCGAATGCTCCAGATCTTGACTCTTCCAGCTAAAGCCATCGCCTAGCCCTTCGATAGGCAAGCCAATTTGCTCAAACATGCGGTGTTCGCCAAAGCGGGCGCTGGGCACCTTCATGAACTGGAAGATCTTGACGGCTTTGCCTCGGCCATGTGCGCGCAGCGCAAGGCCAAAGGCCGCAGTGCTTTTGCCTTTGCCATCGCCAGTGTGGACGATGGTCAGGCCTCGGCGCTCGCCGCTGGGTTTTTCGTAGCGTTTTTCGGTGGGAGGGGTTTCGAGTTGCATACAGTGCTCCAATCCAGAAAAATTAAAGGGCCAGCGTGCGCCGCTCCAAACAGGGCAGGGCTACCCACATGCCTGCTGCTTGCTGGATGTGGATGCGTTGGTCAAAGACTTGTTCTAAGGCTCTGTGGGTTGTGCTGTCGCTGGCGCTGCCGTGGTGGTGCAGGCGGCCATCGGCCACGATAGCGATGTCGTCTGCTTGCAGCGCCAGTGAGACCTCGTGCAGCACACTGACCACGGTATGGCCTTGGGCCACCAGATCACGCACCAACAACAGCCAATCGGCTTGGTGTGGTGGGTCTAGGTTGGCCAGCGGCTCATCCATCAGCAGTACTGGGGCTTGCACTGCCAAAGCGCGGGCTAACAACACCCGTTGGCGCTCGCCACCGGAGAGTTGGCCCAAGGCGCGCCCGCGCCAGTCCCATGCTTGGGTAGCGCGCAGGGCTTGCTCTACAGCGGTATGGTCGGCGGCACTGGGGGCGGCCAGCCATGCTTGGTGTGGCAAGCGGCCTAGCATAGCCACGTCATAAACGCTGAGGTCATCTGCTGCTGCCTCGTTTTGGCCCAGCCATGACAGGGTGCGAGCGCGTTCGCGCCGGGGCCAGTGGTGCAGTGGGCGGCCTAGCAGTTGCACTTGGCCCGAGCAGGGCAGCAAGCCAGCCAAAGCCCGCAACAGGGTGGATTTGCCCGCGCCATTGGGGCCAACCATGCTGGTCCACCGCCCGGCTGCCAACGATAGATTCAGGTCGTGCAAGATGGCACGTTGCCCGATTTGTACCCCTACGGCTTGGGCGTGCAAGGCGCAGAGAGGTGGTGTGCTCATCCCAGTCCTCCAGTGCGTCGGTGCATGAGCCAGAGCAAGTAAACCCCGCCCAATACAGCGGTGAGCACACCCACCGGCAGCTCTTGCGGTGCCATCAGACCACGGGCTAGCAAATCGGCACCGGCCAGCAGTACCGCCCCCATAGCACTGGCTAGCACCATCAGCCGGCCGTGGGGTACGGGAGCCACTGCCCGCACCAAGTGTGGTGCTGCCAAGCCCACAAAGGCGATCAATCCGGTTTGGGCTACGGCGGTGCCCGTTGCCAGCGCCAACACACCCACCAATGCAGCCCGCAAGGGGGCCAGCGGCAAGCCCAAACTGTGGGCTGTGGATTCGCCCAAAGCCAGCCCATCCAGCACCCGCGACAACGCCCAAGCGGCTAGCAGGCACAGCAGCCAAGTACCGGCCATGAGCAGACATGCCGTCCAGCCGACAAAGCCGGTAGAACCCAACAAAAAGGCTTGCATCGCTTGCATCGAATCGGGCGAGAGCAGCAAGATGAGTGAGGTCAGCGCCCCCAGCACAACACCAACAATTACCCCAGCCAACAACAGCCGCAAGGTGTGTTGTACCCCTCGTGCCAGCACCAGCGTGAGCACCACCGCCAGCACTGCTCCGGCAAAGGCGGCCCCGGTCAGGCCCAAGCGCACCAGCCAGTGCCCAGAAAACACCGACACCGCATAGCTGCCCATGCCCGTCCCTGCCATGCCGATACCCGATCCCATCAACGCCAAAGCCAAGGCCACCCCCAGTGATGCCCCTGAGGCACTGCCCAACAGATAGGGGTCGGCCAGCGGGTTGCGAAACAAGCCCTGGGCTACAGCACCCGCCAGCCCCAGCAAAGCCCCAGCGCACCACGCCCCCAGCGTACGGGGCAGGCGAATGTCCCAAATGATTTGCCAAGCCATGGTACGGCTGGCGGTGTCGGACTCATTGCCCCAGAGAGTGGGCCAAAGATTCTCTAGCCCAGTGCTGCCCACGGCAGTGCCCAATGGCAATAACAATAGGCTAGAACACAGCAGCGCCAGTGCCAACCAGCGCCCACGCGACGGCGGCGCACTCATCGGGTGGTGGCCTTGTCCGTCAGGCAACGGGCCATGAGGCGAGCACCTTCGGCCATGCGTGGGCCGGGGCGGATCAGCATATCAAACTCGGGTGGCGTAAAAACGCACAGACGTTGCTGTTGCAGTGCCTGCATGGCTTGCCAGCCGGGGCGTTGCGCCAGTCCTTCCACACTGCGTGCCCCCACCATGATCAAGTCGGGGTTGGCACGCACCACATATTCTGGATTGAGTTTAGGAAATGGTCCCAGCGCGGCGGGCAGGATGTTGCGTGCGCCCAAGCGGGTCAGGGTTTCGCCAATAAAGGATTGCATACCCGCACCATACGGCCCCCGGTTGACCTCAAAATAGACCCGCGCGTTGCGGGCCGCAACGGGCACCGATTGTGCTGCGGCCTGCACGCCAGCATCAATCACCCGCCACAGCCGTTGGGCATCGGGCACGGCCAGCACTTGACCAATTTTGCCCAGTACGCGCTGCACGTCGGCATGGCTTTTAGGCTCCAGTGCCACTACGGGCACTCCCAGCGATTCGAGCCGTGCTGCGCCACGCGAGGACGTAGCCATGAGAACAACATCGGGGCGCAGCGCCACAATGGCCTCAATGTTGGGGTCGAGACCACCGCCCACCTTGGGCAGTTTTTGTACGCTGGCAGGCCAGTCGGAGTAGCGATCTACGCCCACCAGCCGGTGGCATTGTTCTAGCGCGCAAACGGTTTCCGTCAGCGAGGGCAGCAAACTGACAATGCGTTGTGGGGGCCGAGCCAGCGTCACCGCATGGCCCCGATCATCTGTCAATGCAATCGGCTGGGCCTGCACACTGAGCACCGCTGCGCTCCAAGCCAACACCGCAGATAGTCGGGTCAAACTGCGTGGCAACCACTGCATGGCGTATCCTTGAGGGTCAGTGGCAAGCCTGCGGCCATGAGCGTGACGCGCTGGCAGGTTTGGGCCACTTGCTGGTTGAGCAGCCCCAGTGCATCGACAAAAGCCCGCACCTCGTGGCCCAGTGGGATTACGCCCAAGCCGATTTCATTGCCCACCAGTACTACTGGGCCGGGGGCTTGTGCCAGTGCAGCACCAAAAGCGGTGGCCTGTTCTTGCCAGGTTCCCAACGGGGCGGTGTCTGATGAAGCATCATGGGCGGGCATCAGCCAGTGGGTGAGCCAGAGGGTGAGGCAATCCACCACAATGAGCGTTTCTGGGCTGCTGTGTTGTTGCAGGGCTTGTGCCAGGTAGCGGGGCTCTTCGAGCGTGGTCATGCCCGGTACGCGTATGGCCCGATCTTGCTGGTGGCGCTGGATGCGCTCTTGCATTTCTGTATCCCACGCTTGGGCGGTGGCCAGCATGAGGGCATGGTGCAGGGGGGATTGATCCAGCCAATGGCGGGCCAATAGCTCGGCACGGCGGGATTTTCCGCTTTTTTGTCCTCCCAAGATTAGCTCGCTGCGGGCGATGGACAAGCTCATAAGTCCACCCCACCCAGCCAGCGGGCCACAGTGCGTGGGCTGGAGGCAAACCAAGCATGAAAATAGCTGGCGTGCAGGCTACCGTGTTGGTACAGGGCTTCGCCTTTGCTTTCCTCCACAGCTTGGCCGGGGCGGCTGCTGCGCGTGAGTACTGGCGCTGGACTGTCCAACCGCGAATAGTGAAAGGTGTGCCCACGCAGCACCCCTGTGTCAGTCGCCAGTTGCTGCATACCCAGCCCTGCCAGCCGTTTTTGCAACACGGCCTTACCGGGCAACAGCCCCCACAGAGGGGCAAACTGGCCATCGTGGCCGGTAATGCCTTCACACAGGGCCACCATGCCGCCACACTCGGCCCAGATGGGCTTGCCTGCGCCCCAGTGGGCGCGCAAGTCCTCTTGCACGGCATGATTGGCCATCAAGGCCGCAGCGTGCAGTTCGGGGTAGCCACCGGGCAGCCACACCGCATCGCAGGGTGGCAAGCCCTCTCCGGCCAAAGGGGAGAAAAACACCAGTTGCCCGCCCATCGCACGCAGGCAGTCCAGATTGGCTGGGTAAATAAAGCTGAATGCCGCATCGCGTGCCACGGCCACAGTGCAGCCTTGCAGCCAAGTCTGTACCTCTTCTGGCGCTGGCTTGGCGGCTGGCGCAGCAAAATCCGCCGCCCATGCTTGCCATTGTTCCCAGCTACGCTGGCCCAACGGCGTCTGTGCCAGTGCATCGGCCACGGCATCGAGCCGTTGCAGCGCATCGCCCAATTCATGGGCGGCCACCAAGCCCAAATGGCGTTCGGGCAGCAGCGAGCTGTCTCCTGCCGGGGTGACTTTTTGCAAAGCCCCTTGCCACAAGGCAGGGTCGCGCAGCCCCGCTCGGAGCAAATCAGCATGGTGTTCCGTAGCGACGCGATTGGCCAGCACCCCGGCCCAGCGCAAGCCCGGCTGGTAATGCACTAAACCATAGACCAAGGCGCCAAAAGTGGTGGACATGGCTCCCGCATCTAGCACCGCCAGCACCGGAATATTCAGCCGCTGTGCCAATTCGGCGGCGCTGGGGCTGCCATCAAACAAGCCCATCACCCCTTCAATCAAGATCAGATCGGCCTCTTGGGCGGCGTCATGGAGCCGGGCCGCCACATCTTCGGGGCCAGTCATCCAACCATCGAGTGAATGCACGGGGGCACCACTGGCGAGCTCATGCCAGTGCGGATCGAGAAAGTCTGGCCCACACTTGAACACGCGCACTTTGCGCCCCTGGCGGCTGTGCAAACGTGCCAAAGCGGCAGTGAGGGTGGTTTTGCCCTGCCCCGAGGCTGGGGCAGCTATCAACAGTGCGGGGCAGCGGGTGCTCATTGGGGCGTCCATTTCAGGCCTACATACAGGCTACGCCCTGGGGTGGCATAGCTGCGGGCAAGCTGGTAATCTTTGTCGGCCAAGTTGTCAATGCGTGCCAGCAAAGTGAAGTTGCGTGCCATGCGCGTGCTGGCATACAGGTTCCAGAGGGTGTAGCCCCCCAGTCGGGTAGTGTTGGCAATGGTGTCAAATCGCTGGCCCGAGGCTTGCATTTCTGCGCCCAGATTCCAGCCTGCCCATAGGGTATCGGCGCCCAAGGTGGCATGGCGTTTGGCCCGGCGTGCCAGCTGTTTGCCGGTGTCTAAATCACGGGGGTTTTGCCAGTCCACTGAGCCGCGCCACTGCACCCCAGCCAGCCGGTAGGAGCCTGCCACCGTCACGCCTTCGTATTGGGCGCGGGCGGTGTTGGCGTAGCAGCCAAAATCAGAAGCACAAGCACCCGTCCCTACGAAGGAGATCAAATTGCGTACCCGGTTGCGGTAGGCCGTCACTGAGAAAGTGCTGCTTTTTTCAGCCCAACGCAGGCCAATTTCGGCGTTGCGGCTTTTTTCTGGTTGCAGTGTGGCGACACCGTACTCGCTAAAACGCTGGTACAGAGTGGGCGCCCGAAACGCTGTGCCCACCGAGGCTGTGGCTCGCCATTGGGGGGTGAGGGCATAGCCATAGGCCAAACTCCCTGTGTTCTGACCCCCAAATTCACTGTCGTTGTCGTGGCGGGCATTGAGCTGTACGGTATGCCCCCCTGCGTTGTAGCCATAACCCAGTGCAACCCCATCCTGTGAACGTTGGCGGTCTAGCGTGACCCCCCAAGCATCCAAAGCTGGGTTGTAGAGCTGGTCTTCGCGGCGCTCGAGGGCTGCGTTAAAGCGATGTGCGCCCCATTGGTAATCGTGCTGCCATAGGTAGCCACGCAGTGTGGTTTCTGTCAGGTAGGGCGAAGGCGTGGTTTCGTAGCGGCTGGCCGCCTCCGTCACAGAGAGACGCGTGCGGTACGCCTCACTCCATTGCGCCTGCCAGCTCAAACCCGCCGTGCGCAGGCGATGCAAATTGCGGTCATCGGCAGGCGCAGCAGGGGTGTAGCTGAAAGCGTCGTAATCAGAGTGGAGCCGTTGCGCCAGCAGGGTGGCATCCAAACGGTGTTGCGTGTTGATGCGCAGGCCTAGGCGGGCATTGGCCGATGTGCTGCGGTAGCCATCGCGGTCTGGGTGGTGGCTGCCGCTGGTTTTGGTATCAAAACCATCGCTAGTGGTACGGTGCAGGCCCAGTGCATAGTCCAAGGCACCATCGGTGCCAGTGCTGCCACTGATGCCCGCCTCTATTTTGCGTGTGCCTTGGCTGCCCAAACCTACCCCAACCATGGGTTGGGCTGGGCCTTCGCCCTTGCGGGTAAATAATTGGATCACGCCAGCAATAGCGTCTGAGCCATACACGGCCGCTGCCGGGCCACGCAATACCTCAATGCGCTCCATCTGTGCCAACGGAATCTGTTCCCATTGTGCGCCACCCGTCGATTGGGAGTCCACCCGTACGCCGTCGATATAGACCGCTGTGAAGCGCGATTCAGCCCCACGCACAAACACACTGCTGGCATTGCCAGGGCCACCATTGCGCGAGATTTCTAAGCCCGGCAGCCGGGCCAGCACATCCGCCAACACACTGGCACCACTAGATTCAAGCGTTTCGCGATCCACAATGGAGACGTCGGCCACCAAGTCGGCCAAAGGTTGTGGCGTGCGGGTTGCCGTGACCACCACATCAGACAGCGAGGGTGTGTGCAGGTTCTGTGCCAATAGCAGTGGGCCTGGGGCATCTGAGGTTTGTTGTGCGTGTGCAGACAGTGCAGACAACAGGGCACAGGCCCAAACCACAGGGCGCACATTCAGGGCAACGCTGGGGCAGCCTGGGACGGTAGAGATCTTCATGGGAACACAATCAGAATGCAACCCGTGCTGGCTTCCCCGCCAGCGTTGGGTGATACAGCCACACTAGCCACCAAGGCTATGTGCGACCACCGTGTTGGCCGGTATCCGGGCTGGCGGAGCACCCTTCAGCGCCTTCCCAGTGCTTGTTCAAGGCATCCAGTGGCGTGTGGCTGAAGAGAGAGTGGCATGGACTCGTCCGCTGACCGTTGCGGGGGCAGCGCAGGCTCGGCAGCCCCCTTGATGGGGGCTTTCCTCCCTGCTTCCCGTTGAACTTCGGCATGTGAACCACACCAAGAGCACCAACGGCGCGGATTCTACGGCGCTTTGGCCACTGGCAACCCTACAATTGCAGGCATGGCCCCCTTGCAAACCATCGATCTCATCACCGCGCGTGTGGAGCACCTGCTCCAACGCCTGACCCAGTCTCAGCAGACTCAGCAGCAGCAGGCGCAACAGCTGGCCGATTTGGCCCGTGATCGACAGGCGCTGGAAAAGATACGCGAGCAACAAGCTGAACAGATAGTGCGGCTACTGGAAGAGCACGATATGCTCGTCCAGGCCCATACGGCCCTGCAAGAGGATGGACTGCGGCAAGAGGCCAAGAGCCTACATCTGGAGCAGGAGCGCGATGCCTTGCAGAAAGTCCACGCCGCCCAAACAGAACAATTGGTCGCCTTGACCCGTCAGCATGAAGAATTGCTGCGCAATACGGCACCCCAAACAGAAAAACTGGCGGCTTTGCACAAGGAGCATGCCGCCTTGCAGCAGGCCCATGCGGCCTTGCAGCAGACCAGCACCGAGCAGGCCACCCAAGTGACTGCCTTGCGCCAAGAGTGCCAAACCTTGCAACAGGCAGGGCAGGCACAACTGGCACAAATTGCTGCCCTTACCCAGGAGCGCGACACCTTGCAACAAACCAGCACTGGGCAGGCCGAGCAGATCAGCGCCCTCACCCGTGAGCATGACATGCTCAAATCCCGCCTGCAAACGGCCCGCTCCCGCATGGATGCTTTGATGGAAACCTTGCCAGCCAGTCCCGCAGAGAAAGAGGGTGGCGCATGATGATGAAGAAAATCGAGGTGCAGATCATGCAGCAGAGCCTGCTGCTGAGTTGCCCTGAAGGTGGCGAAGCCTACCTGCGGGAAGCCGCCGCACGGGTAGACAAGGCCATGACCCAGATCCGTGACGGTGGCAAGGTGCGGTTGCGTGAACAAATTGCTGTGCAGGCGGCTATCAATCTGGCTTTTGAGATGGTCAAGGCGGCGGTAGCCGAAAAGACGGCCCTGACGCGCGCTGAACAGGCAGAAGCTGCTGCGGCCAATGCACTGGTGCAAGCCCAAGAGGCGGCTATCTTGGCACAAAGCGTCTCTGGCCCCGAAATGCAGGCCAAGTGCCAGGCCTTGTTGGAGCGCCTCGATACGGCACTGCAAGACGGCACCACACCCGGTTGAGGTGTGGTGGCTGTGGTGGGCCAGCGCCTATGGCCGCCCAGTACCGCTACAATCGGCCTGTCTGCGGTGCTGCTGGGCTTTATATTTCCTTGAACCAATGCTCATTGAGCCTGGGCTTGGTACATTGCCCGGTGAGCGTGATCGTCTCGCGTCAGATGAACCCAACACCTGGCTGCCCTTGCCCCCCTGAACCCCCGGTTCAGGATGCAGGTTCGGTGGCACTGGCAGACACCTTCATTGTCTTGCCCTCCCCAGTCTGTATCGTGTCTGGGGCACTCCCAGCAGCCTCTGGTCAGGCGGGCCTGCTCCCCTTGATCCCCCCCCCCACCATTTATGTTCGATACCCTGCTAATTGTTGAGTTGGCCTTGCTGGGCCTGTGTACGGGCTTTTTTGCCGGACTGCTCGGTATTGGTGGCGGCATGATGTTGGTGCCTTTTCTGACCTATTTTCTGACTGAGCGGGCTGTATCTCCTGATTTGGCCGTCAAGATGGCCATTGCCACGGCGATGGCTACTATTTTGTTTACATCTATCTCCAGTGTGCGTGCGCACCACCGCCGTGGTGCTGTGCGTTGGGATTTGGTTCAGCGGTTGGCCCCCGGTATCGCTTTGGGAGGGATGGCGGCCAGCTTGGGGGTGTTCTCCTTGCTTAAAGGGTCTTTTTTGGCACTGTTTTTTGGGGTCTTTGTGGGTTTTTCTGCATTGCAGATGTTCCGTGACCGCAAACCAGCACCATCCCGACAAATGCCAGGGGTGGCAGGACAGGTAGCCGCTGGCAGTGGCATTGGTTTTTTGGCTGGGTTGGTGGGGGCTGGGGGGGGGTTTATCAGCGTGCCCTTCATGACTTGGTGCAACGTGCCCATCCACAATGCTGTGGCTACCAGCGCCGCCTTGGGTTTTCCGATTGCAGTGTT
Source organism: Giesbergeria giesbergeri (assembly GCF_054779375.1). Taxonomy (NCBI): domain Bacteria; kingdom Pseudomonadati; phylum Pseudomonadota; class Betaproteobacteria; order Burkholderiales; family Comamonadaceae; genus Giesbergeria; species Giesbergeria giesbergeri. Next base: position 626,168 of record NZ_BAAGYJ010000002.1, on the reverse strand, counting down.
CAACGTGGCTGGTTATGTGCTGGGGGGCTTTTCGGTGCCCGGTCTACCTGCACATTCCATGGGTTATGTGTGGTTGCCAGCTTTGGGCGTAATTGCCGCGTGCAGTGTATTCACGGCCCCTCTGGGCGCTCGTGCGGCCCACAGTTTGCCTGTGCGCCAACTCAAGCGGGTTTTTGCCAGCTTATTGCTGGTGCTGGCGGTTTATATGTTTTGGAAGGGATATGCCGCGTTGTAACGCAACCGGGCCATCAACTGCACCACAGTTCTGGCCCATGGGTGGCATCAAGCCACAGTGCCCATAAGGCCACACCACAGAGCAAAATGCCTGCCAGTCGTGTGCCACGGTCGCCATGCACCTTGAGGCGCTGGCGTAAACGCAGCCACAGCCACGGCCCTGCCACCAGCCACAGGCCACTGCCCACGGCAAACAGGGCCATAGTGATGGCACCCGACACTGCACTGCCACTGAGAGAGGCCACTAACAAGGCCGAGTAAAGCAGACCGCAGGGCATCAAGGCCCACAGAAAACCTGTTGCAAACACGCCCCCCGGTTTAGCCACCACAGGCCGCACCCGCTGCCAGAGGCTCCGTCCGGTTTGTTCTACCCAAGCGGGTTGGCGAGCCAACACCACCATCATCAACCCCCAAGCCAGCACGCCCACATGCAGCATCGTCCAAGCCGGGCGCAAGGCCGCACTTTGCACTGTGAGCCAAGCCAAACTTTGCATTGCTACTGCGGCCAGAGCGCCCACAGCGGCATAGCCGAGCAGACGGCCAAGGTGGTAAGCCCATACACGCCGCTGGTGTTGTGGTGGAGCGCCCTGCCAATGCACGGGCTGTTCGGGGGGGGTGTTGGTGCCTGCACCCACCACGGCACCGCAAGGGGCTGCGCACATAGCCAAACAATGCGGCCCACCGACCAGCCCCATGAGCAAGGCCGTCCAGGCCACTGAAAAAAGCATCATCTTCAGATGATGCGGGAAAACCGTGTTCGGTTCCGGTCGGCCTGCAAATACCGGTCAAAAGTCATGGCAATACCTCGTACAAAGTACCAGCCCATCTCTGTGACTTGCACCCCATCGGCGTTGAAAATCACCAACCCTTGGCCGGCCATTTCTTGTAGCACGCCTAGCTCGACGGCAAAATACTGGCGAAAATCAATCAGCCAAGCGGCTTCTAAGGGCTCAAACAGCAGCTCGCCTTGGCACATCAAGGCCATGATGACAGCACGGCGCACCAAGTCGTCGCGTGTCAAGGCTAAGCCTCGCACGATGGGCAGACGACCTTGGTTCAGGTGGTCGTAGTATTCGTCCAGAGTTTTGGCATTTTGGCTGTAGGTGGCACCCACACGCCCAATGGCCGATACGCCCAGTGCAATCAGATCGCAGTCGGGTTGGGTGCTGTAGCCCTGAAAATTGCGGTGCAGGCGTCCTTGGCGCTTGGCTACGGCCAACGCATCATCGGGCAACGCAAAATGATCCATGCCCACATACACATAGCCCGCTGCACTAAAAGCCTCTAATGAGCGTGCCAACATGGCGACCTTGGCAGAGGCCATTGGCAAATCGGCCCATACGATGCGCCGCTGTGGCTTGAAGCGTTCGGGCAGGTGGGCATAAGCATACAGCGCGATGCGATCGGGGCGCAACTGCGCCACTTGGGCCAAGGTGCGCTCAAACGATGCAGGTGTTTGGCGTGGCAGGCCGTAAATCAGGTCGATGTTGATGGAGGCGAAACCCAAGGCGCGTGCCGCATCTACCAGTGCAAACACCTGTTCGGCAGGTTGGATGCGGTGTACGGCCTTTTGGACTTCGGGGTCAAAGTCTTGCACGCCAAAGCTCAGGCGGTTAAAGCCCAGTTCGGCCAGCAAGGCCAGCCGCCCGGCATCTACTGTGCGCGGGTCAATCTCGATGGAGTACTCCCCATCGGGAGCCAACGTAAAGTGGCTGCGCAACATCGCCATCAGTTCGCGCAGACCTTCATCTGACAAGAAGGTGGGCGAGCCACCGCCCAGATGCAGCTGGCTCACTACTTGGCCTTTGCCACAATGGGCGGTATGCAGTTCTACCTCACGGCTGAGGTAGCGCAGATAGACTTCCGCCCGGTCGTGGTGCCGGGTGATAATTTTGTTGCAGGCGCAGTAGTAGCACAGCGATTCACAAAAAGGGATGTGCACATACAACGACAGTGGCAGCGCCTTGGCCGATGTTCCCACGCTGCGTTGTTGCAACGCGAGCACATAGTCGTTGGCACCAAAAGCCTCCACAAAGCGATCTGCCGTTGGGTAAGAGGTGTAACGCGGTCCGGGCACATCAAACCGGGTCAGCAATTCGGGGGAAACAACGGTCATGGGAAAATTCCTTAAGTGCCAATGCACTGTGCCGTAAATGGGCCAGACAGGCGTTGACGTCTGTCAAGAGCAAACACCAAAGGCGCACTGTGTTGGCAGCAGTGGGGGATGGGCGATAATTTGAACATGTCCACTATCTTTCCCGCCCCAGCAATGCCTTACTGCGCAATCGGGTCAAGGGGATGGCAGTGTGGCTGATTTATCTGAAGTAGCTCCGAGTCGCCATGAATCCACACACCATCAAAGTCGCCTGTTCCAACTGCAACTTGCGCGAGCTTTGCATGCCGCTGGGATTGACGGATGCACAAATACAACGCATTGACGAAGTAGTGGCTACCCGGCGCAAAATCAAGCGTGGTGGCACTTTGTTTCGCAATGGCGAGGCATTTACCTCGCTGTATGCCATTCGCACAGGGTTTTTCAAAACCTGTGTGGCTACCGAGGACGGGCGCGATCAGGTCACTGGCTTTCAGATGGCAGGCGAAGTCATCGGTCTGGATGGCATCGTCAATGACCGACATACCTGCGATGCCATTGCATTGGAAGATGCAGAGGTTTGCGTTATGCCCTTTGACCGGATTGAAGAGCTTTCGCGTGAGGTCACGGCCTTGCAAAGCCATGTCCACAAAATCATGAGCCGTGAGATCGTACGCGAGCACGGAGTGATGTTGTTGCTGGGCAGCATGCGGGCTGAGGAGCGTTTGGCAGCCTTTTTGCTCAATTTGGTACAGCGTCTGCACGCCCGTGGTTTTTCGCAGTCAGAACTGGTGTTGCGCATGACCCGCGAAGAGATTGGTAGCTATTTGGGCCTGAAGTTAGAGACCGTTAGTCGCACTTTCTCCAAGTTTGTGGAAGATGGCATCGTAGAAGTGCGTCAGCGCCATGTGCGCATTCTTAGCACCGATGCGCTCAAACGCATTGTCAATAACCAACAAGCTTGCCATTGAGCACTGCGCCGTATCTGAGGCAGGCTATTGGTTGGGTTTCTGTCATAGTTTGTGGCAAAAAAAGCGCCCCTCCCCTTGGAAAGCCCTTTTTTTCCCAGTAGCATCGCTCCAGCCAGTGGAGAAACTGGTTTTCGCTGGTTCACACTGCCCGTTATTCACAAGGAAACCCAACATGGCAACTCCCAAAAAAGCCCCGGCCAAGGCCGCTCCCGCTGCTGCCGCCAAACCCGAAAAGGTTGTAAAGGCCGGCAAGGCTGCAGCCGCTCCCGCTGCTGAAGCGGCTGCGCCTGCTGCCAAAAAGCGCACTCCCAACGCGGCTTTCATGAAGCCCCTGACCCCCAGCGCCGAACTGGCCGCTGTGGTGGGTGCGGCTCCCCTGCCCCGCACAGAGATCATCAGCAAGCTGTGGGCCTACATCAAAGAGCACAAGCTCCAAGACGAAGCCAACAAGCGCAACATCAACGCCGATGCCAAGCTCAAGAAGGTGTTTGGCAAGCCCCAAGTTTCGATGTTCGAAATGGCTGGTCTGATCGGCAAGCATGTGAAATAAGCGTTCGCACGCTTTGCACACCAGGTCGGCTTTGCCGGCCTTTTTTTTGCCTGAACTTTACTTATGAATGAGAATACTTGTTATTTGATTTAAGATTGACAGTTCGACGATGCACAGCCAATTTTTCTAGCCACTGCTTCGTACCTGTATCGGCACCAATGGTGGTGCCGATGGCAATGACCTATCTACGGAGGCCCAATTGGCAAAGAAACCCGCACCGCATTTGCAAAAAACAACCCCCATGCCCGAGTTGCAGCCCGCTGTGCTGTCGGGCCGTATGGCCGCAGGTTTTGACAAGCCTTTGCTCCCCCTGGGTGCCTTGATGTTGGCGACTTCGATGGGCAGCTGGGCGCAGACCAACGAGGCGCCCAGTGCCACCTTGCCTGCGGTGACAGTGCGTGAAGCGGTGCAAATCCAAAGCAAAGACACTTTGCAGGTCAAAAAGACCACCATTGGTAAAGGCCAGCAAGAACTGCGCGACATTCCGCAAAGCGTCACGGTGTTTACTGAGCGCCTGATGGACGACCGTAACCAAGACGACTTCCGTGAAGTGCTGCGCACCACTTCGGGGGTGACTTTTCAGGCAGGCGAAACCGGCGAAGAAGATGTGCGTTTGCGCGGCTTCTCTTTGGGCCAGGCAGGAGACATCTACATTGATGGCATGAAAGATGCCCCACTGTACGAGCGCGACACTTTCAACAACGACCGGGTAGAAGTGCTCAAAGGCTCTGCTTCCATGTTGTTTGGCAAGGGCTCGACGGGTGGCGTGGTTAACCAAGTCAACAAGGCGCCATTGTTGATGGATCAGCACGAAGCCAGTTACACCATTGGCACGGGCAATGAACACCGCGTGACGGGCGACTTTAACTTCAAGACGGGAGAAAACGCAGCCCTGCGCGTCAATGCCATGGTGCACAACGCCGACAACCACGGTGCTACGCAGAAAAAGCGTGGCATTGCGCCCACCTTCAGTTGGGGTATTGGCACCCGTGATGAGTTCTCAGTCGGGCTGTACTATTTGGACATTCAGGGGCGTCCTTCGTACAACCATCCTTGGTTTTTGGACAACGGCGTGATCGTCCCATCGTTGCCTGCCAAGAATTACTATGGCCTCAACAGTGATTATTTGAACACTTCGGCCAAGTATGTCACGCTGTCGCATATTCACCGTTTTGATGATCGTGGCGAGCTGAACACCCGTTTGCGCCACGGCACCTATGAACGCGATTTGTGGGCCAGTGTGATTCGCTTTGGCACGGGCACCACGCTAGAAAACATCAATAGCAGCACGGTGGTCTCTCGTACCCCTAAGGGTCGGGTGGGCAGTAGCGATTTGACGCAACTGCAAAGTGATTACACCAACACCTTCGACTGGCTGGGTAAGAAGCACGCACTGATTGCCGGGGTAGATGTTTACCACGATGACGCTGATCGCAACCAGAACTTTGCTGGAACTCCCAGTGGCTTGAACACGACGGTAGGCACACCCAACAATGGCGACTGGCGTGCAGACACCCGTGGCGTGCCAGCTTACAACAGCTTCACGGCGCGCAATGTGAGTTTGTACGCACAAGACACGATGAGCCTGACATCTGCGTTCAAGTTGGTGGCAGGTTTGCGTTATGACCACTTCAAGGCGTCGTACCACACCAGTACCGACTTGAGCCACGCCCGTTCCGATGATCTCTGGAGCCCACGCATTGGTGCTTTGTATCAGCCCAATGATCTGGCTTCGTACTATGTGTCGTATGGCACTTCGTACAACACGTCGGGCGACACTTACCAGTTTGGCAACCCGAATGCTGGCACAGAAAAAACAGCCAATACCCCCGCAGAGAAAAGCCGCAATTTTGAAATTGGTGGCAAGTTTGAACTGTTTGAAAAGCGTGCCAGCCTAGGGGTGGCCGCGTTCTACAGCGAGAAATACAACGAACGCAACACCGACCCTGATACCGCATCAACCCAGCAATTGTTGTCGGGCAAGCGCCATGCCACAGGGATGGAGTTCAACTTGGCCGGGCGTGTGACACCGCGTTGGGAAGTGTTTTATAACCACACTTGGATCCCCAGCGCCAAGATTGACGAAAGCAATGTGGTTTTGGCCGCCAACGGTGGGGGTGCCCAGGTCAAGGGCGACCGCCCTGGCCTGACGCCCAAGCACAGCGGCAGCTTCTGGACAACCTACGCCGTGACACCACAGTTGCGTGTGGGGGCTGGCTTGAACTACCGTGGCAAGCAAAATCCGGAAGGCTCGCGTGCAGTGGTGGCCGACAGCTTTGTCACGGCTGATGCGATGGTGGAATACAGCTTCAACGAGAAAACCTCGCTCAAGCTCAACATCACCAACTTGAGCGACGAGTTGTATGCCGATAGCCTGTACCGTGGGTTCTATGCGCCCGGTGCTGCCCGTGCGGTGCAACTGACGCTCAAGACCCGTTTCTAAGCGGTATCTTCTACACAACGCACTGTCTGCCCCGTATGTTTTTGCATCTGAAAAATATCCTGACTCCGCAAGAGGTTCAGACTGCTCGCACTTTGTTGGGCGATGATGCCCCTTGGCGAGACGGGCGCAGCAGTGCGGGGGGACAGGCGCTGGCGCACAAGCGCAACGAACAATTGGCCCAAGACAGCACCCAAGCGCAGCAATTGCGTGCCTTGGTGCTGGCCGCGTTGCAGCGCGATGCCTTGTTCTTTTCAGCGGCCCTGCCCAAGAAGATTTTTAACCCGCTGTTCAATCGTTACAGCGGCGACAGCAACTTTTATGGCAACCATGTGGATGGTGCTGTGTTGCGCTCGCATTACCCTGAGCAATGGGTGCGTAGCGACTTGTCGTGCACGATTTTTCTGGCTGAGCCACAAGAGTATGACGGTGGTGAATTGCTCATTCGTGAGGCCCAAGGAGAGCGGGCCATCAAATTGCCTGCGGGTGATATGGTGCTGTATCCCAGTTCTACCGTACACCAAGTGGCGCCGGTCACACGGGGTGCCCGCATTGCCAGTTTTTTCTGGATTGAGAGTATGGTGCGCTCGCTTGAGCAGCGCCAGTTGTTGTTTGACATGGACATGGACTTGCTGCGCTTGCGCGCTGCGGTGGGCGAAGGCGCGCCTGCTGTAGTGGGCCTGACGGGCACCTACCACAACCTGCTGCGCATGTGGGCTGATGTCTAACGCCCGATGATGCACACCTTGAAACGCCAATCGGTGCCTGCGGGCATTGTCAATTTGGCCGACCACGAGCAATTAGCCCAACAACGCCTTGACGATAACGCTTGGGCCTATTTTGGCGGTGGTGCCGGTGATGAAATCACCTTGCAAGCCAATCGCACAGCGTGGGATGCTTGGAGGCTGCAACCACGTGTGTTGCAGCGTGTGGCAGGTGGGCATACCCGGGTTGCCTTGTTAGGGCGCACGCTGGCCCATCCAATTATGTTGGCCCCAGTGGCTTTTCAGCGGCTGGCCCATGTGGATGGTGAAGTGGCTACCGCCTATGCTGCTGCCGCTTTGGGGGCAGGTATGGTGTTGAGCACCCAAGCCAGCACACCGCTGGAAACGGTGGCCGATGCTTTTCTGGCAGATCCGGGCCGTGGTGCTCTCTGGTTTCAACTGTATTTACAGCATGATCGGGGCTTTACCCGTGCTTTGGTGCAGCGGGCTGAGGCTGCCGGCTATGAAGCCTTGGTATTGACAGTGGATGCCCCCGTCAGTGGTATTCGTGACCGGGAGCGTCGGGCGGGGTTTCAGTTGCCCCCCGGCATTCGTGCTGTCAATTTGGATGGCTTAGCCCCGCGCCCAGCACGGCCCTTGCAGGGCGGACAAAGTGCTTTATTCCATGATCTCTTGCACGATGCCCCTACTTGGGAAGATGTGCAATGGCTGCAATCCATTACCCGTTTGCCGGTACTGCTCAAGGGTGTGCTCCATCCGGAGGATGCCCGACAAGCTGCGGCTATTGGTGTGGCGGGTCTGGTGGTTTCTAACCACGGTGGACGCACGCTAGACACCGCTATCACCACAGCCCAAGCCTTGCCTGCTGTAGTGCAGGCTGTAGAGGGGCGCTTGCCTGTGTTGGTCGATGGTGGCATTCGCCGAGGCACTGACGTGTTCAAGGCGCTGGCGCTGGGGGCCAGTGCGGTGCTGGTGGGGCGGCCGGCCATTCATGGGCTGACCAACGCGGGGGCAGCGGGGGTGGCCCATGTGCTGCGCCTGTTGCGTGATGAGTTGGAAGCCACGATGGCGCTGATGGGTTGCGCTACGTTGGCGGACGTGGCTGCTGTTTCTTTGCCTATGCCTCCTTTGGGCATTCGATGAAATCCCATCTTGATGGCATAGACTTTATTGAATGAGAAAAATTCTCATTTATAATCAGGCTGTCTTTTAACTGCCAGTCTTGATTTGGTGTTTTGCCATGATCGTTTGTGTCTGCCGCCGTGTCTCTGACCGTGAAATCGCCCGCCATGCCCATGCAGGGATGGGCTTTGACGACATCCAGTTCGAGCTGGGTGTGGCTACCCAATGTGGCCGCTGTGAGGGCTGTGCCCGAGAGGTGGTGGCGCAGTGCCATGCCAGTCGACCTGTGGCCGCTTTGCACAATATGTTGGCCGCCCCCCATTCCCATGGGGCTGGGGTGTGATGCGCCATGATGCTGTCCATCTTGGCAGGAAGTGCCCTGTTGGTAGTGGTTTCTGCTTGGTGGATATTTCACCGTTGAGCAGGTGCCACGGGGTTTGAGTTTCATATTGGCTTTGGGTGCTGGCCGTTATTGATGGTTCTATGTCTTCTTCTGATCGTTTTGCTTTTCCTGCCGTTTCTGCGCGCCATGCATTCATTGCTTCTGGCGTGGTGTTGGCCCATGCCGTCGGGTTATGGACTTTAGAGGCCGGGTTATTGCGCAAGGCGGTTCCACAAGACGTGGTGGTGCCTGCGGAAGTGGTGGCCGAGGTGATCGTTGCGGCACCTCCACCAGCACCTCCCCCCCCGGCACCGCCAGCACCAAAAACACCGCCCTTGCCCCGTCCGGCGGTTGTCAAAACACCAGTGCCTCGGCCTGCACCGGCACCTATGCCGTTGCCTGTGGCTCAAGCCCCTGCCACCCCCAATGCCCCTGTGGTGCAGGCCAGTGAGGCCGTGCCAACGCCTGCACCCGCAGCACCTGCACCAGTAGCGCCACCGGCCCCTCCAGCACCGCCTGCTCCACCGGCACCGCCCCGGATTGAATTGCCGTCAAGCCATGCCGCCTATCTGCAAAATCCGGCCCCAGCCTATCCTGCCATCAGCAAGCGCATGGGCGAGCAAGGCAAGGTTGTGCTGCGTGTGCTCATTGGTGCTGATGGTCTGCCACAGAAAGTGGAATTACAGCAATCGAGTGGCTATGACCGATTGGATCGCCAAGCCCAAGAGGCCGTGATGCGCTGGCGCTTTGTGCCAGGCAAGCGCAACGGCGTGCCCGAGACCATGTGGAATCTGGTGCCGATCAATTTTGTTCTCGAATAATCAAATCCATCGTCAGGAGTTTTCATGGAATCGCAATTTGGCTTGGCCCACGTCTGGATGCAGGGTGACTTTGTGACCCGTTTGGTCGCGGTACTGCTGCTGGGCATGTCGCTGGCATCGTGGATTGTCATCATCGTCAAGGCGCTGGACATCATGAAATTCAAGAAACACGCACGGGCTGCCTTGGGTTTTTGGCACAGTGAAGATTTTGCCGCCGGGTTGGAAAAGCTCGGTGCTGATCCAGCCAATCCTTTTCGCCAGTTGGCCATTGAGGGGCGCGAGGCCACTGCCCACCACCGCAATACCAAAGGCCAGTTGCACGACAGCTTGGATGTGAGTGATTGGGTCACGGGCTGCCTGCGCAACAGCATTGATGAGTTCACGGCCCGTCTGCAATCGGGGCTGGCTATTTTGGCCTCGGTGGGTTCTACGGCCCCTTTTATTGGTCTGTTTGGCACGGTTTGGGGCATCTACCATGCCTTGATTGCCATTGGTGCTTCGGGCCAATCTACGATTGACAAAGTGGCTGGCCCTATTGGTGAGGCGCTCATCATGACGGCACTGGGGTTGGCTGTAGCCATTCCAGCCGTGCTGGGCTACAACGCACTGGTGCGAGGAAACAAGTCCATCCTGAATCGTCTGAATAGCTTTGCCCATGACCTCCATGCTTATTGCGTGACGGGTGCGCGCGTTTCTGGCAACACCGAGGCAGCAGGCAATGTCCATGCCTTGAAGAAAGGAGCTTGAGCATGGCGTTTGGAACCCAGGACGACACCGATGAGGTGATGAACGAGATCAACATGACACCGTTGGTGGACGTCATGCTGGTGTTGCTTATCATTTTCATCATCACCGTGCCGGTGATGAAGCATTCGGTGAATGTAGATTTGCCCCGTGCCAGCAATCAGCCCGAACTCATCAAACCCGAAACGGTGCGCCTGAGCGTAGCGGCAGATGGCGCTTATTTTCTCAATGGCGCACCAGTAGAGGATGCGGAGCTGGAGGCGATGTTGAAAACCGAAGCCGCCAAAGAGCCGCAGCCTGACTTGCATATCCGGGGCGATAAAACCGTGCGTTATGAGCGTGTAGCCCAAGCGATGGCTAGCGCCCAACGGGCCGGGGTGCGCAAAATCGGCTTTGTCACAGATCCCCAGTAACCCTTGCTTTGGAGTATGAAGACCATGTACGCCGCCAGTCTGACCAGTGCTTCGCCTTATTTTGCTGTGGCCTTGGGCGCGACCCCCCAAGATTTGCCTACCTCTGCCGCTTTGGAGGGACATGGCGCAGCGCCACAGGATACCTTGGACAGCCGAGACTTATTGCAAGGCCGCAAGACGGTGACTATTGCACACAATGGCAGTGTGTACCGTTTGCAGGCCACCCGTTTGGGTAAATTGATTTTGACCAAGTAGGTTTCATCGTGGGGCGACTCCCGGGTTTGTTGCAAGCCCGTCAGGGTCGTTTTGGCCAGCCAACGGTTTTTTGCCGCGTAGCCAGGCTTTTTTTCCATGGGAACTTTGTGGGATGGGGTGAATCAACTGTATTGATTCTTGCCACGATTTGTGGGGGTATTGACTCTTGCAGGAAAGTCCCCACCTAGAATCCAGACGCCTGCGCTGTGCAGGTCACTCAGGAGCATATCGATGAACGACCGCGTTTCCACCCTCTACTCCTCTGCGGACTATGGCTACGGCATTTCGCAGGAGCAGCGCCACAAGGTGCTGCGCAATACTTATTGGTTGTTGGCCTTGAGCTTGGTGCCCACCGTGTTGGGTGCTTGGGTGGGGGTGGCTACTGGCATTACCTCCATGCTGGGCGGCATGATGGGCATGATTGTGTTCATGGCGGGTGCCTTCGGTTTTATGTTTGCCATCGAAAAAACCAAGCATTCCGCGATGGGCGTTCCCGTGTTGTTGGCTTTTACCTTCTTCATGGGCTTGATGTTGTCACGTCTGATTGGTTCGGTGCTGGGTTTCAAAAATGGCTCCGAACTGATCATGACTGCTTTTGCAGGCACTGCTGGGGTATTTGTCGTGATGGCTAGCTTGGCTAGCGTTATCAAGCGTGATTTGTCTGGTATGGGCAAATGGTTGATGGTGGGCACTTTGGTGTTGATGGCGGGTGCCGTTATCAACGTGTTTGTTGGTTCTAGTGCAGGCATGATGGCTATTTCGGTGGCCGCCATTGGCATTTTCAGTGCCTATATGCTGTATGACCTCAAGCAAATCATTGATGGTGGCGAAACCAACTACATCAGCGCCACCTTGGCACTGTATATGGACATCTTTAATGTATTCCAGAGCTTGTTGGCACTGCTGGGTATCTTTGGTGGTGAGCGCGAATAAAATTTTTCGAAAATTTCCACAAGTCAACCTTTGAGCATGCAATAGGGTTGCACATAGAAAAAGGGCCGGTGTTGAACCGGCCCTTTTTCTTTAGGCATGGGCACCATGCAGCACAGAGTGGTTTAGGTGTAATCTGTGTCCCCATGTTTTCCCTGAATCAGCTTGCCTGCTGAAAGAGACATCATGAGCATGGCAATGTTTTCGTGCATCAGAATGGTGTGCCGATTGCCTGTGTTGACCATTGCTTTGCGCAGTGCCTCACGCACTGCACCCACACCCGTGACATCAATCACGATATCAACCTCTGTACCCAAAGCAAGCAGCTCCATAAAGTCGGTGGTAACACGCACTCCATGTGCTTGTGCCAAGGCTATGCCGGGTTGCTGAGGGTTCAGATCAGCCACCCCCAGCACTTTGACAAAACTTGCACTCAGCAATTGTTGAAGTAATGGGGTGCCAGTTTCACCAGCGCCAATCACCACCACACGAAAATCAGCCATACCATCGCTCCTTTGTTATCCAGTGAGAGATCCATTGTTAGATCCAAGTTTCCATTCCTTCGTCGGCATGGGTCAATGCAATCATGCGGAACTCATCACCCAGCGCAATAAAGGCATCTACAACAACCGGGTCAAAATGGCTACCACTGCCTTCGACAATGATTTCTGTAGCCTTTGTGTGTGAATAGGCTGGTTTGTATACCCGGCGGCTGATCAGTGCATCATAGACATCGGCCACCGCCATAATACGGCCAGGCAGTGGAATTTCGGAGCCTTTGAGCCCTTGCGGATAGCCTTTGCCGTCCCAGCGTTCGTGGTGTCCCAAAATGATTTGACGGGCACATTGCAAAAATACGCTCTCGCTTTGGGTGCCTTCAGCTACTTCCAAAGCTTTGGCCCCATAGATGACATGCTGCTTCATCTCTTCAAATTCTTCGGGGGTCAGGCGTCCTGGCTTGAGCAAAACCACATCCCGGATTGCGACTTTGCCAATATCGTGCAGTGGTGCGCAGCGGTAGAGCATTTCGACACTGACAGGATCTAACAAATGTTGGTAAGGGCCGTGGTGGCTGAGATGCTGCGTGAGCGCACGCACATAATTTTGTGTGCGCTTGATATGTCCCCCAGTTTCGTTATCCCGAAACTCCGCCAGATTGGCCAAGGCTTCAATGGTGATTTGCTGTGTCAAGGCCAACTCGGCTGTGCGAGCGCGCACCAGTTCTTCTAGTTGTTGTTCGTAGCGTTTTAGTACCAAGTGGTTGCGCACCCTGGCTTTGACCAGTACGGGTTCAAATGGTTTGCGAATGTAGTCCACAGCACCCAATTCAAGCCCTAGGGTTTCATGCCCCACTTGGTCGAGCGCACTGATAAAGACAACCGGAATATGCGCCGTGGTGGGGTCATGCTTGAGTTGTCGACAGACTTCGTAACCGTCAATGCCGGGCATCATGATGTCCAGCAGAATGATGTCTGGTTGGGGCAGCTTGCGGGCGATCTCCAGCCCTTTTTCTCCAGAGATGGCTGCGTGGATGGTGTAGTCAGTGCGCAACAACTGACGCAATATCTCGATATTTTCGGGGGTATCATCCACTACTAGAACAATTTGCCGTTTCTCTGGCATGAGCGTACGCTCCCTCTCTTTATTGTGACTCCCGGTTGGGCGCAAGGTCGATCATCCATTCATCCAGCGTATCGCAGGCGCCTTGAAAATCGAACACTCTGGCTTTCTTTTCCAGTTCTTTGAAGTGCTGGTCAGACAGGCCATAGCGGGTTTGTAATTCTTCCATCAAATCAAGAGCCTCTGTATTGCCCGAGGACAATAGTTCGCGCAATGGCAAGAGCAAATGGTGCAATTGCTGGCGGTTGATCTGCGGTGTAGCTTCTGCCACTGCTGGTGGCGATGTCAGATCCGTCAGCCCTTCTATCACGGGTGTGAGCTGTGCAACCACTTCCTGCAAGAATTGTTCCACTTGTGTCAGGGGTTGCTGTTCACGGCAGGCCAGTTCCAGTTCTTTGGCTGCTTCAGACAATGCCTGCGCACCCACCGTGGCAGAGACGCTTTTGAGCGTATGCGCCAAGCGGTTGGCGGTGGGCCAGTCTTGGGTTTGCAGGGCGTTGTGAAATTGGGCTGAAAAGTCTTGTTGACCTTGCTGAAAGAGTACCAGCAGTTTTCTGTAGGTGGCACGGTTGCCATTGGACAGCCGCAGTCCAGCCTCCAAGTCGATACCCGTTAGGCGTGTGGGCAAGGCGTCTGTTGGAGGGGCGGTGGTGGGTGGGGGCGCGGCTGGCACTGGCATTGCCGATGGGAGGGGGCTACGCACATGGGGATGAATCCACTTGGCAATGGTGGTGAACATTTGCACCACATCCAGCGGTTTGCCAATTTGGTCATTGAGGCCGGCGGCCATCGCCTTGTCGCGGTCACCGGCCATGACATTGGCTGTCATGGCGATCACTGGCAGATCGGCCCATTCGGAGCGACGGATGGCCTGTGTGGCCGCATAACCATCCATGACTGGCATTTGCAGATCCATCAGCACACCATCAAATGCTTCTTTGGCGAGCCAGTCTAGGGCTTCTTGCCCGTTGTTGGCAATGCGTGTGGTGATCTGGGCTTCGGCCAGCAGGTCTACTGCCAATTCTTGGTTAAGTTCGTTGTCTTCTGCCAGCAGCAGATGGGCACCGTGCAGGCTCTCCATGAGCGCACGCAACTCCTCATTGCGCAACGTGCGGTGGGTGCGCACTGGCACTGCATGGCCATGCACTCGCAGCAGCGTTTCGAGCAAGGTGGAGGGCGTGACGGGCTTGGCCAAGACTTCTTCAATGCCGGTACGGTCGGGCAGGTCTTCTGGATCGCGTGCCGTGACTATCACCATCTTGGGCCATTGTTCTGGTGGCAATTGGTTGCGCAGCAGACGGACGCATTCCAAACCATCCATTTCTGGCATCATCCAATCCATCAACACCACGGCATAGGGTTGCCCCCTTTGTTGGGCTTGCACGATGTGGGTCAGGGCATTGGCACCGCTGTCTGCCACACTGGCCTCAAAATGTAGGGCCGTGACCATGCGGGCGAGGATTTCACGGGCACTTTCGTTGTCGTCTACCACCAGCACCCGTTGGCCTTGCAGTGGTGGTGTCAGTGGCAGCCGCTCGTCGGTGTGCTTGGCACAACCAATGGTGGGCCAAGTGAAATGGAAGGTGCTGCCTTGGCCCAAGGTGCTTTCGACCCAAATCTGTCCTCCCATCATCTCGACCAGATTTTTGGAAATGGCCAGACCCAGCCCAGTCCCGCCATAGCGGCGGGTGGTGGAGCTGTCTGCTTGGGTGAAGTTGTGAAACAGCCGTTCCTGCTGCTCTTGGCTGATACCAATGCCGGTGTCGCGGATCATGAAATGCAACACCAATGTGGTGCGCTCATCGGTGGTTGCGTGGGCTTGGTGCATGATCCGAACGCCTAGCACGATTTCACCATGCTCAGTGAACTTGACCGCGTTGTAACCAATGTTGGTCAGCACTTGGCCCAGACGCAATGGGTCACCTGTCAATTCACGCGGAAGGTGGGGCGGAATGTCGAACAACAGTTCAAGGCCTTTTTCTTCTGCCCGTAGGCCCACCATCCCGGAGAAATCCTCCAGCACGTCTTGCAAGTTAAAACAGACTTGCTCTAGTGTGAGTTTGCGTGCTTCGATCTTAGAGAAATCCAGAATGTCATTGATCAGGCCCAGCAGTGATTGGGCAGAGCGGTGTACCTTGACCAGGTAATTGCGCTGGCGGTCAGAGAGTTGGGTCTCTAGGGCCAGATGCACCATGCCCGTGATGACGTTCAGTGGAGTGCGGATCTCGTGGCTCATGTTGGCCAGAAAGTCTGATTTGGCACGGTTGGCCGCTTCGGCTTCGCTTTGTGCCTGCTGTAATTGTTGTTCGCTGCGCTTGCGGCTGGTGATGTCGAGCATTGCCCCCAGCATGCGCAATGGTTTGCCCTCGGCATCACACAGCACCTGGGCTACCTGTTGCACATGGCGCTCTTCGCCGGTGACGGCACGCAAGATGCGGTACTCAATTTGCCATGCAGCTCCCGGTGTTTCTTGGGCCGAGAGCAGTGCTTGCTCTACCATCGTCCGGTCTTGGGGATGCACTGCTTGTAAAAACTGGGCGGGAGTGCTGGCAACTTTTGCGGGGGTGTAACCCAAAATCCGGTAGAGCTCATCAGACCAGCGTTGGGTGCCATCGTGCAAGTCCCATACCCAGCTGCCCAAATGCGTCATTTCTTGGGCGCTTTCCAACATGATGCGGCTCTCTACCAGTTGGGCGGTAGTGCTGCTCAATTCGGCTGTGCGGCGTTGCACACGTACTTCGAGTTGGTTCTGAATGGCATGCAATTCGGCGGTGCGCTGCGCAAAACCACGGGCCAGCTCCTCCAATTCGTCGTCAGTGCCCAGTGGTGCATCCAGCGGTGTGTTCACATCCTTGCCGGTGATGCGTTGGTACAAAGTGAGTATGGGGGTGGTGATGGAGTTGCCCATCCAGGCAGCCAGTAGCAGGGCTCCAAGCAGCAAAAACACCCCAATCAGCAAAAAGCCCTCTACCACCGCCCAGACGGCTTGGCGGTGTACGGATTCGGGCAAACCAATTTCCAGACGGAGATTGAGTATCTTGAGCAAAGGCGTGGCTGCCGCCTCCGGCCCCAATATTTGATGGATATAGGTCTGGGTGGAGGTGTGGTTATGCACCAGCAATGTCTCTGTGCCCATGAGCAGGTGGTAGCAGGCTTGTGGATAGCCAGGGGATTGGTTCATGGTCAGGGCGGGCAGGTCAAACTCCACCACCACCGCACCTTGGACGGTTTTGTAGAACGTGATCGGCACCATGACCACCAGGCGCTTATTGGAAGGGCGCACAAAGAGCACCCGACGCCCCATGCTCAAGGCATTGCGTAGTTCTGGTGAGGCGTTGTACTCAATGTGTTCGGTGTGCCACTGGTAGACTGGCTGGGCATCAAAATCGACCAACGAAAACGCTACCACTTCTCGGCCTTGGGCAAAATTGCGGGCCAACTGTGGCAGATAGGTCTCGCGGCCTTGTTGATCCATCAGGCCATTGACCACCAACGGATTGTCGGCCAACCGTTCGGTGTTCTCTACCAGAGCGGTGATGCGGGCCTCCAGCAATACCAGCGAAGAGCGTGCCATGTCGCGCAAGCTATTTTGCATCTGGCGTCCGAGCTGTGCATCCATCATCAGGGCCACTGCTACGGTCAGGAGCAGCATGGTGGCAGACACCAACGCACAGACTTGCAAAATCACCCGCCGTTTGAGACTGCGGCGCATACCGAGCAGCCGCTCTACCCCAGCATTTTGGGTGTTGTGGGGTGCTTTCATGGCGACACCATCAGAATGGCCCCGTCTTCTGCAAAACGGGCCATGTGGTAGTTTTCTGCATCCAGCGCATCATGGCGTGTTGTGCTGAAGGCGGGGGCATAGCGGCGCACGGCCCCCTCCATGGGGGGCAATTTCTCGAGCGCCTGGCGCACTGCCAGCCGGTCGGTGCTGCCTGCCTGAGCAATGGCCCGTGCCAGTAAATGCACCAAATCATAGGTTTGTGCCACTGCCTGTGGGGCTGCGACTTCTCGCAGCGATGCCACTCCATAGCGGTTTTGGTATTTTTCGGCTAACCGTTGGCTTTGTGGACGGGGATTACCGATGAAGGTAAATGTCTGAAAAAACCGCATGTCGATTTTGCTCAGAGCCTCCCGATTGGCTGCCCAGAAATTGCCAGAACTGATGCCCCAATGTGAAATGACTGGCAGTGCAGACGAGCGTTGCGCCAAGGTTTGCACCACCTGTCCCCCTTCGGCCCCAGTCGCCACCAGCACCAATACATCGGCGCCAGACCGCTCGATGCGGCGCAGCACGTCGTTGAAGTCAGTTTGTCCACGGTTGAACGATTCCACCTGTACAAAATCATGGCCAGACTGTTGCAGGTATTCTTGCATCCGCTCTAGGTTAACGCGGCCCCACACCGTGTTTTCTCGCAGGATGGCAGGACGGCGATAACGCTGCTGCAATAAGTGGTTCATGATGAACGGCGCCGCCAGCCGATCGTCGGCAGAGAGCCTGAACACGGGGCCAGGGGGCTGATGGGGTGTGAACAGATCGCCGACCGATGCCCACGCCACCAGCAATGGCAACCCTGTGGTGCTTGCCGGCTCCTTTTCTGCCATAACCACCGCAGACTGCACCCCCCCCAACACAGCCACGACCTCGGGTTGTGCTGCAAAGGCATTGATATTGCTGACCCCCAAACTGGGCAAGCCCTTATGGTCGCGTGCTATCAATTGCAGTGGCCGACCTAGCACCCCACCGGCCGCATTGATTTCGTCAATAGCCAGATGAGCGCCGCGCCGAAAGCCCAGACCGGCTGTGGCTGAATACTGCGACAGGTCGGCATCTAGTCCGATGACAATGCGTTGTGCGGTGCCATACTTGCGGTCGAGCATTTCTTCGGTGCGTGACAGGATGTCTGAGCCGATCACATCTTCAAACAGGGCTGGTATGTTGGCCATAGTGGCCTTGAATTTGGCGCGCTCGGTGGGGCCGAGTTCATGCACTGTCACACCCGCTTGGCGAATGGTTTCTAGCAGGGCGGCCTCTCGGCGGTGGGTTTCTTGCCGCTCCCAGGGGGTCAGTTCTTTGGCGGTATTGACCAATAGCTGCTGCCATTGGGTTGGTAAGTTGTTGAAGCTGCGGGCGCTGATCATCACCACATAGCCCATATAGCCGTGGCTGCTGAGCGTCAGGTGCTTTTGCACCTGATGCAGTCCCATACTGACGATGGCTACCAGAGGGTTTTCTTGTCCATCCACCACCTTATCGGCCAAGGCTTGGCGTGTGGCATGAAAGTCAATTTGGATGGGGTTGGCACCAAGGTTCTTGAATTGCTCCATCAGCAACCGGCTTTTCATGGTGCGCATGTCGAGCCCCTGAAAATCAGTGGGAGCACGCAGGGGTGTGTTGGCCGTGAAATGCTTGAATCCGTTTTCCCAAAATGTCACACCCACCAGATCAATCGACTGTAGGCGCTGCAACAGCATTTGTCCTGGCTCACCATCGAGCATCTCATACAGGTCTTCACGGGTGGGGAAGTAGAACGGAAGGTCGGCATACTGCATGGCCGGAACCGATGTGCTGACTTTGGCTGTAGGGGTCAGAACAATGTCTAATTCGCCAGTGCGGGCCATTTCCAGCATTTGATCGTCGGTACCAAGCTGCTGTGCCGGAAAGACCTCGATTTTGACCTGGTGCTGGCTGCGTTCTGCCACCAATTCTGCCAAGCGCACCGCCGCTTGGTGCAACGCACTGTCTACAGGAATGTTGTGCCCTAACCGTAAGGTGTATGCGGGGCTATTTACTGTTGCGGGTGGTTCTTCAGAAGCTCGGTTTTGTGCCCACCATGCCACCAACCCCAGCAGAAAAAACAGGAAGAAACTGAGGGTGGCTACAAATTTTTTGGGGAACATATTCTGATTCCTTGGGGCATGTGCGGATATAACCACGCGCCACGGCACCAATATAAGCCATTCCCTTGTCTGTTGATGCTACAAGGCTCAACCTGGCCTGCGCTGTGCCGATAATGGAAAACATGTTCCAGAAAGTGTCCCCCATGCTGCTACGCCTTCCTGCCCTTTTTGCATTGCTGTTACTGACTGGCTGCGAGATTCCGGGCTTGGGGCCCAGCCCTGCTGTCCTGAAAAGTGAAGCCGAAGCCAAGGCCATAGGCAGTGCCTGTCGCCATGCCCTGCGTGGTCTGGAAGACTGTTACACCCTTAATCCCAAGTCGCCTAAGGCAGCGGTCTTTGCTGGTTGGAAAGACATGGATGCTTATATGCGCGACAACAAGATAGAGGGCACGCCTTCTGTGCTGGGCAAAGCAGAAAAGCCCGCCAAGCCACCCACAGAGACCATCATTGAGACAGCCCCGCGTGGTGGTGCCGAACGGCGCAGTTGAGTGGCGCGTTATGTGGTGTGGACGCGTTCAAACACGGCCATGCTTTCTACGTGGGCGGTGTGTGGGAACATATTGACCATCCCTGCCGCTACGCAACGATAACCGGCTTGGTGTACCAGCAAGCCCGCGTCGCGGGCCAAAGTGGCCGGATTGCAGCTCACATAAACGATTCGTTGTGGGGGATGCCAGTGTTGTGCTTCTGCGGGCAGGGGGCTGGCACCTTCGGCACCGAGCCGGGCTTGCTCAATGTCGGCCAAGGCTTTGGACAGCGCAAAGGCCCCTTCGCGTGGGGGGTCGATCAGCCATTTTTCTGCCACTCCGTCGGCTACCAGCATCTCTGGGGTCATCTCGAACAGGTTGCGTGCCACAAAGCCAGTAGGAGCCAGCGCCTGTCCAGTGGGTGCATGGCTTTGGTTGAGGGCGTAGTTGGAGCGGGAGCGGGCTACCAGGGCTTCGCTGCCCTCAATGCCCAGCACTTCACGCGCTTGGGTGGCCAGTGGCAGGGTAAAGTTGCCCAAGCCGCAAAACCAGTCAATCACCCGCTCGTGCTTTTGCACATCAAGCAAGCGCAACGCGCGCGATACCAGCACCCGGTTGATATGGGGGTTCACTTGCGTGAAGTCGGTAGGCTTGAAGGGCATGGTGATGCCAAACTCGGGCAGCGCGTACGAGAGTTCTGGGCCTCGCTCATCGAGCAAATGCACGGTGTCTGGCCCTTTGGGTTGTAGCCACCATTGCACGCGGTGCTCTGCGGCAAAGGCACGCAGCTTGTCTGTATCGCTGGCCGATAACGGTTCCAAATGGCGCAGCACCAAGGCGGTGACCTGATCACCACAGGCCAGCTCGATTTGTGGGCAGGTGTCGCGCGCCTCCATGGAGGCAATCAAGGCCCGCATGGGCATGAGCATGGCACTGACATGCGGCGGCAGGATGGGGCACACTTCCATGTCAGCCACATAGCGGCTCTTGCGCTCGTGAAAACCAACCAGTACGGTACCTTTCTTGAGTACATGCCGTACCGATAAGCGGGCACGGTAGCGGTAGCCCCAAGCTGGGCCTTCTATGGGGCGCAGCAAAGTCTCGGGCTTGACCTTGCCCAAATGCCAGAGGTTGTCTTCGAGTACCCGCTGTTTGACGGCCACTTGGGCACCGGCGTGTAAGTGCTGCATTTTGCAGCCGCCACAGGCTCCCGAGTGCAGGCCAAAATGTGGGCAACCAGGGCGTACACGCTGTGATGATTCTTTGTGAATCGCCGTAAGGCTGGCTTGTTCCCAGTTGTTCTTCTTACGATGGGTATTGGCCGTGACCCACTCAGAGGGCAAGGCACCATCAATAAAGATCACTTTGCCATCGGGCTTGCGGGCCACGCCTTGGGCGTCCAGATCCATGGAATGCACCTCCAGCCAATCGGCGGGGTACGCGGGTGGGGTTTCGTTCAAATCGCTCATGGTCTGAATTGTCTCAGGCCCACCAGTGCAGACAAAGGCCAGACGGTAGAAAATCCCCGGTCTATGACGTCGCACATGCCTGTAATTGTCCCTGAGTCGGCGCAGCCCGATCCTCTCGCCAACCGCCCTGCCCCACGCAATGTGGCAGATTTGTTTTGGTCTTTTACTTGGCTGGCCTTGCAGGGGTTTGGTGGTGTGGTGGCGGTGGTGCAGCGGGAATTGGTAGAAAAAAGGCGCTGGCTGACCCGAGAGGAGTTTGTCGAGGAGTGGGCTGTGGCTCAGGTCATGCCTGGCCCCAATGTGGTCAATTTGTCCATCATGATTGGGGATCGTTATTTTGGCTTGCGTGGTGCGGTGGCGGCTTTGCTGGGGATGCTGGCGCTGCCCTTGGTCTTGGTGTTGCTGGCCGCTTTGGCCTATGCACATTGGGCCACGCACCCTGCTGTGGCGGGTGCCTTGCGTGGTATGGGGGCGGTGGCAGCGGGCATGATCGGTGGTATGGGGTTGAAGCTCATGCCTGCTTTGCGCCAACACCCTTTGGGGCCAGTGTTCAGTGGCCTGATTGCGCTGACTGCCTTTGTGTTGGTGGCATGGTGGCGTATTCCTTTGCCGTGGGTGTTGCTGGTGTTGGGGTTGGTGGCTTGTGGTCTGACTTGGCGCAAGGTGGCCCCATGATCGTGTTGAATTTGCAGGTGTCAGATTGGCTGGGGTTGTTGCTGTATTTTTTGTCGATGTCTCTGTTGGCGGTGGGGGGGGCCATTTCTTTGGCCCCAGATATGCACCGTTTTTTGGTGGATCAACAAGGGTGGCTGACCGATTTGCAATTCAATGCCAGTATTGCCATTGCACAGGCGGCCCCTGGGCCTAATTTGTTGTTTATTGCTCTGCTGGGTTGGAATGTGGGCCTGAACGCTGCTGGCGCTGGCACTGGTAGTGCGGGCTGGGCACTGGGCTTACTGGGGGCTGGGTTGACCATGCTGGGTATTTTGCTCCCCAGTGCGACCTTGACTTGGTTGGCTACCCGTTGGGCACAGCGTAACCGCCAGCGGCGCAGCGTGCGTGCCTTCAAACAAGGCATGGCCCCTATCGTGATTGGTTTTATGATGGCCACGGCCTGGGTATTGGGCAGAGGCCAGGGGCAAGTCCAAGCCGACGCAGGTTTATGGATGCTCGGTTTGGTCTGTGCCCTGCTGGTGTGGCGCACCCGCCTGCATTTGCTCTGGCTGTTGGGTGCTGGGGCGCTCTTGGGGGCGTTGGGTTGGGTATAAAAATCAGCCGCCGCGCTGGCGCAGGGCTTCGTACAGACAAATACCGCTGGCTACCGACACGTTCAGGCTTTCTACCGCCCCTTTCATTGGAATGCTGACCAGTGCATCGCAGGTTTTGCGCGTTAGTTGGCGAATACCATCGCCTTCGGCACCCAACACCAATGCCACCGGGCCTTTCAAATCGGCTTGGTAGATGCTTTGTGGGGCATCACCACTGGTGCCAATAATCCAGATATTGCGCTCTTTGAGTTCATTGAGCGTGCGTGCTAAATTGGTCACCATGAAGTAGGGCACGGTTTCGGCAGCACCACTGGCTACTTTGGCGACAGTGGCATTGATGCCCGAGGCGTGGTCTTTGGGTGCAATGACGGCATGGGCCCCCGCGCCGTCGGCCACACGCAAACAAGCACCCAAATTGTGCGGATCGGTCACGCCATCGAGCACCAGCAGCAAGGGCGAGGCGATGCCGCTTTCTTCCAGATTCTCGAGCAGCTCGTCCAACGAAGTAATTTGGGCTACCGGCTCTACCCGTGCCGCCACCCCTTGGTGGCCGTGGCTGCCCGCCAACTTGGCAATGCGTACGCTGTCAGCTTCAATCAATCGGGCACCAGCTTCACGGGCACGGTCCAGAAACTGGCGCATCCGTGCATCGCGCCGTGTGGCCTCGTAGTAGATTTCGATAATGGATTGTGGTGCGGTTTTCAGGCGCACGCCCACGGCATGAAAGCCAAACAGAACTTTGGGGGAAGACATAGGCACAGATTATCCCGCGCTCAGCTAACCACTGGGTTTTTTGCCCCGTCAGTGCCTGATGGCCTCCTTGTTTTTGGGCGTAGTAAAGAACTAACCTATTTCTTTGATTTGTCCCGCATCCATCGTGATGCCTATTTCTTTGATTTGTCCCGCATCCATCGTGATGCAGCGTTCGCATCGGGCTGCCAGCGCCCGATCGTGGGTAACCAGCACCAGTGTGGTGCCTTGCTCGCGGTTCAAGTCCAGCATCAATTGCATGATGGTCTCTCCAGTGGCAAAGTCCAGGCTGCCTGTAGGCTCGTCGGCCAGCAACACGGCGGGCTGCACCACAAAAGCCCGTGCCAGCGCCACGCGTTGCTGTTCGCCACCACTGAGCACTTTGGGGTAATGTTGTAAGCGTTGGCCCAAGCCTACATGGTGCAGCATCTGCGCAGCGCGTTGGCGTGCATCACGTTGCCCAGCCAACTCCAGCGGTAGCATCACGTTTTCTAACGCGGTCAGGTTGCCCATCAGCTGGAAGCTCTGGAAAACGAAACCCATTTTTTGCGCTCGCAGCGCAGCACGGTCATCCTCATTCAAGGCAAAAATATCTTGGCCTTCCAACAGCACTGTGCCCGTGCTGGGCGTGTCTAAGCCCGCCAGAATAGACAGCAGAGTGCTTTTCCCGGAGCCAGAAGCGCCGACAATGGCCACGGTCTCTTTGGCGACCAGTTGAAAATCGATATCCCGCAAAATCTGCAAGCTGCCGCTGGCGTCCATCACCGATTTGGTGACATGCTGCACGGCGATGAGGGGAGGCGCAGAGGGAATGGCAGAGTCGGACATGGAAGGGCTTATCACAGTGAATCAGAAAGTGTATCGGCGCCACTTTATCCGGGCCCATATGGCCGTGATGCTGGGCGGGCTGTTTGGGATGGTGCAAGCACAAGCCAAACCAGCAACTATCTTGGTATTGGGGGACTCTTTAAGTGCCGAATATGGGCTGCCCAGGGGTATGGGCTGGGTGGCTTTGTTGGAGCGGCGACTGCAGTCTGAAAAGCTACCCTTCACGGTGGTCAATGCCAGTATCAGTGGCGATACAACTGCCGGTGGCCGTTCCCGTTTGTCGGCGCTGTTGGCGCAGCACCAGCCAGCGGTGGTGGTGATTGAACTGGGGGGCAACGACGCCTTGCGTGGCTTGCCTTTGTCAAGCACCCGAGAGCATTTGCAGGCCATGACACACGCTGCCCGTGCTACGGGCGCCAAGGTCTTGCTGGCGGGGATGCAGGTGCCACCCAACTATGGCCGCGATTATGCGCAACAGTTTGCAGCGATGTTTGCCACCGTGGCACAAGAAAATCAGGCTGCATTGGTGCCTTTTCTACTCCAAGGCATTGCCGATGGCACCGATCCGCTGGCCCTGTTCCAGTCTGACCGAATCCATCCCCGTGCAGAGGCACATCCCCGCATTCTGGACAACGTCTGGCCCACATTGCGCAAGCTGTTGCGTTAAGACAGGGCCCAAAAGCCACCAATTAGCTGGGTTGTTGTGTGCTGTTGTCGGCAACGGACGCCGCACTGCCCAACGCAACCTCTGTGGCGTTGTCTGGGGCCACGTAAGTGTCGCTGTGGCGCACGACCGTGCCATTGGCCTTGGCCCGCAGCTTGTCCTCTTTTTTCTTTTTCTTGGCCAGTTCGCGCTGGCGTTTTTCGTATCCGTAGTTGGGGGTTGCCAAGGTGGTGGTGCTTTCTATAAAGTGAAAATTTGAAAGCCCACTGTAACAGTTCCACCTCAGGCTGGTATGGCATAGAGTGTTACAGCGGCACAAAAGCCTGCTCTAGCGCCTGTGCCAAGTCTTGCTGCAAGTCTTGCACGCTTTCTAGGCCAATAGAAAAGCGCACCAATTTGCCGTGGCGTAGATGTGGCGTTGGCAAACTACGCATGGCCTGTAGCGCATAAGGCATGACCAAGCTGATGGGCCCACCCCAGCTATAACCAATTTTGAACAGGCGCAGGCTATCGCAAAAGGTATCGACCTGTTGTTGGCTGTAGCGCCCATCCACAATAATGCTGAACAAACCGGCTGCTGCACCATCGCCATGATGGGCTTGGCCGCACATTCTCTGCCAGTGATCATGGCCTGGAGCGCCGGGTAAAGCCGGGTGCAGCACTTGTACCACGGCAGGTTGTTGTTGCAGCCAGCGCGCCAAGTGGCGGGCTGCCAAGTCGTGGGCACGGTAGCGCAGGGCCATACTGGGCAAAGAGCGCAACAGCATTTCTGCATCGTTGCCGCCAATGCCCAAACCCAAGTGCATGTGCAGCAGTTTGATTTTCAGGTGCAGTGCCGGATCGCGGGTGATGATGCTGCCCATTAGCACATCACCGCCCCCACTGGGGTATTTGGTCAGGGCATGGGCCGAAATGTCGACCGCTAGTTGGCCATCCCCTTCAAGGTCGAATGGGGCAAAAGCCAGCCCAGCCCCCCAAGTATTGTCTAGTGCGGTGGTAATGCCCTGCGCTTGGCAGATGCGCAACAGTGCGGGCAGGTCTGGAAACTCCATCGTTACTGAACCAGGCGCTTCCAGCCAGACCAATTGGGTGGCAGGTGTGATTTTGGCTGCCAAATCGGCAGGATTTAAGGGGTCGTACAGTGCGTGTTTAATCCCCAATGGGGCCAGTGTGGCCGCTGCCATTGAGGCATTGGGGCCGTAGGCGTTGTCCGGAATCAACACCTGCTGGCCGCTGCGCAACAGAGCCAGCGACACCGTGGCAATGGCCGCCAATCCACTGGGCACCAGCACGCATTGCAATCCGCCTTCGAGCGTACACAACCGCTCCTCCAGCGTAAAGGTGGTGGGAGTGCCATGCAGGCCGTAGGTGTAACTGCTCTTGTCTTTCCACTCACGGGTGCGCATAGCGGCCACATTGGGAAAAATGACCGTAGACGCTTTGTGTACGGCAGGTGCGGGCGCCATGAAGCCATCGGGAGGGGTGTAGTCGTGGTGGATAAGGCGGGTGGACAGGTGGGGGGCGGTGTCTTGCATGATGGGGTTGATGGTATATCGCCATAGTTACCCTGCAAATTGCCTCTGAATGTATCCACATGCGGATGGATGCCGTTTTTTCTGTATATAATTCGGGTCTTTCCTCAATAGCTCAGTCGGTAGAGCGCCGGACTGTTAATCCGTAGGTCCCTGGTTCGAGCCCAGGTTGAGGAGCCAAAATTTTATTGCCCTGCACAGCGCGGGGTTTGTTTACCGATCATTCCTCAATAGCTCAGTCGGTAGAGCGCCGGACTGTTAATCCGTAGGTCCCTGGTTCGAGCCCAGGTTGAGGAGCCAAAATTTTATTGCCCTGCACAGCGCGGGGTTTGTTTACCGATCATTCCTCAATAGCTCAGTCGGTAGAGCGCCGGACTGTTAATCCGTAGGTCCCTGGTTCGAGCCCAGGTTGAGGAGCCAAACAAAAAAGCCCACCGCCTTGGTGGGCTTTTTTTTGCCTTGCTGTATAAAAATACCTAAGTCTGTCTGTGGCTTGGGTCAGCAGTCCCTGTAAAGTGGTTACAATCCCGGCTGCGGAAGGTTGGCAGAGTGGTCGATTGCACCGGTCTTGTTCAATCGAGCGCCAATGTGGAAACGCATTGGCTGTAAGGAGTCAAATTCGGAGAAGCCCCTGGCCTAGGTCGAGGTAACGCCGAGCGAAGCTGCTGCTTTTATTCAAAGCAGCAGAACGTGTAGAGACTTGACGGCTCCCACCTAACAGCCTTTGATAGGCCACGGTGAAGGCAAAGTCCAGACCCCAAACAAGGCATGTTCAGCATGTTCTTGGTGGTGAAAACCATAGCAGGTAAGGAAAACCGGCAGGGCTTTGCGGCCCTCCAGGGTTCGAATCCCTGACCTTCCGCCAATTTTCATGTCCATAGTGGCTGCTTTCAGAGCAAACTGTTCTTTTTCGGACAGGCCGGCAGCCAAATTTCCGGCGCGGACTCTCCAGAGTCACCCGCAGCCGGTAGAATCGCTTTTTTAACAGCGAACCGTTCCTCCATGTCTGCCTGGGTCTTGCCGGATTACATTGCCGATGTTTTGCCTTGTGAGGCCCGGCATATCGAGGAGCTTCGTCGTGGCTTGCTAGATACTGCGCACAGCTACGGTTATGAATTGGTCATGCCCCCCTTGTTGGAGCACCTAGAGTCTTTGCTCACAGGTACGGGCGAGGCACTGGATCTACAAACTTACAAGCTGGTAGACCAAATTTCTGGGCGCATGATGGGATTGCGGGCCGACACCACGCAGCAAGTGGCCCGTATGGATGCCCATTTGCTCAATCGTCCGGGTGTGACGCGCTTGTGCTATTGCGGCTCGGTGCTGCACACTTGGCCAGACCGTCCCCATGCCACCCGCGAACCATTGCAGTTTGGTGCCGAGATTTATGGTCATGCTGGTTTGCAGGCTGATCTGGAAGCGGTAGAGCTGGCGCTTAGTTGTTTGCAAGTGGCGGGTATTGATCAGGTCAGTGTCGACTTGGCAGATGTTCGCATTGTGCGTAGTTTGCTGGCGGGGGTGCCTGCCGATGCGGTGGTGTTGCGCCAAGTCCACGCTGCTCTGGCGGCCAAAGATGCCAGTGAGCTGCGCGCGTTGACCCAAGGCTTTCCTGCAGCCTCTCGCGATGGCTTACAGGTATTGTTGCAGTTGTATGGTGACAGTTCTGTGCTGGATGTGGCAGAAAAAGCCTTCCGTAACATTCCTGGCGTGCAAGAACCCTTGGCCCATCTGCGTGCAGTGATGGCCCATATCGGCACCGATCGGGTGACGTTTGATTTGGCAGACCTGCGCGGTTATGCCTATTACAGCGGTGTCCGCTTCTCTATGTATGCCCAAGGGGCCAGTGATGCACTGGTGCGTGGGGGGCGCTATGACGAGGTGGGTGCGGTATTTGGCCGCAACCGACCCGCCGCAGGCTTTAGCCTAGATATTAAGCAACTGGTGCAGGCTCTGCCAGAGTCTGCAACGCAGGGGGCCATTTGTGCTCCTTGGAGCAGTGACCCCCAGGTCAGCAGTGTGGTGGCCGACTTGCGCCGCCAGGGCGAAATCGTCGTTTGCGTCCTTCCGGGGCAAACGTATGAGGCGGATGCGTTCCGCTGTGACCGCGAACTGGTGTGCGTTGAAGGCCGCTGGATCGTGCAAGCCATTGAGTGAATTTGACAATTGATCGGGTTTGAGATGAAAACTACCAAAGGTCGTAATGTGGTCGTGGTCGGCACCCAATGGGGTGACGAGGGTAAAGGCAAACTGGTTGATTGGTTGACCGAAAGTGCCCAAGGCGTCGTGCGTTTTCAAGGTGGGCACAATGCAGGCCATACCCTGGTGATCAACGGCATTAAAACGGCATTGCACTTGATCCCTAGCGGCATCATGCGTCCCGGCGTTAAGTGCTATATCGGCAACGGCGTGGTGCTGTCTGCAGCCAAGCTGTTTGATGAAATCGCGGGTTTGGAAAAAGCTGGTGTAGAAGTGCGCTCACGCCTGCGTGTGAGCGAGGCTTGCCCGCTGATTTTGCCTTTCCATGTCGCACTCGATGTGGCTCGTGAAGCAGCCCGCGAGCAAGGCGGCACCGAGAAAATTGGCACCACCGGACGTGGTATTGGCCCGGCCTACGAAGACAAAATTGCCCGCCGCGCCTTGCGTGTGCAAGACCTTAAATACCCCGAGCGTTTTGCCAGCAAACTGCGGGAGTTGCTCAGTTTGCACAACCATGTGTTGCGCACCTTCTTGGGCTCAGAAAAGTTCGATTTTGGCCCCGGCTTGGCACCTTATATGCAAGATGGCCAAGTGCAATTTGAGGCAGTTTATGCTGAGGCCATGCACCACGCCGAACTGCTCAAGCCCATGATGGCGGATGTGTCGCGTGAACTCAACGATGCCCATGCCCAAGGCAGCAATTTGCTGTTTGAAGGCGCCCAAGGCACATTGTTGGACGTCGATCATGGCACTTACCCCTACGTGACCTCCAGCAACTGTGTCGCGGGCAATGCCGCCGCCGGTGCTGGCGTGGGGCCAGGGCTGTTGCACTATATCTTGGGCATCACCAAAGCCTATTGCACCCGTGTGGGTGGTGGCCCTTTCCCTACCGAGTTGGAATGGGAAAAGCCTGGTACCCCCGGCTACCACATGAGCACCGTGGGAGCCGAAAAAGGCGTGACCACAGGCCGCAGCCGCCGCTGTGGCTGGTTTGATGCAGCCTTGCTCAAGCGCAGTGCGCAAGTCAATGGATTGACTGGCCTGTGCATCACCAAGCTGGATGTGCTCGATGGCCTGACCGAGTTGCAACTGTGCGTGGGCTATCAACTCGATGGCGAACGTATTGATTTGCTGCCCATGGGTGCCGATGACATTGCCCGTTGCGAGCCCATTTACGAAATCCTGCCCGGCTGGAGTGAAACCACCGTAGGTGTGACGCAATACGATGCGCTGCCCGAGAATGCACGCCGTTATCTGCAACGCATTGAGGATGTGACTGGGGTGCCTATTGCCGTGATCTCTACCAGTCCAGACCGGGATCACACTATTTTGCTGCGCCATCCCTATTTGGCCGACTGAATGACCCAGCATTGCCAGCACCGAGCTGGCGGCGGGTGCCAAT
Source organism: Giesbergeria giesbergeri (assembly GCF_054779375.1). Lineage (NCBI taxonomy): Bacteria > Pseudomonadati > Pseudomonadota > Betaproteobacteria > Burkholderiales > Comamonadaceae > Giesbergeria > Giesbergeria giesbergeri. The sequence goes on along the minus strand of NZ_BAAGYJ010000002.1, from coordinate 596,392 downwards.
CAAACTTGAAGGAGGCGTCATGTTGACGGAAGATGGCAAGCATCTCTATGTGAGTTACGATGAGTACCACAACCTCATTGAGAAACTGGCACTTAAGGTACATCAGTCGGGATGGCAGTTTGACACCATCTTGTGTTTAGCCCGTGGCGGATTGCGTCCGGGCGATATGCTGAGTCGTATCTTTAATAAGCCGCTGGCGATCATGTCCACCAGTTCTTACCGTGCCGAGGCTGGCACGGTACAGGGCTATCTCGACATTGCACGTTTTATTACGACACCCCAAGGTGAAATTGCGGGCCGGGTCTTGCTGGTGGATGACTTGGCGGACTCGGGCAAAACGCTGAATGCAGTGATTCAAATGCTGCGCAGTAACTACCCACCCATCACCGACTTGCGCAGTGCTGTGATCTGGACTAAGGGTGTTTCTACCTTTACCCCAGATTATTCGGTGGAGTTTTTGCCCAGTAACCCTTGGATTCACCAGCCATTTGAGGTGTACGACAGTATGCCGCCACAAAAATTGTTGGAGAAATGGCGTCTGTAGCAGGCAAACGCCAGACCCAAGAGAATCAGGCCTGATGGAGCTTGTGGAGCAGTTGCTCAACCAGTTCCAGTGCGCTTTTAAAATTCAGCCGCTCCATTGCCGTGGCGAGTGCCGGCAGTTCCTCCATTTCTAGCCCCGCCGCTTTTTGTTGTAGCTCCTCATGCAGTTTGCGGGCGCGTAGTTGGCGTTTGCCCAAGGGCTCGCGCAGTGCCAGCAGCAGTGTGCGCAGGTCTTGGGTATCCACAGCGTTGTGTTGCGTCACGATAGGGGGCGTGGTGGTGCTAGGGTGTAGTTGGTCGGCCAACCCTTCTAGCGTGGCCAGTTCGGCCTGCAACGGTGCCTCTAATAGTGCCAGAAGGGGTTGAATTTCTGAGGTGCTGGGGCAGTCTTGCAGTGCTGCTTCGGCTTGGGCTACCTGATCCGCCAGCGTTTGTGCTCCCAGGGTTGCCAACAGCCCTTTCAGGGTGTGCAGGGTGCGTAGTGCGGCCTCACGATCACCGCTGTGCCAGCATTGGGCGGTACGGTGGAGAGCATCGCTTTGTTCTTGTGCACAATGGCGAGCCATCTTGGCATAGAGTGTGCGGTTGTTACCTACCCGCGCCAGCGCCTGAGCCAGATGGATGTTGGGTGGGCAGGGTGGTAGATTGCCAGCTGGTTCTGTGCTCAGTGCGGTGCTGGTGGTTTGGTCGGCATCCAAGCCACAATGGTGGCGCAAGGTGGCAATCAGGTGCTGGATGTCAAATGGCTTGCCGATATGGTCATTCATACCACAGGCCAGACAGGCATCGCGGTCACTGGCCATCGCATTGGCGGTCATTGCGATGATGGGCAGTGTCAGTTGCAGATCTTGGCGCAGAACGCGGGTGGTTTGGTAGCCATCCAAGCCTGGCATGTGAATGTCCATCAGGATGATGTCGCAGGCATCGGTTTGCCCTTGCAACAAGTCAATGGCAGCTTGGCCGTGGTTTGCCACCCGCACCTGTGCTCCAGCATGCAACAGCAATTCACGGGCGACCTGTTGGTTTAAGGGGTTGTCTTCTACCAACAAGATGCGCAAGTTTTTCAGTGGTTGATCATTGCCAGCAGTATCTGCTGGTGCCAGTGTGCGGGCAGAGCGGCCACTGGTGGCCTCTATCGCGGCATCGAACAAGGCAGATGGCGTAAATGGTTTGACTACATAGCCATCCAGCAGCTCCACTTGGGTGTTTTGGCGTTGTTCCAGCCACTCGCGGCTGTGGGCGCTGACCATCAGTACCTTGGCTGCATTGCCTACGGTGTCGATGGAGCGCAGTTGCTCTAGTGTAGACCAGCCATCCATGCCGGGCATCATCCAGTCCAACAAGACCAAGTCAAACGGGTCTGTCTGGGCCGCATGGGCGCGTTCAAGAGCTTGGCTGCCGCTGGCAACCGCTTCTGCCCGCCAGCCAAAAGATTGGGTTAGGCTCAATAGCACTTCGCGGGTTGTAGGGTGGTCGTCTACGATCAGTACGTGCAGGCCCGAAGTCCGTGCTGGTGGGTTGTCTTGCTGACGTATCTTGGCTTCCATCGCTTCGGTGGTGGCATCGCGTGAAAAATCGATACAAAAGCCAAAACAGCTGCCTTGGCCCAGAGTGCTTTGTACGGTCAGTCGTCCCCCCATCGCTTCTACCAGCGATTGGCAGATGGCTAAGCCTAAACCTGTGCCGCCGTAGCGGCGGCTGGTGGAGTTTTCAGCCTGGGTGAAGCTTTCGAAGATGGCCTGTTGACGCTCTGGTGCAATACCGATACCCGTATCGCGCACGGCAAATGCAATGCGGGCATGGTCTGCATCGGCAGCCAGTACCCGAAGTTGGAGCACGATTTCGCCTTGCTCCGTAAACTTGATGGCATTGCTGCTCAGGTTCAGCAGAATCTGTTGCAGTCGTGGCCCATCGCCACGCAACACGGTGGGCAGGTGCTGATCGATATCGAACACCATTTCAATGTTTTTTTGCTGCAAAGCAGCCGAGACAATGACTGAAAGGTTGCGCAGCACCTCGTCAATGCGGAAGGGTGCTTGTTCCAATACCAGCTTGCCTGCTTCGACTTTGGAGTAGTCCAGGATATCGTTGATGATACCCAGCAGCGAGCGGGCCGCTTCTTGGGCTTTTTGGGTGTAGTCGCGCTGACTGGCATCTAGCGGAGTGCGCAGAAGCAATTGCAACATACCCAACACGGCATTCATGGGGGTACGAATCTCGTGGCTCATATTGGCCACAAAGCTACTCTTGGCTTGGCTCGCAGCTTCGGCAGCTTCTTTGGCTTGGCGTAGGTTGGCTTCGTATTGCTTTTGCTCCGTGTGGTCAATAAAAGTGACCAGAAGGTTGTCACCAAACACAATGCCACCCACCTGTACGGTGCGTTCTTCACCGTGGGCGGTGTGGAATACAAATTCCTGCGGTGCAATCTCACTGCCTTCGCGCATGGCTTCTTGGACGGCAGCAGACCAAGCTTGATGGGCTTGGGCGCGGTACTGGGCATCGGGGTGTACCAGTGTGCGCAGGGCTTGTAAGGTGGGGGTTTCGGTGTCGTTGTAACCGAACAGCTCAGTAAAACGGCGATTGCGGAAGTAGATTTGGTCTTGGGCGTTGATTTGGCATAGTCCAACCGGCATATCGTGCATCAGGTGGCGCAGCAGGCGCTCAGCGCCTTGTAGCGCCACCCGTTTGGCTTTGGCCTCGGTGATATCGTGGATATATCCGTGCCACAGTATGCAGCCGTCATTGCAAAGTTGTGGCGTGGCCTGACCACTGACCCAGCGTTCGCCCAGTGTGGGATGCAAAGTGCGGTATTCGTCATGCCAAGGCGTGAGGTGCTGCCCAGATTGTTGAATGTTGGCTAGCACCCGTGCATGGTCGTCGGGATGGATGTGGTCAAACACCTTGCGGGCATCTTCCAGTACGCTCTCTGGTGGTATGCCATAAATGCCAACGATGCCTGCACTGGCATACGGAAAGCTGCTACTGCCATCTGCGCAGAGGTGATATTGGTAGAGAAAACCAGGCACGTTCTCGGCCAGCCGTTGCAGCCGTTCTTGTTGCTCGCGTTGTTCAGTGACATCGGTGCACGAGCCCACTGCACGCACAGGCTTGTTGGCTGCGTTGCGCTCAATGACACAGCCACGATCAAAAATCCATTTGTAGCTGCCATCCTTGCAGCGTAAACGGTGTGTGCTCTCGTAAAACGGGGTGTGTCCGTCTAAGTGTTGTTGCAGGTTGGCATAGACTTTATCCCTATCCTCAGGGTGCAGGCGCGAATCCCATTCACTCAATTGGTTGCCAACTTCATGGGCGGCATAACCGAGCATGGTCTTCCAGACGGTGGACAGAAAAACCTGGTTGGTTTGTGTGTTCCAGTCCCATACTCCCTGATTGGTGGCATTGAGCACGGCTTGCCAGCGCATTTCTAGGGAGGCGGTTTGTGCGTCCAGTTCGGCTTGGGCAGCCAAGCTGGCCGCCCAAGCCCGCCGTTGCCGGATTTGCAACAGCCATAAACCCGAAATGCTCGTCAGTGCCAACAGCCCAAACAGCATCAGCATGGAGGTGGCACGGGACTCCCAACCTGCATACAGTGCACTCAGGTCACGCCCCACGGCCACGACCAGTGGATGGTTCATGTGCAGTGGTGTTGGCTGTATGGTGTGCATCGCCAGCATCCGCAGCTCTCCGGTGGCATAGACTTGGCCTGTCAGCACGTTGCTGGGTTGGCCACTGCTCAGGTGGCGCGAGAAAAAAGAGCCAGGTTGGGCCAAATTCTTGCCCGCTTGATCAGGGTGTTCGGGCACCATCATGAATTGAACACCGCTGCCGTGGGCCAGTGCCGACCACATATCGGGGGCATAGAGCACCGAGTCGAGCAGCACCCGGAATTCTTCTGGATCTAGGGTGGCACTCACAAGGCCCTGAAATTCACCTTGAGGGCCGGGTACCATGCGCACCAAGTTGATGGCCCAAACCCCTAGGCTGGTGGTGAAAGGGGGGCTGACATAGAGGGTGTTGAGGTCTGGATTTTGGCGTACTGCCTGAAAATATGGACGCTGGCTAAAGTTTTGGCCCAAGACTTCTGGGCGGTTGGAGGCCTCGACCACGCCCTGTGCGTTCATGAGCAGCATGGTACGCACCCCCGTCATGGCATCGTTCAGAGAGCGCAGACGACGGTTGGCCTCAGCCAGACCTTCCGGAGAGGAGCGCCATGTTACGGCATCATCGCGCGCACCCAACAGGGCCAGGTTGATGGCTTCTAGCTGGCGCTCCATGTTTTGATGCACCACACGGGCTTGGGTACTCAGGCGCTCGTGCTCGCGGATGGCAATGTCGTTGCGCTCGTTCCAGAGTGACCAGCCAATGAAGCCCCCCAAGAGCAGCAAGCCCGCCACGAGAAACAACCATTCCTTGATGAACTGATTTTTGGTGGGTGGCACGGATGCTGCGATCATGGTAATGAGGGCGTTTGCAGGAGAAAGTCTGGCGGCGTGGGCAGGGCACCTGTGGCCCTGCCGCCTAACCACAGGGGCTTTTAGGCCAGTTAGGCCAGTTCTGCACTGTCGCGGCTGATACCGGCAGTTTGGCTAAAGCCACCATCAACGTAGGTGATTTCTGCGGTAACGCCACCGGCCAAGTCCGACAGCAGAAAGGCTGCGACATTGCCTACATCTTCGATAGTGATATTGCGTCGCAGTGGTGAGGCATTGGCTACAGTGCCCAATAGCTTGCCAAAATCCTTGATGCCGCTTGCCGCCAATGTCTTGATGGGGCCAGCACTGATACCATTAACCCGCATGCCTCGTGGCCCCAACGATTCAGCCAAGAAGCGCACGCTGGCCTCCAAGCTGGCTTTGGCTAGCCCCATGGTGTTGTAGTTGGGAATGGCGCGCAGTGCCCCCAAGTAGGACAGTGTCAGCAGCGCAGACTTGTCATTCAGGTAAGGCAGGGCCGCTTTGGCCATGGCTGGAAAGCTATAGGCACTGATGTCGTGGGCAATGCGAAAATTTTCGCGGTTGAGACCATCCAAAAAGTCTCCGGCAATAGCCTCGCGTGGGGCAAAGCCAATGCTGTGGACAAAACCGTCAAACTTACCCCAGGCAGCACCCAGGTCAGCAAAAAGTTGGTCGATTTGTGCGTCATCGGCCACATCGCAATCCAAGACGAGGTTAGACCCAAATTCGGCGGCAAACTCCGTAATCCGGCCTTTGAAGCGTTCACCTACATAGCTAAAGGCCAGTTCGGCACCTTGAGCATGGCAAGCCTTGGCAATGCCATAGGCAATGGAGCGGTTGGACAATACGCCAGTGATGAGCAGCTTTTTACCCGTCAAAAAACCCATGATGGTTCTCCTGTGAAAAGAAGGAAGTGAGTGTTGGAGGAAAGTAGAAGAAGGCCGCAGCCAAGGTGTGCGGGCCATGCAGTAAAAGGGCGCGCAAAAGCAACCCTGACAACGTGGTGCAGAATTGTCTCATGCGCTGTTTGTTTCTTTCTCTGCTCTGTGTGACCTTCCCCGCTTGGTCGGCGCATGGTTATGCGCTCTGGGGCAGTCCCCAATACCCAGCGGGTTTTAGCCACTTTAACTATGTGAATCCACAAGCGCCCAAAGGCGGCGAGTTGCGCTTGGTGAGTAATTCACGGGCATCCACATTTGACAAATACAACCCTTTTACCATCAAGGGCAGTGCGCCAGCCTATTTGTCACAGTTGTTGTTTGACTCTTTGCTGGCTGGTTCACTCGATGAAACTGCGACTGCCTATGGTCTGCTGGCCGAAGATGTGCATGTGGCTCCTGATGGCCTGAGTGCTACTTTTCGTTTGCGGTCCGAAGCGCGGTTTCACCACGGCAAGCCGGTGCTGGCGCTGGATGTGAAGCACAGCTTTGATACCCTTACTGGCCCACACACCTCGCCCGCTTACAAAACCATGCTGATGGACGTGTTGGGGGTAGATGTGTTGGACGAGCGCACAGTGCGTTATCGCTTCAAAAAGCCCAACCGAGAGTTGCCCTTGACGGTAGGCGGACTGCCGGTGTTTAGCCGTGATTGGGGGCTCGACAATGGCAAGCCCACACCGTTTGACCAAGTCGTGACGCAAGAGCCGCTGGGCAGTGGCCCGTACAAAATTGGCCCAGTGCGCTTTGGCAAAGACATCACCTACGTGCGCGATCCCCACTATTGGGCCAAAGATTTGAACGTGCGCCGGGGCACTGCCAACTTTGACCGTATTACCGTCAAAATCTACAAAGACGCTACCGCACGGCTAGAAGCATTGAAGGCGGGCGAGTTCGACTTGATGCGCTTTTTCAGTGCCGGAGATTGGGCCCGGCGCGTCAATGGCAAACGCTTTGCAACCGGAGAACTGGTGAAGGGCGAGTTTCGCCACCAGCTGCCCTCGGGTTTTCAGAGTTATGTGCTCAATACGCGCCGTCCGTTGTTGCAAGATGTCCGCGTGCGTGAGGCACTGGGGCTGGCGGTCGATTTCGAGTGGATGAACCGGCAGATGTTTTATAGCTCCTATGCCCGTGTCAATGGCTTGTTTGGCAATACCGCTTGCGCTACCGAGGGTCAGCCCTCAGTGGCCGAGCTGGCCTTGATGGCACCTTGGCGTGCGCAGTTGCCTGCCGCTGCTTTTGGCCCGATGACACTGCCACCGCGCACCGACGCACCACAGTCTTTGCGTGGTAACTTGCGTCGTGCCCAACAACTGCTCCAAGATGCAGGATGGCAAGTGCGCGATGGCGCCTTGCGCAACGCCCAAGGGCAGGCACTGGTGCTCGAATACATGGACAGTAACGAAGGGGGAATGCGCACAGTAGCGCCGTGGATGCGCAATTTAGAAAAATTGGGGATTACGCTGCGTTTTCGCTCAGTAGATTTTGCGCTGTACCAACAGCGGTTGCAAAAATTTGACTTTGACATCACCAGCATTGCCTATGGGGGCACGCACAATCCAGGTCAGGAATTTGCCGATCTGTTTGGCAGTCAAGCCGCTGACACCGAGGATTCGGGCAACTTTGCTGGCATCAAGAACCCAGCGGTAGATGCTTTTATTGCCGCCATGACAGCGGCCAAAACCGAAGCTGAATTGTTGCCTGCCTGCCATGCACTAGAGCGGGCTATTGCCCACAGCCATGTTCTGATTCCGCAGTGGACGGCCCCCACCCACCGCATGGCCTACAACGCTTGGCGGCTGGATCGCCCTGCCACCGTGCCTCCCTACACCAGTGGCGAGGGGTGGGTGATGGACACTTGGTGGGCCAAACCTGCGCCCACACAGAAGAGGCCTTAAACCGTGTTTGCCTATATCCTGAAACGTATTTTGCTGATGCTGCCCACCTTGTTGGGTGTGCTGCTGCTTACTTTTGTGGTGCTGCAATTTGTGCCGGGTGGCCCGGTGGAGCAGTATTTGGCCGAGGCAAAAGCTGGAGCCAGTGGTGGTGGCGCTGAAGGTGGGGGCTTATCGTACCGGGGGGCGCAGGGCGTTGATCCCAAGCGTTTAGAGCAAATCAAGGCACTGTATGGGTTTGACAAACCAGCACATGAACGATTTGTGCAAATGCTGGGCCAGTTTGCACGCTTTGATTTAGGACGCAGCTTCTTTCAAAATAAAGAGGTTTGGCAGTTAATTCTAGAAAAGTTGCCTGTTTCTATCAGTTTGGGGTTGTGGACTTTTTTTATCAGCTATCTGGTGGCCGTGCCATTGGGTGTTGCCAAGGCTGTGCGAGCCGGTTCGCGTTTCGATTTTGTCACCAGTTTGTTGATTTTGATTGGCTATGCCATTCCGGGTTTTGTGCTTGGGGTGGCACTGTTGGTGGTTTTTGGTGGGCAGTTACAATGGTTCCCGCTGCGTGGGCTCACCTCTGCCCACTGGGAAGAATTGTCTTGGGGGGCGCGTATCGTTGATTATATTTGGCATATTACTTTGCCTATTACTGCAATGGTGCTAGGAAGTTTTGCTGTCACAGCCATGCTAACCAAAAATGCTTTCTTGGAAGAAATTCGAAAGCAGTATGTGCTTACGGCACGCGCCAAAGGGTTATCAGAACGACAAGTATTGTATAAACATGTCTTTCGCAATGCATTGATTCCGATTGTGACTGGGTTTCCAGCAGCATTTATTGGGGCTTTTTTTACCGGATCTTTGTTGATAGAAACACTGTTCTCACTCGACGGATTAGGATTGTTAAGTTTTGAAAGTGTCATCCGACGTGATTATCCAGTGGTGCTTGGAACTTTATATCTGTTCACGCTGATTGGATTGGTAACCAAGTTGATCAGTGATCTCTGTTATGTTTGGGTAGATCCGCGTGTCAAGTTTGATTAATTCTGAAGTGCATTCGGTGTCTTTGTCCCCATCGCGGCGGGCTTGGCGTCGTTTTCAGCGCCAGCGCCTGGGCTATTGGAGCCTGATCATTTTTTGCACGTTGGTGTTGATGAGCCTATGTGCTGAGATCATTAGCAATGATCGGCCTTTGCTTGTGCGTTACCAAGGCCAGACCTACTGGCCAATGCTGCAAGACTATCCAGAAACCACCTTTGGTGGTGATTTTGCTACGCCCACTGATTATTTAGATCCTTTCATCAAAGAACGCATTACCCAAGGTGATAACTGGGCCATTTATACCATCAATCCCTATGGCCCCAATACTCTGAATTATTTTGCTGAGAGCCCCAATCCTGCAGCGCCGTCAAACTTCAATTGGTTAGGCACTGATGACCGAGGGCGCGATTTATTGGCACAATTGCTCTACGGATTTCGTGTGAGTGTATTGTTTGCACTGGCTTTGACTTTGACGGGAGTCGTGTTAGGAGTCGTGGCAGGGGCGATTCAAGGGTTCTTTGGAGGAAAAACAGATTTGATTGCCCAGCGTTTGATTGAGATTTGGGGCTCCATGCCGGAATTGTATCTGCTGATTATTTTCAGTGCTGTGCTATCGCCCAGTGTGGGTTTGCTGTTGCTGTTGTTAAGTTTATTTGGTTGGATGGGGTTGTCGGATTATGTGCGAGCGGAGTTTTTGCGTAATCGACAGCTTGATTATGTGAAGGCGGCCAGGGCACTGGGGGTTAGTAACTGGCAAATTATCTGGCGGCACATTTTGCCTAATAGTTTGACGCCGGTGGTTACATTTTTGCCATTTCGCATGAGTGCGGCTATTTTGGCGCTGACCTCACTAGACTTTCTGGGTCTGGGGGTACCACCCGGCACCCCTTCGCTTGGAGAACTACTTAGCCAAGGCAAAAATAATATTGATGCTTGGTGGATTTCGTTGTCTACCTTTGCTGTGCTGGTGGTTACTTTGCTGTTGCTCACCTTCATGGGGGATGCTTTGCGCGATGCGCTAGATCCACGCAAAGCCGATTGAGCTTGTTGCATTGAATGTTACTTACATGATTTTTAGATATGAAAGAAAATAACATTCAAAACCAAGAAAAATTCCATCAGAAAAACGAGGCGTCAGCAGTCTTGTTAGACGTGCGTGATCTGTCGGTGCGATTTGACCAAAAAACGGTGGTTGATCGGGTCTGTTTTAGCATTGGTGCGGGAGAAAAGTTGGCACTGGTGGGCGAATCTGGATCTGGCAAAACCATCACCGCATTGAGCTTGCTGCAATTGGCCGGAGAGGCCACCATGAGTGGTCAAGCCTTGTTTCAGGGGCAAAACTTGCTCACGCTACCTGCACCTGCTATCCGTGCTGTGCGTGGAGGCCAAATTGCCATGGTGTTTCAAGAACCCATGACCGCGCTGAACCCGTTAATTCCTATCGGCCAACAAGTTGCCGAAGTATTGGAGTTGAAGCAGGCACTCAGCCGTGCGCAGGCTTGGCATGCTGCGGTAGAAATGTTGGCACATACTGGTATCCCAGAGCCAGATCGACGAGCCAATGCGTTTGCCCACCAACTCAGTGGCGGCCAGCGCCAGCGGGCCATGATTGCAATGGCTTTGGCCAGCAAGCCCTTGCTGTTGTTGGCTGACGAACCCACCACGGCGCTGGACGTCACATTGCGTGGTCAGATGCTTGATTTGCTGTCAGATTTACAGCGTCAAACCGGCATGGCCGTCCTCTTGATCACCCATGACTTGAATTTGGTGCGCCGATTTGCAGATCGGGTAGCAGTGATGGAACATGGCGTGTTGGTGGAGCAGGGGGAAGTAGCCTCGGTGTTTGCAGCACCTGAACACAGCTATACCCGTCGTTTGATGGCAAGTCAGCCCCGCCGTGATGTCGTGGAGGCCCACGCCACGACGACACACACACCACCTGTACTAAAAACCCAGAATTTGCGGGTCGCCTATTCTGTACCCTTGCCAGGGTTGCGAGGCTGGTTCCAAAGTGGCGAATTCATTGCAGTGCAGAGTGTGACCCAGCAATTGTTACCCGGCCAGACACTGGGCGTGGTCGGAGAGTCTGGTTCGGGCAAATCAACCTTGGCACAGGCTATCTTGGGTCTGTTACCGTACCAGGGGGCTCTGGAGTTAGCGGGCCAAACATGGCAATTGCCCGCCAACCACAATACCCCTGCCAACCAACGGCTGCGCCAACAGGTACAAGTGGTGTTTCAAGACCCGTTCTCCTCTTTGTCTCCTCGGTTGACGGTGGAGGAGATTGTCGGTGAGGGTTTGCGGGTACATGCCCCCACGCTGACCGCGGCACAGCGGCGCGCCCAAGTGCAGCAAATGCTGGCTGAAGTGGGGTTGGATGAATATCAGTTTCCTGGGCTATTGGCACGGTACCCACACGAGTTCTCTGGCGGCCAGCGCCAACGGCTGGCCATTGCTCGGGCGCTGATCGTGCAACCCCGCATTTTGGTGCTAGATGAACCTACCAGTGCCCTGGATGTCACTATCCAGCAACAAGTGCTCAGCCTGCTGCAACGCTTGCAGCGCGAAAAAGGCCTGAGTTATTTGCTCATCACGCATGACATAGCCGTGATCCGTGCCATGGCACACCAGATCATTGTGATGAAAGATGGTGCCGTGTTAGAAAGTGGCCCACTAGAGCAGGTACTGAACCGGCCCCAACACGCCTACACCCAGCAATTGATTGCAGCGGCAGAGGTGCTGGAAGTGCCACCCACCACCTCTGCCACACAGACAGACCTTATCTCTCCACACCTGAAAGCGTCACCACATGAAGCTCTATAACTTTTTTCGCAGTGGCACATCCCACCGTTTGCGTATTGCGCTGCAGCTCAAGGGACTGCAAGCACAATATATTCCGGTAGATCTGCGGGCGGAACAACATTTGCAAGATGAGTTCAAGGCCATTAATCCACAAATGCTGGTGCCAGCACTGGCTACTGAAGACGGTCAGGTGCTGATCCAATCGCCCGCCATCATCGAGTGGCTAGAAGAGACCCATCCTACCCCAGCTTTGTTGCCTACCAATGCCAACGAGCGTGCCCATGTGCGGGCTTTGGCCGCCATCGTAGGCTGCGATATCCACCCTATCAATAACCGCCGCATCCTAGAATACTTGCGCAAGCAGTTTGGGGCCAATGAAGACACCATTAATACTTGGTGTGGCACTTGGATCAGTGCGGGCTTTGATGCCTACGAGGCTTTGTTGGCACAAGATCAGCGCCGAGGCCGTTTCAGCTTTGGCCATACACCCACTATGGCGGATGTCTATCTGGTGCCCCAGGTAGAGAGCGCCCGCCGCTTCAAGGTCGACCTATCGCGCTGGCCGCTGATTGCCGCCATTGACAAAGCTTGTGCCGAGTTAGACGCCTTCCAACAGGCGGCGCCTGCCCGACAACCCGATGCGGGCTGAGGCATGGTGCCAAGCTACACGCAGTAGATTGTGGGCAAAGCAACAAGCAAGGCATGGAAATTGCATTTCAGATGAAAGAGTTCTCGGTCAGAATTCCTCCTTTTGAGAGTTCCATCTTCCATTTGTATGCGCCGCGCCAGCCTGCTGTCTACTGAAACCGTCAATCGCTCGCGTGTCTTGGATACGCTGGTCAACAATCTCGAAGGGATGGCCTATCGTTGTCTGAACGATGCACATTGGACGATGGTTTTTGTCAGCCGTGGCTGTGAAGCACTGACTGGCTACGCCCCTGTGCAGTTGCTTCGCAACCATGCGATCTCTTGGGAGCAGATTACCCATCCCGAAGATCGGGATCGGGTGCGCCAAGTGATTCAGCAGGCCGTAGAAGGGGGACAGCGTTTTTCTGCCCAGTACCGTATCACTACCCTGTCAGGAGAGCTGAGGCATGTTTCTGAGCGGGGCATTGGTGTCTTGGATGAACAAGGCGTTTTGGTGGTGGAAGGCTTCATTGAAGACATCACTGAGCGCCAAGCCACGCTGGATGCCCTCAAGCACGCCGAATTGCGCTATCGCCATATTTTTGAGCATGCCAGCGAAGGCATTTTCCAAACCACCCGCGATGGGCACTATCTGGCAGCCAACCCGGCACTGGCGCATATCTATGGTTACGATTCGCCCAATGCGTTGATGGCCGACCTCTCCGACATTGATCGGCGTTTGTATGTCAAGCCAGGGCGGTATGTCAAGCCAGGGCGTCGTGAGGTTTTTCACCGCCTGATGCAGGCGCAAGGGCAGGTACTGAACTTTGAGTCCGAAGTTTATCGGCGCGATGGCACCCGCATCTGGATTTCTGAAAACGCCCATGTGGTGCTCGGCCCCAAAGGCGAGTTCATCTGTTACGAAGGAACGGTGCAAGATATTTCCGAGCGCCGCCACTACCAAGAGCAACTTGAGCGCCAGGCCAACCACGATTTGCTCACCGGATTGCCCAACCGAGTGCTCCTCGGAGACCGCATTGATCAGGGCATTGCCCGTGCCACTCGCTTGGGTTACTACTTGGCACTGGTGTTTATTGATCTAGACAATTTCAAGTTTATCAACGACAGCCTAGGCCATGCGGCAGGTGACGAGCTGCTCAAAGAGGTGGCCGCTCGGTTGGCCAGTTGTCTGCGCAGCCCCGACACCGTGGCCCGACTGGGTGGGGACGAGTTTGTGCTCGTTATAAATGACCACTACCGTACCAACAGTGTGATTTCGTTGTTAGAGCGTATTTTGCAGGAGATAGGTCGCCCCATCATGCTGTCGGGGCGTGAGTTCCATGTGGGAGCCAGTTTGGGCGTCGCTATGTATCCCAATGATGGCGATGATGCACAAATCCTGCTCAAACATGCCGATGTGGCTATGTATGCTGCCAAAGACCGAGGCCGGAACAATTTCCAATTCTTCACCAGAGAACTCAATCGCGTTGCCGATGAGCGCCTGAATTTAGAAGCGGCCATGCGTGCTGCACTGGAGAGTCAGAGCTTTGTTGTCCACTACCAACCCAAAGTAGATCATCGGCGGCGTATTGTGGGAGTGGAAGCCTTGGCCCGTTGGGTTCATCCGCAATTGGGTGCGGTAGCACCAGACCGTTTTATTCCAGTGGCGGAAGAGACGGGCCTGATCCTGCCACTGACACGAATCATTTTGCGTCAGGCTTTTGCCGCTGCTCGGCGTTGGAATCTTCAACGCGAGAAACCTTTGTGCATTGCGGTCAATCTGTCGCCTCAATTGTTCTTGAGTGACGATATCGTCGCTCAGGTGGCTGGTTTGCTGCGTGAGGCAGATTTACCGCCCTGTCAGGTAGAGCTGGAAATCACAGAATCGGTCTTTATGGGAGACAGTGAGCGGGCCGTGGCAGTGCTCAGTGATTTCAAGGCGCTGGGGGTAAGTTTGGCAATGGATGACTTTGGCACAGGCTACTCTTCCTTGAGTTATCTGCGCCGTTTTCCTTTGGACATTATCAAGATTGATCGCTCGCTCGTGACGGGCATTGAACACGAGGAAGAAGTGGCGATGATTGCCCGTGCTGCCATTTCTTTGGGCAAGAGCCTGCGCAAAACAGTGGTGGCTGAAGGGGTAGAGAACCAGGCACAGTTTGATTTTCTACGCTATCAGGGCTGCGACGAGTTTCAGGGCTACTTGCTCTCGCGCCCAGTGAACGAAGAAGATTTTGGGCGCTTGCTGGCGCAGGCGGGCGGCATCATACCGCCTGTGCCCATGTAGCCTAGCGGTTATTCGATGTCAATGCAGTGGATGCCAAACTGACCACCACCACGGCGGTCGGCAAAATAACGCAGCAGGGTTTCGCGCACAGTGCGAAACGACAACTCGTCCCAAGGGATTTCTTCCTCAGTAAACAGACGTGCTTCCATGGTTTCTTCACCTGGGGCAAAGGCATCGCTGAGCAGCGTGGCATGGTAGAACAAATGGACTTGACCCACGCGACGCACATTGAGCAGACTGAACAGGGTGCCAATCTCAAACTCGGCGCCAGCCTCTTCTTGGGTTTCGCGGGCGGCCCCTTGGGCCGTAGTTTCATCAAGTTCCATAAAGCCTGCGGGCAATGTCCATTTGCCTTTGCGTGGCTCAATATTGCGCTTGCACAACAGCACGCGGTCTCCTAGCACCGGCACTGTGCCCACCACATTGAGCGGGTTTTCGTAATGTACGGTTTGACAGGTGGTGCAGATGGCCCGTTCTCGGGTGTCACCATCGTCTGGGAGGCGGTAGATCACGGGGGCGCCGCATTGACGGCAGTGCCGAATTGGAGGATGAAAGCTCATAGCGTCAGACTCAAACCACATGCAGGCGCAGTGTGCCCAGCCCATCAATGCCCCCTTCGAGCGTATCACCGCGCACCACCGCACCCACTCCTTCAGGGGTGCCGGTATAAATCAGATCGCCGGGTTGCAACTCCCATGCCGCAGAGAGATGTTCAATGGTTTCGGCAATATTCCAAATCAAACGCGAAACTTGGCTGCGCTGGCGGTCAGTGCCATTGACCTGCAACCAGATGGCTGCCCGCTCTATCTCACTGGCCTGATCCACAGGGGTGATGGGGCCAATGGGGGCGCTATGCTCAAACGCCTTGCCAATGCACCAAGGACGGCCTTGTTTTTTCATGTCGTTTTGCAGATCGCGGCGGGTCATGTCCAGTCCCACGGCATAACCAAAGATGTGCTTTGGTGCATCACTGGCGGCAATATGGCTGCCCCCTTTGCCAATAGCCACTACCAGTTCTATCTCGTGGTGCAGATTGCCCGTTAGGCTGGGATAGGGCAAATGGCCTGTACTGCCTGCGTCTACCACTACCAAAGCATCTGCGGGTTTCAGAAAAAAGAACGGTGGTTCACGGCCCGTAAAGCCCATCTCTTTGGCATGTTCCTCGTAATTGCGTCCGACACAGTAAATGCGATGTACCGGAAAACGATCATGGCTGCCCTGCACGGGCACACTGGTGACTGGGGCAGGAGGAAAGACATAGCTCATGGCAACAGAGATGGAGTGAAAGAGGGGGATGTGTTGGGTTGGTAGAGTGTGCCATGCTTGGTCGGTACACTGGCACTATGCCATCTTCTTCTGCTCTTTCTGCCTTTCATCCTGATTGGATATGCCCTGACTGGCCCGCACCTGCCCATGTGCAGGCACTGTGTACCAGCCGTGCTGGGGGGGTGAGTGCAGCACCTTACGATAGCCTGAACTTAGGCGATCATGTGGGGGATTTGCCAGAAGATGTGCACACCAATCGCAAGCGGTTGCAAACGGCATTGCAAGCCCATTTGCCAGCAGCGCAGGCGGTGTTCTTGCGCCAAGTGCATGGTACGCACACCGTTGATTTGGATGCCGGGCTATCCGATGGCATCTGTGCGGATGCCTGTGTGGCCACCATGCCCGCAAAAGTATGCACCATCATGGTGGCCGATTGCCTGCCGGTGCTATTGACCGATTTGCAAGGCCGTGCTGTAGCAGCAGCCCATGCAGGGTGGCGGGGGCTGGCCGATGGGGTGCTTGAATCAGTGTTTGATGCCTTTTGCACCCGTTTGCTGCATGAGACCACGCCTGCCAACCGATGGGCGCTGGCGCAATCCACCTTGGCTTGGTTGGGGCCGTGCATTGGGCCATTGGCCTTTGAAGTAGGGGAGGAGGTGCGAGCAGCCTTTTGTGCCCATGACAGCAGGGCCGCCTTGCATTTTCAGCCCCAGACAGACAGGCCAGGGAAGTATCTGGCTGATTTAGCCGCGTTGGCCCGCCAGCGTCTGCAAGCCTTGGGGATTCGGCAAATCAGTGGCAACGACAGCACCAGCACTTGGTGTACGGTGGGCAACCCATCAAGGTTCTTTTCTCATCGCCGTGATGCCATCGCCCTCGGCGGTAGCGGGCGCATGGCTGTGTGCGTTTGGCGCCACGGTGGTGTCTGATGCAGCAGCCCGTGCCGCAGCTTCCTGTGCCCGCTCGGCTATTTCTTTGGCATGGATGGCCCGGCGTCGCCCCGGTGTGCCTAGGATGTAAACCACAATCGACAAAGGCAGCAAACCATACAGCACAAAAGTGATGATGGCCCCCAATACCGAGCCCGTGCTACTGGTGGCTTCGGCCACGGCCATCATGACGGTGACATAAAGCCATGCGATAACTACAAGATACATCTGTGCTCCAAGACAGAAACAGTGAAAAGGGGCGTTACCATAACCATGTGGTCAGCAACAATCGGGGCGAAAGTCGCTGCGTGCGAGTGATCCGCAATTTCAGGAGAAAAAATGAGTTCTGAATCATCCTGGGGACAGAATACCCAGCAATTTCAGCAGATTTTCGGCGACAACCTGGCACAGGTGCTGCGATCCCTGCAGCAAATCGGTTCTGTAGGTACCCCTGGGCCAGCAGTACCCTTAAAAATCGCTCCAGAAAAACTCCAGCAACTGCAACAGCAGTACCTTGAAGAGGCACGGGCTTTGTGGAACCAGGGTTTGCAAGCCCCAACCGAGGCCGTAGGCCAAGATCGTCGCTTTAGTGGCGAAAGTTGGAAAGCCAACCCGATGGCGGCATTCTCAGCAGCCATGTACCTGCTCAATGCACGCACCCTGATGGAGCTGGCCGAAGCCGTAGAGGCCGATGAGAAAACCCACAACCGCGTGCGCTTTGCGGTGGAGCAATGGGTGGCCGCAATGGCCCCCAGCAACTACTTGGCCTTGAATGCAGAGGCACAACAAAAAGCCGTGGAAACCAAAGGGGAGAGTCTGACCAAAGGTATCCAGAACCTGCTCAACGATCTGCGCCAAGGCCATGTCTCCATGACAGATGAGAGCCAGTTCGAGGTGGGGCGCAATGTAGCCACCACAGAGGGTGCCGTGGTGTTTGAGAACGAGCTGTTCCAGCTCATCGAATACAAACCGCTCACCGCCCATGTGTACGAACGGCCTTTTTTGCTGGTGCCCCCGTGCATCAACAAGTTTTACATTCTAGATTTGCAGCCGGCCAATTCCTTGGTGCGCTACGCAGTAGAGCAGGGCCACCATACCTTCTTGGTCAGCTGGCGCAACCCCGATGCCGAACTGGCGCAAAAAACCTGGAATGATTACGTTGAAGACGGTGCTATTGAAGCGATCAGCACTGTGCAGCAAATCACAGGGGCAGAGCAAATCAACGCCTTGGGCTTTTGCGTAGGCGGCACTATTTTGAGCACCGCCTTGGCTGTGTTGGCCGCACGCGGGCGCGATCCAGTGGCCAGCCTGACCTTGCTGACCACCTTTTTGGATTTCAGTGACACGGGGATTCTGGACGTGTTCATTGACGAAAATTTCGTCAAATTCCGCGAAATGCAAATGGGCAAGGGCGGTCTGCTCAAAGGGCAGGAGTTGGCATCTACCTTCAGCTTTTTGCGTCCCAATGACTTGGTATGGAACTACGTTGTAGGCAATTACCTGAAAGGTGAAACCCCTCCGGCCTTTGATCTGCTCTACTGGAACAGTGACAGCACAAACTTGCCAGGGCCGTTCTTTGCGTGGTATCTGCGCAATACATACCTAGAGAACAACCTCAAAAAACCCGGCATGCTGACTGTGTGCGGAGAGAAGGTGGATTTGGGGGCAATTGATATCCCGGTGTACCTTTATGGCTCCCGTGAAGACCATATTGTGCCTATCGGGGCAGCTTATGCCAGCACGCAAATCCTCTCTGGCCCCAAACGCTTTGTCATGGGGGCATCTGGGCACATTGCTGGTGTGATCAACCCGCCAGCCAAGAAAAAACGCAGCTATTGGACGCGAGAAGACGATCAATTGCCCACCGCATTTGACGATTGGCTCCAAGGCGCACAAGAACATCCTGGCAGTTGGTGGACCGATTGGAGCACCTGGCTGCAAGGGCACGCGGGAGCGCAGATTGCAGCCCCCAAAGGCTACGGCAAGGGGTCTAAGTTCAAGGTCATTGAACCTGCCCCAGGCCGCTATGTAAAGCAAAAAGCCTGATCCTAGGCTCCTTTCCTCTCTGACAACAAGGACAAAACCATGGAAGACATCGTTATCGTTTCCGCTGCCCGTACTGCGGTGGGCAAGTTTGGTGGCTCGCTGGCCAAGGTGGCTGCTACCGAGTTGGGCAGCATCGTTATCAAGGAAGCTCTGGCCCGCGCCAAGGTTGTACCCGATCAGGTGGGTGAAGTCATCATGGGTCAGGTGCTGACCGCTGGTTTGGGTCAGAACCCTGCCCGTCAAGCACTGATGAAGGCGGGTGTTGCCAAGGAAACCCCAGCCCTGACCATCAATGCTGTATGTGGCTCTGGCTTGAAGTCGGTGATTTTGGCCGCCCAAGCCATTGCCCATGGTGACAGTGACATCATCGTCGCTGGTGGCCAAGAAAACATGAGCGCCAGCCCCCATGTGCTCAACGGCTCGCGCGATGGTCAGCGCATGGGCGACTGGAAGATGCAGGACTCGATGATTGTCGATGGCCTGTGGGACGTCTACAACCAGTACCACATGGGCATCACTGCTGAGAATGTGGCTAAGCAGTACGGTATCACCCGCGAAATGCAAGATGCCCTGGCCTTGGCCAGCCAGCAAAAAGCCGCCGCCGCACAAGATGCAGGCAAGTTCGCTGATGAAATCGTGGGCGTGAGCATTCCTCAGCGCAAAGGCGATCCCTTGGTCTTTAATGTGGATGAGTACCTGAACCGCAAGACCAGTGCCGAAGTGCTCGCTGGTTTGCGCCCTGCTTTCGACAAAGCAGGCACTGTGACCGCTGGCAATGCCTCCGGTATCAATGATGGTGCCTCTGCCGTGGTGGTGATGAGTGCCAAACGGGCTGCGGCATTGGGCCTGACACCCTTGGCACGCATTGCCGCATATGGCACCAGCGGGCTAGACCCGGCCATCATGGGTATGGGCCCAGTTTATGCCACCCGTAAGGCACTCGAGCGTGCGGGTTGGAGCGCCGCCGATGTGGACTTGTTCGAGTTGAATGAGGCTTTTGCTGCCCAAGCTGCTGCCGTGAACAAGGAACTGGGCATTGACCCAACCAAGGTCAATGTGAACGGTGGTGCTATCGCGATTGGCCATCCTATTGGCGCGTCCGGCAACCGCATCTTGGTGACGCTGTTGCACGAAATGCAGCGTAGCAATGCCAAGAAGGGTATTGCTTCGCTGTGTATTGGCGGTGGTATGGGCGTAGCCCTGGCACTAGAACGCTAATGCTGGCGCATGGGCCTGCTTAACAGGCCCATTCCATTGCCAAGCCGCGACCTGTTCGCGGCTTTTTTGTTCTGTTGCAATTTTTGCCCTCGAATCCCTGTAATGTCTGCCACAGGAGCGTACACTGGACTTTGTATGAATCAGACTGTCTTTGCACAACCGTTTGTGCCAGTGGGTTGCGCAGCTTGTCAGGACAAAAGCTTGCTGCCTTTCGATTTCACGATGGCCTTTCAACCCATCATGGATTTGGAGTTGGAGCGGCCTTTTGCGTATGAGGCACTGGTGCGTGGCATGAATGGAGAATCGGCGGCCACTGTGTTGTCGTGGGTCGATGACACCAATCGCTACCGTTTCGATCAAGCTTGTCGTGTCAAGGCCATCCAATTGGCGGCCAGTTTAGGTGTGGCCCGATTGCCTGATTGCCGCTTGAGTATCAACTTTTTACCCAATGCGGTTTATCGTGCAGAAACATGCATTCGTGCCACCATGCAGGCTGCTGCCGAGTTCAATTTTCCGCATGATCGCTTGATGTTCGAAGTCACTGAGGGGGAGCCACTGAGCAATGGTGCCCACCTGAAGTCTATTTTTGATGAGTACCGTCGTCAGGGGCTGATCACGGCCATCGATGATTTTGGTGCTGGGTATGCGGGTTTGAACATGTTGGTGCATTTTCAGCCCCATGTCTTAAAACTAGACATGGAACTGATTCGCAATATTGATCAAGACCCTGTGCGGCAAGCCATTGTGTGTGGCATTGCTGGGGTTTGTGCCCGCTTGCAGATTGATATGGTGGCCGAAGGCATAGAAACAGCCCAAGAATCGGAGTACCTTTGTTCTGTGGGGGTGCGTTACCAGCAGGGGTATTGGTTTGCCCGACCAGGGTGGGAAACCTTGCCGTTGGCCGCTATTCCTGTTTGAGGTGCAAAAAATATCCCATTACAGTGTTTTCCTTCACTGCACCGTCGTAAATATTCGGTAGAGTGGAGGCGAGACCCCTGTTCACTATTATTCACAAGGAGCATGAAAACATGAGTCAAAAAGTAGCATACGTCACTGGTGGCATGGGTGGCATCGGAACCGCGATCTGTCAGCGTCTGCACAAAGACGGTTTCAAAGTGATCGCAGGCTGCGGCCCTACCCGTGACCATGCCAAATGGCTGGCCGAGCAAAAAGAACTGGGTTTTACCTTTTACGCCTCGGTGGGCAATGTAGGTGACTGGGATTCCACAGTGGAAGCCTTTACCAAGGCCAAGGCTGAACATGGCAGCATTGATGTGTTGGTCAATAACGCTGGTATTACCCGTGACCGCATGTTCTTGAAGATGACCCGCGAAGACTGGGATGCGGTGATCGAAACCAACCTGAACAGCATGTTCAACGTCACCAAACAAGTGGTGGCTGACATGGTAGAAAAGGGCTGGGGCCGTATCATCAATATTTCGTCGGTCAACGGTGAAAAGGGCCAGTCTGGTCAGACCAACTACTCGGCAGCCAAAGCCGGTATGCATGGTTTCTCGATGGCCTTGGCCCAAGAAATGGCTACCAAGGGCGTGACCGTGAACACCGTCAGCCCCGGTTATATCGGCACGGACATGGTCAAGGCCATTCGTCCCGATGTGCTAGAAAAGATTGTGGCTACTGTGCCCGTCAAGCGTCTGGGTGAACCTAGCGAGATTGCCTCTATTATTGCTTGGCTGGCCTCGGAAGAAGGCGGCTACGCTACAGGTGCAGAGTTCTCGGTCAACGGTGGTTTGCACATGAGCTGATAGGCCTTAGGCACTTGGCTACAAAAAACCCCGCAACGCGGGGTTTTTTTATGGGCAGCTTTTGCAGGAGGCTCAACCACCCTGCCACACCAGATCCGTACTTCAGAGACGGCTGGGAGCACGCTTGCGATCGCGTTCGTCTTCAGGCCAAACGGTCAAAACAGTGAAGGAGGTCATGGTGTTTACTCTGCAAAAGTGTCTGTGATGCGTATTCAACGTTGTGGTTGTCTCGGGCGTTGACAACATCCATCAAAAAAATTGCCATTGAATACCACCTCTTTTCGTCTGTTCAGGCCTGTGCTTCCATCTGCTCAGACAATTCCAACCAGCGTTCTTCTAAACGCTCTATTTCATCGTTGCAGTTTTTAAGGCAGCGACCTGCTTCAGCAATGTCTGTGGGGGCCAGAGGCTGGCTAAGACGTGCTTCTAGCGCAGTGCGCTCGGTGCCTAACGCAGCCATGCGCTGCTCTACCTGTTCCAATTCACGTTTGAAAGGACGCAGCTTCTGGGCAAGTTGTTGTCGAGCCTGGGCTTCTTGTTTGCGTTGTTCGCGTGGATCGGTGGCTTTTTTATTGTCGGGATCTGTATTGGTGGTGGCAATGGTGGGAATGTGCTCTTGCTTCGCCAGTTCACGTTGGCGCTTGGCCTCATCCAAGAGATAACGCTGGTAATCGTCCAAGTCGCCATCGAACGGCCCTACCGCGCCTCGGCCGACCATCCAGAATTCATCACACACCGACCGTAACAAAGCCCGGTCATGGCTGACCAACATGACAGTGCCTTCAAATTCATTGAGTGCTATCGACAATGCCTCGCGTGTGGCCAAATCCAAATGATTGGTGGGCTCATCGAGCAGCAGCAAATTGGGACGTTGCCAAACAATCATTGCCAGCACCAATCGGGCTTTTTCACCGCCGCTCATGCTGCCTACGCTCTGCTTCACCATATCACCGGTGAAGTTGAAGGTGCCCAGAAAATTGCGCAGGTCTTGTTCGCGGCTGGATTCTTGGCTTTGGGCTCCTAGCTCCTTTGCCAGCCGGATCATGTGTTCTAGTGGATTCTCATGAGAGCGCAGCACATCCAGCTCTTGCTGGGCGAAGTAACCTATGGACAGACCTTTGCCCTCCGTCACCGTGCCTGTGAGAGGCCGCATGGTGCGAGCAATGGTTTTTACCAAGGTGGACTTACCCTGCCCGTTGGCCCCCAAGATACCGATACGTTGGCCTGCCAGCACACTGCGGTTGACATGGTGCAGGATGGTGGTTGCCAGTTCATCCTCGGTGCGATAGCCAAACGAGGCATCGGTGATGGCCAGCATGGGGTTGGGTAGATTGAGTGGCTCCTTAAATTCAAAGGTGAAGTCGGCTTCTGCCAGCACGGGCGCAATTTTTTCCATGCGTTCCAGTGCTTTTACTCGGCTTTGGGCCTGTTTGGCTTTGGTGGCTTTGGCCTTGAAACGGGTGATAAATTTTTGTAAATGCGCAATTTTTTCTTGTTGGCGAGAGTAGCTGGCCTGTTGCAACTCCAGTTGCTGGGCACGCAATTCTTCAAACTTGCTGTAATTGCCACCATAGCGTGTGAGTTGCGCACTGTCGATGTGCAGCGTGACATTGGTGACAGCATCCAAAAATTCGCGGTCATGGCTGATGACGATCATGGTGCCTTCATACCGCTTGAGCCACGCTTCTAGCCAGACCAAGGCATCTAGATCCAAGTGATTGGTTGGCTCATCCAGCAGTAGCAAATCGGAAGGGCACATCAGGGCTCGGGCCAGTTGCAGACGCATCCGCCAGCCCCCAGAAAAGCTATTGACGGGATGGTTTAATTCTGAAACCTTGAAGCCCAAACCCAAAATCAATGCTTGTGCGCGTGATACAGCATCATGGGCACCTGCATCGTGTAGATCGGTGTAGGCATGGGCAATTGCCATGCCATCACCCGATATTTCAGCCTCGGCCAGCTTGGATTGGGCTTCGGCCAGACGGGTATCGCCAGCAACGACAAAAGCGGTGGCCGATTCTTCTGTTTCTGGCATATTTTGTGCCACCTGGGCCATGCGCCAGTGTGGTGGAATACTAAAATCTCCTCCATCTTCGTGCAAAGAACCGTTGAGCAGTGCAAATAGGCTGGATTTTCCTGCACCATTACGGCCCACTAAACCGACATGCTCTCCGGGATTGATAGTAGCATGAACACCGTTTAGTAGAACTTTGGTACTGCGACGTAGAGTGACGTTTTTAAAGAGAATCATAAAGTTTTATGTTTTGATCAGAAAATAGACAATTGATAGTGTTGTATCAATGTGATTCCTGTAACATAGACTGAGTATAAGATGTAAATACCAAAGAGTTTTTTTGAAACATAATGGCTAAGAACTGACGATTTGTCAGTAGTTGGAATCCAAAGAGCACAGCAGGCAACGAAAATAGGCAATATAAAATAACGACCTTGAATACCTTGTATTGTATCTGCTGGATAACTTGTCCATGTGATCGCAAGTGCTGCAAATGTAATTATTATGGATGATAGAGATATAATAATCAAAAGAACTCTTGCCTTGAAGAATTCAAATCTTGTATTCTTTGATAAATACAAAGAAATGAAAAACAATGCTACCAACCCAAGGGTCAGAAATTTCAGGTGTTGGCTATCAATAGGGGCGTCAAGCCATCCCAGCTTCCCAATGAATGATTGGAAATAAAAGTTTTGAAGATCTTGATTGCTCAAGGTTCGATAAAGCAGATGAATAAATTCAATGGGTTGATTGATATAAATGCGTACTATTTCTATAGTTGAGTAGGATCTATTTATTCTCGTGTCAATTGTAGATGTGACAGCAAAAATAATCCACCCAAGACTGAAAATTGTATTTTCTATTGAAAGCAATAGGGTTTTCTTTGAATGATGGTGCCATGCCAAATAAAATTGTAATGCCAGCATGGGAAGCATGTGTATTCGCGTGGTCGATATGATAAAAATAGATATCGCCAAAATAACTTGTCGTTGGGATGATGGTTGTGCAGATTTTAATTCTGCCAAAAATATGCTGATAGCATACAAAGTAAGTCCCATCGTGAGGCCATCAATGGTTGGAGATATCCATTGAAATAATGCCATAGGCGTAAATAAAATACCTACGGCGATGGGTGGCAGTGTGAGTAATTGCGCTGATAAAATAATGAGTGTGATGCAGATGGTTGCAACTGTGATGCGCACTAAATCATAACTAGCCATCAATGACAACCCCATGTTTTTTCCTAGCCATAGAGCGGCAGCATGTGGTATATAAATAACAGGAAAATAGTATCCAGTTCCTGAAGCTGGTGAGAATAATTGCTGATCTGACCAATAAGTTTTTTGGCCCATTGAGCGTAAATCTTCAAATGAGTTTAAGTTTTGCAATTTCAATGGTTCTGCCAGTCGTGCTGGAGCTGGATTTTCCGGAAAATTAAGGTGCAGCGATTGTAAAATAAATAAAAATAAATTTTTATCTATTTCTCCTCCTGATCCGCCTGCTTCAATGGGTATATTTTTGGGCGCGGGTTCTAACAGAATTTTTCCATGTACCAACATGTCTGCACGCGCAATGTGAACATTTTCATCTGGAGACATAAATGGTGGCACGAGTCGCATCAACACCAAAGCTGGAATCATCAATAGAAAAAATAAAGAACATAATTTTATGTAATTATTTTTTGCTTTTAATGACATGTTGCTTGGCTTATTATTGATGAGTAGAAAGCTAAATGGCAATTAATTAATTGCCTGAGATTTATTGAAAAATGATCAAATATCAGGGGCTATTGGTTTTTATATCAAACCAATTCCAGCCCCGATAGTTTATTATTTTTTTAAGTGCAGGATGTGTGTGTAAAGCTGTGATTGTTTCTGGAGCAGCAACCAGTTGCGCACCAGTTTTTTCAAAATTAAAGTTTTTCACATCTATTGTTACATGCACCGCATCAAGCTGAGTAGATTTTATATGATGACCATCATTGTTAGGCACATCGCCTAGCGAGAAGGAAAGGTGTTGGTATCGATTGATGGTTTTTTGAATAATTTCTGGTTCAGAAGAAAGTTGTTCCCAAAATTTGAATTGCGGATAATAAAAAACACCACCAACCACAGGAACCCCAGCAGCCAATAAAGCCATTGATTCGGTAGCTCCCGGATTTATGATTAAAACTCTTTTCAATGATTTTTTATCTTCTGAAGAGTATTGAGTAATATTTTGAATTTCTGGGTTTAGTGATATTTGATTGGGTGCTACTGACAACGGATTGAAGTTCCATGTTGCGATAAGATAGATGATGACATTCAGTGCAATTGCCTCTGATATTCTTCTTTGCAATATGCAGTAAGATATAAATAATGAGGCAAATATTATTGCAATAAATAAAATTGGCGATAATGTTGAATAAAAAGATGCAGGTGTAGCCAATAGGCTAATAATTATTGGAGTGACGCTAAAGACCGCTAATCCTATGAGTGCAATAGAATTGTAGATATTAAAATTTGAGCCAGAGATTTCTGTGTCTCTTGACGGAATCAATGCTAATCCAATAATGCAAGCCAATCCGAGTGCCAAGTCTAGCCTTAGAGAAGGAACCATATGCCAAAAGATTAATTTTGCAAACCAGGAGGAAACACCAGTGCAGTAAAAAATTAACAAGAATGAGGTGAAAACTATCCAGCCTAACCAAATTTTATGATGGTTATTTTTTTTGAATAGATAATAAGAAGCTAAAGCAAAAAGAGGAATAAGCGGAAATGTGTAGGAACTAAATTCACTTTCATTCCAAGCACTGTTTCTCAATTCTGTAAGGGTTTCTAAATTTGTATAGCCTCGAAAGATAAGGTGCCAAGGCAATTCACCACCTTGTAATGCTGCGCGTTGTCCTGGGTAAACTGTGGCACGCATTAATGATATTGTATCGTGCGCATCTAACCACCAAGCCAGTAGTATTCCGCTACAGATAAGTATTGCTATGCTAATGCCTGCAAAAACATGTTTATTGAAGTATAAAGTTTTTCGATACTGAAAGATATATGCTATTAAAAATATAGCATAAAAGGATGCAATAGTAATTTGCCATGGTGGGTATAAAACTAATGCAAAGCCTGTCGCCAATAATCCAAGAAAAACACTATGGATATATATGTAAGAATTAGAATTAGTCTTGAGTATTTTTATAAATAGAAAGGTTGCTGCCGTAGGAAAAAAAACGACATAAAGCGGCCAATGTGACCAGCCTGCGGCATAAGGTGCCAAGCAAAATAAAATCGAAAGACCAAGATTACGACCAGATCTTTCTGGAGCAACCGTATTTAATAAAAACCATAGGGCCAGAAGACAACTTATGACAGGAAAAAACCAATACCAACTCAATGCTTGGCGTAGTGGTAAGAAAAAGAAGCCCCACGTAGCAGGACGTCCCAACGCAGATACATGCCAAACAGGAACGCCTGTCATTCCTACAATCAGCATGTTTTGACCTTCAATCCCAAGATTTTTATTCACAATTGGGAAGGAAGGATGATGGTTAACTTGTGCCAGTGCATTGGCGGTCACAACCATCCATTCGTCTGAACGTATAGGCCGCGGCGCAAAAAGCAGATTTTTTGTGCCATCATGAGCTGAAATAAATGGGTGTTCAGATCTTTTGCTATCTCCTATCAAAAGTTGCACAGAAGATCCGCTGATTCCAAAGGCAACTAACAAAAGAAAAAAGGCAATGGAGTAGAAAATGATCGATTTTTTCTTTTTATTAACCCATGTGTTTAAATTTTCAAAAACATTGAATTTTGTATAAAAAAGAAAAATAACTATAGAAATGAGAAAAATAGCAAGAATGAACCAGTGTCGCTTGGGTATCTCTGGGCTAGAAATAAGAATGGAGTCTGATTTCCCAGCAATAATTGGTAAATTAAATGCTGATGTTGATGGAAATGTTGCCGTAACTTTAACTTGATGATGCGCTGAAAATAAATTGATGGGTGCTCGGGCAACGATATTAAAACCTGCATGGCTTGCTTTTGTTGTACCAAAATATTTTGGTAAATCATCGCGTACTACAGAAGTAGATGAAATAATTTCTACTTGTTGGTCATCAATTGTGATTTGAAACTTATCAGGGACTTGTTCTGTACTAGAGTCAAAACTCCAACCTGTAATATGTACAGAATGGTTTGCAAGTTGGTGTTCAATGGTTTCAATGTAACCATAAATTCCAGCCGGAATTTTTTCTTCTGCTTGGGCTAAAGTAATTGGAATGAAGATTGCAAAGAAAATTGCAATTAATAAATTCCAGAAGGTTGATCGATCATTCAACATGCTCGTCGCCACTCTTGAAGTCAGCGAGATGCCATGACTGTGACTGCAATTCCAGAAACAATCAGTGCTGTTCCTACAAAATACATTGGAGCAAAACGTTCCCCAAAGAAAAAGCGACTAGCCAAAGGAACGATAATAAATGCTAATGCCATGAAAGGGTATACTTTGCCTAACTCTGCTTTGCGCAAAATAAGTACCCAACCTATGGATGTAATTCCATAAAGAGCCATTGTTGAGAAGAATATAGCCAATGTTTTAATGTCAAAAAAACTCCCTGATTCATTAATGGCGCTTGCGCTGAATTTAAAAAGAATCTGCCCAGCAGCAATTCCTATCACACATAAAATGGTTAGCAGATAGATGTACATGGTATTTTTATAATTTAATTTTTCGATGCAATACTTTATGTATGGGTCGAGTCGGAGTAGATTCCACATCATGGCCAATAAAAGCCAGTAAAAGCTGTAGCCCTGTGATAATGGGCAGAGCTGCCAGCATCACGGTGCCCGCAGATGAGTATGATTGTAGTGATGTAGATTGAATCCAATGGCTGATACCAAACCATGCACCAAAAAGCAACATTAAAATTCCGGCAGGCAATTCAATTGAAGCCAGTGACATATCCCTTAAATAATAATTATAGAAAATACGCTTGCTAAAGTTAATAGTATGCTTGGCTAAAAACTCAGGAAGAATTTTGCCAATTTTCAGGTTGCTTTCCTCATCTGCGTAATGTGCATCCATAGGGACGTCTACCACCACAGCTTTGAGCGTATTCAGCCGGAACAGCATATCTGTTTCAAAAAAATACCTGCGGCTAATTTTGGAGAAGGGGAGGTGGCTGGCAATTTTGGCGTGAATGGCCGTATATCCATTGGTGGGATCAAAAATATTCCAATACCCAGAGGATATTTTGGTTAGAAATGACAGACCTGCATTGCCAAGCAATCGCAGTCGTGGCATTTGATGAATTTCTTCTAAATCAAAAAAACGATTGCCTTTGGTGTAGTCAGCCTCACCATTAACAATGGGGGAGATGAATGCTGGCAAAAGCTTGGGGTCCATCTGACCGTCACCATCAATTTTGACAATGATGTCATATCCATCATGGATAGCGGCTTGATATCCTGCCATGACCGCCCCGCCTACACCTTGATTTTGTGCATTAAATAGAACGGTTACCCGTGGGTCTTGGCAATGTTGTTGGATAAAAAATCCGGATTTTTCTGGGCAGCAGTCATCGACCGCAAAAATGCCATCTACTTCATGGCCGATGCGTGCGATCACATCAAGAACGTGGTTTGTTACACGATAGCAAGGAATGACAACGGCAACACGAAAGGGCGGTGAACTCATAAATTGGATAAAGCTTGACGGGTGAGTAACAATACTTGGTCTTCTCCAGCACTGGTCTCTAACCAGAATACAGGCAGTTGCGGGAATGCTGCCTCAAAAAAGGCGCGCTCATTGCCAATTTCTAGCACCAGAACCGCGTTTTCCGTCATGTGAGAGGGAGCATCACGCAGCAACTGGCGGATAAAATCCATACCATCCTCACCCCCGGCCAATGCCAGCACCGGCTCAGCCTGATATTCTTTGGGCAGGCGGGCCATGCTGTCGCTATTGACATACGGAGGGTTACACAAAATCAAATCCCAGGGGCCGGGCAATTGCGCCAGTCCGTCAGAGAGTTGCAACGAAATACGCTCTTGCAGCCCATGTCGATGGACATTGATCTGTGCCACTGCCAAGGCATCAGGAGAGATATCGGCACCTGTGACGGCAATGTCGGGCCATGCCATAGCGGCCAATATCGCCAAGCTGCCATTGCCTGTACATAAATCGAGTACCGCATGGGTCTGTTCGCCCAGCCAGTCGTCAAAACCGCCATTGGCGATCAACTCCGCAATGAAGCTGCGCGGCACAATGGCCCGCTCGTCAATATAAAACGGTACGCCTTGTAGCCAAGCCTCTTGGGTGAGGTAAGCGGCGGGTTTACGACTGCGGATGCGTTCGGCAAACAGGGCTGCCACCAGTGCTTGCTGTTCAGCCGTGACAGGTTGATGCTGCACGGCATTGGGTTCGTTGCCATCCAAGGGGGTGTCTAGTGGCAAGCCCAGACGCCACAACACCAGCCAAGCGGCTTCATCTTGGGCATTGGTCGTGCCATGCCCAAACGACACCCCGGCAGTTTGCAAACTGTGGGCGCCAGAGGCCACTAAGGCACCAATGGTGCTTCCTGCAACAGGGGGCAGGGCCAAAACTTGCGCGCTCATGCGAGCGCCGCCACTGCTTGCGCTTGCAGGTTGTGGAGGGTGCGGCAATAGATGTTTTTTAACGGTTCAATGTCAGCCAAGGCGATGTGTTCGTCAATTTTGTGGATACTGGCATTGGGCGGGCCCAATTCAATGACCTGAGGGCAAATGGTGGCAATGAAGCGGCCATCGCTGGTACCACCGGTGGTGGACAGTTCAGTGGCCAGCCCGGTTTCTGTGTGGATGGCTTGTTGGACGGCCTGCACCAGTTCGCCAGGGGTGGTGAGAAAAGGTTGTCCACCGAGTGTCCATTGCAATTCGTATTCGAGGTCATGGCGATCGAGTACGGCATGGACACGCTTTTTGAGGCCTTCGGCAGTGGACTCTGTGCAGAAGCGGAAATTAAAGTCGATGACCACTGCGCCAGGAATGATGTTGCTGGCTCCCGTGCCACCGTGGATGTTGCTCATTTGCCAGCTGGTAGGCTGAAAAAAAGCATTGCCTTCGTCCCAACGCATGGCGGCCAGTTCGGTCAGGGCGGGCACGGCTTCGTGGATGGGGTTGCGGGCCAGATGTGGATAGGCAATATGGCCTTGGATGCCACGCACAGTGAGTTTGCCGCTGAGGGTGCCCCGACGGCCATTTTTGATCATGTCGCCAGTGCGCTTGACGGAAGTGGGCTCGCCAACGATGCAATAGTCCAACCGTTCGCTTCGGGTTTTGAGCTGCTCTACGACAACTTTGGTGCCATCGATCGAGGGGCCTTCTTCGTCGCTAGTGAGCAAAAAAGCCAGGTGGATCAGTGGCTCTGGGGTGGCGGCCAAAAACTCCTCCACGGCGACGACAAAAGCGGCGATGGATGTTTTCATGTCGCTGGCACCCCGTCCATAGAGTTTGCCATCGCGCTGCGTGGGGATGAATGGATCGCTCTTCCATTGCGTTAGCGGGCCAGTGGGCACAACGTCGGTATGGCCGGCAAAAACCACGGTTTTGGCATGGGGCGTTGTTGCGGCCCGTTTGGCCCACAGGTTTTGCACGCGAAAATTGGCGGGGCCGCTGTCCATAGCTTCGCAGACAAAGCCCAGAGGGGTTAGGCGTTCGGTCAAGAGTTGCAGACAACCTGCATCTTCGGGGGTGACAGATGGGCGCGAAATCAGCGCCTCGGCCAGAGACAAGGTCAGGGACATGGATAAAGTTCAGAAGGATGCAGCCACGGTCACTTAAGTGCCCGGTGTGACATCCAGGGTGATTTCGGTGAATGAGGGAACATCATCTTCCCCCTTGGCTTCTTGGGCGGCCTTGTTGGCCTGGGCGGCTTTGGCAGCCAGAGAAAAGTCGTTTTGCAAACGCCACATCAGGTTGGTAGGAGAGTCGGCATAGGCCAGACCTTCCTTACGGTCGATGCGGCCTTCCATAATCAGGCGGGCCAAATCTTCTTCAAAGGTTTGCGAGCCTTCGGCCATTGATTTTTCCATGGCCTCTTTGACGCCAGAAAAATCGGCCTTTTCGATCAGTTCCGAGACCAATTTGGTGTTGAGCATGACTTCGACGGCAGGCACACGAGCGCCAGCAGCAGTGCGCACCAACCGTTGCGTGACCACCGCCTTGAGTGCCGAGGATAAATCGCTGAGCATGGTGGCGCGCACCTCGACCGGATAAAAACTCAAAATCCGGTTGAGTGCATGGTAGCTGTTGTTGCCGTGTAGCGTAGCCAGGCACAGGTGGCCGGACTGGGCGTAGGCAATGGCCGCCGACATAGATTCACGATCTCGGATTTCGCCGATCAGAATCACATCCGGGGCTTGGCGCAGGGCGTTTTTCAGTGCAATCTGCATGGATTGCGTGTCGCTGCCTACTTCACGCTGGTTGACGATGGATTTCTTGTTGCGGAACTGAAATTCCACAGGGTCTTCAATCGTCAGAATGTGGCCAGTTTGCAAACTGTTGCGTTTGTCAATCATGGCGGCCAGCGTGGTGCTTTTGCCAGAGCCTGTGGCCCCGACGACCAGCACCAGCCCGCGCTTTTCCATGATCAAGTCGCCCAGCACGGGTGGCAAGTTCAGATCTTGCAGGTTGGGTACTTCTTGGGCAATAAAACGCACTACTACGGCATAGCTGCCACGTTGGCGCATGGCACTGACCCGAAAACGCCCCACCCCCGAGATGGGCACGCCCATGTTCAGTTCGCCGGTCTCTTGCAACTCTTCAATGCGCTCAGGTGCCACCACTTCCGACAGCAGATTGCGCGGTGCGTCAGGCGGCAAAATCTGGTTGTTGATGGGGATGCACTCGCCATTGATTTTGATCAGTGCCGGTGCATTGGCTGAGAGATAGACATCGGAAGCCTTCTTCTCGGCCATCAGGCGCAAGATGCGCTCCATCGTGCTCATGTGCAGTCCCCAAAAGGTAGTGGTGTGGGTGTGCAGGCGGCTGCGGCGGCGGTATCAGTCGCGCAGCAGGTCGTTCAGGCTGGTTTTGGCGCGGGTTTGGGCATCGACACGCTTGACGATGATGGCTGCATACAGGCTGTAGCGGCCATCGTCTTTGGGCAAGCTGCCAGAAATAACCACAGAACCAGCAGGCACGCGACCATAACTGATCTCTCCGGTGGCGCGGTCGTAGATGGGGGTGCTTTGGCCGATATAGACGCCCATGCTGATGACGGAGTTTTCTTCGACGATCACGCCCTCGACCACTTCGGAGCGAGCGCCAATAAAGCAGTTGTCTTCAATGATGGTGGGGTTGGCTTGCAGTGGCTCCAATACGCCACCCAGACCAACACCACCGGACAGGTGAACGTTTTTGCCGACTTGGGCACAAGAGCCTACGGTGGCCCAAGTATCGACCATAGTGCCCTCATCGACATAAGCACCGATGTTGACGTAGGAGGGCATCAGAATGGCGCCTTTGGCAATGAAACTGCCACGGCGGGCCACAGCCGGGGGCACTACGCGCACGCCGGTAGCGGCGATGTCGGCTTCGCTCATACCTTCGTATTTGGTGGGCACTTTGTCAAAAAAGTTGAGCGCGCCCGATTGCATGAGTACGTTGTCTTTGAGGCGGAAGGACAGCAGCACTGCCTTCTTAATCCACTGGTGTACTGTCCATTGGCCTACGCCTTCGCGTGTGGCGACGCGCAATTGACCGTCGTTGAGTTGGGCAATGACATGTTCGACGGCATCGCGTACCTCGGCTGGTGCTACCGCTGGCGACAAGTTGGCGCGGTTGTCCCAAGCGGCTTCGATGATGCTTTGCAGTTGTTGGCTCATGGTAAAAATCAGGGGTTGGATTGGATAAATTGCACGATGCGTTGGGCGGCTTCTAGGCATTCGGCGGTTTCGGCCACCAAGGCCATACGGATACGCCCTTGACCGGGGTTGAAGCCTTGGGCCTCGCGGGCCAAGTAGCTGCCGGGCAAAACCGTGACATTGTATTGAGCCAGCAGCTCTCGGGCGAAGTCGGTGTCGCTGCCATTCCAGCGATGTGGCACAGCAGCCCAGAGGTAAAAACCAGCATCGGGCAGGGCTACATCCATCACACTGGCCAGTAATGGTGTGACTTGGGCAAACTTGGCGCGGTATTGGGCGCGGTTGTCAATGACGTGTTGTTCGTCGTTCCAAGCGGCGATGCTGGCGGTTTGCACTACTGGACTCATGGCGCTGCCGTGGTAGGTGCGGTAGAGCAAGAATTGTTGCAGGATGGCGGCATCACCCGCAACAAAGCCGCTGCGCAGGCCGGGTACGTTGCTGCGCTTGGACAGACTGGTAAAGGCCACCAAACGTTCAAAGCCGGTACGGCCCAATTGGATGGCTGCTTCTAAACCGCCCAATGGCGGTTCGTCACGGAAATATATCTCGCTGTAGCATTCGTCTGAGGCAATGACAAAGCCGTAGCGATCGCTCAGGGCGAACAGCTTGCGCCATTCGTCCAGTGGCATCACGGCTCCGGTGGGGTTGCCAGGGGAGCAAACGTAAAGCAGTTGGGTGCGTTGCCAAACCTCTGGGGGTACGCTGTCCCAATCGACGGCAAAGTTGCGCGCTGGGTTGCTGGGCGCATAGTAAGGAGTGGCCCCTGCCAACAGGGCTGCGCCTTCGTAGATTTGGTAGAACGGATTGGGGCAGACGACCGTGGCACCTTCGCGCGTGGGGTCAATCACGGTTTGGGCAAAGGCAAACAGTGCTTCGCGCGTACCATTGACTGACAGTACCTGTGTGCTCGGATCAACCTCGACACCATAGCGGCGTTGTAGCCAGTTGGCACAGGCCTGGCGCAGGGCGGGGGTGCCAGTGGTGGCAGGGTAGCCTGATAAGCCGGTGCCCAACGCTGCCGTGAGGGCTTGCTTGACCAGCTCAGGGGCGGCATGTTTGGGTTCACCAATCCCTAAGCTGATGGCGCGATAGGCTGGGTTGGGGGTGATGGGGGAAAAGAGTTCGCGCAACCGCTCGAAGGGGTAGGGCTGCAAACGCGAGAGCAAGGGATTCATACCCTTGATTATCGGGGATGTCAGTGGTGCGCAAGCAACTGTCATGACCATGCCGGCTTGCTTGGCTGTGGCTCTCGGGCGCCACGGTCAAGGTGGCATCGCTTAAAAATACCTATTGGAGACAAGCCCCATGTCTGGATTTTCACTGTTGCACCCAGGGGTGTGGCTGATGCGGCGTTTGCGTCTGCCCGGAAAAATGCTGTTGTTGGGCGGCACTTTTGTGTTGGGCTGGTTGGTGCTGGGCTTAGGGGTGATGTGGGGAGGTAGCAGCATCACCCTCGGTGCCATTGCTCTCTTGACGCTGCTGTGGCTCTTGTATGCTCTTTTTGCCTTTCATGCCAGTTTGGCAGCAGATTTGCGTGGCTTGGCCCAAGCGATGGAGCAGGCGATTGCTGGAAATCTGTGCGTGCAGGTGCCCGTGCATGGCCGCGATGAGTTGGCGGGGCTGGCGCGTTTGTTTGATCGGTTGCTGCTGACGCTGTCGTCGATGGTGGCCGATATTCGCAGCAATGCGGCGCTGGTGGCAACAGCGGGTCAAGCATTGGCCGCCGATAACCGTGCCTTAGAAGCACGCACGGAACAACAGGCGGCCAATTTGGCACAAACGGCAGCCAGTGTGGAGCAAATGTCGGCCTCGGTGCAAAGCAGTGCCCAAGCGGCGCGCATGGCCGATGAGCATGCCAGCGAGGTGAGCCATGCCACTGGCAAGGGCACAGAGGGTATGGCATTGGCGGTGCGGTCGGTACAAACCATTGAACAAGATGCACGCCGGATGAACGAAATCATTGGCGTGATTGATGGTATTGCGTTTCAGACCAATATTTTGGCGCTCAATGCCGCTGTAGAAGCAGCCCGCGCTGGAGAAGCTGGGCGTGGCTTTGCGGTGGTGGCTTCTGAGGTGCGGATGCTGGCTGGGCGCTCCAGTGCTGCTGCGCGTGAAATTCGCAGCCTGATCCAAACGACCGTGCAGCAGGTGGTAGCCAGTGCCGACACTATTCGTGCCGCTGGAACGGGCATTGGCCTGATGGCAGAGGGCATCCAAGGGGTGGCGGCGGGGATGTCTGATATTTCAGCCTCCACGGCGCAACAAAGCACCGGGCTGCAAGAAATAAGCCAGGCGGTGCGCCAACTCGACCAGATCACACAAGAAAATGCCCAAATGGTAGCGTTGGCGGTGCAACAGGCCAATACCTTAGAAGATCGAGCCAGCACCCTGACGGAGGCGGTGGCCCGGTTCCGCTTGCAACAGGGTACGGCCGATGAGGCCGTGGCCTTAGTGCAACGGGCATTGACTTTGCGTCAGCGGCTATCGGGAGATGCTTTTTTGCGCACCCTGAGCGATCCTACCCAGCCTTACCATGACCGGGATATGTATGTCTTTGTCTTGGATTCCGATGGCGTCTACCATGCTTTTGGCGGCAACCCGCAGCGGGTGGGCACCAGGGTGCAGGATGTGCCCGGTATTGCTGGGGATGCCTTGGTGTATGACATTGTGGCGCAGGGCGATCGTGGGCCGGGTTGGGTGGAGTACGATTTTCGCAACCCAGTGACGGGTGCTGTACAGGCCAAAATGTCGTATGTTCAACGCGTGGACGACAACCGATATTTGGGCTGTGGTGTTTACAAAGGTTTGGTGCAACGCTGAGCGTGCTGGCTCACTGCGGCTGGAGCGGTGTGTATCTTTGGTGCTTTACCAGCGCAGCAGCAGGGCATCGACGGCCTCTGTGTAATCGGCAGCGGCGCGGCTTTTGGGCGCGTAGTAACGTAGCGGTTGCCCAGCCGCAAAGGCTTCAGCCACCCGAATATCATTTCGGATTCCAGGCAACATGCGGTTGCGGCCAAATTGTTGCCCTAGCCCTTCTTGTACCTGGCGGTGCAAATTGATGCGGGTGTCTAACATCACCGGCAGGAAGCCCAATACACGCAAATCCTCATTGCTGCCGCGGCTGGCTATTTTGAACAATACCCGTGCCAATTGCCGTACACCCTCACCAGCCAGAAAATGGGGTACGAAAGGAATCAATACCCTATCGGCAGCGCACAGGGCGTTGAGCAGCAAAGCATCCAAGGATGGTGGGGTGTCTAGCACAATGGTGTCGTAAGCCTGTGCCAGCCCTGTGTGGTGCAGGGCGTTGCGCAACAGCAATTCACCCACTTGCCCAGAGCCATGTTCAAACAACGGATCTCCGGGGATCAAATCTAACCCCGCCCACCCGGTGTGCAGTACGGCATCTTGCAAGGAATGGCGCCCAGCCATAAAACCATGCAGGGTTGGGGTGTCTCGGCCTATGCTGAGACCAACACCATAGGCGCAATGGGCTTGGGTATCCATGTCGATCAACAGCACACGCTGCCCCCTGGCATGGAGCTCTGCGGCGATGTTGACGGCGCTGGAGGACTTGCCGGTGCCGCCCTTGCGGTTGCTCACAATCAGGGTGCGTGCCATATCTGTTGCTGGTGTCAGAAGAGTTCGATTTTGGGGCGCTCGTCTGCTGCCCCAGCTTGGGCGGTGGTGGCGCCGGTGATTGCTTGGTGGGTGTCGCGCTGGCTTTGCATGACGTAGTTTTGTATCTGTGCCTCTAGCCGCTCTTTGAGCGTGGTCATGGTTTCTTGATCCCAAGGATGATCCAGCAATTGATCGGCAAGGTTTTGTAAATGCTGATCAAGCTCGGCCATCGCTGATTGCACATGTTCGACCCGCTGGCGCATCACATCATGGAATTGCATCTGCCCCATCGCATCGGTCAGGGAGCCAGAGAGTACCTGTTGGCCTTGGGCCACTCCGGCAATGATTTCTTCCATGTGCTGTTCAGCTTTGGCAAACCGATCCTGCATTTCTTCGATATCTGCCAAGACCCGGCGCATGTTGCCAGTGGAGGCGTGGCGCTGGCTGGTATCCAGGGCTTGGGCCAACTCGCTGTCGATGCCATCGGTGGCTCCGGAAATTTTGCTGGCAATTTCTTTGGCTGCCGCGGCGGTGCGAGTGGAAAGGGCACGAATTTCTGCAGCCACCACTGCAAAGCCTTTGCCACTGGGGCCAGCCCGGGCTGCTTCAATGGCCGCATTGATGGCAAGAAAGTTGGTTTGTTGCGCTACGCTTGCAATCACATTGACCAAGTCGGACAGTTTCTTGACTTCTTGCAGGCGCCGGATGCGTACCACATTGCTGTTTTCATCGGCTTCCATTTTGTCGACAAACATCTTCAAGATGGCACCCAGTTGTCGGTCGATCAGCACCTTGTCACGGAAGATTTGCGTGACTTCAACCCCTTTTTCTTGGGAAGCTGTGATACGGTTGACTTGTGCTGTGGAGTTGCTATGCATCTGGTGGAGTGTGCTGATCAGACCAACCACCCCTTCCTCGGTTTGTTGCAGGGCACCTTGGAGCTGTTCACGCATGACCCCCAGATAGGGCACCACCTGTCGCAGTTCATCTACCGCCACATCGACGGGCATGTGCTCTTGGTGCTGGTGGTGGGTGGGACGGCGTTTTTGGAGTCGCAACAGCAGGTAGTACAAGAGGGAACTGATGAGTGCGGTTCCCCCGGCAGATACCCATGCCAAGACCCAAGGGCTAGGCTGCCAAGGCAGCCACAGCACTACACAGGCGACAGCGGTAGCCGTGAGCGCAGAGACCAGCAGAAGACGCCAGAAGTCGGTGGATGGACGAGTTCCCATAGTGCCCCCCTTCCTGCCAGTGCTCAGGCACCAGGCAGCACCTTCTTGACGATCTTGACCAGATCGGGGCCAGACACTGGTTTGACCAGCCAACCCGTAGCACCAAGCCGTTTGCTCTCATCGCGTTTTTTGGGATCGCTCTCAGTCGTCAGGGTCAGGATGGGGGTAAAGCGCAGGCCAGGCAGCCCTTTGACTTGGCGAATCAGCTCCATGCCATCCATGCGTGGCATGTTGATGTCGGTGATGATCAAGTCGGGTTTGAAGCCGCCTTTGAGTTTGGTCAATGCTTGGAGGCCATCGCTGGCAGTCTCGACCTTGAAGCCATTGAGTTCCAGATTGGACTTGAGACTCATGGTCATGGTCAGGGAGTCGTCAACGATAAAAATAGTTTTAGGCATGAAAACAAGGTGCTTCAGGCACCACTTGGAACAAGAATAGATTGCAGAAACTGTGTCAGCACCGGATCGGTGGGCCAGGCATCGATACGGGTGTTGGCCGCCAGCAGGACTTGTAGATTGGCAGGGTGCAGGTGTTCGCAGCCAGAGAGGTCGGCGGTGGCAGCCGGTTTTTTCTGTAGCCATTCGAGCAGGGTTTCGGCTTCTTCAACGCCAATCACCCCCTGCAACAGCACTTGCTTTTTGCGAAATTCAAACGGCATCAGAGCATCTCCTTGACGTTGAGCACCATGAGTACCGAACCATCACCCATCAAGGCCGAACCGGCATACAGACCGATGTTGGACAGCACGCCCTCCAAGGGTTTGAGGATGATGTCGGCAGTTTCGCAGAAATCATCCACCAGCACTGCATATTCATCGCTGTCATTGGTGAGCGGAGGGGGGGCCAGACTCAGCAATCGGTTGAGCGATTTGAGTGGCACAACCCGCCCGCGCAACACGGTGACCATCCCCTGTTTGATCTGGCGGGTGTTGCTACGTGGTACGCGCACGGTTTCGACCACCACATCCATCGGAATGCCAAAAACTTGGCCGTCGGCCTCGATGGTCATGACATTGGTGACGGCCATTGACAATGGCAGAGACAACCGGACGCGGGTGCCTTGGCCCAGCCAGCTCTCTAGTGCAATGCTACCGTTAACCCGGTCGATGGCGGTGCGAACCACATCCATGCCCACACCCCGGCCCGATAGTTCTGAAACCGATTCAGCGGTGGAAAAACCGGGCAAGAAAGTCAGGTTGATGGCCTCTTGGTCGCTGATGCGCTCGAGTGTGGTTTCATCGATCAGGCCTTTCTCGTAGGCTTTGCGCTTGATGAGTTGTGGGTCAATGCCTTTGCCATCGTCACTTACCTCGATCACGACCCGGTCGGCTTCTTGGCGCGCACTGATGCGCAGGGTGCCTTGGGCAGGTTTACCCGCGGCCAAACGCACCTCGGGCTGCTCGATGCCGTGGTCCATGCTGTTGCGCACCATGTGAACCAGTGGATCGCCCATGGCTTCAATGATGTTTTTGTCGGCGGCGGTGTCTTGGCCCTCCATCACCAGCTCTATTTCTTTGCCAAGGCGCCGTGCCGTGTCACGCACCAATCGGGGAAAACGCTGGAATACAAAAGACACGGGCAACATGCGCACCTGCATGATGGCGTCTTGCATTTCTTCGGAAATGCGATTGATCACTGCATATTGGGCTTTGATCTCGCGCGACAGTTCGCGCATGCCGTATTGCGTTTCGGCACGGTTAGCCAGATAGGGAATGGCGTTTTTAGCCACCACCATTTCGCCGATCAGGTTCATCAGCCGATCAATTTTGACTTGATCGACCTTCAGGCTCTTGGCGCTGAGGTGGTCATCGCTGCGGCGGCCCATTTTCATATCACCATCGCCGCTCTCAGGGGGCGGGGCGGTGTTGCCAGGTGCTGTGTCTGGGGCTGCGGGGGGGCGGGTAGATGCCAGCTCTACCGGCGGGCCTGGCGGTGCGGGGGTGGCGACCAACGTTGCTTCTGTGGCAGGCATTGCCACTGATGCCACCGGCTCCAAGGGCGCTGGAAAAGCGTCTTCTAGCCAAATAGCCAGTGGTGCCGAGGTGGTTTGTTGCAGTGCGTCTTGTAGGGCTGCTTGCAACTGAGGCAGCTCTGCACTGCGCCCGGCAGCCCGCAAGCAAGGAGCCAATGAGGCAAAGACCCCCTTGAGCCGACCAGCTAGCCAGGGATCGTTGTCGGGCAGGGCCAATACTTCGCGTTGCACGGCCAGCAACTCGTGCAGGGTGTGCTGGTTGATATCCAGAGGGGCAGGGGTTGCTGCAACTGGGGCAACGGGGGGTGGGGCCACCGTTGGCACGCCGCACAGGATGGGGTTCCAGTCGGGTGCTTGCTGTTCGCGCAGCGACACCACCAACGTTTCGATTGTGTGCGGATCGGGGTTGGGGCTTTGCAACAGTATCTGCATCCATCGCAGCGCGGAGGCCAGCCACAAGTTGCTGTTGGACAGCTCCAGCATTAACCGAACGGTGCGTTCCAATCCGGCCAAGTCATGTCGGCGTACAAAGTCTAGTGCATCGGTCACAAAGTCTTCATACACTGGGCCACCGTTGAGCTCTCCGCTAGGCAGCACCAAGGCGAGTGCGGGCAGGGGCAGAATCTCGATCTGCTCAGGCACATAGCGGAAATGGGTTTCAATCTCACTGCGCAGTGCCACGGTCAGCACGGCAAAGTCGAGCTGGCAGTTGTAGGCGTCGAGCGTGATCAGCGGGGGCCAAGATTGTCGGGCGCTGATGCCGCCCCACAGCAAGCCCGGTGTCAATCGGGCTTGGTGCAAAGGGTCTTCACCTTGAAAGAAGCAACCTGCATCAGGGCCATAACGCACCCACAGCAGGGGTTCGCCAGCTTGGGCACGTTGCCATGCTTGTTGGCGCACTTCTTCAGGTACACGCAGCAGCTCTGCGGGGCTGGGCAGGGTGGGGGCTGCTGGTTTGGTGGCAGGGCTGGAGACCGTGTGGCTGTTATCGCTGTCTGGTGGTGGCAACACGATCAGCGCACGCAGTGCCGCAGCGAGTTGTGCTGCTTGCGTGGCGGTGGCAGGGTCGGAGGGATGTTCTTTTTCGATCTCATCGCATAGCCGCCCGACAAAATCCATGGCGTCCAGCAACCGATCGGCCAAATCGGGAGAGTAGGCCACCTGACCGTGGCGCACGGCGTCCATCAGATCTTCGCCAGCGTGCAGCACCC
Source organism: Giesbergeria giesbergeri (assembly GCF_054779375.1). Taxonomy (NCBI): domain Bacteria; kingdom Pseudomonadati; phylum Pseudomonadota; class Betaproteobacteria; order Burkholderiales; family Comamonadaceae; genus Giesbergeria; species Giesbergeria giesbergeri. The sequence continues at coordinate 554,654 of NZ_BAAGYJ010000002.1, read as the reverse complement.
GGGTCATCTCTGGGAAGTCAAACAGGCCACTGTTGCCCTTGAGGGTATGCACTAACCGAAAGAGCTGGGTCATCAGTTCCGCATCATCGGGGGCATGCTCCAACTGCATCAGCTTATCGCCAATGCCTTCGAGGGCATCGCGGGCCTCGGGCAAAAACTGTTCCAGCAGGCTGTTCATTCTTCGGCCTCCCCTAGCAACAGGGCAATGGGTGCCACCAATTGCTCGGGGCGAGTGGGTTTGACCAGATAGAGGTTGGCCCCAGCGGCATAGGCACGTTTGCGGTCTTCGGCGCTGGCTTGGGTTGAGATCATGATGGCAGGCATTTGTGCGATGTCTTGGCGGCGCAGTTCCCGCAGGAAGCCATAGCCATCAAGCTTGGGCATGTTGACATCGACCAGATACAGGTCAAATGGTGTCAGCAGTACCTTTTCTAAGGCTTCCAGGCCATTGATGGCCTCTTCCACCTCGTAGCCTGCCGCCTCCAGAATGCCCCGGTGGTACATACGTACAGTAGCGGCATCGTCAATGATCAAAATGCGTTTCACGGCTTACTCCATCGGTTTCTGGTAGACGATGGCCTCAGGAAATTTACGTACACGGTAAAGCGAGGAGATGCGGCTCATCGATTCAGAATGGCCCAGACAGATAAAACCACCCGGCCTGAGCGCGTCATAAAAGGTTTCTGCGGCGGCCTTGCGTGAAACATCGTCAAAATAGATCAGCAGGTTGCGGCAAAAGACGATGTCAAAGTCGCGGTAGGGGCGGGTGTCGGCACGGTTAGATAGGTTGACCCGCGTGAACTCCACCGCCGAGCGCACATCATCACAGAGCTGGTAGTTGTGGCCGCTGCGCCGAAAATACTTTTGCAAGTAGGTGATGGGCATTTGTGCCACCGATCGCTCTGAAAACAACCCAGCTCGGGCCAAGTTCAGAATGTCGGTATCGATGTCAGAGGCGATGATCTCTACATCGTGGTGTTCCAATCCGGCCCAGCGTTCGAGTAGACAGATGGCAATCGAATAGGGCTCCTCGCCTGAGGATGAAGGAATGACCTAGATGCGCAGTGGCCCATCATGCTGCTTGCGTGTCAATAAATCAGGCAGTATGGAGTTGACGAGGCAACGAAACTGGTACTCCTCGCGAAAGAAATAGGTTTCGTTGACGGTCATCAGGTTGGTGAGGTTTTGTAGTTCTTCGCCCGATGCCTGAAAACGCAGCATCGTAAAGTAATGGCGAAATGAGGCGTTGCCAGTGGCGGCCATGCGCTCTAGCAGGCGCTTATCCACAAAATAGCGTTTGCTCAGATCAAACTGGATGCCAGTCTTGCGGTAGAAGAATTCACGAAACTTTCCAAAATCTTCATCACTGAGGGTGGGCGTGGTCATGGGGCCTCACTCTTGCAGAATGCGCTTGATAGCCAGATCCGCGGCAAACTGGATATAGGGCTCTGCGGCAAAGCGGGTTTTGAGCTGGCGCAGGGGCTCTAGTGCGGCGCTGGAGCCCACCTCGCCAAGCAAATCCACAGCGGTGGCGCAAACGTTGACGTGGGGATCGTGGGTAATGACGGTGATGAGCCAGTTTTCTACCTCAGGGTGGCGCAGCGATTCGAGCACATTGACGGCAAAGATGCGCATGTCACTGTTGTCGTCGCTGAGCAGTTGACGCATGATGGGCGCCACGGCTTGGGGCAGTTGTTTGAGCGCCTCAATCGACTCGTTGCGCAGGGCCGCGTCTTGGCTGCGCAGGCATTGCACCAGCCCTGCAACGGCGGTGGCGTCTCCCACACGCACCAGGGTGGTAAGCATTACTTCGCGCACCGAATGATCGGTTTCTTGTAGCAGCCCGGCCACGATAGCGCCGCTGCTGCTAGGACAGTCCAGCAGATCGCGCGCAGCCCACCGCCGAGCCTCTGGACGCGGGTCGTTTAACTGGGCCAGCAACAATGGACAATCGCGTTCGGGCCGCTCTGGCAGATGCAGTTGTGCGGGAGCAATAGCCGGTGTTGGCGGTTTAATGAGGGCCATGGTCTGTCCTTGTGGAGCGGGTAGCCCAAGCGTTGAGCTGGTTGGCGATTTTGTCCAGTGGCAGCACGATAGAGGCACCGCCTTGTTGTATCAGGGCGGCGGGCATGCCAAAAACCACAGCAGTGCTGTCGGATTCGGCAATGGTGCGCCCACCATGTTGGTAAATTTGGCTGAAGGCCTGCGCACCATCATCGCCCATGCCTGTCAGCAGCACTGCAATCAGGTGCTTGGCGTTCACATGTTGCAAGGCACTGCGCCCCAGCATTTCTACCGATGGGTGCCATAAATATTCAGCAGAGGCGGGCTTAGGCAACACCATCAGGGTGCCCGCCCGGCGGGCCAGCACCATGTCAGCAGAACCCTTGGCAATGTAGATGCGTCCGGTGGACACAGGCATGGGGCTGGTGACTTCTACCACTTCTAGCGGACAGACAGTATTGAGGCGGTGGGCAAACGGCCCGGTGAAGGTGGCAGGCATGTGTTGTGCTACCAGTACCGGCCAAGGAAAGTCGGCGGGCAAGGCAGGCAGCAACTCTTCCAAGGCACGGGGGCCGCCGGTAGAGACACCGATCAACAGCAGGTCTTCGCAGATCAGTCCAGATTGGTGGGCCAAGGCGCTGGCTCGGCGCTGGTGTTCGTCGCGCAGGCGTTGGCTCAAACCTTGCACCGCCCCGCCGCTGCGGCGGCGAGCGGTGGCCGCAGTGGGGCGGGATTTGGCTGCGGCGCGTACCTTAGCCACCAAATCGGCCTGTATTTCTTGGATGGACAGCGAGATCGTGCCATCCGGTTTGGCCACATAGTCTATGGCCCCTAAGTTCATCGCTTCCAGCGTGACCAAGGCACCTTTTTCGGTCAGTGATGAGACCATGATGACCGGCACGGGGCGCTCGGCCATCATGAGTGACAGCGCCGTGATGCCGTCCATCTCTGGCATATTGATGTCCAGCGTGACCACATCGGGTAAAAAGCTGCGGTTTTGCTCCACGGCTTCGGCTCCGTTGTGGGCTTGGCGGATCTCGAAATCACCCTCTGCTTGGAATAGCGCCGGGAGTTGACGGCGCATGAGCGCGGAGTCATCCACAATCAACAGTTTGATCATCTATCGTCATCTCTCCCCTGGAGTGCTAGGTAGCGATAGTGGCCATAGAGGACAGTTCGGCGGCGGCGAGCAGGTGGTTGGGGTCGAGCAATTGCAGCATCCGCTTTTGCTTTTCTAGGTTGGCCATGCGTGCTAACAGCGTTGCCTGTTCCTGAGACAGATGGGGCGCTGGCTCAATGGCTTGGCGGGGTACTTTGAGCACTTCAGCCACGGCATCGACAATAAAGCCAGTGCGTACATTCTGGATCAAAAACACCATGATGCGCTGCCCATCGTTGCGCGCTACTGTGGGCAGCCCCAAACGGCGGCGCAGGTCAATCACTGGCAGTACGGCACCACGCAGATTGATGACCCCTTCTACCGCAGCAGGAGCTTTGGGCACATGGGTCAGGACTTCGGGCACCCGCACAATTTCTTGCACGCTGTCAATGGGTACGCCAAACTCTTCGGTGCCCAGTCGGAACACCACCACCTGTTCATCGTCGCCAGATTGGCTGTGGTTGGTGTCGCTGGTGCGCAAAGTAGGGTCATGGCTGTTCACGGTGCTCAGAGCCTCCTTGATGGCCGAATGGCGAAAAAGGTTGTCGGTAGAAATGATGGATACCAAGCGTTTGCCATCGCTAAGGCGGCAGATGTCGGTAATGTCGGCCATATCACTGTCGCGGGCCAGCAAACTCGGCATGGATTCCACATTGCGCCGAGGTACACGCAGCACCTCGTTGACGTTGTCCACCACAATGCCCACGGAAGCCCCTCGGATAGAGACGACCACAATGCGACTTTGCTCGTTGGCCGATTGGTTGGCCAAACCAAACATGCGTCGCAACGAAACCAGTGGCAGCAGGCGTTGGCGCAGCGTCATGACCCCCAACACATGGGACTGGGAATGAGGTACCTGCACGATTTGCTCGGGCACCTGCACAATTTCTTGCACATCTTCAATGGCAATCGCGTATTCCTGCCCTGCAACGGCAAAACTGACCAAATGCAGCTCTTCTTCGCTGGCGCGGCTTTGTTCGTCGCTATTGGCAGAGGCCAACAGCCCGCCTTGGCGGTTGCCTCCCAGGTGGGCAAACTCTTGGGCAATCAGTTTCTGGAAGTTGAGCACCATCACCATAGCGTGCCCCCCCACATCTTTGATCAGACCCGAGAGCAGTTCGGTATTGACCGTGCCTTGGATGCCTGCCACGTCTTCAATTTGGTTGGCATCGACACCCACCACGCTGGCTACGCGATCGACGACAAAGCCCATCGGTTGCCCTAAGTTGATGACCACGGCCCGCGAGGTGTCGTCGGCTGTGCGGTCGGCAAAACCCAACGCCCGGCGCAACGAGACAATGGGCAGCACCTTACCCCGCAGGTTGGCTAAACCTTCCAGAGTGGGTGGAGACAGGGGAACACGCACCACATCAGGCACGCGAATGATTTCTTGTACCGGTGCCATTTCGACAGCAAACACCTCATCCCCGGTCATGAAGGTGACGTATTGGCGGGTATCTGAGGACTGGAGGATGGTATGGCTCTCTGCCGATGCGCAGGAGGTATCGGGGTCGGCGTAGGTTTCGCTGCTCATGTGTCGCCCCAATGTCAGGCGCTTTGCAGCTCATCGGCCAGCGAGGCCACTTCTTCAATGGCAGCCGCTAGCTCTTCTGCTCCTTGGGCCTGTTGACGGGCAGCGGCGGCAGCTTCGTCTGCAGCCTTGGAAGCCTCTTGGGCCGCCGAGGCGATTTGATCAACACCACGCTTGACCTGAACGATGGCCGAGCCGATTTCGTTGGCGGCATTCAGGATTTCGGTGGTGCTGCGTTCCAGTTCGGCGGTGTCGTTTTCGATGGATACCAGACTGGTCGAGGTGGCTTTGGCCTTTTCCACTTCGGTGATCGTGGCGGCGATGATTTCGTCCAAATCGCGCCCGACCACGCCAATTTGGTCTTGCACGGCTTTGACCAAGTCTTTGATGCGGTCGGCATTTTCGGCGGAGTCTTGGGCCAGATTGCGGATATCGGTAGCGACGACAACAAAGCCCTTGCCAAATTCACCGGCGCGGGCCGCCTCAATCGAGCCATTGACCGCCAACATGTTGGTTTGGATGGATACGGTGGCGATGGCATCAACGATTTTGTCGATACGCCGCGACACCAGCTCCAGCTCTTTGACCTGCTTGATACTGACCCGTGAGGCTTCTGCCGAGGCCTGAATATTGGCAATCAGGCTGTTGACCATCGATTGGTTGGTGGCTAACAGCTTGCGCATGGCGGCCACTTTGTTGGCATTGGCGGTGCTGCGTTCTGTAGCCAATTGGGCGCTGCGTTCAATTTGGTTCACGGCGGTAGCGGAGGCTTCGGCGCCGGCCGATTGCACGTCGGCACCTTTGCGAATCTGTTCAATCGCCGCCATGATCTGCCCACCCGAGCGGCTGATTTCTTGCACAGCAGTGGAAAGCTCTTCAGCGGCCGAGGCAACCTCTTCGGCACTCTTGGCTACATCGGTAGACCGCTTGAGTTCTTCAGCCAATTCAGACAGGCCAGCGGCAGCTTGTTCGCTCTCGTTGAGGGCTTGGGTTTGTTCGGCCACGGTTTTGGCCGCTTCTTCGCTAGCGGCAGTCTGTTGCTCTGCAGCAGCAGCGATGTCTTCTGAGCCCTTGACCGCTTGGCGCGTGGCCGTGGCAGCCTGTGCCGCACCGCTGGCGATGTCGGTGATGCCTTGCACCAGCTCGGCCATGGTGTGACGAACTTCGTCCAGCTGCTGGGTGATGGTCTTGCCCTTTTCGACTTCGCCCTCTACGGTTTTGGCCGATTGGCCAATGCCATCAGCAATCACCTTGACTTCCTGCTGAATTTGGCCGACCAGCCCCTGAATTTGCTTGGCGCTTTTTTCTGAGGTTTCGGCCAAGGTGCGCACTTCATCGGCCACCACGGCAAAGCCCTTGCCATGCTGGCCTGCCCGAGCAGCTTCGATAGCGGCATTGAGGGCCAACAGGTTGGTCTGGTCGGCAATCCGGGCCACGGCCTTGACGATATCGCCAATGTTGGCAGCCTGTTTTTCCAGTTCAGCCACCTGGGTGACGGATGCCCCTTGGCGCTGGGCCGAAATGCTGACATTGTTGGTCAGAGGTGGTGCAGGGCGCACCAGGAGGGGAAAAACGGTGTTGGTGTGCCATGCATGGCCTTATCCCTGCTGGGCAGGCGTATGACCACTGCCCAGCAGTTGCTTGATCAGTTGCAATAACTCCACCGGCCCAAACGGTTTATTGAGATAGGCTTTGGCACCGGCGGCCAGTCCGGCATCGCGGTCGGTGGCGCTGTCTAGCGCGGTGATCATCACTACGGGTATATGGCGCAACAGGCGATCGGCTTGCAGGATGCGATTGACTTCCAGCCCATCCATACCCGGCATCATGATGTCTAGCAAGATCAAATCGGGCTGGTGTTGGCGTACCAGTCGCAGACCTTCCTCGCCTTGGCAGGCCTCTATGACGGTGTGACCATCAAACTCCAGGGTCATGCGAATCAACCGCCGGATGTCGGCTTGGTCTTCTATGGTAAGAATGGTGTTCGGCATATCCTGCAACAACTGTTTGACCTTGGCTATGCAACAAGGCGGGGTGATTGTTTGCGTATTCTGTACGAATTCATCCCCATGAAAACACAAGAATGACGAAAAGTGCCGTACATGTGCCCATGATCAGAGGCGGGGTTCAGGGTGTGTGATGGCGTGCATGTTGGCAGTGGCACCGTGATGCCACTTGGCGCAGTTGAATACCGTCCAGCGGTGGGCACGCCTGTCGAAATCGGCGTCCTTGGGGACGGGGAAGATGTCCAATGAACGGCAATAGTGGGGTCACTATCCTGCGCTACCATCGCCAGTCACCAATGGGCCTGCCGGGCCGACATCAGAGATGCTGCACATCGCTTCCCCTACAAATACCGAGAAACACTCACCGTGGCGCATGAGCGTGGCGCCCATGCTGGACTGGACGGATAGACATTGCCGGTTTTTTCACCGTTTGCTGACCAAGAACACGCTGCTGTATACCGAGATGGTCAACGCGGGGGCTATTGTTCATGGAGGCACGGAGCGCCATTTGCGTTTTAATGCCGAGGAGCACCCGGTGGCGCTGCAACTAGGGGGCAGTGATCGTGCTTTGTTGGCACAAAGCGCCCAACTGGGTGCCCAATGGGGCTATGACGAGATCAATCTGAACTGCGGTTGCCCAAGTGAGCGTGTACAGCGGGGGGCGTTTGGTGCCTGTCTGATGCAAGAGCCTACCTTGGTGGCCGATTGCGTCAAGGCCATGCTGGATGTGGTGGACGTGCCGGTCACTGTAAAGCACCGCATTGGGATTGATCAGAACGAGGAGTACGGCTTTGTCCGCGACTTTGTGGGTACGGTGGCAGGGGCTGGCTGCCGGGTTTTTATCGTTCATGCACGCAATGCCTGGCTCAAAGGCTTGTCACCCAAAGAAAACCGCGAGGTGCCTCCGCTGCGTTATGGTGTTGCTGCCAAACTAAAACAGGATTTTCCCCACTTGACGATCGCTATCAATGGCGGTTTCACTACCGATGCCGCTGTGCAGGAGCAGTTGGCCTTGGTTGATGGCGTGATGGTGGGTCGTGAGGCCTACCACAACCCTTGGTGGCTAGTTCGATGGGATGAAGTCTTTTATGGCGCCACCCCACAGCATCTGTCACGCGAGGCGGTGGAGGCCACGATGGTGGACTACATGGCCCGCGAGGCAGCCCAACACGGCACCCATTGGTATGCGATTGCTCGCCACATGCTGGGGCTGCGTCACGGTTTGCGTGGAGCCAGGCATTGGCGGCAGGTGTGGAGCAATCACCGCCTCAAGGATCTGCCTGCCCATGAAGTGATGGCTCTGGCCCATCAGCCGCCTGCGGTGTTGGGCTGAATTAGTGTCTTGGGTGCAACGCTGTTTCTCGCTGTTTCATTTTAATCATTAGTCTGCTATCCATTAACAAAATCTATCAGCTTGCCATATTGCAGTGCAGCATTTATATTGCAGTGCAACAAAACAGGACGCCACCATGCTCTACCAGATCTATGAAAACCAACGCTCTTTAATGGAGCCGTTCTCCGACTTTGCGCAAGCTTCGTCTAAGTTGTTTAGCAATCCCGGTTCTCCCCTGAGCCAGTTGCCTGTGGCGCAACGGGTGGCCGCCGCCTATGATTTGTTCTACCGCTTGGGTAAGGACTACGAAAAACCAGCCTTTGACATCAAAACCGTGAAGGTCGAAGGCGTGGAGGTGGCTATCCATGAGCGTGTGGCGCTAGACAAGCCGTTTTGTGAGTTGCGCCGTTTCAAGCGGTTTTCTGATGATCCGGCCACACTGAACAAGCTGAAAAAGCAGCCAGTGGTGCTGATCGTAGCCCCCCTGTCTGGTCATTACGCTACGCTGCTGCGCGACACAGTGCGCACCATGCTGCAAGACCACAAGGTTTTTATCACCGATTGGAAGAACGCTCGTTTGGTGCCCCTGTCGCAGGGCGAGTTTCACTTGGACGATTATGTGAACTATGTGCAGGAATTTATCCAGCACTTGCAAGCCAACTATGGCAATTGCCACATCATCAGTGTGTGTCAACCCACAGTGCCGGTGCTGGCCGCCGTGTCGCTCATGGCCAGCCGAGGCGAGAAGACACCTCTGTCCATGACCATGATGGGTGGGCCTATTGATGCCCGCCACTCGCCCACTGCGGTGAACGATTTGGCTGCCAAGCGCAGCTATGAATGGTTTGAGAACAACGTCATCTACCGGGTGCCTGACAGCTTTCCGGGGGCGGGCCGCCGCGTCTATCCTGGCTTTTTGCAATACACCGGCTTTGTGGCCATGAACCCCGACCGCCACATGGTCAGCCATTACGATTATTTCAAAGACCTGATCAAGGGGGATGGGGCCAGTGCTGAAGCGCACCGCAAGTTCTACGATGAGTACAACGCGGTGCTGGATATGGATGCGCACTACTACTTGGAGACGATTCGTACCGTGTTCCAAGAATATAAGTTGGTCAATGGCACCTGGGATGTGCGCTCCAACAGTGGTGCCTTGGAGCGTGTGCGGCCCCAAGACATTCATCACACCCGTCTGCTGACAGTGGAAGGGGAGTTGGATGATATTTCTGGCACGGGTCAGACCCGTGCGGCCCATGATCTGTGTAGCGGTATTGCGGCCACCAACAAAGAGCATTTCGAGGCCAAAGGGGCAGGCCACTATGGTATTTTTAGTGGTCGGCGCTGGCGTGAAATGGTGTATCCGCAGGTGCGGGCCTTTATCTACCACAGCCAAGGTGATGTGGCTTCCACGTCTGTGCCCAGTGCGCCCGTGACCACAGCAGCCGAGGCGGCACCAGCGCCTGCCAATGTGCCTACAGGGGCTGCCGAACACATGCACCAAGCAGACCCAGAAAATAGCTTGCAAATGGCGGTCACTGCCAGCCCCCGCAAGGCACCAGCAAAATACAACCGCCGTACGCGCAAGGGTTGAGCCGGGGTGTCTGCAGCGGATGAAAATTGGCAGGTGCTGGCGCTGCACATAGAGGCAGCATTGCCCCAGACGCAATGCACCCGCTGCGGCTATCCCGACTGTGCGGGCTATGCCCGTGCCATTGCCCAAGGGCAGGCGGCCATTAACCAATGCCCACCTGGGGGCGAGGAGGGTGTGCGGCGGCTCGCTGCCTTGACGGGGCAGCCGCCCCTGTCACTCAACCCTGAGCATGGGAGTGAAGGCCCACGCAGCGTGGCTGTGATTGATGAGGCTTGGTGCATTGGTTGCACCTTGTGCCTTGCGCCTTGTCCTACCGATGCAATCTTGGGTGCCAACAAGCAGTTGCACACCGTCATGGGTGAGCATTGCACCGGCTGTGGTTTGTGTGTTCCGGTTTGCCCTGTTGATTGCATTCAGTTGCAGACAGTGAGTGGAACGGCCACCGGTTGGCAAGCTTGGTCAACCGCTCAAGCACAACAGGCACAGGCCCGTTATCGGCAACATCAGCAGCGTTGGGGTGGGGGGGCGGCTCCTACACCAGAAGCCTCTGCGTTGCCAAAAACGGCTGTTTTGCCAGCAGCCAATCCACCATTGGATAAAAAAGCAGCCATTGCTGCTGCTTTGGCTAAGGCACGCGCTCGTCGTACAGGCTGAGTAGCAATCCGCATTGACCTCGGCTGGATTTCGTGTTTTAAAGATCCGCAGGAAGAACTGACAAGAAAACGTCACAGCCAACGGGCATAGTGGCGCCACACCCTGCACTTTGGGTGTGTTGATTTTCTGAATGGTCTTTCAATGCAATTCTTTTCACACACTTCTGAGATGTCACGCAGCAGCTTGGGGCGCCGTCTGCTGTCGGCTTTCCTGTTGGTGTTGTTGTTGGGCCTGGTGGGGGCCATGATGGGGATTTGGTCGTTGAGCCGCATCAACGACGCTACCAAAGGCATGGTGCAGCACAGCATGGCTGCTGAACGCTTAGTGGCAGACGCCTATCGCGCCCAGGCCATCAATTCTGAGCGGTATAAGGCCGTGGCCTTGAGTTCGGAGCCAGAGGTGGGAGAGATACTGGGGAGCGATATTGCCAAAACCCAGGAAAATTATGATCGCCTCATGGCCGAGCTGGACCAACAGCTGCAACAACCTGCCGAGCGCGAATTGTTGGCACGCATTCAGGCCGCAGCCAAGGACTTTATGCTGGCGCGCACAGAACTGGTGGCCGCCCGCGACTCGGGTCTGACAGCCCGCATCCATTTGGTTTATAGCAACCGTTTCTTGCCCGCCACCAACACGTTGCAGACCTCTCTGGGGGCTTTGACCCAGTGGCAGCGCAATGCCATTGATGCGCGTGACCGCGAGATTGCCCAGTGGAGCGACCGGGCCAGATTGGCGTTGTTGGGTTTTAGTGCCCTGGCTTTGGTGTTGGGTGGTGGTTTGGCTTGGTGGTTGATGCGCAGTATTACCCGACCCATCGCCACGGCCAGTGCCACGGCCAACCGGGTGGCTAACTTGGATCTGCGCCATGAAATTCAAGGCCATGAGCGTGATGAGGCAGGGCGTATGTTGATGTCGCTGGCCGTGATGCAGGAGGCCTTGCGCACCTTGGTGGCACAGGTGCGGGCATCGGCACACAGTATTCGCACTGCGACCAGTGAGATCGCGATGGGAAATGCGGATTTGTCGGCACGCACCGAAGAGACCGCGTCCAAATTGCAAGAGACAGCGGCTTCGTTGGAGCATATTACTGGGCGGGTGGTGGCATCGGCAGCCGCTGCCCGTCGGGCAGAGAGCCTCGCCAGCACGGCAGCGGCAGTGGCACAAGAGGGCGGCACTGCTATGGGTCAGGTGCAAAGCACGATGCGGGGCATTGAGCAATCTTCAGACAGGATTGTGGACATCATTGATGTGATTGATGGCATTGCCTTTCAGACCAATATTTTGGCGCTCAATGCCGCCATTGAGGCAGCGCGTGCCGGAGAGCAGGGGCGCGGGTTTGCAGTGGTGGCCAGTGAGGTGCGGATGCTGGCTATCCGCTCGGCAGAGGCTGCGCAGCAGATCAAATCCCTGATTCAAGATTCGGTGGCCCAAGTGCAGGCAGGAGCCAAGATGGTCAATGATGCGGGCGACACCATTGCGCGCACGGTCTCATCTATTCGGCAGGCTTCTTATGCCATGACAGAAATCAGTGCAGCCACTTTGGCACAAAAAGAAGGGATTGGTCAGATCAATGTGGCGGTGGCCCGGATTGATCAGGTGACACAGCAAAACTCGGCTTTGGTGGAGGAGTCGGCTGCTGCTTCTGAGAGTTTGCAACAACAGGCCCAAGAGTTGGCCCGCTTGATCAGCCGGTTTGTCTTGCCAGAAGCAACGCCAGAGCCCGAAGTGCTCCAGTGTGCCACGCCTCTGGAGCTGGGCATGTCGCCCCGCTGAGGGGGGCTTCCCATGTGGCCGCCTATGGGGGCGCGGGTTGCAATGGCATTGATTTTGCTTGAATGGGGGCTGGTTCTTACTCCTTTTCAAAATGTCCTGGCAAGCCCGACTCGATCTTCAGTACCACCGCCATCTTTCAGGACAGACGCTATTGCGCCACCAGCACACTGGGCCATTGCGCATCTTTAAGAGCCTGTATCCAGAAGGTGCTGGTATTTGCCACAACGTGATCGTGCACCCCCCCGGTGGCTTGGTGCAAGGCGATAGCCTAGAGATTGAAGTGGCAGTGGCGCAAGGTGCCCATGCCTTGATTTCTACGCCGGGTGCCACACGCTTTTACCGCAGCACCAGTGGTGAGTTGGCACGGCAGCAGGTGCGTTTGCAACTGGAGGCCGGGAGCCGACTAGAGTGGCTGCCATTGGAGACAATTGCTTACGATGGCTGCCAAGCACAGAACCAAGTGCAAGTGGAGTTGGCACCGGGGGCAGAATTGCTGGCTTGGGATGTGGTCAGTTTGGGCCTACCCGCCGCTGCGCTGCCATTTGCCAGCGGTTGCCTGACCCAACATTGGGAATGGCCTGGCATCTGGCTGGAGCGGGCCTGTATTGCTGCCGAGGACAAGCGCCTGTTGTGCAGCCCATTGGGTTTGGCAGGTCAGACGGCCTTGGGCACCTTGGTGCTGGCTTGTGGCACACCCTTGACACGGCTACGACGTGAGGCGCTGTTGGAGGCCTGCCGTGGCCTGATAGAGGCCCATCCGTTGGCATCACGTTGTGGCGCCACTTGCCCCAATGATTACATGCTGGTGGTACGGGCACTGGCCTCGCAGGTGGAGCCATTGATGCAGTTGTGGCAATCCCTGTGGGCGTTGCTGCGGCGAGAAGCTTGGTTACTGGCAGACCAACCGCCCCGCATCTGGAGCGTGTAGCGGGCAAGATACGCCCGCTTGTACGCCATCTGGCGTACAGACGAAAACAGGGGCCGTTCCTACCATCACTACATCTGCTCCACACAAGGCCACCACAGGGTGGCAGTGCAGCAGAAACCGTAGTCCCCATTACCCTTTAGGAACGGAAAACCGCCATGACCAGCTCCTCCTCGCGTCGTCTGACCCTCAAGACCCTGTCGGCTGCCGCCGCTGTAGCCTCTATCGGCCTGTTGGGTCTGCCTGCCCAGGCGGCAGACACCATCAAGGTGGGTGTGCTGCACAGCCTGTCGGGCACGATGGCTATTTCTGAAACGGTACTCAAAGACACCGTGCTGATGGCGATTGATGAAATCAATGCCAAAGGTGGCGTGCTGGGAAAGAAGCTCGAACCCGTGGTGGTCGACCCAGCCTCTAACTGGCCGCTGTTTGCCGAAAAAGCCAAACAACTGATTGACCAAGACAAGGTGGCGGTGGTGTTTGGCTGTTGGACTTCGGTCAGCCGCAAGTCGGTGTTGCCGGTGTTCGAAGAAAAGAATTCGCTGCTGTTTTACCCCGTGCAGTATGAGGGCGAGGAGTTGAGCAAGAACGTGTTCTACACCGGTGCAGCCCCCAACCAACAGGCTATTCCGGCAGTGGAGTATCTGATGAGCAAAGACGGTGGTGAAGCCAAACGTTTTGTGCTGTTGGGCACGGATTATGTGTACCCCCGCACCACCAACAAGATTTTGCGTGCTTTCCTGAAGTCCAAGGGTGTGGCCGAGGCCGACATCATGGAGGAGTACACCCCTTTTGGTCATTCAGATTACCAGACCATCATTGCCAAGATCAAAAAGTTCTCCGCAGAGGGTAAGAAAACGGCAGTGATTTCTACCATCAATGGTGACTCCAATGTGCCCTTCTATAAAGAGTTGGGCAATGCAGGCTTAAAGGCCAAGGACGTGCCTGTGGTGGCCTTCTCCGTGGGTGAAGAGGAGTTGCGCGGTGTAGATACCAAACCATTGGTGGGCCATCTTGCTGCGTGGAATTACTTCATGAGTGTGAAGAGCCCAGCCAACACCGATTTTGTGAAGAAATGGAGTGACTACGCCAAGGCCAAGAGCATTCCAGGCCACAAAGACAAGCCGTTGACCAACGACCCGATGGAGGCCACCTATATCGGCATCAACATGTGGGCGCAGGCCGTGGCCAAGGCCGGCTCTACCGATACCGACAAAGTGATTGCAGCGATGGCAGGCCAGACCTTCCAAGCCCCCGGTGGTTTTGTCTCCACGATGGACAAAGAGAACCACCATCTGCACAAGCCGGTGTTTATTGGTGAAGTGAAGGCCGATGGGCAGTTCAAGGTGGTGTGGAAGACCAAAGGCCCGGTAGTGGCCGATCCGTGGAGTGACTACATCGCCGAAAACAAGGGTAAGGCCAACGTACCCGCCAAGAAGTAAGGCCGTGGGCCGGGTGCCCCCGTGGCACCTGTGGATGGAACGGGCCGCCCTTTGCGGCCCGCAGTTTTATCGGGAAGTCAAAGATGCGACACACCATGATGAGCGTACTGCGGCGCACCGTGCTAGGGCTGGGCCTGGCCTGTGGTGCCCTGCTGCCACTATCGGCTTCGGCACTGACCGCCGATCAGGCCTTGCAATTGGTTGAAGGCGAGGCTGATGAGCGTGTAGCCCAACTATTGCAACTGGCCGCTAGCGACGATCCGCGCGCCCATGCACTGATTCGGGCCTTGTCGGAGGAGAGCGTGCAGGTGCAGGAAGGCCGCGTGCTGATCGTGCAGGGCACGCAGGCGTTAGACGCGGTGAGTGGCGTGGCTGTGCCATTGGGCGATTTGGCAGAGGAAGCGGTGGTCAACAACCGTTTGCGCGGTGCCTTGGACAGCGCACTGGCGGGCATGGATCTGTTGGAAGGCGACAGCACACGCCAAGCACAAGCGGCAGCCATTTTGCAGCGCGGCGCTTTTGATGACCCTAATCCGGCACAACTGCTGTTGGTCGAGCGTGCGCTCTCGGCTGAATTTGCCAACAAGCTCGACCCTGCCGCGCGGGAGTCGTTGCTGCTGGCACAGGCTGCACTGCATTTGGCCAGTGCCGACCCAACCCAGCGCATAGCTGCGGCACAAAAGCTGGCCCACACAGGCCAACCGATTGTGAAGGCGCTGTTAGCACAGCGCCTGAGTGCCGAGGCCAACCCCACCGTGAAAGCTGCGCTGAGCCAAGCCCTGCGCACGGTAGAGAACCAACTGGACACAGCCGCAGCATTGGGGCAGATGTTTACTGGCATCAGCCTAGGTTCCATCTTGCTGCTGGCGGCACTGGGGTTGGCGATTACTTATGGCCTGATGGGGGTCATTAACATGGCGCATGGCGAACTCATCATGATTGGTGCCTATGCCACCTATCTGGTGCAGGTGGCTTTTCGCCAGTATTTGCCCAATGCCTTTGACTGGTATTTGTTGGCAGCGTTGCCGCTCTCGTTTCTGGCTGCAGCCTTGGTGGGTGCGGCGATGGAGCGCAGTGTGATCCGTTTTTTATATGGTCGTCCACTGGAAACGTTGCTGGCCACTTGGGGCATTAGTCTGGTGTTGATGCAGGGGGTGCGTAGCCTCTTTGGCGCCCAAAACGTGGGGGTAGAAAACCCAGCGTGGATGAGCGGCGGCATCACGCTATTGGGCAGCCTGACCCTGCCCTGGAACCGCATCGTCATTGTGGCTTTTGCCTTAGCGGTGCTGCTGGCGGTGGCACTGTTGATTGGCAAAACGCGCTTGGGCCTGTTTGTGCGTGCTGTCACACAGAACCGCCCTATTGCCTCTTGCATGGGGGTCAATACGGCGCGCATCGATACCTATGCCTTTGCACTGGGCTCTGGTATTGCGGGGCTGGCGGGCTGTGCCTTGAGCCAAGTAGGCAATGTGGGGCCAGACTTGGGCCAGAACTACATCGTCGATTCTTTCATGGTGGTGGTGTTGGGAGGCGTAGGGCAGTTGGCAGGCACGGTGTATGCCGCGCTGGGGCTGGGCCTGTTAAACAAGCTGCTGGAAGGCTGGGTGGGGGCTGTGCTGGCAAAGATTGCTGTGCTGGTGTTCATCATTGTCTTTATCCAAAAGCGTCCGCAAGGCATTTTTGCCCTCAAGGGCCGTCAAGCCTGAAACCGGAGGTCTTATGAAAACCACCCTTTCCCTTTCTGTGACGGCCAGCCCGTCAGCCATCGCATTGCCTGCCAAAGGCCCATTGATGGCCCGCAGCGGTTGGCGTGCCCTGTGGCTGGTCTTGTTGGTGATTTGTGCGGTCGCTCCGGCGCTCAATCTGTGGGTGCCAGCGGGCAGCGTTTTTCACTTGAGCGACTATATGGTCGGCTTGCTCGGCAAGATGATGTGCTATGCCATTTGTGCGTTGGCGATGGACTTGATCTGGGGCTATACCGGCATCTTGAGTTTGGGCCACGGCTTGTTTTTTGCCTTGGGCGGCTATGTGATGGGCATGTACCTGATGCGCCAAATTGGCCGTGAGGGCAGCTACCAAAGTGATTTGCCCGATTTCATGGTGTTTTTGGACTGGAAGGAGCTGCCTTGGCACTGGGCTTTGAGCGACAGTTTTGCCGCCACTGTGTTGCTGGTGCTGTTGGTGCCGGGGCTGGTCGCCTTTGTCTTTGGCTACTTTGCCTTTCGCTCGCGCATCAAAGGGGTGTATTTCTCCATCATTACGCAGGCACTGACTTTTGCTGCCATGCTGCTGTTCTTTCGCAATGAGACCGGCTTGGGCGGCAACAACGGCTTTACCGATTTCAAACGCATTCTGGGCCAGCCCTTGGCTACGCAAGAGATGCGCATGACGCTGTTTGTGCTGACGGGCCTGACGCTGGTGGGCTGCTACTTGTTGGCGCGTTGGCTGGTGCAAAGCAAGTTTGGCCGCGTGTTGCAAGCCATCCGAGATGCTGAAAGTCGGGTGATGTTCTGTGGCTACGACCCACTGCCCTACAAGCTGACCATTTGGGTGATTTCTGCCGTGATGTGTGGCGTGGCGGGGGCGCTTTATGTGCCCCAGGTGGGCATTATCAACCCCGGCGAAATGAGTGCGGCCAACAGCATTGAGATTGCTGTATGGGCGGCAGTGGGTGGGCGGGCATCACTGATTGGCCCGATTGTGGGTGCTTTCTTGGTCAATGGAGCCAAGAGCTGGCTGACGGTGACTTTTCCAGAGTTTTGGTTGTATTGCCTTGGGGCATTGTTCATTGTCGTAACGCTGTACCTGCCGCAGGGCGTGGTGGGCTTGGTGCAAAAACTGCGTTGGAAGAAAACCCAAGGAGGCAAAGCATGACCCCCGATTTGATGGATCAAGGCGCCGAACGTTATGCGCGCGCTCAAGCCAGAATAGCGCAACAACAAGGAAAAACCGCCTCAGGAGGCAGGGCGGCGGGATTTTCGCGCCCGGTGGTGCCTGGTGAAGTAGACGTGACCCACGGGCGCATTCTGTATTTGGAAGATGTGCATGTCAGTTTTGATGGCTTCAAGGCCATCAATGGCCTGAACTTGGACATTGCCCCTGGTGAGCTGCGCTGCATCATCGGCCCCAACGGTGCAGGCAAGACCACGATGATGGACATCATCACCGGCAAAACCCGGCCTGATATGGGCACGGTGTTTTTTGGCTCCACCATCGATCTGCTGCGCTACAAAGAGCCAGAGATTGCCGCTTTGGGTATAGGGCGCAAGTTTCAAAAACCAACGGTGTTTGAAGAACTGAGCGTCTTTCAAAACTTAGAACTGGCCTTGGCTACACACAAGGGCGTGTGGCCAAGCATGAAGTTTGGCCTCAATGGCGAACAAAAAGACCGGCTGGCCGAAGTGCTAGAAACCATCCACTTGCAAGATGCTGTGCTGCGCCGCTCGGGTGATTTGAGCCACGGCCAAAAGCAATGGCTAGAAATTGGCATGTTGCTGATGCAAGAACCCAAATTGCTGCTGCTCGATGAGCCGGTGGCAGGCATGACCGATGAAGAAACGATGCGCACTGCCGAGCTGTTTTTGCGTCTCAAGGGCAAGCATTCGTTGATGGTGGTGGAGCACGACATGAGCTTTATCCGCGCCATCAGCGAAAAGGTAACGGTGCTGTGCGATGGCTCTGTGCTGGCCGAAGGCACCCTAGACCAGGTGCAGGCCGATGAGCGCGTGATTGAGGTCTATCTGGGCCGCTGAAGGAACACAACATGCTACAGATCGAACAATTGCACCAGTATTACGGCGGCTCACATATTTTGCGCGGCGTTGATTTGCAAGCCAAGGCTGGTGAAATCACCGTGGTGCTGGGGCGCAATGGTGTTGGCAAGACCACCTTGCTCAAATCATTGATGGGACTGGTGCCAGTGCGTTCGGGCAAAGTGGTTTTTAATGGTCAATCGATCGAAAAAACCACCCCCTACGAACGGGCCAGAGCAGGTATTGGCTTTGTGCCCCAAGGGCGTGAAATTTTTGGCCGGCTGACGGTACACGAAAACCTGCTGATGGGGTTGGCTACCCAAAAAGCTGGCACGCCTATTCCTACGCAGCTTTATGAGCTGTTTCCGGTGCTCAAACAGATGTTGGGGCGGCGCGGGGGTGACCTCTCCGGCGGGCAACAACAGCAACTGGCGATTGCCCGCGCTCTGGCCCCGGCACCCAAACTGTTGGTGTTGGACGAACCCACCGAAGGCATCCAGCCCAACATCATCAAAGACATTGGTCGGGTGCTCAAGCAACTGGCCCAGCAAGGGCTGAACGGCCAGCCGATGGCTATTGTGCTGGTAGAGCAGTATTACGATTTTGCTGAAGAACTGGCCGACCGCTATCTGGTGATGGAGCGTGGCGAGGTAATTGCCAGTGGGCCGGGTGCCGAAATGCCGGATAAGGGCATTCGGCAACTGGTGGCTATTTGAACCCCCCATCTTCAGTGTGCGCCGGGGTGTTGCACAGAGCGCACCCGGTTGACGGCCATGGCGGCAGCAGCGGTGCGGGTCTCTACCCCTAGTTTGGCATGAATGCGCTCAAGGTGCTTTTTGACTGTGGCCGGGCTGGCGCCCAAAATCTCTGCAATGTCGCGGTTGATTTTTCCTTGCGCTACCCAGTGCAGCACCTCTGCTTCGCGCTGGGTCAGGCCAAAACTGCTGGCTAGCAGCTCCACCGTGCTGGCCTCGGAGGTTTCTTCCATCACAATCAGCCACTCGCCCTCGGGGCTATCGTCTGATCGTTCAGACTCGCCCAAAGCGCGGTGCAGCCGGAAGGTGAGCGCGCTGGCCTCTTGTGTGAGGGTCAGGCGGGGAGGCTCGAGCTGGCGCTGGGCTTCGGACAGGTGGCGGCGCAACCAGTGCAACACATCGGCAGGGGTGGCAGGCGCTTCGGTGCCACAGTAGCGTAGCAACAGCTGCCGCGCCAGTGGCGTTTGCCACATTAGGCGGCCATCACGCGCGCGCACGGTGATGGTGGCATAGCCAAAGGCATCTAATGCGCTACGTGCCTGCTGTCGTTCCAAGGCACCTTGTCGGGCCTGACGGGCCGATTGCAGATGTACGCCCATGCGGGCCATCACTTCCAGCGGTTTAACCGGCTTGGTCACATAGTCACAGCCGCCTACACCCAGTGCCTTGACCAGATGCTCCGTCTCGGTCAAGCCGGTCATGAACAAAATGGGGATAGCTGCCAGCATGGGGTCGGCCTTGAGGCGTTGTGCCACCTCAAAGCCATCCATGCCTGGCATCAGGGCGTCTAGCAAGATCACATCGGGCCGGGCTTGCGCTGCACGCTCCAGTGCCGAGGCACCATCCAGTGCCACAAGCACGGTGTAGCCGGCATCGTCCAAGGCATCGTGCAGTGGGGCGATGTTGTCGGGCATATCGTCCACCAGTAGCACCACGGCGCCATCGGTGGGGAGATTGGGTAGGGTCATGAGGAGGCTCCGGTGGCAGGCACAGACTGCAACTTTTGCACAATGGCATCAAAGCGAAATTCGCGCGCCTGCGCATACAGTGGTGCAGCCCAAGCTGCACATTCGGGGTATTGGGCTTGCAGGGCATCGAGCCGTTTGACAAAGCCACGGTAGTAGCCCAACTGGGCCAGTTCTATCAAGCTGTCGATGGCCGGTGCCGGAAGATTTGGGGTGGGGGCCATGCTACTGATCATTGGCACCTTGGTGGGGGCAGGCGTGGGCGGTGCAAACTGCCATTGCAAAGGCAGTTTGCCTTGTAACCATTGCAGTACATCGCGGTGGCGCACGGGTTTGACCAAGAAATCTTCGGGTGGCAGGCCAATGGTGTTGTCCAGCCCTTTGTCAAAAGCGTTGGCCGATACCACCGCCAATATCGGGGGCGGCTCCAAAGCCATGGCCTGAATATGCCGCAGGGTCTCCCAACCATCTATGCCGGGCATGGCCAAATCCATAAACACCACATCGGGGCGCAAGCCCGCCCGCAATTGTTGTAAGGCGTCTTCACCTTGGGTTGCCAGGCTGACAACAAAGCCCAGCGGCTCCAACCAACGGGCCAGCAATTGGCGGTCTGCCTCTTCGTTGTCTACGACCAGCAGTTGGCGGCGGTGGCCCGCATAGCCCACAGGCATTTGGTGGGTGGGCAGGGTGGCAGAGGCGGGCGCTTGGTGCAACTCGGGCAAAAACAGCCGTAGCAAAAAGCGTGTGCCCACGCCAGGTTGGCTGTGGGCGCTGAGTTCCCCCCCCATCAGTTCAGTCAGCATTTTGGCAATGGTCAGGCCCAAACCTGAGCCAGGCGTTTGTGCTGTGGCCGCACTGGCAGCACGGGCAAAAGGCTCGAATATCTGCGCCAGTTCTGCTGCCGTCATGCCGGGGCCGGTGTCGCTGATCTCGATATGGGCCATCTGCCGGGCGTAGCGCAGCGCCAGCCGTACTTCACCTTGGGCCGTAAACTTGACGGCATTGCCCAACAGGTTAATCAAAATCTGGCGCAGGCGCTTTTCGTCAGCCCGCACAGCGGTAGGCCATTGGGACGGCCCCTCAAAAACAAAGCGCAGCCCTTTGTCGCTGGCTTGCAACTCAAACAGATGGGCCATTTCTTGCATGAGCGCACGCAAATCCAGTGGGACTGGTTGCAAGGCCACTTTGCCCGACTCAATCCGGGCCACGTCTAACGTGCCCTCAATCAGCGACAGCAGATGCTCACCACCACGCAAAATCACACGGATCGCATGGGCATGTTGCGTCCCTAGTGCGCCGTCTTGTTGTAGCAATTGTGCATAGCCCAGAATGCTGTTGAGTGGTGTGCGCAGCTCATGGCTGATATTGCTGATGTAGCGTGTCTTGGCCTGATTGGCTTGATCGGCCAGAGCGCGGGCCTTTTCTGCCTGCTGTTTGGCTTGTTGCAATTGTTGGTCGGTGCGCCGGTGCGAGTCGATCTCGCGCAGCAGCAGCCCCGTTTGGCGGTTGGATTCTTGCTGCGCCACCTCGCGGCTCTTGTGCGCTAGCACCAGCCACCACGCTACGATGGCAAACACCAGCAGCAGCACCACATACACTTTGGCATAACCCATGCGCAGTGCTTGGCCCACTGTGGCCTGCACATCTGGTGGGGCAGACAATTGGCCCAGACTCTGCCACTCTTGCCGGTACACCAGCCCCAGCACCGCTGCCAGCACCAACCCTGTCACCAATAACAGCAAAATGAAATGGGCCAGCCCGCCATCCAGATAGGGCCACAGTTTGCGCGGAGTGAGGCTGCGCAGCACTTGGCTCCATTGGGCCGATAGCCGTGCCTGCGGTTTGCAGTGGTCAGCACAGCGGGCATCCAGCGTGCAGCACAGTGAGCAAATTTGTCCCCGGTAGGCTGGGCAATGGGCGGTGTCTGGGGCTTCATAGTCGCCCCCACACACTACACAACGGCGCAGCTCGGTCGCACTGGTAGGTGCTTGGGGCTGGCGGGCCAGATAGTAGCGCCCGCGCGTAGCCCAAGCAATCAGCGGGGAGGTAATCAAGGCCGTGACCATTGCCACCAACGCCGAAAATGCCTGCAACAAGCTGCCAAAAACCCCCAGATGTGCCATGATGGACAGCACCGAAGCCAACACCATCGCGCCCACCCCCACGGGATTGATGTCAAACAGATAGGCACGGCGAAACTCGATGCCCGCTGGCGACCAGCCCAGCGGTTTGTTGATCACCAGATCGGCCACCACGGCCATGATCCAAGCAATCGCCAGATTGGCATATAGCCCCAAAACATCACCCAGTGCCTGAAACAAGTT
Source organism: Giesbergeria giesbergeri (assembly GCF_054779375.1). NCBI lineage: Bacteria > Pseudomonadati > Pseudomonadota > Betaproteobacteria > Burkholderiales > Comamonadaceae > Giesbergeria > Giesbergeria giesbergeri. The sequence continues at coordinate 532,437 of NZ_BAAGYJ010000002.1, read as the reverse complement.
CATTTCCATCAGGAGCAGGGCAATGGCGGTGTTAAACACCACCCAAACCACCCGCCCCGGATGGCTGTGCGTTAGGCGCGAGAAAAAATTACTCCAAGCCAACGACCCGGCATAGGCATTGGTCACATTGATTTTGAGTTGTGACACCACCACAAACAGTGCCGTCACCCACACCGCCCAGCCATAGGGCAAAAAGGTTTCGAAGGCGGCCAGATACATCTGATTGGGATCTACCGCCTGCTGCGCTGGCACCATTTGCGACAGCACCAGCCAAGCCAACAGGGCGCCACCCAGCATTTTGAGCATACCCATCAACACCCACCCCGGCCCTCCCACCAGCACAGCCAGCCACCACTGCCGTGTTGACTTTGGCTCTGGGGCAGGCATAAAGCGCAGGTAATCAGCCTGCTCCCCCATTTGGGTCATAAGTGCCATGCCCACCGTCAGAGCTGCACCAAAGAGGTGCCACTGGAAAGTGCCTCCTTGACCAGATGTGCCAGCATAGTGCGTGAGCTGGGACAACACCTGCGGCTCTAACAACAGCACAGCACCATAGGGAAGCACCATCAACGCCAGCCAGAGGGGCTGCGTCCACACTTGAAAGCGGCTGATGGCAGCAATGCCATGTGTGACCAGCGGAATCACGGCCAAAGCGCAAATCAGGTAGCCCCAGACTGGCGCAATACCCAAAGTCAACTCCAGTGCATAGGCCATCACGGCGGCTTCTAGTGCAAAGAAGATGAACGTAAAAGAGGCGTAGATCAGCGAAGTCAGGGTCGAGCCGATATAGCCAAAACCAGCCCCGCGCGTCAGCAAGTCCATATCTACCCCGTAGCGGGCAGCGTAGATGCTGATGGGCCAGCCAGCCAGAAAAATAATCAGCCCCGTGGCCAAAATAGCCCAGAAGGCATTGTCAAAACCATATTTCAGCAGCAGTGTGGCCCCCACGGCCTCCAGCACCAAAAAAGACGCTACACCAAAGGCCGTATTGGCAACCCGCCACGGCGACCATTGTCGGGCCCGTTGGGGGGCATAGCGCAGAGCATAGTCTTCCAGGGTTTCGCTGGCTACCCAACGGTTGTAGTCGCGCCGCACCTTGACAATGCGTTGCACGGCTTGGTTGCCTGGGACAGAAGGTTGGGAAAAATCGGGGTCGTGCACACGCCATCTGAGGCAGTTTTCATGCCATTGCCATCGTCCTGATAGGTAGGCATGGCTTTTGCTGATCCTTTGCTATGGATCTGACACCCCGCGAAAAAGACAAGCTGCTGATCTTTACCGCAGCATTGCTGGCTGAGCGCCGCCGCGCGCGTGGCCTCAAACTCAACTACCCCGAGGCGGTGGCACTCATCAGTGCTGCTGTGATGGAGGGCGCCCGCGATGGCAAAACCGTGGCCGAGCTGATGAGCGCAGGCCGCGAAGTGCTCACGCGTGATGATGTGATGGACGGCATCCCCGAGCTGATTGCCGACATTCAAGTCGAGGCCACCTTTCCTGATGGCACCAAGCTGGTCACCGTCCACCAGCCTATCGCCTGAACCCCCTTACAGGAGATTTTTTCCATGACACAGACACAGCCTACCTCTCCTATGCGCGCTCTGCGCACTGTGGCCCCGGCCCTGCTGGCCCTTGGCTCTAGTGCGGCACTGGCCCATGCTGGTGTGGATGCCGGAGAGCACCACGGTTTTCTCAGTGGTTTGCTGCACCCTATGAGCGGGTTAGACCACTTGGGCGCTATGTTGGCCGTGGGCTTATGGAGCGCCACCACAACAGCCCGGCCTGGGGTAGCACCGCTATCGTTTGCTTTGACGCTGTTGGCCGGTGCCCTGTTGGCACAGTCGGGCTTGAGTTGGGCAGGGGTCGAGCCAATGATTGTGGCCTCCTTGCTGGTGGTGGGGCTGTTACTGGCTGCACAAACCCGGTTGCCACTCGCAGTAGGTGGGGCACTAGTGGGGGCTTTTGCGTTGTTTCACGGCATGGCACATGGTCAGGAGTTGAATGGTGGCCCTGCTCTGTTGGGCATGGTGGTAGGCACAGCCCTGCTGCATGGCGTGGGCTTGGCGGCAGGGTTGGTGTTGCGCCAGCGTCACCGTTGGGTATCTCGTGCTGCTGGAGTGGCAGTGGCTGCCAGTGGTGTGGTGTTGGGCTGGCCTTTGCTCATGGCCTGAGTGGCACAGGAGTTATTGATGATTCCAGGCGAATACCTGATTGCCGAAGGCGAGCATCTGCTCAACCCTGGCCGCCCTACACATACGTTGGTGGTGCGCAACACAGCAGACCGGCCCATTCAGGTCGGCTCTCACTACCATTTTGCCGAAACCAATGGCGCGTTGGATTTTGACCGCACCGCAGCCCAAGGTATGCGCTTGAACATTGCGTCTGGCACCGCGGTGCGTTTTGAGCCAGGCCAGCAACGCACGGTCGAGTTGGTGGCCTACGCTGGTGATCGCATCGTGATCGGTTTTCGTGGCCTGACCAATGGAGCCTTGTCATGAGCAGCACAATTTCCCGCCGTGCTTACGCTGAAATGTTTGGCCCCACCGTGGGCGACCGGGTGCGACTGGCCGATACAGATTTGCTCATTGAAGTTGAGCGCGACTACACCCTGCAAGCGGGTGGCGGCCTGCGTGATGCCCAAGGTCAACCCTTGGGCTATGGCGAAGAAGTCAAATTTGGCGGCGGCAAAACCGTGCGCGACGGCATGGGCCAGGGCCAGCGCAGCCGTGCCCAAGGGGCTGTCGATTTGGTCATTACCAATGCACTGATTGTCGATCACTGGGGTATCGTCAAAGCCGATATTGGTGTAAAGAGTGGCCGTATTTGCGCTATTGGCAAGGCAGGCAACCCCGACATTCAACCCGGTGTAGACATCATCATTGGCCCCGGCACAGAGGCATTGGCCGGTGAGGGCATGATCGTAACGGCAGGCGGGCACGACAGCCATATCCACTTTATCTGCCCTCAGCAGATTGAAGAAGCGTTGATGTCCGGCATCACCACCATGACAGGTGGTGGCACTGGCCCAGCCACCGGCACCAACGCCACCACTTGCACCCCCGGCCCTTGGTACATGGAGCGCATGTTGCAGGCGGCGGAGGCCTTTCCGATGAACATCGGCTTCTTGGGCAAGGGCAATGCCAGCCAGCCACAAGGCCTGCTAGAGCAGATTGAGGCCGGTGCCATTGGTCTGAAGCTGCATGAAGATTGGGGCACCACGCCTGCCGCCATCGACAACTGCCTGAGCGTTGCCGAAGCCACCGACACCCAAGTAGCTATCCACACCGATACCCTGAACGAATCGGGCTTTGTTGAAGACACCCTGGCCGCCTTCAAGGGCCGCACCATCCATACCTTTCACTGCGAAGGTGCAGGCGGCGGTCATGCCCCCGACATCCTGAAAGTAGTGGGCGAGGCCAATGTATTGCCCTCCTCCACCAACCCGACCCGCCCCTACACCGTCAACACCCTCGACGAGCATGTCGATATGCTGATGGTCTGTCACCACCTTGACCCAGCCATCCCTGAAGACTTGGCTTTTGCCGAGAGCCGGATTCGGCGTGAGACCATCGCTGCCGAAGACATCCTGCACGACTTGGGCGCCATCAGCATTTTCAGCTCTGACAGCCAAGCCATGGGCCGCATTGGCGAAACCATTACCCGTTGCTGGCAAACCGCCCACAAGATGAAGCAACAACGTGGCTGGCTGGCCCCCACGCCGGGCCGCTCTGACCAGGCAGAGGCCCACAGCCGCAACGACAACTTTCGCGTCAAGCGTTATATTGCCAAATACACCATCAACCCAGCCATCGCCCACGGCATAGCCCACGAGATTGGTTCGGTAGAAGTGGGCAAATGGGCCGATCTGGTGCTGTGGAAGCCCGCTTTCTTCGGTGTCAAACCTGCGCTGATTCTCAAGGGTGGCATGATCGCGGCAGCACAGATGGGCGACCCCAACGCCTCTATTCCAACGCCACAACCCGTGCATTACCGGCCCATGTTTGGAGCCTATGGCGGAGCCATCGCCCAAACCTCTTTGACCTTTGTTTCACAGGCGGGTTTGGCCGCAGGCATTGGCGAACGATTTGGCCTGCAAAAACGGCTGGTAGCTGCCAAAGGATGCCGTGTGGCGAACAAGTCCTCAATGGTGCTCAACGATTACGCCCCGCAGATGGATATCGATGCCCAAACCTACGCCGTACGTGCAGACGGTCTGCTCCTGACCTGTGAGCCAGCCCAAACCTTGCCCATGGCACAACGCTATTTTCTGTTCTAAGATGCTGCAAGCCTCCAAACGCATTCCCCAAGGTCAGGGGTTGGCCTCGGTATTGATTCGCCGTGCCGCCACCGTCACGTTGGACTGGGATTTGCGCCAAAAAAGCCGTTTTGACTGTACCGACAGCCAAGACCGGCATGTAGGTGTTTTTCTGCCACGCGGCACACTTTTGCGCGGTGGCGATGTGTTGTTGACCGTTGAAGGCGACCTGCTGCTCGTGGTTGCAGCACCGCAGTCGGTGCTGCGCATCACGCATTGTCCTGAACATGGCAGCCCCTTTGATCTGTTGCGCGCTGCCTACCATCTTGGCAACCGCCATGTGCCGATAGAACTTCAGCCCGACCACCTCAAAATTGAGCCAGACCATGTGCTGGCAGACATGTTGTGCCAAATGCACCTGACGGTGGCTGAAGCCTATGAAGCTTTTGAGCCAGAGGCCGGCGCTTATGGAGAACATGCCACGATGGGGCATTCACACCACAGTGGCAGCCATGCGCATCACCACCCCCACGTTACAGCAGAGCACCACCATGACCCTGTGCATTGAAGCAGGCAGGCAGGCCGCACCTGTATCTGCACCTTCCCAGCCCTTGGCCGGCACAGTCACGCCAGCTCTACTGCCCCTGTTGTGGTTGGCTTCGCCAGCTTTGCCGATAGGTGGATTTTCGTACTCTGAAGGACTGGAGGCAGCTGTAGAGGCCGGACTGGTGCATGACGAAGCCAGCACGGCCCAATGGCTCACCGACCAACTTCACTTGGGCCAGTCGCGTTCTGATTTGGCTGTATTGGCCCAAGCGGTACATGCTTGGCGTTTGCGCGACTGGCCCACTTTGCTGCGTTTAGACCAATGGGTGCGCAACACCCGAGAGACAGCAGAGCTGCGTTTACAAAGCGAGCAAATGGGCCGCTCGTTAATAGAGTGGCTTAAATCGCTGCAACGGCCTGAGTTTTTGTTGGCGCTGTTACCTACAGCCCTACAGGCACCCAGTTACCCTGTGGCCTATGCGTTGGCATTGGCAGTGCATTTGCCACCAGAGCAACCACCGGCCTCTGGCCTGTATGCCTATGCCTTTGGTTGGGCAGAAAACATGGTGCAAGCGGCCATCAAGGCCGTGCCATTGGGCCAAAGCGCAGGCCAGCGTATTTTGGCGCGGCTCAGTCGGCAAATTCCAGCGGCAGTGACCCATGCCATGTCCCTGCCCGAAGAGGATCGGCAGGCGTTTAGTCCCATGTTGGCCATTTTGTCGGCCCGGCATGAAACCCAATATTCCCGTCTATTTCGTTCATGAGCCTGCACCATATTCCTCACCGTACTAAAAAACTTCCACCCTTGCGCGTGGGCATTGGTGGCCCCGTTGGCTCTGGCAAAACCACATTGCTAGAAATGCTGTGCAAGGCGATGCGCCAACGCTATGACCTGATTGCCATTACTAACGATATCTACACCAAAGAAGATCAGCGCCTGCTAACCCTCAGTGGTGCATTACCACCTGAACGCATCATGGGGGTAGAGACAGGGGGGTGCCCACATACCGCTATCCGCGAGGATGCCTCCATCAACCTAGAAGCCATTGACAGGATGCTGGGCCAGTTTCCACAGGCGGATATTGTTTTTATCGAGTCTGGTGGCGACAATCTGGCAGCCACATTCAGCCCTGAACTGTCGGACTTGACCATTTATGTGATTGACGTGGCCGCGGGCGAGAAAATCCCCCGAAAGGGTGGCCCTGGCATCACCAAGAGCGATCTGTTTGTGATCAATAAAACCGATCTGGCGCCCCATGTGGGTGCCAATCTGGAGGTGATGCGACAAGATACTGCCCGCATGCGTCCAGATGCTCAACGCCGCCCATGGGTGATGACCAATCTCAAAACGCTGGATGGCTTAGAGCAAGTGGTGCAATTTATTGAACAACGTGGCATGTTGACGGCCTGATCGCGTTTGAATGGGCAGACCATCACCAGAGAGAGCACTCTGGGGCCGCCAATGCTAAAATGTGCTCTGGCGCCACCGTTATTTTGAGTTATTTTTCCATCCGGCAGTCGGTGCCTAAAACTCTCCGCCATTCACATAGCGTCAAAACCTGTCTATAGCTGGCGGTGCCGTTTTCGACTGCCAGACTCCACGGCTTGCTTTTCAAACAGCCGTCTCTGTGCCATGTCCCAAGGAAAACCGATTCCCATTACCACGCCCCTGAGCCATTTCACCGACCGCCTGCCCGTGATTGCGCAATTCATTGCCCGCGAAGGCCATGCCCACATTCCCCTGCAACAACAAGAGGATGGGCATCCCATAGGTTATTGGTGTAGCAATTGGCGCTTTCGGATCGAGACAGCCATCGACACCATCCCCCATGAGCAATTGGAAGCCTTGCGCCGCATTGGTTTTCTCGAGCCAGCAGGCCCAGTGCCCCCTGCACCATCCGATACACCCGTTACAAACGATGAAGACTGCATCGGTATCCCCGCCGAATGGATGCAGTCGCCACAGAAGCCACAGGAGCCTACGTGGCTGCTGCCCGTTGGTAGCTTGCGCCCTACCAGCCCTCTGCCTGCCAACCCTATGCCTCTACAGCCCAAAATCGAGGTCAAAAAGAAGCGCCAGCTGCAAATCTATCGTTGAGAAGGCGTGCTGGCGCGGCATAAGCACGCCAGCTTCAATCTAGAATGCCCTTTTTCCGGAAGGGATTTATTCATGGTGAAACGCATTCCAGTGGCCTTGGCCACCGCATTGCTTGCAGTGTGTGCCTTGCAGCCAGTGGCTGCACAGCCATCCAGGGCACGGGCCACCGCCGATGTGGATCTAAGTGCCCGTTTGAAAGAAGTGCAAGCCAATCCGGCGTTAGAAGAAAACCTGTTCAAACTGGGCCGCAAAGTGGCTGCCGTCTGCGTCCACTGCCACGGCGATGGTGGTAACAGCCTGAATCCCGACATTCCGAATCTGGCAGGACAAAATCCTGCTTACCTGTTGGAGCAATTGCGCCTGTTTGCCACGGGGCAGCGGCGCAATGAGTTCATGGAGGGCATGATCAAATCCATGAACAGCGACGAAAAAGTGGGCATGGTACTGTTTTATTCGGCGCAAACCGTCAACCACAAACCCAGCACCACACCTGCACTGGCGGATAAAGGCAAGGTGGTGTACCAGAAGCAGTGTTTGGCCTGCCACGGTGCCAATGGTTTGGGTAATGAGCAAATCGCCCGCATTGCGGGGCAGCAGCCGGGTTATTTGCGCAAAATGCTAGACCGCTACCGCACGGCCCAATCGGGGCCATTGGCCAAATCCATCATGACCCCCACCATGCGCAGCATGAGCGATGCAGACATTCAGGCCGTGGTGGCCTTTGTCACGGCCATGCCCTAAGGTGTAGCGGCCTCTAGGCCTTGGGCAAAATGCGTTTGCATGGCTTGGGCCGCAGCAGCGGCATCGCGGGCCGTGAGCGCCGTCAAAATAGCCCGGTGTTCGCGCAAAGAGTCCGCCATCCGGCCCTGCTTGAACAGCGAGTTGTGCCGGTTGAGCTTCATCACTTTGCGCAAATCCGTCACCACTTGGCTGCGCCAGCGGTTGTCTGCCAGCTCCAGCAATTGCATGTGAAATTGCTCGTTCAGGGCAAAAAAGCGTTCGCGTTCATGCACGGCACTTTCGAGTTCGGCGTGTAGCTCTTGCAGTGCCTGTAACTGTGCTGCGCTGGCCTGTGCCGCCACGACCCCCGCAGCATCGCTTTCCAGCAGACTGAGCAGGTGGTAGACATCGCGCAGGTCTTTTTCAGACATTTCGGTCACGTAAGCGCCACGGCGCACCTTCATCGTGACCAGCCCTTCGGCAGCCAAGACTTTCAATGCTTCGCGCAGCGGCGTGCGGCTGATGCCAAATTCTTCGGCAATCTTGAGTTCATCAATCCAGCAGCCGGGTTCCAACTCGCGGCGGAAAATGCGCTGGCGCAGTTGTTCGGCCACTTCTTCGTACAGTGCACGGGGGGTCAGGGTGACGGCAGACATGGGCGCAATGGTACCGAAAAAAACTATAAATTAATAATTACGGATGCGGTACACTCGCCACCGTCGTGCGGGCCTGCGAAGCATTGCGAGCGAGCCAGCCACTCTCTTAGCGACCGGAGACCATGCCCATGAGCAGCCCTAACGAAAATTCTTTCAAAACAGCCTCTCTTGAGGACTGGCAACGTGCCGCCGCCAAATCGGCCCCCGGTGGCAATGTCGATGCCCTGAACTGGACGACCCCTGACGGTATCGTCGTCAAGCCACTCTATACCGCCGAAGACACGGCTGATTTGCGCCACACCAACACCCTGCCCGGTTTTGAGCCCTATCTGCGCGGCCCGCAAGCCACCATGTATGCGGTGCGCCCTTGGACAATTCGCCAATACGCCGGTTTTTCTACCGCTGAAGAATCCAATGCTTTTTACCGCAAGGCGCTGGCCGCTGGCGGCCAAGGCGTGTCGGTGGCGTTTGACTTGGCAACCCACCGGGGTTACGACTCTGACCATCCCCGCGTCACGGGCGATGTGGGCAAGGCCGGTGTCGCCATTGACTCGGTAGAAGACATGAAAATTTTGTTCAACGAGATTCCGTTGGACAAAGTGTCGGTGTCCATGACCATGAACGGTGCGGTGCTGCCGGTGCTGGCGGGTTATGTGGTGGCGGCAGAAGAACAAGGCGTGAGCCAAGACAAGCTCTCTGGAACTATTCAGAACGACATTCTGAAAGAGTTCATGGTGCGCAACACCTATATCTACCCGCCCAAGCCATCGATGAAAATCATTGGCGACATCATCGAGTACACGGCGCAGAACATGCCCAAGTTCAACTCGATTTCGATTTCGGGCTACCACATGCAAGAAGCTGGCGCTAATCAGGCGCTGGAGTTGGCCTTTACACTGGCCGATGGCAAAGAATACGTCAAAACCGCCATTGCCAAGGGTATGGACGTGGACGCTTTTGCCGGTCGTCTGTCGTTCTTCTGGGCGATTGGCATGAACTTCTACTTGGAAGTCGCCAAGATGCGTGCTGCCCGCCTGTTGTGGTGCCGCATCATGAAGGGTTTTGATGCCAAAAACCCCAAGAGCCTGATGCTGCGCACACACTGCCAAACCTCGGGGTGGAGCCTGACCGAGCAAGACCCGTACAACAACGTGGTGCGTACCACCATTGAGGCCATGGCGGCTGTGTTTGGTGGCACACAAAGCCTGCACACCAACGCATTGGACGAAGCTATCGCCCTGCCCACCGAGTTCTCGGCCCGTATTGCCCGCAATACCCAGCTCATCATCCAAGAAGAAACCCACATCACCAACGTGATTGACCCTTGGGCTGGCAGCTACATGATGGAAAAGCTGACCCAAGACATGATGGACGCGGCTTGGAAAATCATTGAAGAAGTCGAAGCAATGGGCGGTATGACCCAAGCGGTCGATTCGGGCTGGGCCAAGCTGAAAATTGAAGCCGCTGCGGCTGAAAAGCAAGCGCGTATTGACTCCGGCAAAGACGTGATCGTCGGCGTGAACAAATACAAGCTGGCGAAAGAAGACCCGGTCGATATCCTGCAAATTGACAACGTCAAGGTGCGCGAGGGCCAAGTGCAGCGCCTGAACCAGATCAAGGCCAGCCGCGACAATGCTGCCGTGCAAGCCGCTTTGGATGCCCTGACCGCTGCCGCCGAATCCGGCCAAGGCAATTTGCTCGATTTAAGCATCAAGGCTATCCGTCTGCGCGCTACCGTGGGTGAAGTGTCGGATGCGTTGGAAAAAGTGTATGGCCGCCATCGTGCCGACACACAAAAGGTGACGGGTGTGTACGCTGCTGCTTACGATTCTGCCGAGGGTTGGGACAAGCTGAAAGAAGAAATCAACGCCTTTGCCGAGGCCCAAGGCCGCCGTCCGCGCGTCATGATTGCCAAGCTGGGCCAAGACGGCCACGACCGGGGCGCTAAAGTGGTAGCCACCGCCTTTGCCGATTTGGGCTTTGACGTGGACATGGGGCCGCTGTTCCAAACCCCCGAAGAATGTGCGCGCCAAGCAATTGAAAACGACGTGCATGCCGTGGGTGTCAGTACCTTGGCTGCTGGGCACAAAACGTTGGTGCCTGCCATCATCCAAGCCCTGAAAGACCAAGGCGCAGACGACATCATCGTGTTTGTGGGTGGCGTGATTCCGGTACAAGACTACGAGCACCTGTACGAAGCCGGTGTGAAGGGCATTTACGGCCCCGGTACCCCGATTCCGGCCAGCGCAAAAGACGTGCTGGAACAAATCCGCAAGGCCCAAGCGGCGTGAGCATGGCCGTGCTGGCGCTGCAAGAAGCCCTGTTGCACGGCAATGCAGTGCAACAGCGGCGGGCGATGGCCAAGGCCATCACCCTGCTGGAGTCCACCCGGGCTGACCACCGCGCACAGGGCGATGAGCTGCTGACGGCCCTGTTGCCACACACCGGCAAAGCCTTGCGCTTGGGCATCAGCGGTGTGCCGGGGGTGGGCAAATCCACCTTTATCGAAACGCTGGGCCTGTATCTGATCGGCCAAGGACATCGGGTGGCAGTGCTGGCGATTGACCCGTCCAGTAGCGTCTCGGGTGGCTCCATTTTGGGTGACAAAACCCGCATGGAGCAGCTTTCGGTGCAAGAGCGGGCCTATATCCGCCCCAGCCCCAGCAGTGGCACGTTGGGCGGCGTGGCCGAAAAAACCCGCGAAGCCATGCTGGTCTGCGAAGCGGCTGGCTACGACATTGTGATTGTAGAAACCGTGGGTGTGGGCCAATCTGAAACCGCAGTCGCCAACATGACCGATATGTTTGTGCTGCTGCAATTGCCCAATGCCGGTGATGATTTGCAGGCGATTAAAAAAGGCGTGATGGAATTGGCCGATTTGGTCGTCATCAACAAGGCCGACATCGACAAAAACGCAGCCACGCGCGCCGAAGCGCAAATCACCTCCAGCCTGCGTTTGCTGGGCCAGCATGGCAACCCAGAACATGCCCACCACAATGAGGCGCTCTGGCATCCCAAGGTGGTGCAAATCAGCGCCCTGTTGGGCCAAGGTGTGGATGGCTTTTGGGCAGCGGTGTCGGAGTTCCGGCAACTGCAAACCACCAATGGCCGTTTGGCCGTCCGGCGCGAAAAACAAGCCCTGAGCTGGATGTGGGAACGCATTGATGCCGGGCTGAAGCTGGCTTTTCGTCAGCACCCGCAAGTACAGGCACTGCTACCGCACACGCTGGCGGATGTGGCGGCGGGCCGTTTGGCCCCCTCCACCGCTGCAAGAAATCTGCTTCTGGCCCATAGCCGCTAAACACCAGAAGCGCCCTTACCTCTCCCCCCTACACAACCAAAGGAACGACATGCACGAAATCCTAGAAAAACTGGAGCACAAGCGCGAACTCGCCCGCTTGGGCGGCGGTCAGCGCCGTATTGACGCACAACACGCCAAAGGCAAACTCACCGCCCGCGAGCGCATCGAGTTGCTGCTGGACGAAGGTACGTTTGAAGAATGGGATATGTTTGTCGAGCACCGTTGTGCCGACTTTGGCATGGCCGAGAACAAAATCCCCGGCGATGGTGTGGTCACTGGCTACGGCATGATCAATGGCCGTTTGGTGTTTGTGTTCAGCCAAGACTTCACTGTGTTTGGTGGTGCGCTGTCCGAAGCCCATGCAGAAAAAATCTGCAAGGTGATGGATCAAGCCATGAAGGTGGGCGCTCCGGTGATCGGCCTGAACGATTCGGGCGGTGCGCGTATTCAAGAAGGCGTAGCCAGCTTGGGCGGTTATGCCGATGTGTTCCAGCGCAACGTGTTGGCCTCGGGCGTGATTCCACAAATCAGCATGATCATGGGCCCCTGCGCTGGTGGCGCGGTCTATTCGCCCGCCATGACCGACTTTATCTGCATGGTCAAGGACAGCAGCTACATGTTCGTGACTGGCCCCGAAGTGGTCAAAACCGTGACGCACGAAGACGTAACGGCCGAAGAACTCGGCGGCGCGATTGCCCACAGCACCAAGAGCGGTGTGGCCGATTTGGCCTTTGAGAACGATGTCGAAGCATTGCTAATGCTGCGCCGCCTCTACAACTACCTGCCGCTGAACAACCGCGAAAAGCCCCCGGTGCGCCCCAGCAACGATCCGGCAGACCGCGCCGATATGTCGTTGGATACGCTGGTACCAGACAATCCAAACAAGCCCTACGACATGAAGGAGCTGATTGTCAAAACGGTGGACGATGGCGATTTCTTTGAGTTGCAGCCCGACTACGCCAAAAATATCGTGATTGGTTTTGGCCGCATGGAAGGCCAAACTGTGGGCATCGTAGCTAACCAGCCGCTGGTGCTGGCCGGTTGCTTGGACATCAAGAGCAGCATCAAGGCGGCCCGTTTTGTGCGCTTCTGCGATGCCTTCAACATCCCCGTGATTACCTTTGTCGATGTGCCCGGCTTTATGCCCGGTACCGCGCAAGAATACGGCGGCATCATCAAGCACGGCGCTAAGCTGCTGTACGCCTATGCGGAATGCACCGTGCCCAAGATCACCATCATCACGCGCAAAGCCTACGGCGGCGCTTATGACGTGATGAGCTCCAAGCACCTGCGCGGCGACGTGAACCTGTCGTGGCCCAATGCCGAAATTGCCGTGATGGGCGCTAAGGGTGCGGTAGAAATCATCTTCCGCGAAGACAAAAACGACCCGGTCAAGCTCGCTGCCCGCGAAGCCGAATACAAAGAACGCTTTGCCAACCCCTTCGTGGCCGGTGCGCGTGGCTTTATCGACGATGTGATTTTGCCGCACGAAACCCGCAAGCGCATTTGCCGCAGTTTGGTCATGCTGCGCGATAAGAAGCTCGACAACCCCTGGCGCAAGCACGGGAACATTCCGCTGTAAGTCTGCGCCATCCAGGAGAACGAGAACATGTTTACCAAAATTCTGATTGCCAACCGTGGCGAAATCGCCTGCCGCGTCATCGCTACCGCCCGCAAAATGGGCATTAAAACGGTCGCCGTGTATTCCGATGCCGACCGCGAAGCGCGCCACGTCAAGCTGGCCGACGAAGCCATCAACATTGGTGCTGCCCCCAGCCGCGAAAGCTACTTGCTGGCCGACAAAATCATTGCCGCTGCCAAGCAAACCGGCGCACAGGCCATCCACCCCGGCTATGGCTTCTTGAGTGAGAACGAAGCCTTCGCCCAGCGTTGCGAAGACGAAGGCATTGCCTTTATCGGCCCCAAGGCGCACTCGATTGCCGCTATGGGCGACAAAATCGCTTCCAAGAAGCTGGCCAATGCCGCCAAGGTCAACACCATTCCCGGCTACAACGATGCCATCTCTGGCCCCGAGCAAGCCGTGGAAATTGCCAAGGGCATTGGCTACCCTGTCATGATCAAGGCATCGGCCGGTGGTGGTGGCAAGGGTTTGCGCGTCGCTTTTAACGACAAGGAAGCCTTTGAAGGCTTTGCCAGCTGCCAAAACGAAGCCCGCAACAGCTTTGGCGATGACCGCATCTTTATCGAAAAATTCGTGCAAGAGCCGCGCCACATCGAAATCCAGATTTTGGGCGACAGCCACGGCAACGTCATTTACCTGAATGAGCGTGAATGCTCGATTCAGCGCCGCCACCAAAAGGTGATTGAAGAGGCGCCTAGCCCCTTCATCTCGGATGCCACGCGCAAAGCGATGGGCGAGCAAGCGGTGCAATTGGCCAAGGCCGTGAAGTACCAATCGGCTGGCACGGTCGAATTTGTGGTGGGCAAAGACCAAGACTTCTACTTCTTGGAAATGAACACCCGCTTGCAGGTAGAGCACCCGGTGACCGAGTGCATCACCGGCTTGGATTTGGTCGAGCTGATGATTCGCGTCGCCGCCGGTGAGTCCTTGCCCCTGACGCAAGAAGAAGTGAAGCGTGACGGCTGGGCAATTGAGTGCCGTATCAACGCCGAAGACCCCTTCCGCAACTTCCTGCCTTCGACTGGCCGTCTGGTGCGCTTCCAGCCGCCCGAAGAAAGCATGTTCCAGTCCGACACCAGCAAAAAGCATGGTGTGCGTGTGGATACCGGTGTGTACGAGGGTGGTGAAATCCCGATGTACTACGACTCGATGATTGCCAAACTCATCGTGCACGGTACTGATCGCAACGATGCCATCGCCAAAATGCGTGCTGCGCTGAATGGCTTTGTCATTCGCGGCATCAGCAGCAACATTCCGTTCCAAGCGGCACTGTTGGCCCATCCCAAGTTTGTCACCGGCCAATTCAACACCGGTTTTATCGCCGAGCACTACAGCCAAGGCTTCCATGCAGCCGATGTGCCGCACGAAGACCCGCTGTTCTTGGTGGCTTTGGCCGCTTACATGAATCGCCGTTACCGCGCTCGCGCCTCGGGCATCAGCGGTCAGTTGGCTGGGCACGAAGTCAAAGTGGGCGAGAAATTCACTGTGGCCGTGTTGGGTGTGGGTGGCCACAACGAATACCACCAAGTCTCGGTGAGTGATTTTGAAGTAGCAGGCCACGCCCGCTCCAGCGCCGTGCTGGTAGATGGCAAAACCTACCAAATCAGCAGCACCGCTACGCTGGGCCAAATTCGCGTGCAGGGCCAATGCAATGGCATGGGCTTTACTGCCCAAGTCGAGCGCGGCACGGCCAAAAACCCGCTGGCCCTGCGTATCAGCCACAACGGCACGCAAATCGAAGCGATGGTGTTGTCGCCCCGTGGGGCTGAGCTGCATGCGCTCATGCCCTACAAGGCACCGCCAGATTTGTCCAAGTTCTTGCTCTCGCCCATGCCCGGCCTGCTGGTGGATGTGGCGGTGCAGCCCGGCCAAACCGTGCAAGCGGGTGAAAAGCTGGCCGTGATTGAGGCCATGAAGATGGAGAATGTGCTGTTTGCGGCCCAAGATGGCGTGGTTGGCAAAATTGTGGCCGCCAAGGGCGAATCGCTCAGCGTGGACCAAGTGATTATTGAATTTGCCTAAAACGCAGCTTCAAACCACTCCAAGGGGCCTTGTGCCCCTTTTTTATCGCAAAATCGGAGGCATTCTTATGAGCACCACTCCCCGTCCGTTCAAAGTGCTGGGCATCCAGCAAGTCGCCATTGGTGGCACCGACAAGCAACGCATGAAAACCCTGTGGGTCGATATGCTGGGCTTAGAGCAAACCGGCACTTTCCAAAGTGAGCGTGAAAACGTGGATGAAGACATCCTCGCCATGGGCCAAGGCGCATTCAAGGTCGAAGTAGACATCATGCAGCCACTGGACATCGAGAAAAAACCCGCCGTCCACACCACGCCGCTCAACCACATTGGCCTGTGGATTGACAACCTGCCCGTGGCTGTGGAATGGCTCACCGCCCAAGGGGTGCGCTTTGCCCCCGGTGGTATCCGCAAAGGCGCTGCGGGTTACGACATCACCTTTTTGCACCCCAAGAGCAACGAGCAGTTCCCTATTGCCGGTGAAGGCGTGCTGATTGAGTTGGTGCAAGCCCCCCCCGAAGTGATTGCGGCCTTGGGTTGATGCTGCCCCTGCGCCACCTGCTGATTTACAAAGCCGCGGGCTGGAGCGGCTTTTTTGTCATGGGCGTAGAGCTGTTGGGCGGGCGCTTGCTGGCCCCGTTTTTTGGCAACAGCATCTTTGTCTGGGGTGGCGTGATTGCCGTGTTCATGGCCTGCCTGTCGGTGGGCTATTTGCTGGGCGGGCGCTTATCGTTACAGCAGCCCTCTTTGACCAAACTGGGACTGTTGCTGCTGGGCGAGGCCGTACTGGCCCTGCCCATTATTGTGCTGGGCGATACCGTGCTAGAGGCTTTATCCGAGGCCATCCCTGACCCACGCTATGGCTCTTTATTCGGCTCGTTGTTGCTGTTTGGTGCGCCCACGGTGTTCTCGGGCATGATTTCGCCTTATGCCGTGCGCTTGCTGATTGTGGCACTCGACAGCTCTGGCTTGTCAGCCGGGCGTTTGTATTTTGTCTCGACCTTGGGGTCTGCGGCAGGCACACTGATCACATCGTTCTATTTGGTGCTTTACCTAGAAATCCACACCATCTTGCTGTGCTTGATGGCTGTTTCAGCCAGTATAGGGCTGGCCTTGATGGTGCTAGACCGGCTGCCGTTGGCTAAACTGCCCCGATGATGCTGCGCCACCATCAGCTCGCCACCATCCCTGTGCTGGCATCGGCCTTGTTGGCTACACCAGCCTATGCCATGCAGGAAGACAAGTTTCAACTGCTACACACCATTTACCAAGAAAAATCCCTGTACCGCAACATTTTGGTGGTGGAAAGCGAAGACGGTAGCTACCGCTGCATGAAGTTTGGCCGCCTGCATGCGCGGCAAACTTGTATCCACCTCATGCAACCGCAACGCTTGGTACTCAATTACACCAAGGGCTTATTGGCGGCACTGTACATGGCCCCCGCTCCGCGCAAGGTACTGATTATTGGGCTGGGTGGCGGTGTTTTGCCGATGGCGCTGCACACGCTCGATGCACAGTTAGAAATTGACACCGTGGAGTTAGACCCGGCGGTGGTCAAAGTGGCACGCTCGCATTTTCGCTACCAAGAAAATGCCCATGTGCGCACCCATGTGCAAGATGCCCGCGTATTTGTGCGCCAGCAGCAGCGGCGCGCAGCACAATACGATGTGGTGCTGGTCGATGCGTTTGACCGCGATTACATTCCAGAGCATCTGCTTACGCGCGAGTTTTTGCAGCAGTTGCATAGCCTGCTCACCCCCAACGGTGTGCTGGCGGCCAACACTTTTGCCGCCGGTGCGCTGGCTCGCCATGAGGCCGCTACTTACCAAGCCGTTTTTGGGCAACTCTACCAAGTGGAGTTGCATGGCGGCAACCGTATTTTGTTTGCCCGCCGCGATGGTCTGCCTCCGTTGTCGGCAGTGCAACACCATGCACAGGCATGGGAACAGCGGCTGGCCCTGTTCGGCCTGTCTTCTGCCGATTTGCTGCCTCGCTTTAGCCTTCAGCCCCAAGCTGTGGGGGTCAAGGTGCTCACAGACCAGTATTCACCCTCCAACTTGCTGCTGCCATAGATACAGATGCACTCCACCCCAACCACCGGGCTATCAAGCATTTTGACCCCACTGTATCCATTGCTTTTTGTCGCTTTGTGGAGCACTGGGTTTATTGGAGCCAAGTTTGGGCTGCCAGATGCAGAGCCTTTAACCTTTCTGTGTTGGCGCTATCTGTGTGTGCTGGTGCTGATGGGTATGGCCGCTTGGCTGATGCGTGCGCCTTGGCCGCGCACCGCAAGGCAATGGCTGCATATTGGTGTCTCTGGGTTGTTGGTGCATGGGGTCTACCTCAGTGGTGTGTTTGTGGCTATCAGCCATGGCTTGCCTGCCGGGGTAACGGCCTTGGTGGTGGGCTTGCAACCTTTATTGACCGCTTTGGGGGCAGGGGTGTTCTTGGGCGAACGTGTCCGCACAACCCAATGGATGGGTTTGGGACTAGGGTTTGTTGGCGTCGGTTTGGTGGTAGCGCACAAGGTGGTGGCCGATACCAGTGGCACCGCTTTGCTGACGATGTTGTTGCCCGCTGTTTTTGCCTTGCTGGGCATTACCGCTGGCACCTTGTACCAAAAGCGGTTTTGTCCAGCCTTTGATTTGCGCAGTGGTTCGGTGATTCAGTTTTTACCTTGTCTGCTCCTGACCGCACTGGTAGCCTATCAAACAGAAACCATGACCGTGCATTGGAGCAGTGACTTTGTTTTTGCCTTGGGCTGGTTGGTTCTGGTGCTGTCTGTTGGGGCTATTAGTTTGCTCAACACGCTTATCCGTCGGGGCAGTGCTGTCAATGTAGCCAGCTTGTTTTACCTCACGCCCCCCACTACTGCATTGATGGCATGGGCGTTGTTTGGCGAGACCTTGACCGGCTTGGCGCTGATAGGTATGGGCCTGACCGCCTTGGGGGTCTGGTTGGCTCGTAAGTGAAATCTGCGATATTGTCTGGAAGATGAACCATAAAACCAGCCCACACAGCCCACCGTTGTTGACCGAGCAAGAGCTGGGCGCCCTACTGCAACGCAAAGCAGCTATCCAAGCCAACCTCAAAACAGGCTCAACAGTGGCAGGGGCGTGCAGCACGTCTTCGCCCGCAGCGGCTTGTCCAGGTTGCGGCTGCGGTCAGGGGGCCGAACACCCATCCGCAGGAATAAACCGCCTGTTCAAGCCCATACTGGCCGCTGTGGTCATAGCAGTGGTGGCCGCCTTGGTGTTTTGGCAAACATAAAGCGATAGCCCCCAGTGCTATCTCGGTTCAGGGTTTGTTGAGAGGGCAGGTATTGATGCCCAGCAGGGTGTAAGCAGGGCAAAAACGAAACACCCCTGTCAGCAGCGGCACCACACCGATCCAGCCCCACCAGCCCACAGTACCTGTGGCGGCCAAAGCGATCAGCACCAACCCGACAGCAATACGCAAAATACGGTCAATTCCACCAATATTGGTTTTCATGTTTTTTCCTGGGTGTTTTTAGTCAAACGAGGGTTGTTCTGGTTTGGCAATGGGTTTGGCAGCAGCAGTCCAAGCATCAAAGCCACCAGCAATGGATTGCACATTCAAATAGCCCATCTCTTGCATGGCCCGAGCCGCCAAGGCCGCTCGGCCACTGGTCTTGCAATACAGCACGATCTTGAGGTCTCGGGGTTCCATCGCTGGGGTGCTGCTCAATCGAAACTCCAACAAGCCCCGCGGCACCAGAATGGCTCCAGGCAAGTGACCTGCGGCAAACTCATCGGCCTCGCGCACATCCAGCAGCAGGTCGGCATCGCGGATGGCTTGTTCTGCATCGTCGAGCGATACCTCGCGGATGCCGCTTTTGGCTTGGACGACCAAATCATGGGCTGTTTTCATCAGGGTGTCCTTGTGTAAGAGAGAGATTCCGGCGGAATAAGGGCACGGGTACGGTGTGTTCTCAAAGGCGTTGGACTGCGCGGCCCAGTTGCAAAGCGACCGTGCTAACACCACCGCCGTTGATGGCTTGGGCGTATCCGGTTTGCTGTAACCATTGCACGGCCATGCCCGAACGGGCACCAGACAGGCAATAGACCAGCAAGGGCCGGTTCTTGTCAGGTAAGGTATGGGCTGCTTCTTGGGTCAGTCGGTCTAGGGGTACATTGATGGCCCCAGCAACATGGCCTGCCGCGAACTCGCCGGGCGAGCGCACATCCACCAACAGACAATTTTCTACATCGATCCGATTTTGCACAGCGGTTTCCTTCTGGCACTCAGCAGCCGGGTTGCACACCAAATTTGCGCAATAGGGTTTCCATCAGGCACCAGCGGGTCACGGCACTCTGCAACAAATTGGCACCCACAAAAGCCGTAAAGGCCAGCCACCATTGGCTCATGAAGATGGGGCTGCCCGGAACACCCAGTGCCAACGATAAAAGAATGAACATGCCTGCTACCAAGCGCACGATTTGCCAAGAGGTCATGACCTTGCTCCTTCATATCAAAAACCGAATAACTTAATGATTATTTAACTAATCATCTAATTAGTCAAATGGAGTAACATTCGTTCCATCCAGCAGCATGGATGTGTCGATGTGGCCTCACTGTCTGTTCTTTCCTTTTCCATGAAGAATCTCCCTCCAGAAGCCCTGCAACAAGTAGCCAGTTACTTCCATGTGTTGGCGGAGCCAACGCGTCTGCGCATCCTGAATTTTTTGCGTCAGGAAGAGCACAACGTTGGTGAGTTAGCGCAGTTGTGTGGCTACACCGCCGCTAATATTTCGCGGCATTTGTCATTGATGATGCAGCAGGGGTTGGTCGCCCGTGAGAGTCGGGGCACCTGTGTCTACTACCGCATTGCCGATCCTTCGGTGTATGCCCTGTGCGATTTGGTCTGCGACAGCATCGCCCGCCAGTTTGAGCGTGCCAGCGAAAACCGCCAGGCGCTGCTCAGTCGCACAGCAGCCTGAGTTGCACCCTCCCTACACCGCGCCTTGTGTCAGGTAGGAAACACCAAAGTAAAACGTGTGATGCCGTGGGCAGAACTCACGCTGGTGTGGCCTCCGTGTGCCTCCACGATGGCTTTGGTGATGGCCAAACCCAACCCAGCACCCTCAGAAGTGGGATGTGTGCGTGCGGGGTCAGCGCGGTAAAAACGCTCAAACAGGCGTGGCAACGCGGATGGATCAATGTCTTGACCTGTATTTTCAACAGAGACTTGGGTGCCAGTGGGCAAAGTGACCACGGTCAGCCTGACGTTACCGCCTGCCGGGGTATGGCGCAGCGCATTCGATAGCAGGTTGCTCAGCGCCCGGCGGAACATCAGTCTATCCCCCTCAATGCTGCCATTGCCTTGCAAGGTGAGCTGAATGTCTTTGTCCTCCGCTACGGCCTCGTAAAAGTCCAGCAGAGTCTGCGCTTCATCGGCAGCCATGAAGCGTTCTTTGTGGGGCAGATCCACACCACGCTCTGTCTTAGTGAGCAGCAACATGTCCGACACCATGCGGGCCAGGCGTTGCATTTCTTCGGCGTTGGAGGCCAGTATGTCGCGATACGCTACGTTGTCTCTGGGGGCAGCCAAAGTCACTTGTGTTTGGGTGAGCAAATTGCTGATGGGGGTGCGTAGCTCGTGGGCCAGATCTGAAGAAAACTCCGATAGCCGTCGGAAATCGTCTTGCAGCCGCTCTAGCATCTGGTTGAGGGTCTGGGCCAGATCGGCCATTTCAATGGGCACGGCCTGCACCGGCATACATGCTTGCAGGCGTTGAGCGGTGACTGCTGCTGCGTGGGTTTTGATGGCCCGTAGCGGAGCCAAACCGTAGTAAATAGCCAGCCAACCCAGCAGACCACTTACCAGTATGGCCACCAGCGCATACAACCCCAGTGTTTGCAGCAGGTCATCCAAAAAATGCTGGTGATGGACGGTGTCCATAGCCAAGGTAATCTCTAATTGGGTGATGGGTTGGTACTGCGTCTGGGCTTTGAACTGTTGGGTGCGAAATTGCCTGTGCTGGTGGTGCCACCACCCAAGCAGGGCATGCAGAGATGCTTCTTGTTCGGGAGGCAACAAGCGGTCTGTTGGTGGAAAGCCATCGGTCTGAAACAGTGACTTTCCTTCTGCGCTGACGACACGTACAAACAGCCCATGATGGTGGTTGAGTGTTTCAGACAGGCGCTGGTGTATGTCTTGGGCAGAATGGGCGCTGGTCAGAATATCTTCGATAAGGTGCTGCTTGTCTTGCAGAGAGCTGCGATCGAGTTCAATAAAGTGACGGTCTGCCGCCAGCATAAAGAGCCCGCCTAATCCCAGCACTACGCTGGCAGCAACCAAAGTAAAAAACAAGGTCAGGCGGCCACTCAGAGACAGACGGTGCAGCATTCAAGGCTCTTGTGGCATTTCTAGTACATAGCCCATGCCACGCACGGTTTGGATCAACTTGACGGGCTGCCCATCGTCAATTTTTAGCCGCAATCGACGCATTGCTACTTCGATCACATTGGTGTCGGAATCGAAGTTCATGTCCCACACCTGCGATGCGATCAGCGAACGCGGCAAAATCTCGCCTTGGCGCCGCATCAGCAACTCCAACAAGCCAAATTCTTTGGCCGTCAGATCAATGCGCCGTCCACCTCGGGTGATACGGCGGCGCAGCAAATCGAGTTCCAAATCGGCCACACGCAAGGTGTCGCTGTTCATGCCATTGCCACGTCCGCGCCGCAGTATGGTTCGCACGCGGGCCAACAATTCGGCAAAAGAGAAGGGTTTGACCAGATAGTCGTCAGCCCCCAACTCTAGCCCCTTGACGCGGTCTTCTACCTGATCGCGTGCGGTCAAAAACAGCACAGGCATTTCCAACCCACGCTGTCGCAGCGATGCCAACACCTGCCAGCCGTTCAGTGTGGGCAGCATCACATCCAAAATGACCAGATCGTATTCACCGTGCAGGGCCAAGTGCAGCCCATCGCTGCCGTTTGGTGCCAGATCGGCCACAAACCCAGCCTCATTCAGGCCTTGGCACAGGTATTCACCGGTTTTGGGTTCATCTTCAATAATCAATATTTTCACCGGCCCGCTCCACGTATCGTTGCCTATCAGTCTGCCAGCAAATGGCCCGTCTGCCCGCAAGATGACATGAATGTCATTTTCGGCTCATGTTTTTGACAGAGAGGCGGCGGCAAAATCTTGCCATCCGTGTCAATGCCTTGAGAGGAGCCCACAGTGAGCCCCCCCCCTTCGCCCCTGTTCAAATGCTTGCTTCTGTGGTCTGGTTGGCTGATCGCTGGGGCTGCGCTGGCGGCACCGCCAGAGAAAGGCAGCGCCAATTCAGCACCCATCACATTGCAATACACCTCGGCCATTGCCAGTTATCGGCCATATACGGATCAGGCCGTGCAATCTTGGTACAACGCCAACGACCGCGTAGGCCAGATCGGTGGCTGGCGCGCGTATGCCAAGGAAGCAGCAATGGGGGCTGCTGCGCCAGTCCCTGTCGATCCCCATGCCGGTCATCATGGGGAGGCCCAGCGATGAATTGGTCGAGCACCGCCCACTGGGGAAAATGGGTTTGGGCATTTGTTGCTGTGGGAGGCTTGTCTGGTTGCGCCAGTGTCAGCCTTGAACAAAACCTTGGCCGTATCCAAGCTAATGTGGCAGGGTTGACTGAAGGCCAACTGGTCTTGGCCCAAAGCAGCCAAGAGCATCAACAGTATGCCCAACGGGCCAACCAACTGCTGAGCCGCCCCGTAGGGCAGCAAGAGGCCGTACAGATCGCATTAACCAACAGCCATGCGTTGCAAGCCTTGTTGGCACAGGGATGGGCAGAAGCTGCTGATGCGGCACAAACAGGGCGTATGACCAATCCGCAGTTTACTTTTGAGCGTATGGTGGCTGGCGATGGATTGGAGCTGGGTCGTGCGTTGTCGTTTGGCTTGTGGGATCTTATAACCTTGCCTGCCCGCGCTGGACTTGCAGAACGCCGCATCGAACAGGCGCAGCTGCGTTTATCCATAGAGGTGGTGGATCGTGTGACGCAGGTGCGTCAGGCTTGGGTGAGTGCGGTGGCAGCACAGCAAACGTTGGCTTATGCGCGACAAGTATTCACCAGTGCCGAAGCAGGTGCTGAACTGGCACGGCGTATGCAGTCGGTGGGTAACTTCAATCGCCTCAGTCGTGCGCGTGAACAGTCTTTTTATGCCGAGGCTGCCACCCGACTGGCCACAGCCCAGCACCAAGCCATTGCCCGCAAAGAGGAGCTGGTGCGTTTGCTAGGGCTGGATGAGTCGCAGGCCCAGCAGCTCAAACTGCCCGAGCGTTTGCCCGATCTGCCCCCTGCTGTGCTGGCGCCCGATGTTGTGGGTGCACAGGCCACGCAAGGGCGGCTGGACATCCGACTGGCCCAAAACGCACTGACCAGTGCAGGCAAGGCACAAGGCTTGAACATTGTCACCAGTTTCACAGACATTGAACTGACCGCCCGGCGCAACACCACATTTGACGACATGGCTGGAGGGCATGCCCATCCGCGTGGATGGGAGGTGGCAGTGCGGCTGCCAATTTTTGATGGAGGCGGTATGCAGCGAGATGCTTGGAACGCACAGACCCTGGCAGCAGCCCATCGGCTAGAGGCCACGGTGCGCGCCGCAGGCTCTACCCTGCGTGAGAGCTATTCGGCCTACCGCACGGCCTACGATGTGGCAAAGCACTATCGGGACGAGGTGGTGCCCTTGCGCCGAGTGATCTCCGAAGAAAACCAGTTGCGTTACAACGGCATGTTGATAGGTGTCTTTGAGTTGTTGGCAGACGCCCGCGATCAGGTGGGCACAGTCATGGCTGCTATTGATGCACAGCAGCAATTTTGGCAGGCCGATGCTGCCTTGCAGGCCTCTTTGTTGGGGCGTCCCACGATGACTTCTTTGTCGGTAACGTCCCTTGTGCCCAGCAGTGGTGGCGCTGGGCATTGAATACAAGAGGAACACCATGACATCCAGACGAGACTTTTTCCAATGGGCTGGTATCGCCGGTGGTGCGGTGGCAGCCAGTACCGTCAGCCGTGTGGCACTCGCCGCTTTGCCCGAGCCGGTGTTGCAAACCCATCCCCACACCATGCCTCCACTGTTGCCCAGCACAGGACGCTCTTACAACCCGGTGGTTACACTCAATGGTTGGACGCTTCCTTGGCGCATGAACAACGGCATCAAGGAGTTTCATTTGGTGGCCGAACCCGTGGTGCGTGAGATGGCCCCCGGTTTCAAGGCCCATTTGTGGGGTTACAACGGCCAAAGCCCCGGCCCCACCATCGAAGTGGTGGAAGGCGACCGCGTGCGCATTTTTGTCACGAATAAACTGCCGGAACACACCAGTGTTCATTGGCATGGCCAGCGTCTGCCCAATGGTATGGATGGCGTGGCCGGTTTGACCCAGCCAGCCATCCAGCCAGGCAAAACCTTTGTATACGAGTTTGTGGCACGCCGTCCGGGCACCTTCATGTACCACCCGCATGCAGATGAAATGACACAAATGGCAATGGGCATGATGGGTTTTTGGGTCACACACCCCAAAGGCAAGCACCCCCTGATTGACGAGGTGCAGCGCGACTTCTGTTTCTTGCTCAATGCCTACGACATTGACCCCGGCAGCTACACCCCCAAGACGATGACGATGCTGGATTTCAACTTGTGGGGTTGGAACAGTCGCATCTTTCCTGGCATTGATTCCCTGAATGTTCGCTTGAACGATAAGGTGCGCATTCGCATAGGCAATTTGACAATGACAAATCACCCGATCCACCTGCATGGACATGAGTTTCTCATCACGGGCACCGATGGCGGCCCCACACCCAAAAGCACCCGCTGGCATGAAGTCACCACCGATATCGCTGTCGGACAAATGCGACAACTCGAATTTTTAGCTGATGAGGAAGGCGACTGGGCATTCCACTGTCACAAAAGCCACCACACCATGAATGCTATGGGCCATAACGTGCCCAACTTGATTGGTGTTGATCACCGTGGGATTGCCAAGAAGATCAATGCCTTGATTCCAGACTATATGGTGATGGGCGAGCGCGGCATGGCCGACATGACTGAAATGGAGATGCCCATCCCAGACAACACCATCCCGATGATGACTGGGGATGGCCCATTCGGATCGGTAGAAATGGGCGGTATGTTCAGTGTGTTGAAGGTGCGTCGTGACCAAAAGCCGGGCGACTACAGCAACCCAGGCTGGTTCAAGCACCCCCAAGGCACGATGGCCCACGAATACACCGGCCCACTTGCCGAGCCAGCACGGTTCAAGGCCGAGGGGGGGCAATCGATGCCGCGCCACCAAAAGCCTGTTACCCCGACCGAAGTTAAGGTACGTAAGCCCAGTGCCAGTGGTGGTCATGACCACCACTGACCCAGCCCATCTCATTCTAGGAACAGTGGCAATGATCCATACAAGCCGTGTACTTCATGGTGTGACAGTTGCGGTGGCGCTGGCGCTGTCCGGCACCGCCTTTGCCAGCGCAAGCCATGCAGGTGGCCACGGGCATCACAGCGACGAGACCGCGATCGGCAAGCCTGGCATAACCAGCCAAGCGCGTCAGACCATCACCATCGAGATGGCCGACAACATGCGCTACACACCTGCCAATATCCGCGTCAAGCAGGGTGAGACTGTGCGCTTTATCGTCAAGAACAAAGGACAAGTCAAACATGAACTGAGTTTGGGCACTCAGCGCGAATTGCTCGAACACTTGGAACAGATGAAAAAGTTTCCTGATATGGAACACGACGAGCCTAGCAAAATTACCCTGGCCCCCGGTGAGCAAGGGGAAATCGTCTGGCAATTCACCCAAGCCGGTATCGTGAACTTTGCTTGCCTGATGCTAGGACACTATGAGTCCGGAATGAGGGGGCAGGTCAAGGTCAGCAAACAATAGTCGGCACCCGGCAAGCACAGGATGCAGACGTCATTGCGCTCAACACATACCCATGAGAATCACTATGCACATTGTCCAAACTATCACCACTGTCTCTGCCCTGACCATAGGCATGGCCCTGCCATTGAGCAGCATGGCACAAACCACGGCCACTATGGATCACCACAGCCAGATGGAAATGCCACAGACCACTGCAGCCATGACCGAAGGCGAGGTCAAGAAGGTGGATATGGATGCGGGGAAAATCACGATCAAGCATGGGCCAATTCAGCATCTGGACATGCCCAGCATGACAATGGTCTTTACGGCCCAAGACAAAAGCCTACTTGCCCATGTCAAGCCTGGGGATAAGGTGTTGTTTATGGCGGCGCACCAGGGCGGAAAGATGGTCGTTACCGCCATGACGCCTGTTCGCTAGCGATGGCTCACCGCGTTTCATGTTTTTCTAAAAGTTGTGCCGCCGGGTTCAGTACGCTGGTCTGCGCCCGAAAATAGCCCAGCACCGTGGCCACACTTTGGTGGCCTGTCATTGCCATCGTATCGGCCAAGGGTACGTTTTGGCGTCCAGCCTCTGTGACAAAGCCCGAGCGCAAGGAGTGCGCCGAAAAATCCCCCTCCACACCTGCCAGTGCGCAACGTGTTCGCACAATGTCACGCACCGCTGCGGCTGACAATGCTCCCCCTAGGTGCCCGCCCTTGAGCACCCGCCGAAAAATAGCTCCTGTGGTGATGCCACTGGCATCCAACCAAGATTGCAGCGCCTGCCCTGCCACCCCCAAGAGTGGTTTGTGGTTTTCTGGTCGGTCTTGCCCGCTTTGGTTGGTTTTGGAGTGGTACAGGGTGTAGACGAATTCGCTGGGTCCCAGTCGCCGCAGATGGTGCATTTCGGCCTCTGCTACTTCTGAACGCCTGCGCCCGCCACTGGCCCAGGCAAACAACAGCAGCGCCCGGTCGCGCCGCCCACGCAAGGAATCGTCGCAGGTGGCTAGCAGTGCCTGGAGGGTGTCTTTGGTCAAGGCCGCCTTTTTTTGTGCCAGGGCACCACGCCGAGCATAGGCTTTGCGCGTGCGCGACAGCAAATCGCGCACCTGCACGTCCATGCACGGGTTGGCTAGTCCGCGCAATTGGTGGGCCTTGGACATGACCGCCACACGATGTGCCAAGGTGGCGTAGGCCATCGGGCCACTTTTGCCTTTGTACCCCTCTTGTTGCAATCGTTCGGCAATGGCTGCGGGCAATTCGGCAGCCAAGCCCTTGGCCGTCATGCGCTGAGCGTGATCGACGATGAACTGAAAGATGCAAGCCACAGGCAGCGGCAATTGGATACGGCTGCCATAACGCAAACCGTACCACGCAGCCCAGTAACGCATGGCGGCCCGATAGCTGGCCACAGTGTTTTGCGATTCGCCTTCCTGCATCAGGGCATCTATGGCGTTCTGCGTCAGATCGCTCAAGGTGCTGGGCTGCAAAGGGCTCGCCGTATCGACCAAAGGCATGTTGTTTGGTGTTTCCATTGCTTTATTGTTATATAAATAACATTGTATGTATGATATATTACAAATATTAAAAATAGATCACGATAACCATTTCTTATCGTGGGCTATTTTCCACCAAAGCCCTGATTCTGATGAATACTCCCTTCCCTACGCCCCGAGGCATCCAGTACGAAGATGTAGCCCAAGCAGCTGATGCCTTGTTGCATGAAGGCTTGCGGCCAACCATTGAGCGCATACGCCAGCGCATAGGCCGGGGTTCGCCCAACACCGTGAGTCCGATGCTGGAGCGTTGGTTTGGTGCATTGGGGCAGCGGCTTCAGGGGGGAGAGGCACCGCAGGAGCAGATGCATGGCTTGCCACCTGCCTTATGGCAGGCATCACAAGATTGGTGGCAGCAAGCCCGCCACGAGGCGGAGCAGTTGGCCGCTGCTGCCTACCGTGCTGACCGGGATGCCTTGCTTGCACAGTCCCAACAACTGGAACAAGACCGGGCGCAATTGAATGCCCGCGAAATCGCCTTGGGTGAGCGTTTGCAGGCGATGGAGGAGTCGCTACAACTTTGCACCCAGCAGTTGCAAGAAAGCAATGAGCGTTGGAAAGCCAGCCAGCGCAGTTTGGCCCAGCGGGAAACCGAGATCACGGCCCAGCATGGGCTGCTAGAGAAACTGACGGCCCAACATGCTGCATTGCAGTTGCGTATAGAAGCAGTTCAAGCGCAGGCCGATGCCGAACGCCAAGCCATGGAGGAGCGTCACCACAACCATGAGCGTCGCTGGATGGCGGAAGTGGATCGGGCGCGACAACACACCAAACAAGTAGTGCAGCAACTCCAGGAGCAAGAGCGCCACAGTGCGGGTTTGCAGACGCGGTTGGAGCAACAACTGGCAGCCCAACAACAACAGGATCAGCAGCAGCAAGCACAGGTGGCGGCATTGCGGCAGGAGTTGGCCAATGCCCAAGGGCAGGCAACGCAGGCAGCCTTGTTGTTGGCGCAACGGCAAAGCCAGCCGGAGTTGACTGCTACGGGCCGGAGCTTGTCCGCCCCCTCGCGTGTGCTGCGCCCGGTGCGGCGCAGCCTAGGCAAAGGCCGTATGCCCCTTCAGCATAAGACGCTGAAATAATCAGCCATGTCCAAACGTTGGGTGCGCGTTTGGTTGATGCGGTGCTGCGTGTCTTCCTGGCCCATCGCCAAGCCACACACCGCGATTTGATCGTCTGCCAACCCCAAACATTCTTTGATCAGTTGGGGGTAGCTCGCAAGTGCCCCAATAGCACAGGTTGCCAGCCCTTGGGCCTGTGCTGCCAGCATCACACTGTGCAGGCACATACCCAAATCCATAAAACCACCGCTGCCAAAGTCCCGGTGTATGGTGACTACCAGTGCGACCGGCGCATCGAAAAAACGGTAGTTCTGCTCAAATTGGGCTGCTCTGGCTTGGGTATCGCCCCGCTCCACACCCAAAGCACCATACAGTGCTTGGGCGGCACTCACTTGGCGTTTGCGCAAATGCATGGGCATGGGTTGGGGAAAATAGTCGTATTCCTCCTGCTCACGCACCCCGGCGCGAAAGGCCGCACACAAGGCGTGCGATAAATGCGCTCGTCTCTCGCCTTGCAAGTACCAAAAATGCCCTGGCTGCAAATTGGCACCACTCGGGGCCCATCGGGCCGTGGTCATGATGTGTTGCACAGTGGCTAAGGGAATAGGGTTGGGCAGAAAAGCGCGCACAGAATGGCGGTCACGCACCAAACGCTCGTAGGTATTCATAAAACGTGTCTCTGCATAGAGGATCACCAAGGGGCTAACAGGGTTGCTGTGCCTAACCCGCCTGCTCCAGCCACACAGGCTATGGCCCGAGCCTGCGGGTGGGCGTGTTTGATTTGGCTAAGCGCCCGAACCAAAGCAATAGCGCCTGAGGCACCAATGGGATGCCCTCTGGCCAGCCCGCCACCTTGTCGATTGATGCATCTGGTAGAGATGCCTAACGCATCGCACAAGGCCAATCCTTGTCCGGCAAAGGCATCATGCAACTCAAAAGCACTTAGCTGCTTAGGATGAAGGCGGTGGCGTTGGAGCAAGCTCTTGACCGGGCCAATCACGCTCAGCATGGGCGCTTCGGGGGAGCTGCCTTGGCTCAAAGAATCTAACCACCGAGCCTGTGGCTGTAAATTCCATCGTTCACATGCTTGTGGTGTGGCTAGCACGACAAAAGCGGCACCGTCGGCTTTGGGTGAAATGCCGACCACTGACAGGCTACAGTCCAAACCCGTGTCGTGTAGGCGGTGCTGGATGGCGGGCATACGGGCCACACGTTGCGCCAGCATCAAGCGGGGATAAGTGTCGTTTGCCAGCCCTGCCACGGGCACTATTTCCATAGCTATCCTCTGTGCTGCTTGCATGGCGTGTTGGTGGCTTTGTATGGCGTAGGCATCTTGTTGTTGGCGGCTGATTCCTAGGTGCTGGGCCGTGTCGGCAGCTGCTTCGAGCATGTCTGGATCACGAAAGGGGGGCGGTGCAAATGCAGGCTGCTCATATCTTTGGGCGATCTCGCCTGGTTGCACAGGCCGGTGCATACGTATGGGGGCACGGCTCCAGGCCTCCACACCGCCTGCAATCACCACTTGCGCCTGCCCCAAGGCCAGCAAGCCACAGGCTTGGGTGATGGCATCGAGTCCTGAACAGCATTGGGTGTCGATCGTCATCGCTGGACAGGCTGTGGACAAGCCTGCTGCCAGTGCCACCATGCGTGCTGGGTTGCCGTTGGCCCCCAAGGCGTTCCCCAACACCAGCGCATCAACGGCACTGACCGGAAGCTGGATTTGCGCGAGCAAATGCTGTATCACAGGAGCGGCCAATTCATGAATTGCCAGTTTGGACAAAGCCCCGCCCACTGGAGCGACAGCACTGCGCGCCCCCCCAAGGATGGGCCAGCCGCCACCCGTCAATGCCATGGTGTGATGCCCTCTTGTGTCCAAGAGTCAGGGCTTCCTACTAAGGATGCCAGCGTTTGTGCAATGGCTGCATGGTCGGTTTTGCCATTGCGGGTCAGGGGCCAAGGGCCGTGCCACAGCCACCACCGCCGTGGCGTTTTATACGGTTCTAGGGCATGGCGACACAGATGCGTGAGGGCTGTCTTAGGAACGGGGTGGGCACCTTCCTTGAGTTGCACCACAGCATGGATACGGTAACCACGCAGCCTGTCTGGCAGACCCAGAACACTGGCATGACCCACCTCGCCGTGGGTGAGCAAGCAAGACTCCACTTCTTCTGGGAAAAAGTTCTTGCCCTGCGTCACGAGCATCCGGTTCTCACGACCACACAAATACAACTGCCCTTGTGCATCGAGCCAACCCATATCCCTTACCGACAACCAATCGTGATGGCGTATGGCGGCAGTAGGGTCTTGGGTATGCACGTAATCCATAAACAGCATAGGACTGCGCACCCAAATGCGCCCTGCTGTGCCCGTTGCGCAGGGTGTGCCTACCGGCCAATCTCCAATACGCAGCTCTACATTGCTAAAGGGTTGCCCCACCACCTGCGAGTCATTGGCACCATCGGCCTCTCGCCAAGCAACGTAACTGGTTTCTGATGCCCCATAAAATTCGATCAAACGGGCGTTAGGAAAAAGTGTGTGCAAACGCGGGGTCTGTTCACGCATCCAGCGGGCACCACTGATCAGAATCAAGGTGGTAGAGGCGATGGGGGGGTGTCCTTGGCGTTGTGCGGTATCGAGCATGAGCAGCAGTTGGCTAGGCACCGCCAGCAACACACAAGCCTGCCCTTGGGCCAAGCTCGCCAGCGTTGCCGATGCAGAAAATCGCTCTTGGACGACGGCGCCTGCACCAGTCCATAGTCCCATCATGGCGCCAAACAAAAACAACGAATGCGACAAGCGACCCGGAGCCGCTACTGGGCCTGTGGCACAGGCACCAAAATCTGTCACGCTGGCCCGAAAACTTTCTGTCCAAGACAAATGGTTTCTGCGAAAGCCCTTGGGTTGGCCCGTGCTGCCCGAGGTAAACCCAATATAACAAGGGGCCAACGCGGGGGGGATGGCCGCCGCTGCCCGTAGATGTGCTGGCTGGGGTAGCCCGGCAATGCTGGCGGCCACCTCGGCCAAGATATGCGAGGGCCACGCAGGATCACCAAGGGCGGCACATCGGCCCGAGGCGATCACGGCCAAGAATTCAATCAAGGTGTCGAGCACACCCATCGTGGTAGGCAACAGCACTGTCTCTGGCAGATTTTGGCTGTCTATTGCTGCCCTCCTAGAATGAACCCGCTGATGCAGTTGGGCAAAACTCAGCGCCGTGTGTTCATTGCGCAACGCCACCACTTCTGGGCGTTGGCGCGCCCACCAATCCAGGGGGCCATGCAATGTAGAGAAGGATTCGTGTGGGTGCCCAGACATGGCTCTCAAGGTTGGCCCCCCAAGCGCCAGTCGGGCATGGCTTTGGACACGGTGTGCACAATCAGGCCACACAGCACGCATTTGACCAAGTCACCGGGGACAAATGCCAAATCTACCCACATGGCTTTCATGACATCCATCTGGGCGACGAGCACCAAGCCCGCAATTCCCATGAGATGCAGGACAAAAACTCCACCTACCGCAGCAGCGACAAAAGCACTGACGCCCGCTTGCCGGGGGGTGACGCATGGCAACCACCGCATGACCAACCCCGTGACCAATGCGGCCACAGGGTAACCCAGCAAATAACCGGCAGATGGTGCCATGAACACACCAATCCCCCCCCGCCCCCCTGCCAGCAGGGGCAGCCCCACCGCCACAGCCAACAGAAACAGTGCCACAGACTGAAAGCCCCGGCGGGCACCCAGTAAACAGCCCGCCAGCATGGTGGCTAAAGATTGCAGGGTAATGGGTACGCCAAAGGGCAGATCGATTTTGGGGATCAAGCCCATCACGGCCATCAAGGCAGCAAACAAAGCAATTAGAGTAAAAGAATAAGACTCATTTCGATCAAAGGTGTAGTTCATATTGTTTTTCCAAGTTCAGATCACACAATTTAGGGGCCGAGACGGAGAAAAAGCGCGTCGGCCACACGCCGAGAAGTCTGGAGCAGTTGCACAATCAACGGCGCCAGCAGGTGCCGTCCGCCAGATTGGCCTGTGCGCAAGCGGTAGGTTTGATCAAGCTTGTGCCATTGAACAAAAAAGTGCTCGGCAAAACGAAGCATCAGCGCCAGTTGCAAAGAAATCCGTTCTGGGTGCAGCCCCAGCCATTGGGCAGGGCGTAGCACCTGTTCCAGAACATCGATCAAATCACTGCTGCGGGTGGTCACGGTCAGGGCCATGCCAAGACAAGCGGCGCAAGCCAAGCGCAACGCACTGGTCACCCCAACTTCCCATTGGCCCCAGAGAGCGTGGAACCCTGCAATCAGCAGTGCAGCCAGCCCCAACGATGTCAACAAACCCCGCATGGCACGCATGGCCTGCCCGAGGCTGCACAGCAATCCCATGCAGAACAAAGCCGTAATAACCAGCGGCCCGAGTCCATCTACCCAAAAGATCCCAGAGCCTATGCAGGCGATGCACCAGAGTTTGATACCTGCCGACCAGTGGTGCAGCCAAGTGATGTGCTGGCTGTATAAGCTGCCCATATCAAGTGCTCCTTGGGCTGCTCACGCCCCATGCAGGCGCTTGTGCCTGCACGGCAGACTCGTATGCACGGCATACCTCGTCTCCCGGCCCATCCGCGCAGATACGTCCAGCGTCCAACCAAATCACCCGCTCAAAACCACGCACATGGTCTAACGCATGGGTGGACACAATCACTTGCTGCGCACAGGTGTCGATGGCGTGGGCCAACGCGATTTGGCCCGGCAAGTCCAGGCTGGCAAAAGGCTCGTCCAGTAACAAAACCTGTGGTTGGGCCAGCAACATGGCGAGCCAGCACACCCATTGCCGTTGGCCTTGGCTCAAACTGCCAATGGAGCGCGAAGCCCAGTGCTGCAACCCATAGGTTTCCAGAAAAGCATGGCTACTTTGACGTGCAGCCTTACGACCCAGACCCGACAAAGTTTGCAAGCTCAGCGCCAGCTCTTCTTCTACCGTTGGGAAAATAATTTGATCTTCAGGGTTCTGGAACATCATGCCTATCAACCGGGCGCGAGGCATCGTGGGCTTGTGGGCGTAAATGTCTTGCCCTTGCACCAGCACCTGCCCTGCATGTGGCGTTTCTAGCCCACACAGCAGCCGCAACAGACTGGTTTTGCCAGCACCGTTGTGCCCAATCAGGCCAATCCGATGCTCCTGCAGGTTGACATCCAAACCTTGAAACACCGTGCGGCCACCACGGGTCAGGCTGACAGCCTTGATGGCACAGCCCATGCAATCGTCTGTGACTAGCATGCTGCACTCAGGCCTGTACCGTGGTTTTGCAGGGCACCAGCCCGAGTTTGGACAACAGGGCGGCATCGGCCTCCACATCTGGGTTGCCCGTCACCAGCAATTTGTCGCCATAAAAAATAGAGTTGGCACCAGCCAAAAAACACAGGGCTTGCACTGCGTCTCCCAGTTGTTTTCTGCCAGCCGACAGACGTATGCGGGCTTGGGGCATCGTGATGCGACAGACCGCCACCACACGCACAAAATCGAAAGGGTCTATAGGATCACTCTCTGCGAGAGGGGTGCCTGGCACCCGCACCAGACTGTTGATTGGCACGGATTCGGGGTATGGTCGTAGGTTAGCCAGTTGTGCAATCAGCCCCGCCCGATGCACGGGCATCTCTCCCATGCCCACAATACCACCACAACAGACACGGATGCCTGCTTCGCGCACCGCAGACAAAGTGTTCAGCCGGTCTTGGTACGCACGGGTGGAGACCACCTCTTGGTAATACTCGGGGGCAGTATCCAGATTGTGGTTGTAGTAGTCCAAGCCCGCTGCTTTCAAGGCTTGTGCTTGGTGTGCCTCCAGCATGCCCAAGGTAGCACAGGCTTGCATACCGAGGCTCTTGACGGTGCGGATGAGCACTGCCATTTTCTCAATGTCTCGGTCTTTGGGCGCACGCCAAGCGGCACCCATGCAAAAGCGTGTTGCCCCTGCCTCCCGTGCGGCCAGTGCCGCCTGATGCACTTCTTCTGGGGCCATGAGTTTGTCAGCCTGCACCTCGGTATCGAATGCAGCAGACTGCGGGCAATAACCGCAGTTTTCTGGGCAGCCCCCAGTCTTCACAGATAACAAGGTGGCCAGCTCCACTTCCCCCGCCGGCCAATGGGCATGGTGTACCTGCTGCGCTTGCCACAGCAATGCATGAAATGGCAGCTCTAGCAGGGCTTGGATTTGCTCCAGTGTCCATGCCATTTCGTGTTTGCCTCCTACTGTCGGATCGCTAGGGCGATGGATATGCACTGGGCATACCTGTGGCGCTGGTACCTGCTGCGTCATGGAAATTCACCTTGAAACCGGCAGTCACATCTGCCGTGGGGCGCGATTCTATGCAGCATTTTTCAGATATGAAAAGGCCAAAGCGCAAAATAAACAGATAAAAAGAGATGGCTACAAATGAGTGCAAATTCGGCAAAAAATAACAGGAGATGGCTGTTTTTATGCTGGATTGCATGTGGGTAAGCAACACTCCAAAAGGGTTGCAACGAACATGCCGCCATTTGTCGCTAAATCACCCTTATCTCCCAATCTTGTGCTGTGAGAAGCCAGAAGATAGGCGCATTTACCCTCTGGTATGGGCCAGCAGTTGCTGCACCAAGGGGTGTTGCCGCCCCCGGCGGCCATAAATGGCGTGGATTTCTTCATGGATGTCTTCACAACGGCCCAATAGCAGCAAACCGGGCATCAGGCCAACATCATCAGCACCAAAACGGCTGACAGGAAAAACACCCAAGCCGCGTGCTGCAAATACTGTCATGAGGGCGCTGTCTTCAAATTCCCCAACCACCTGGGGCCGCAGGCCTTGCTCCTCAAACCAGCGATCCAAGCTGCTGCGTAGCACCGAATGGGCAGTGGGCAAGAGCACCGGCACCTGCTCCAACAGGGCCGGAAATTGGGTGGTGTCGCAGGTTTGCACCAAGCTGGCAGGGCCATACCAATCCACGGGGGATGACACCAGGCGCTCACTGCTCAAGCGCAGGTTGGGGTTGGGGGGGGCTGCCTGTCCGGCCAATACCACATCAAGGTGGTGCTGGGCCAATTCACTTTGCAACTGTTCAAACTCGCCCTCATGGCACAACAGCCGCAACGCACCTGTGCGCAGCACGGGCCATAGCAGGGCATGGGCTGCCAGTTTAGAAATCCCATCGGACAGCCCCACAGCCAGCCTAATCGTGGAGCCGGAGCTGGTTTGGCGCACCTCGTCTTCTAGCCGCTGACCAATCTGAAAAATTTCTTCTGCCCGAGCAAAGACGGCCTTGCCCGCCTCTGTCAAGGCCACGCCACGACCCGCAGGTTTTAACAGTTGCTGCCCCAGCGATTTTTCCAATTCACGCACTTGCACGCTGATGGTTTGGATAGCCATATCCAGCCGTTCGGCAGCACGGGCAAATCCCCCTTCCTTGGCAACGATCCAGAAGTAATGCAGATGGCGATAGTTGAGCATAAGACACTTCGTTTTTTACGAACTAAAAATAAACTTATATCTGATTTATTAGAAATAAGAACACCTGAATAATCCGCCAGCGTTAGGTTTTTTCTCTCTTCAACCCAAAAGTTCAACAAGGAACAACACAATGGAAACCATCGGTACTTGGTGGATGTGGGCGGGGTTCTTCACCATCGTCCTTGTGATGCTGGCCATCGACCTGTTTGTGGTCGGTGGTGGCAAACAGCACCGCGTCTCTTTTAAAGAGGCGGCAACTTGGTCTGGCATCTGGGTGAGCGTCTCCATGCTCTTTGCCGCACTTTTGTGGTGGTACCTTGACAGCACCGCAGGGCGCGAGATTGCCAACGAGAAGGCACTGGCGTTTGTGACCGGCTACCTGATAGAAAAATCACTGGCAGTCGATAACGTCTTTGTCTGGCTGATGCTGTTTAGCTTCTTTGCTATCCCGCTGGAATTGCAAAAGCGGGTGCTGGTCTTGGGTGTACTCGGGGCCATCGTCTTGCGCACGATCATGATCTTTGCCGGTGTTTGGCTGATCACGCAATTCCATTGGTTGCTCTATGTGTTTGGCGCTTTTCTGCTGGTCACAGGCATCAAGATGTGGTGGTTTGCGGACAAGGAGCCCGACTTGGCTAGCAACCCCGTCATCCGCTGGATTCGTCGGCACATGAAGGTGACGGACGAGCTGCACGGCGAGCGATTCTTTGTTCAGAAGCAAGTCTGTGGCCCGCATGGTGATGTGCGCTGGGTACGTTATGTCACGCCGTTGTTTTTGGTGCTGGTGCTGGTGGAGATCAGTGACATCATCTTTGCGGTGGACTCCATTCCCGCCATTTTCGCCATCACGACCGACCCGTTTATCGTGTTGACCTCCAATGTGTTTGCCATCTTGGGTTTGCGCGCCATGTATTTCTTGCTGGCTGACATGGCAGATCGCTTCTCGTTGCTCAAGTACGGGTTGGCCATGGTGCTGATGTTCATTGGTGTGAAGATGATGCTGATGGATCTGTACAAGATTCCAGTCGGTGTGTCGCTGGGCGTGGTGGCAGCCATCATCGGTACATCGGTGGTACTGTCACTGAAAAAGGATGCCCATTCCTCCCATTGAGGTCTGTGGTGTGCGGGGGAGCGTATTTCGCTTCCCCGTGATGTGTAAATATATGTACCATCCTCTACAAGCACCCTGTTGAGGAGCCAGTACATGACTTTGGAGACACCCCTTTCTGCTGCTGAATTGCGTCGCTTGGGGTTGGCCATTTTGACCGACCGCATCGAGATGGCAGCGTTTATCAAAGACAGCCACGGCCGCTATGTCTGGATGAACCCTTATGGTTTGCGGTTGTTTGAAACCGGCCTTGACGCGTTGGTAGGGCGTTCACTGTCGGACTTTATTGGCACCGCACAAGCAGAAGCCATGACGGTGGCTGAACAACAGGTGTTGCGTTTAGGAAAACCCGATCAGCGGGTGGAGCACATGGTGCTGCGGGCATCCGATGAGCGGCGCAGTTTTCGTACGGTGCGTATTCCCATACAGCATGCGCAAAGAGTGGTGGGGTTGTGTGGTTATTCGCAAGAGATCACTGGTCACCTGGCCGATGCGGCCAGCTTGTTGGACAGTAAAAGTTTGCTCGACAACATCCTGAACCACCTACCGGCCCTGATCTATATTAAAGACTGGCATGGGGCTTATCTCTATGCCAACCAAATGACACTCCAAGACTTGGGGCATTCGCTGGGTGAAGTCATTGGCAAAACCGATTTTGATCTGGTGGATGTGGCCAGTGCCCAAAGGTTTAGGGCTATGGATGAGGAAGTGCTCACGAGCCGCCAGAGCCTAGAGCGCGAAGAGACCTTGCGCACCAACAATGGCTTGCACAAGCATTACCTGTCGTTCAAGTTGCCCTTAGAGTTGGATGAAAAGAAACCTTTGTTGTTGGGATTTTCGACAGAAATCACCAACATCAAGCGCACCCAAGAAGCATTGGCGCAATCTGAGGCCAGATTCAGGGCTTTGTTTGAAGCCAGCAGTGAAGCCGTTATTTTGATGACGCCCGAACGCTTCATCGATTGCAATCCTGCGGCTTTGCGTCTCTTTGGGCTGCCCGGCAAAGAAGAGTTTTTGGGTTTTACACCAGCCGATTTGGCCCCAGAGAAGCAGGCCTGTGGCACCCCTTCACAAGAGCGGGCCATGCAAATCATTGCCGAAACCGTTGCGCAGCGCAGCTATCGCACGGAAATCATCATTCAACGTTGGGATACGGCGGAACAGATTCCGGTAGAGATTGTGGCGACTGCTTTGGACATTGACCATGAACTGCTGTTGATGGTGACATTGCGGGATTTTTCTGAACACCGCAAGCAGATCGCACTAATAGAACGCATGGCGCTATACGACCCGCTGACCGATTTACCCAACCGCAAACTGTTAAAAGACCGAATGCAGGTAGCCATTGCTGCCTTGCAACGTCAGCACCGCCATGCTGCCTTGATGTTTCTGGATTTAGACAATTTCAAACCACTGAACGACCGTTATGGGCATCAAGCGGGTGATCTGTTGCTGCGGGAGGTGGGCAGTCGGCTCAAGCGCCATTTGCGTGCTGAAGACACGGTGGCCCGTCAAGGGGGAGACGAATTCATTGTGCTGCTGGTAGATTTGGATGAATCACGGTTGCGAGCAGAACTGCATGCACTCAAGGTGGCTGAGAAACTGCGCCATGAATTGCAATATCCCTACTCCATCGAATTGCAGCCGGGGCGGGTGGTAGAACACCATTGCAGTTGTAGCGTGGGCGTGACGGTGTTTGGCCCTGGAGAAACCAGCATCGATGATGTGCTGCAACGTGCAGACCATGCCATGTATCGGGCAAAAGCCAAAGGACGCAACTGCGTTCGCCTGAGCTTGCCATCGTTTCGCTCCTGAGATGGGGGCACAATTGCTAACTATGCGAGTTCTACATACCATGCTGCGCGTTGGTGATCTTCAACGCTCCATCGACTTCTACACCCAAGTATTGGGCATGCAATTGTTGCGTACCTCCGAGAACCCCGAATACCAGTATTCACTGGCTTTTCTGGGCTTTGAAGGCGGCAACCCTGCGCAAGCCGAGATTGAACTGACCTATAACTGGGGCACCGACCATTACGACCACGGCAATGCCTATGGTCATATAGCCATCGGTGTGTCTGACGCCTATGCCGCTTGCGAAAAAATCCGGGCTGCCGGTGGCAATGTCACCCGTGAAGCTGGCCCCGTGAAGGGAGGCAGTACGGTGATCGCCTTCGTTACCGACCCTGATGGCTATAAGATTGAATTGATCCAACGGGCAGATGTGGCCGCTGGTGTGGGTTTGCGTTGATTATTGCTTGGGGATATTGCCATGACCAGCCCTTCCTCAGCGATTGCCAGCTTGCGCAAAAGCTACGAACGTGCCGAACTCAACGAAGAGGCCTCCCATGCCAATCCGCTCGACCAGTTTGCCCATTGGTTGCAAGAGGCCATCCAAGGAGAACTGCCCGAACCCAATGCCATGACGGTGGCCACAGTGGGTAGTGATTTGCGCCCTAGCACCAGGGTGGTGTTGATCAAGGGCTACGACGAGCGCGGTATCGTCTGGTACACCAACTATGACAGCCGCAAAGGCCGAGAGCTGGCGGGCAACCCCTATGCGGCACTGCAATTCCATTGGGTGGAACTGGAGCGTGTAGTGCGTATTGAAGGGGTGATGGAAAAAGTCAGTCCGGCTGAGAGCGACGAGTATTTTCACAGTCGCCCGTTGGATTCACGCATTGGTGCCTGGGCCAGCCCACAAAGCCAGGTTATTGCCGGGCGCAGTGTATTGGTGGCCAATGCTGCCAAGCACGCCGCTCAATTTCTATTGCAGCCGCCCCGCCCTCCCCACTGGGGTGGCTACCGGCTTCGGCCTGAGCAATGGGAATTTTGGCAAGGCCGTAAGAGCCGGTTGCACGATCGTCTGCGCTACCGCCAAGATCAGGGCATGTGGTTGCGTGAGCGTTTGGCCCCTTAAAACTTACTTTTCCTCAAGGGATGTCGTATGGAAGTCATTCAGGAACAATCGGGAGACAAATGCTGTCTGCATCTGCGTGGTGACTGCAATATCTACCACGCAGCCGAGTTGCGAACCGTGTTGATGGAAGCCTTACGCACCCCGGTCTCATTCGATGTCGATCTATCGGGTGTGACCGAAATAGATACTGCTGGCATACAGGTATTGATGGCCGCCAAAAACCATGCGCGTGCGCATGGGGTGGAATTGCGCTTACTGGGCCACAGCCCGCCCGTGCTGGAGTTGATCGAAATCTACGATCTGGCCGCTTGGCTGGGTGATCCCTTGATCGTTGCGGCAGCGCCTAACCACCCGGCATAAAGGCAAGTCATGGATTTGAACGACGCACTGCAAACCTTTTTTGATGAGAGCCGTGGCCTGCTGACCGATATGGAAGCGGCATTGATTTATCTGGAGCAAACCCCCAATGATCCAGAAGCGATCAATGCGGTTTTTCGTGCTGCCCATACCATCAAAGGGGCGGCAGGCCTGTTTGGCCTTGATGACATCGTGCTCTTCACACACCATCTAGAAACTTTGTTGGTGCTGGTGCGCGAAGGGTCGCTGGATTTGAACAGCGACCTGATCGGCCTGTTGTTGCAAAGTGGTGACCATGTAGGGCATTTGCTCGATGCGATGGAAGCGGGCGGTTTACGCAACGACTCCTTGATTCATAAAGAGCAGCAGTTGTTGGCACAGTTGCAACAGGCCTCTGGCAGCGTGGGCGGAGCGGTGCAGGTAGCCTCTTTACCCAAAGTGGATTTCAGCAACCCTGAAAGCCTGAATAGCGATGAGTTATGGCATCTGTCTTTGCGGTTTTCTGCTGGTGTGATGCAAGAGGGCTTTGAGCCAGCGTCTTTTATCTACCACCTGCGCACGTTGGGGCGCATCGTACAGATCAGCACCTTGACCCACGCGCTGCCCGCGCTGAGCGAAATCGAACCAGAAAACTGCTACTTGGGCTTTGAAATTCGTTTTGCCAGCCATGCCAGCAAAAGCGAGATTGAGGGAATTTTCGAGTTTGTGAGCCAAGACTGCGAACTGCGCATTCTGCCCCCTGACAGTCGATTAGAAGATTATTTACGCCTGATTGACGAGTTGCCAGCCGACCGGATGCGGTTGGGCGAGATTTTGCTGGCTTGTGG
This sequence comes from Giesbergeria giesbergeri, assembly GCF_054779375.1. Lineage (NCBI taxonomy): Bacteria > Pseudomonadati > Pseudomonadota > Betaproteobacteria > Burkholderiales > Comamonadaceae > Giesbergeria > Giesbergeria giesbergeri. Next base: position 490,999 of record NZ_BAAGYJ010000002.1, on the reverse strand, counting down.
CGCTGTGACCGAGCATGAGTTGCAACGCGCCTTGCACGAACAAGCCCAAGAGCCTGGGGAGGAGCGGCACCCACTGGGCGAAATTCTGATTGAGGAACAAGCGGTACAGCCTGAATTGGTGCAAGGGGCCATTGGACGGCAAACCGAGTTGCGCCAGCGCCAAGCACAAGAAGCTAAGCTGATTCGTGTGCATTCAGACAAACTCGATGCCCTGATTAACCGGGTGGCTGAACTGATCATTGCCAGCTCGGCAGTAGGGGTGCTAGCCCGGCACAACAAAGACCGGGCCATGCGCGAGGCCGCCTCTATGGTCTCACGCTTGACAGAGCAAGTGCGCGATGGTGCCATGATGCTGCGCATGGTGGAAATAGGCGAGACCTTTAATCGGTTCAAACGCTTGGTACGCGATGTGTCGAAAGAAACGGGCAAAGAGATTGAGCTGCACATTGGTGGTGCCGACACCGAGTTAGACAAAATCCTGGTCGATAAAATTGCCGATCCATTGACGCATCTGGTGCGCAATGCGATTGATCATGGCATTGAGCCTCCGGCCTTGCGTTTGCAACGCGGCAAACCTGCTGCGGGTCGGCTAGAGTTGCGGGCCTACCACGAGGCCGGGATGATTGTGATTGAGGTCTGTGATGACGGTGCAGGTCTTAACCGTGAACGCATTGTGGCCAAAGCCATACAAAAAGGCTTGGTTGCCGCCGATGTAGAACTGACTGATGCCCAAGTGTGGGAAATGATTTTTGAGCCGGGGTTCTCTACGGCAGAACAGGTCAGTAACCTGTCTGGGCGCGGTGTGGGTATGGATGTAGTGAAACGCAACATCGAAGCCTTGCGCGGTAGCATCGACATAGAAAACCGGACTGGGCATGGTGCCAGCTTTCGTATCCGACTGCCATTGACGTTAGCTATTATTGACGGGTTTTTGATGTCGGTCAGTGATTCACATTATGTGGTGCCACTCGATGCCGTGATTGAGTGTATTCAACTCACACCAGATGCCAAAAATTATGTCAGTTTGCGGGGGGAAGTGCTGCCCCTGCTGCGTTTACGACAGCACTTTAACCTGGAAAAACGTGATTTGCGCCGTGAGAATGTGATTGTGGTGCAAGTGGGTGGACGAAAAATGGGGCTGGTCGTGGATCAGCTCAAGGGAGAGTTGCAGGCGGTTATCAAGCCACTGGGGCCGCTGATTGATGGTCTGCCCGGCATTTCTGGGTCGGCTGTGCTTGGTACGGGCGAAGTGGCGCTGATGCTGGATATACAGGAGCTGATCAATCAGGCCTCTTATACGGCTATTGATCATGCCAAAATAGCAATTACAATGCATTAAGAGAGGGGTTTTCATGTTGAATAATCTACGTATTGGCCTGCGCATGGGCTTGGGATTTTTGTCGGTCATTATTGCTACCATGTCTATGGTAGTGCTATTGCTGATAGAGCTCTCTAACTTTAACAGCAGTATGCAGACGCTGTCTGACCGCCGTTTTCCTAACGTGGTCTATTCCAACATGTTGATCGATGGCCTCAATGGCGCAAACATATCGATGCGCAATATGCTTTTATCGCAGGATGATAACACCACAAAAAAAGAACTGGAGCGTATTGCAGGCATTCGGCAGAAGTTTACAGAAACCGTTGCATATTTAGATAAGAGCATTCAATCTGAAGAAGGCAAGCGATTGTTGGCGCGTATCAAGGAAAATAGAGTTCAATACGGTGCCAATCTGGAAAAATTCTTAAAGCTGGTTGCAAGCAACGAGAAGGAGGCTGCCAGGGCACTTTTACTGGGTGAACTGGATGCAGCCCTGACACCCTATCAAGCCTCAGTGGAGGAAATGATTGTTTTTCAGAGCAAGTTGGTAGAAAAGGCAGGAGATGAGGCCAATAACCAATTCCATGCCACAGAAAAATTGATGATTGGGTTGGCCTGTGGCACGGTTTTGCTGGCGCTGCTGGCCGCATTCTTGGTCACACGCAGTGTGACCAAGCCCATCGCCCAAGCTACCCAAGTGGCTGGTTTGCTGGCTGAAGGAGACTTGAGGGTCAAAATTGAAGTGCAGGGCCGTGATGAAGTCGCTCAACTGCTGGAGGCTATGCGCAACATGGCTGATAAGCTGTCGCAAATCATTACCGATGTGCGTGCCGCCTCTGACAATCTGTCCAGTGCTTCAGAAGAAATCTCTGCAACAGCCCAATCGCTGTCGCAAGGTGCTACAGAGCAGGCAGCTAGTGTAGAAGAAATTTCTTCTACGTTGGATGAGGCCAGTGCCTCGGTACAACAAAACTCCGAAAATGCCCGTGTGACAGATGATATGGCTACCCAAGCAGCCCAAGATGCGGGCCAAGGTGGGGATGCTGTGAAGCTCACGGTGCAAGCCATGAAAAGTATTGCCAGCAAAATTGGCATTATTGATGATATTGCCTACCAAACCAATTTGTTGGCCCTGAATGCAGCTATTGAGGCCGCACGGGCTGGCGAGCATGGCAAGGGGTTTGCTGTGGTGGCCGATGAAGTGCGTAAACTGGCCGAACGTAGCCAAGAAGCCGCCCAAGAGATTGGCGAACTCGCTAGCAGTTCGGTCGATCAGGCAGAGCGGGCGGGCAAGTTGTTGGAAGAAATGGTGCCTGCCATTCGCAAAACTTCGGATCTGGTCAAAGAAATCGCCGCCGCCAGTGAAGAGCAAAGCAGTGGCGTGGGACAAATCAATGCGGCGGTGGGGCAGCTGAACCAAACAACCCAGCAGAGTGCTTCTGCCAGCGAGGAGTTGGCTGCCACCTCTGAAGAAATGAGCTCTCAGGCAGAGCAATTGCAACAGTTGATGGCTTTTTTCAAACTCCACGCTCATGAGGTTGGCATGGCCACCAAGCCCCCAGCAGACTATCCTCCGACAAAACCGCCAGTCAAATTTGGCGCTAACAAACCCATGCAAACCATGTCCGCACGCCGCAATACTGCCGCCAAGGGCGCGCCAGGGGCTGATTTTGTCCGCTTCTGACCCCTTGGCATTGGTCGCAGGCACCACACCGGCAGTGCCGAGCCGCAACGCAGCCTTGGCACTGGGGCATGGTGCCCCTCCTCCTAAAAAACACCTGGGCTTTACGCTCAATGGCGAAATCTATGCCATTGCCATTGAACAAATCAAGGAAATCATTGGTTTTCGCCCTATGACCACGGTACCTATGATGCCTGCTTATTTGCGCGGCATTATCAATTTACGTGGCATGGTGGTGCCCGTGATTGATTTGGCGCGGCGCTTTGGTCAGGATCCTACCCCGGTAGGTAAACGCAGCTGCATTGTGATTTTAGAGATTCCTCTTTATCCAGAAATGCCAGAGCAGCGCCATACCATGGGATTGGTAGTGGATATGGTCAATGCGGTATTAGATATTTCTCCCGCCGTTATTGAGCCTGCCCCTAGTTTTGGAATCAATATACGACCTGATTTTTTGCATGGAATGGCAAAAATCAAGGATAAATTTGTTCTGCTGTTAAATATCCAGCGCGTTATTATGTTGGAAGAATTGAATGCCCTGCGCTCCCTTGCCAGAAAAGATGTTTAATTTTGGGGCCATCGTGGCATGTCGATAAAATACACGAAATGGGATGGGGTCAATGCACCTGCGGGCTTGATGCTGTCAGACCACGATTTCAACCAATTTAGGCACTGGATTTTTGATATTTCTGGTATTTCGATGGGGCCGAGCAAAAAGGCACTGGTGGCAGGAAGGTTGGCACGCCGGGTGCAGCACCACGGTTTGCGCAGCTTTCATGCTTATTTTGAGCACTTGCACCGTGATGCTGCCGAACACCAGATCGCTATTGATTTATTGACCACCAACGAGACCCATTTTTTTCGGGAGCCACGGCATTTTGAGTTGCTGCGTGATGTGGTGTTGCCTGCCCATACTGGCCCCCATCCATTGCGCATTTGGAGTGCAGCATCCTCTACTGGGCAAGAGGCCTACAGTATTGCCATGTTGCTGTCCCATGTGCTGGGGCAAGAGGCTTGGGAAGTGCTGGGTTCTGATTTATCTACCAGAGTGCTAGACCAAGCCTGCTCTGCTTTATATGATATGTCGATGGCCCGTGAGATACCCGATGTTTTTTTGCGCAATTTTTGCCTCAAAGGGGTTGGTTCACAAGCTGGTCGTTTCTTGATTTCTCCCGAAGTAACGGCGCGGGTGCGATTTGCCCAAGTCAATCTGAACCAAGAATTGCCCAATGTAGGGGATTTTGATGTCATCTTCTTACGCAATGTGTTGATTTACTTCAATGAAGACACCAAACGTGGCGTGATCGACCGCCTACAAAAAAAACTCCGGCCTGGCGGCTGGTTTTTTGTGGGTCATTCCGAAAGTCTCAATGGCGTCCACCCGGCACTAGAATCTCATGGTTATTCGGTTTACCGCAAACGTGTTTCATCCACAGCATCTAGGGCCTGAGAGGCACCCCTGCCCATGAGCAGTACGCACCACCATTTTCCTACGGGTTCTGCGGTATTTTTGCAATGGTTACAGGCAGAAAGCAGCAAGCCTTCGCGCCGCCTAGGCTCCAATCCTTTGGGGGTGTATCAAGATATTTGGAATGCTTGGTTGGAAAGTCTGCAATCCCCAACCCCGGATGATTGGACTTCTTCACCTTCCCCGTCTTTGCTGCCTGCGGTTGAATGGCACCAGGCACAGAGCGAGGATGTCGCTCGTTTTTTGCGTATCCGGGCAGGCCAACGGGCGCACCACCAGCCAGATCGGCAACTGAGCGAAGTGACTCGCCGACGTTATTGGCGGGTCTTGGATCGGGTGTATGCTTATGCCGTTCAACAAGGCTGGTTGGACACCAGTCCTGTGACGCAATTGCCCAGGGCCGATCGTCCTAAAGCGGTAGATCAGTTGGGCCATTGTCTGCCCCCTGTGCTGTGGGCGCAATTGCCACAGCATTTTCCTGCCAGCCATGGTTTGCAAGGTGCCAGAGACCGGGCTATTTTGCTGCTGCTTTACGAGCTGGCACTGGCTCCAGAAGAAGTGCGTACCCTGACCGATGACAGCCTGCTGGATGCAAACCGGGTGCCATGGCACTTGATGTCAGAGTCTCCGCCCGCAGCTTTACGCATTGATGGCGCTCGCAAGGCGCAACAGCGTATCTTGGCGTTGACACCCCATTTGGGCACGGCGTTGGCCGACTGGTTGCGTTATCGCCATGCCCACGATCCCGAACTGGCCGGATTGATTTTCCACTCCCGTAAGGGTGGGCGTCCGCTGTCTATTCGGGCTCTGTTCCATGTGGCATCTAAAGTGATTCATGAGGCCCATGCTGCTCAGTCGGTAGCACAGCAAACCTACCCTTTGCAAAGGGTGGGGCCACAGGTGATGCGCAACACGGCTGTGGTGAGTTGGCTACGCACAGGTGTGGCAGAGGCCGAAGTAGCACGCCGTATTGGCGTAGATGGCGTGCGGGCTTTAGACCATTTACGCCATCAATGGATGCAGCCACACACGATGTCAGCCCCATGATGCCTCTGCACGGGCACAATTGGCTCCCCCACTGTTCTCTGCCTATGAAAAGCGCTCTTTTTATTGATTTTGATAATGTCTACAGCGCCTTGCGCCGTCTGGATATCCACTACGCTGAACGTTTTGCCCGCCAGCCCTTAGACTGGTTGCATTGGCTGACGGACAGTCTGCCCTTGCCCGCCCATGCTCCTGCGGGTGTCAAGAGCCGACGCCTGCTGGTGCGGCGCTGCTATTTCAACCCGCACGTCTATCAGCGTTTTCGGCCCCACTTTAACCGGGCTGGTTTTGAAACGATTGACTGCCCACCCATGACGACCGAGGGCAAAACCAGCACAGACATTCACATGGTGCTGGACATGGTGGACTTGCTACAGCATGAAACTCGGTTTGATGAGTTCATCGTTTTTTCTGCTGATGCCGACTTCACTCCAGTACTGCGCAAGTTGCGCCGCAGTGATCGGCGCACAACGGTACTGGCAGTAGGTTTTCCCTCTGCGGCTTACCAAGCCTCGGCCGACTTGCTGATCGATACCGATATTTTTGTCCGTGATGCGTTGGGCGAGGCTGAGGAGCACTGTGAGGGCAACCACCCAACACCCATGCGCCACGGTTATCCGGCAGAAATGCACGCACCTGTCCATACCTCGGAATCGATGGAGTGGGAAGACATTCGGGCCTTGGCGACACAAATCATCCGCCACGAGGTAGCCGCCTCGGATTTGGCCGTGCCGTTGGCCCGTATGGCCAGCCGCCTGCCAGCACAGGTGCCGGGGTTGGACAGCAGCAGTTGGGCAGGTTTGGGCAGTTTTCGCCGTTTTGTAGAAACCTTGGTGTTGTCTCCGTTGTTGTTGGATTGGTCGCATTCGGGCGGTTATTTGTACGATCCCCAGCGCCATGCACGCCCTATGTCGCCCGCTGGCCGCGACGGCACACTCGACAGTGCCGATCCCCAATTGTTGCGTCAGATTTGCGATGCTACAGATGCACCACGCCTAGGACGGATGGAGTTTCGGCGGCTTTGGCAGGCCATTGCCACCGATTTGGCCGAACAGCCTTTCCATCTGCGCGACACCGGAAAACGTGTCCGAGATCTGTGCCGTTTGGCCCAGTGCGATATCAGCCGCGAAGATGTGAACTGGGTGCTGCGCGGCTTGTTGATGGGCGGGCACCAATTCGGCCAAGGCCAAGACACGCCACAACAACTGGCATGGCAGATGGCGAATAACTTGGAAAAGCTCTGCGCTCGTGAGGAGTTTTGGCTCGATGAGGGCCAGCGCGCTGCTCTGCACGAGTGGGTGGGAGCCGATCTGGGGTAAGTTGGTAAATAAGAATTAATTCTATTTATTGGAGCGGTAACGAGGCTCCCGATGTTAGAATTTTTCTCAGTGCAACGACGATTCCGAATGCTTTGCCATGAAGCCGTCGGAATCCAGCACGAAAATTTCCAGTAATTCGCCGCCTTGTAGAAGTCCGAGAGGTAGGCGTTTTGCTGCATAAGTCAGCGCCAGCTGATGCGGTCGGGCATGGCCGTCCTATAGAGGAAATCTCCGCCATTCGTGGCGAGGGAAGATGTCCCTTCTTCAGCCAGTAGCGCAGCCCACTGAGACTGAGCATCAGGCCATTTGGCCTGATTGCCCACACGCTCCTTTTCTGCCAGCCAGCTAACGTTTAAACCAAGGTGCTGTATGGCACCTGGCGTCACGTTGAGGCGTGGCATTGGAGGGCTGGGGAGTGAATGATATGCACTGCTATCGATACGGTACGGTATCTGTTGCTGCATTGCTGCCACACGGTGGCGCACAGCATTTGGGCTTTGGTGCGTTGCACAGCACTTGGTGATGCTGGTGGGTGGCTCGCTATGAAGGTGACTCGTCCTATAGGGCGTTATCGTTTGGGTGTTGCATCCCGTACTCTGGCTGCTATGGCTGGGGGTTATGCGCTAGCGGCTGGGTTTTCTGCCGCCGTATCGCTGGGATTGGTGCAGTGGATGCCGCGCGTTGAGGCGGTGCTGACCGCTACCATGCTGGCGTGGTGGGTCTATGCCATAGCCATTGGCTGGGCGTTTTATGCGCGCACGGCCTGGGGTGCTTGGGGTGGAACGCTGTTGCCCGCTTTGGTGTTGGGCGCATGTGCCATGATGCCACGATGGATACAGGCGGCACCATGACCGCTACATCATCGCACAGACCAACCCGGCCTGACACCGACATGCCTGCGCCAGCCCGCCAGGCAATTTCTTCCAAAATGCCCAACGACCGAGAGGGTGTGCGCCAAGCTATGTCGTGGTTGCACACTTGGGCAGGCTTGTTGTTGGGCTGGTTGCTGTTTGCTATCTTTTTTGCTGGCACGCTGTCGTTCTTCAAGAACGAGTTCAATCTATGGATGCGTCCAGAGATGTATGGCTTGCCTGCCGCTGACGCGGAGGTAGCACAGAAGTCGCTGGATGCCCTGACACGCCAGTTTCCTGCACTGACGCAGTGGATCATGCACCTGCCCGATGAGCGCAACCCCGCCGTGGGTATTTTGTGGCGTGACACAGGCAATGGGCGGTTTGAAACCCTGCACATGAATCCGCAAACAGGTGAGGCCATCGCAACACGGCCAACTATGGGTGGTGATTTCTTCTACCGTTTCCACTTTGAACTGCGCACAGCACAGAAGGGGCGTTGGACTCTAGAGGGCCGTTGGTTGGTTGGTGTAGCCACCATGCTGATGTTGGTGGCATTGATCACAGGCGTCATCACACACCGGCGAATTTTCAAGGATTTCTTTACTTTCCGTCCGGCCAAAGGCGGGCAACGGGCGTGGTTGGATGCACACAATGTCAGCGGCGTGTTGGTGTTGCCAAAGCCTGGCAAGGGGTTACGCAATTCACCACGCACATCTACCCGTTCGCTGCGCAAATCAACGACAGGGACACCATGTTCTTCACCGTGATCATGGTCATGTTCGTCGTCATGCTCCAGTGCTGCACCGTGGCTGCCGCAGTGCAGATGCAACCCGTGAACATGGCACCCCTCGTCACTGTGGTTATGGCCCGGCAGACCGTAATATGCATTCTGACGGCTATAGGCTAACCCCAAGTAACCACGCTCACCCACCCAAGAAACCCCTAGGCTGGCGCTGTCTGTGTCATTGAAACTGCCCTCAACCTTGCGCCCAGAAGACCAGCCCCGACCCACACGGTAATCATCGGCCTGGCCCTGACTACCTTCAAGGTGGATGGCGATATTGCCCGCTCCCCCTGTCAGTGAGAAAGCGCCCGCCCGTTCATGGGTAGCACTGCTGGCCCGCAGTTCGGCACTGCCTTCGTAGCCTTTGGCGGGAACAGCCGTAGGCACTTTACCATCCAACACATTGACCACCCCACCGATGGCCCCGCCTCCGTGGATCAGCGCCGCTGGGCCACGCAACACTTCAATTTGTGTGGCTAGCAAAGGATCGGCCACGACCGCATGGTCTGGGCTGATGGTGGACGCATCGTGGATAGGTGCTCCATCGGACAACAACCGAACACGCGGCCCATCCATCCCACGAATAATGGGGCGACTAGCGCCTGCACCAAAATGGCTGGAGTGAATACCCGGCTCGCCATCCAGCGTTTCACCCAAGTTGGACTGGCGCTGCTGAACCAGTGCATCGCCTTCCAGCACGCTCACGGGCATGGTCATATCACTGCTGGTTTGTTGCAGCCCACTGGCCGATACCGTTACATCGGGCAACACCGCCGCAGGCGGGGTAGACACAGGCTGGGATTGGGCATGTGCTGTGCCCACAGCCCCCACCATCCAAGCCACAGCACAAGCCAATGGTTGCAAACGCATGGGGGGAGAAAACTTAAAAAAAGCCGAAGAAGACATAGCAAAGAAAGAAACAGGCACACCACCACCCAACTCCGCTGTCGTAGGGAGTCGGGACGTCTGGAATGCAAAAAACAAGCACCAACAGCAGGTCAACACCTGTCTGGATCAGACAAGGTCAATACCAGCCATTGAAGAGAAGGTTTGGAGCGGGGGATTTAGCCCAACCAGAAGACTGGTGGTGCGCGGGCCTGAAACGCTGCCACCTGAACCATCCCTGTGTGCCAATAAGGCGGTGCAGGGACGGGCGCAACAGGTGCCAGTGGGGGCAGCGTGGGGAGGTGTATGTTTGGCTGTACCCAAGTCCATTGATCGAGCAACAAACAGTCTGCCGAACTGTGTACGCCAAACAGCCGTGGCAGGCCTTCATCATCACCACGGTGGTGCTGTTGCAGATGGGGTGCAGCAGCGGAAAGAGGGGCCACCACACCATGCCCGCCATGCAGGACACGGTGCATTTGCCCCAAAGCAGGGGCCAGCGCCAGCAGCAAGCCACAGACCCACCACAGCACCGTGTGGTGGGTCTGTCGCAGATGCTTGCGGGCCTGCAAACGCATTCTCAGTGGGCGTGTTTCATGCCACAGTACTTGCCAATCGCCAAACCCTTGCAGGCCGATTGCAGTTCTTTCATGCACTGCTCAGCGTCTTTACCAGAGGCCAAACATTGTGCAGCCGCAGTATGTGCAGCCGCCATTGCGCGGTGGCGTTCAATATCTGCCTGTTTTTCTTGCTCCGAATGGGTTTGTGCCTGTGCCAACATCACTGGAGCGCACAGGAGAGTCAAAGTGCAACGAAGCCAAAAACTACGCATAGCCAACCTTTTTGCAAAGCCCAAAAAACCCACCAGTGTAGTGGAGTCGCGCACCCAAACAGTGCCCTGCTAGATATCAGGGCCGTAACCACTGGGCAAAAGTTTGGCGAAATTTGGTCAACTTTGGCGCAATGATGGCCGCGCAATACCCTTGCTCTGGATGACGGGCATAGTATTGGTGGTGGTAGGCTTCTGCGGGCCAAAAACAATCCAAAGGAGCTACTTCCGTCACGATGGGTGCATCCCATAGTGATGGGGCATCGATTTCTGCCAACCACTGCCTCACCTGTTGCTCTTGTTCTGGGCTGTGGCAATAAATGCCGCTGCGGTATTGCGTACCCACATCATGACCTTGGCGATTCAAGGTGGTGGGGTCGTGGGTAGCAAAGAAAACCTCCAGAATCTGCGCCAACCCTATGGTGTCAGGATCAAACGCCAACTGCACAGCCTCTGCATGGCCTGTAGTGCCACTGCATACCTGTTCATACTGGGGATGGGGGGTGTGGCCATTGGCATAACCACTTTGCACGGCTGTAATGCCGCACAAACGGCTAAAAACCGCCTCGGTGCACCAGAAGCAGCCGCCAGCCAAGGTGATGTGTTGAAGAGTCATAGCACCATTGTCCATGCCTACCGATTGACGCTGTGACTGTAGGTGATTACATTACTAACCAGTCAGTCATTAAAAGCAGTTACCGCGTGCCCTCTACCCCTTCCGATTCTTTGCCCTTGAAGACGACACGGATTCGTGTGCGCCGCAAACAGGCGCGTCCTGCCGAATTGTTGGATGCGGCATTGGATTTGTTCGTTGAGAAAGGTTATGCCGCCACCAAGGTGGAGACTGTGGCGGCTCGGGCTGGTGTGTCCAAAGGGACTTTGTTTTTATATTTCCCTAGCAAAGCCGACCTTTTCAATGCCGTGGTGCGAGAAAACATCGGCATCCGCTTTAGGCAATGGAACCAAGAATTTGAAGCTTTTCAGGGCAGCACTGCCGACATGCTGCGCTATTGCTACCACTCTTGGTGGGAACATGTGGGAGCCACCAAGGCATCGGGCATCACCAAACTCATGCTGTGCGAGGCGGGCAACTTTCCTGAGATTGCCTTGTTTTACCAGCGTGAGGTCAGTGAGCCCGGCCACGCCCTGATCCGGCGCATTTTGCAACGGGGCATAGACAGTGGTGAATTCCGATCTGTGGATTTGGACTATGCCGTCCATGCCGTTGTTTCGCCGCTCATGTTTCTCACCTTGTCACAACATGCCAGTCTGGCTTGCGTCCCCGGCTCTTTGACGGTGTCGCCACCGCTGTACCTGGAAAATCAGATCAATATGCTGCTGCACGGACTGCTTCAGCCGGAAGCAGGGCCGGGCATCCTAAAATCGCAGGCTTGACCCTGAACTGCCCTTGCGGAGAACCTTTCCATGAACATGCCCCTGAACACGTCTTCCATCCACACCAACGACCCGATTGAGCAAGCCCGCTACAACATGGTTGAGCAGCAAATCCGGCCGTGGAATGTGTATGACCCCGATGTGCTGGAGCTGCTGCACAGCCTGCGCCGTGAAGATTTTGCGCCTTCGGCATACCGCCATCTGGCGTTCATGGATATCGAAATTCCGCTGTGTGGCACCCCAGAAGAAGGCATCCGCACCGGCCAGTGCATGTTGGCCCCCAAGATTGAGGCCCGTCTGCTCAATGACCTGCAAGTGCGCAAGCATGAAAAGGTGCTAGAAATTGGTTCCGGTTCTGGCTACATGGCGGCCCTATTGGCTCGCTGTGGTGCGCAGGTGTTGGCACTGGAAATCCAACCAGCACTGGCAGAGATGGCACGCATCAACTTGCAGCGTGCAGGCATCAACAATGTGACCGTGCGCCAAGCCGATGGCTCCCGCGATCCCCTGCCCGAAGGGCCGTTCGATGTGATCGTGCTCAGTGGCTCGGTATCAGAAGTACCACAAGAACTGCTGGCCAAACTCAATGACGGGGGCCGTCTGGCTGCCATCGTGGGCGATTTCCCAGTCATGCGCATGACGATTGTGCAACGCAAAGGCGCCCGCTTTGAAACCACCCAGCCGTGGGACACCACTTCACCCCGCTTGCAGGGCTTTACCCAGCCCTCCAGTTTCAAGTTCTGAAGCACCTGAAAGAGCAGCACGGCATGGTCGATCATGTACGCCCCAAGGCTCTACCGGCTTGGTTCGCATCGTTGAGTAGCAGTCATGCGCCGCTGGTACTGGATGTGCGCGAACCTTGGGAGCTTCAGACAGCTTGCATTGCCACAGAGCCTCTGGAGCTATTGGCGATTCCCATGGGCCTTGTGCCCGCGCATCTGAGCCGCCTGAACCCTGAGCGCCCCATCGCCTGCCTGTGCCATCACGGGGTTCGGAGTTTACGGGTAGCCACCTTTCTGGAGCAACAAGGGTTCCAGCATGTGGCCAATATTTCCGGCGGCATCGATGCTTGGTCACAAACCGTTGACCCATCGGTGCCACAGTATTGAAACTTCTGCACAACCTGCCATGCCCATTTTTCCCAGGCTCCTGCCTCTTACTCTGGCCCTCGGGGCCGCATTGGCTGCGCCCGCACAAGCCCAAAGCCTGCGCGCGTTGGTAGAGTCGGCGCGCCAATACGATGCACAGTGGCAATCAGCACAAGCCCAGTTAGAGGCAGCACAGCGGCGAGCCGACCAAGCACGGTCTGGGCTATTGCCCAGTGCCGGTTTGTCTGCAGGAGCATCACGGGCACAAACTGGTGCCAGCCAGCTTCCACGCGATGTCAGCCTGAGCACACAAACCATGGGCATTAACGCATCCCAGCCGCTATACCGTCCTGCCAATCGGATCACTTTAGAGCAAGGCTTGCGCAATGTGGATGCTGCACAGGCCCAGTCAGATGCGGTAGCACAAGAATTGCTGATACGTGTGAGCCAAGGTTACTTTGATGTCTTGGCAGCCCAAGATACCCTCACCTTCGTACAAGCACAAAAAGCAGCCGTGTCAGAACAATTGGCAGCGGCCAAGCGCAATTTTGAGGTGGGGACATCCACAATCACCGACACACGCGAAGCCCAAGCCCGTTATGACTTGGTGGTTGCCCAAGAAATCGCCGCAGAAAATGACCTGCGCGTCAAAAATCTGGCACTCGACCAATTGGTCGGCTTAAACCACACGCAACCATTGCCTTTAGCGCAACCTTTGGCGTTGCCCAGTTTGCCCCTAGACAACAACCCCTTGCCTTGGGTAGAAAAAGCCGAGGCAGAGCAGCCTTTGGTGCGTCAGGCAGCCATCGCCTTGGAAGTGGCCCAACTCGAAACCCGAAAGGCCGCCACAGGGCACTTGCCCACATTGGATGCACAGTTGGGCTACAACGTGCAACGCTCGCCCAGCGGGACTGTCAACGCGCCTGGAATTTCAAGTCGCACCCACAGCACCAGCATCGGGGTGGCACTCAACTGGCCCTTATTTGCCGGTTTTGCCGTACAAAATCGGGTCAAAGAAACCTTGGCACTGGAAGAAAAGGCGCGCGCTGACCTAGACCACTTGCGCCGGACAGTGGCCCAAAATGCCCGTGCAGCCTTTTACGGCGTGCAATCAGGTTGGGGGCAGGTGAAGGCACTGGAAGCGGCTGAAGCCTCTAGCCAAAGTGCGCTAGAAGCCAACCAGTTAGGCTATCAGGTAGGAGTTCGCATCAATATGGATGTGCTCAACGCCCAAAGCCAGTTGTACCAGACCAAACGCGATCTGGCAGCAGCCCGTTACAACGTACTGATGGGCACACTCAAATTGCGTCAGGCCAGTGGCAGCTTGAGCACAGCAGACATAGACGCCATTGACGCCCTGTTGGCCCGATAAGGCCCATCCACTGGATAGGTCAGTCCAATCGCCCACGGTGGTATAACCAACCCTTCATGTGGTGACCCTGCATCAGTGCCTGTTTCAGGGTTTTACATGCTGTGCCATGCTGGTTCATGGATCGCAATGCCAGTGCCTTGACGCGCATCAATTCCATCTGCCACATTGCATCTGTATTGCCCACCATCGTTTGCAATGATTGGTCGGCTAAACGAAGCGCCATTTCAAAGTTTCCACACAGCACCAAGGCTTCGGCAGCAAGCCACTTGGCAATGGGTTCAGCAGCAGGACAAGCTTTTAAAAGGGCATCCACCTGATGGGTGATGTGTGTCCATTCCAGGTTGGGTGCATGAACTGGTTGTTCTAGCATACAAAGCAAAGAGGCAAAACTACCCCATAAAGACAATCCTTCTGTGTTGGCAATATGGGCAGATTGCTGTGCATGTGCCAAACCCGATTGACCGCCTAGCCAATTGAGCAAACCGGCCATTGCATGAAAGATCGCTCGGTCTTGTCGGGTCGAAGAGGCTTGGGCATAGCGTTCTGCCTCATGCAATGCCTGCATAGACAAATCCCAATTGCCATGCAACCACTCTAGGCAGGCCATCTGACAACAGCCCATGACCAGCGGATCAGAAAGAAAATAGCGCCTGCGGCGCTCCGCACTGAGCCGCTGACCAGACCCGAGCAAATGCTTAAACCACACCCTTGCTTCATCACGCTGGCCTAACCAAAATGATGAATTGATCATGGCCCAACACACGGTGTGATAGCTTTCTGCATCGGTAGCCCGATGCACCATACGCAGTGCATGTGCTTTACCCTTGGTGTTGGATTGTGCACTGGCATGAAGGTAAGAAAGAAACAGCGCATCAAAAGCCACATCGGGATGCTCTGGCAAATGCGCAATATTTTGGCAAATAATACGCGTCAGGCGATGGGCCTGCCGACTTCCATAGCCTTGCAGTGCAATCAGACAACGGACATGCTGTGCGCGGGCACGCATTCCTTCAGCATCAGCACCATAGCCTATTTGGCTTATTTTTTCAAAATAACTACAGGCGGTAGATATATCATCTTGCTTTAAAGCACCTTGTGCCGCCATCAGCCAACAATGGCGTGCCATCTCGATATTTTTGGCCTGCAACCAAATGTCTGCTGCAGCGGTATAATTTTCTTGGGATTGCAATAGTTCTGCACATTGCTTAGCATGATCTAAAAAGTCAGATGCAGAAAGTGTAGAGAGAACATAGTCACGCACCAAAGGATGATGAAAGGCAAAATATCCATTTCCTCTATCCAATAGAAATCCAGCAGACTTTCCAAGATCAATAACTTGCGCCGCCTTCAATTCACCGCAAAGAAAAACAAGATTCTGATATTGAAAACTCATCCCCTGCATGGCAGCAAATTGCAGCGCCAATTTGGATGATTGCATACGATTAAGTGTGGCGTTGCAGTATTCAGCAAAGTGGGGGTGCAATTGATCTTCACCCCAAAAATCAGCAATAAGATATAAAGGAATGCCCCGCGAATTTAATATCTTGCCTTTGATTTTTTTGGAATCTTCATCACCATTTTTATTTAAAGCATTGATAATTTCAAAAGCATCACTCTCACCAAGGGGCGACATGATGTAATCATAATGATTGCTATGCCTATAAGCATCTATCAGCGGCTTACTTGTTGTGTTATTAGTACGCCTAGTAGAAACCAAGAGAGACCCCTGCATGCAGGAGGAAATTTTACTGACAACACTCTTGGTAACATCGTCTAGCCAATCCCAGTCATCTACCACAAAACAAATAGCTTTCTTTTGCAGAGATAAAAATGAAGCAAAAATTAACATGGATTCCATCAACGCAGATGAATCCACTTCTTCTAATTCAATGAACTTCGTAATTATCTGACGGTGCTTTTCCTCTAAAAATTCACCTGCTTGCGCCATTAAAAAATGCAATCCACCAGCTATGTTTCCACATACTGAATGCTCTAAAGCACTGATAAAAAGCATCTCTCTTAACCCTTGCCCACGAGTGTGCTGACTTTCTGGCTTGCCTGCAAACCACCAGACATGTAGCCCAGCCTTCTGTGCCCGATGTGCAATCTCCCAAGCAGAACGACTTTTACCAAAACCGTCGTTTCCAATAATGGAAATTGATTGGCACTCGCCTTGCATGGCATGACATATTTTTTGATCTGCCACCTCCAATAATTTACTATGCCCAACAAACCCAGAAAATGGTACCGACACAGGTGGAAAATTTGCACGAAACGAATGTAAATTCATTACATGCAACATAAAATCATGCTTTATGCCCCGAAAACGAATGGGGCCTTTTGCTGGCTTTTCTTTATCGTGCAAAATATCGGAAAAACTTTTACAGCAAACAAATTGACCCACATCTGCATACAAGGCCAACCGATAAACCAATCTTGTACGCCACCCTTGAATACGCCATTGACCCTTTGAGAAAAATACATGTACTTTTCCTGCTGTTGCCCCCATGCGCAACGGCAAAATATCGCCAAAACGCTGCCACAAAATAGCGACAGCCTGAAGAATCTGACGCCGCGCCCCGGTGTGAACATCAAGATGCCCAAAGATTATGGTGCATCCAATATCATCGGTTTCTATGATTTCTCCACCCAATGAGCGCAATATTTTTTGCACCTCGAGAATGACTTCTTCGGGGTCTTTATTTTGCTGTTGATGAAAGACCTCAAACTCATTTCTCTCTATACGCAGCAACCCTAGGGTTGCTACTTCATTGAATTCATAATGAGCAGATAGATTAACCCATCTTGCTGCACTATCAATGTCATTTAAATTATTTTTCTGTGCTACAACAATAAATTCATCAATCGCTTTTCTTCTTAAAGAAATCCAATCATTGAAATCTTCTGATACCACATCATCAAAGCCAGCAAGCCAAGACTCCTCCATCGCATCCCTCATCAAAACTTGTACAAGATTTGATGATTTTTTAGTCTCCCCATGAAAGATAGATTTCAATACAAAAAAATCTGACGCTACTTTTCCCAACGGAATAAATGCAACGTTTTCTCTATCAATCTGAATGGCTGGCGGCAATCCGATTGATTGCCATGTTTTTGTAATATCGGAGATAACAACACGCAAATTGGCCTTGGCTGATGACGCATCTTGGTGGGGCCAGAAATATCTGGCCAAAGCATCTCTAGAAACGAGCCGCCCTGGCTGATAGGCTAAAAACGCCAAAATAGCCACAGATTTTTTATATTTGAATTTAATGGCTGTTTTTTTATTTTCACAAATAACCCCAACCAACCCAAAGAAACTCAGTATTATTTCTGGCGAATAGTCTCTATTATTCATGGCTCTGATTTATTTTTATTTCTTCTGAGTGATTTTTAGCTAAAGAACGGCGTAATAATTCAACATTAAAAATCTATTTTTTAAAAAAACATGGTTTTAAATCATTTTGAGGCCATACTTGATGATAAAAAATGACCAGTTTTGTCCAAGCAAATTTTTTAAGCAAGCAAAAAATTTCCACACAGCTTCCCAAGCTAATTCTATAAAACGCGATCTCACGAAGATTGCAATTTATTTCAATTGGTGCCATGCAGAGGCACCCACCTGCCTCACCACCAGACGTCAAGCCCCCACTCCACAGCACCTTGGCGCTTGGGCCACACAAGCACGAACCATAGCTAAGATGTATCGAGGTGGCAGCTCTGATTGTCTTCTAACGATTCTCTAACGATTGCTGAATAGAGTATGCCCATCGCCCGTTATGGGCATGTACAACTTCTCACCGCTTGAGGTAATCATGCGATCTTTCATTCCTAGGCTGCCAGTACGGCGGTTGCCTCGTTTCGCTGGCTCTCGTGCTGCACAAGGTGGTTTCACACTGGTGGAGCTGGCCATTGTGCTGGCGGTCATTGGTCTCATCATTGGTGCAGTAGCCATTGGCAAAGACGTACAACGCAATGCCGAATACACCAAGATCAAGAACAAGTTCATTGACCAGTGGGAACAGGCCTACAACCAGTACTACCAGCGTACCGGCGTCGTGGTGGGAGACTCTCAAACACAACCACGGTTGATGGTCAATGGTACTGCCTATACAGCCACTGGCAACAACCCCATCTCTGGTGGCAACATGGCCACACTGATCGCTGCTGGTAGTGAGCCCATTCCTGTCTGCGAACGCAATCCAGAAACTGGTGTGATGCGCTCCGATGCACCACGCACCGATCTGCGCAATCTGATGACCAGAGTGGGGGTTCGTATGCCGCCTGGCCGGGCCGAAGGACAAGAAGATTTGTATGTCTATACCGATACCAATGGCTCACCACAAGAAGTTCAGGTGTGTTTCCAGTGGAATCGCCCCACAGTGCCTGAAGGTGCCGGAAACGTCATGGTGATTGCCGGTTTGACCCCCGATTTGGCCCGCATGCTCGATCAAATGATTGATGGCAAGCCCGACGCCCGCGAAGGCCGTTTCCGGTTGCGGGGCATTGGCAACGATACAGCCAATGGCCCCGGTGTTGAATGGTCAGCCAACAACAGTTATGGCCGTGGTGCCACTGGCACAACAGACGTTGGTGCTGGCAACACCCGCGACGAAGAACAGGTCATCACCCTGACCGCCATTTACAAAATGAACCAGTAAATCCGCTTCGGGGAACTCCATCATGAACTCTCTACTTCAACAGCCCCGGCATCGGGCCCGTACGCTGCGCCAACAAGGCTTTACTTTGGTGGAGCTGGCCATTGTGCTGGCGGTCATTGGTCTCATCATTGGTGCAGTGGCCATTGGCAAAGACGTACAACGCAATGCCGAATACACCAAGATCAAGAACAAGTTCATTGACCAGTGGGAACAGGCCTACAACCAGTACTACCAGCGTACTGGTGTCGTGCTGGGAGACAGCCAAACCGCGCCCCAAAACATGGTCAATGGCGCACGGTTTCTGGCAGCAGATGCCGCTAACCGTTCTGGCCGTGACATGACTGGTGTCACACCGCCCAACGCTATTTGCCGGGCGGCTGCAGGGCAGGGCATGCCCCGTGGCTTTACTGCTGGCACCGATCCCGATTTGCGTGTATTGATGAACCGGGTGGGTATCCGTATGCCCCCAGGCCGTGCCGAAGGTTTTGAAGACCGCTATGTATACCTAGACAGCAATGGCAACCCGCAAGAAGTGCAGGTTTGCTTCCAATGGAACCGGCCATTGGCTAACGGTTCAGACAACAGCCTGGGTGATGGTGCTGGGAACGTTATGGTCATTACCGGATTGACCCCCGACTTGGCCCGTTCACTCGACCAGATGATTGATGGTAAGCCTGACGCCCGCGAAGGCCGTTTCCGTCAGCAGGGCATTGCCAACAATGCCGACTCGGCAGGTGGTAACAGTGGTACAGCCAACGCCCCCGGTTCTGAATGGCATGCCAACAACCGCCAGCAAATCACGGCCAATGCAGCCGGTGGCGATGGCCGCACTTTTGACGAAGACCAAGTCGCCATCGTGACCGCCATCTACAAGATGAACCAATAAGCGCCTGATGCGCAGTACCCCATTGCAGGAGATTTCTTCATGAGCAAACCACATTCCATCCACAGACTGCACCGCCAAGTGCAACAGGGCTTTACCCTGATTGAGCTGGCGATTGTGCTGGCAGTCATTGGCCTGATCATCGGCGCAGTAGCCATTGCCAAGGATGTACAGCGCAATGCCGAGTACCAAAAGGCAGTGAACAAGTTTGCCTACCAGTGGAAAATGGCCTATGACCAGTATTACCAACGTACGGGCGTTGTGCTGGGTGACTGTCAGCAAGCACCAACCTATATGGTCAATGGTGCTGAAACCGAGATTCCGACCGGAACCAATGCTTGCACGCGCCCTGGTGGCTCGGGCACGGCTGGCATTCCTGAGAATTTTGCCAACCGTGGTCTGAAAATCTGCAACGGACAAGGCTATGCAGCAGGTCAGGTGGGCTTGGGCGATGCCACACTGGCCACCCAAAACCTGCGTGCTTTGATGACCCGTGCTGGTGTGCGTATGCCCCCAGGCCGTGGTGAAGGGCATGAAGACCGTTTTGTCTACATTGACTCCAACGGAAATGCCGCCGAATTGCAAGTGTGTTTCCAGTGGAACACTTCGGGCACGGCCAGTGGGGCGGGCAATGTGATGGTGGTGCGTGGGCTGACGCCTGATCTGGCACGCTTCATGGATCAAGTCATTGATGGCAAGCCCGATTCGCGTGAAGGCCGGTTCCGTATCCAAAGTCGTCCCTCGCATGCAGCGGCCACTGAAGCCAATGCGCCAGGCACACAATGGGAAGCCAACAATACCCAAGGCAACAATATTGCGACAACCGCCGCTAACAGTGCTATGGGGGGCAGCGACACCCGCCAGACCATTGACAACACCAGCGGTAATACAGCCGGGACGAGCACAGGACGCACCTTTGATGAAGATCGTGTGATTCTGTTGACTGCCCACTGGATCATGGAGCAGTAATTGAACGGCCTGCGCACCTTCAAACTTTTGGCCCTAACCTGTGCAACTGTACTGTTGGGGGGAGGGGCATGGCTGGCCCAGCGCGGGCTGACACAACTGGCCATGGAACGCCAGCAGTCAGCCCAGTTGCAGTCCGAACTGGACAATGCCCGCAGGCTGATGCCTGAAGTGGAAAAGCGCGAACGATTGGTGCGCTCAGTACAAGACATGGCCCGGCAGGTGGATCGCATGGGGTTTGACCCTTCACAGTGGCGTGAACGCCGGTTGCGCCGATTGCCGGGGCCAGCCACCCGTTTGGAGGCCACGCAATTCTTGGCTGAACTGGGGCGCGGCACTGAGCGCACATGGTTTGTGGCCGATGTTTTTGAAATTGCGACTGTGACAAACAATGCAGGGCTGTTCCACCCCCCCCAACCGGGGGATCTGGGCCTGACATTTGGCATCAGCGGCACTTTGCATTTTCATACGGCCTCTGCGTCGCCGACTCCCAAGGTGCTGCCATGAATGTTGAACACGTATACCGCATCACCGATGCTGGGTGGGTGCACTGTCATGGTCATCAGGTGCAAGATGTGCCTGCTTGGCCTAGTTTGAAACACAGCGCACTGGTGGTGCTGGATCTGGATGACATTCCTACCGATGTGTGGCGGTTTGAAGGCAAACCTGAATATGCTTCAGCACTGATTGAAAAGCGTATCCGCACAGAAGGACTGGTTGAAGGTACAGCGCATATCGTCATTCATCGATTGGTCAAAGTTCCGCGTGGCTTTCAGGTATTTTTCTCGGCCATTCCGTTGGATTTTTGGCAACGGGTCAGTCAATGGGCAGAGGAACAGTCCGACCACTGTCTGATCATGACAGTGGCTGGATTGTTGTCGCAGGGGGTGTCGATAGGCAAAGCACGATTGCTCTTGTCACAACGGCGACTGACCTGTTTTGCCCAGACAGATGCTGGCATGGTGTTTAGCTCCACCCAGGCACTGGGTCAGGGCATGTCTGTGATGAGCGGTGCCGCGCGGGTTTTGGTGGCGAACCACAGCGAGTTGTTGACCCGTTTGGGTGCCGGTGCCGTCGAATGGGGCGCACTCTGGAGTACCAACACCACCGACACCAACGATTGTCTGACCATCTTAGAGGCCGTGTTAGGCAATGCACCACGCACCCTGCCTGCGGTAGAGTTGTCTGGTGTGGGTGAACGGATACAAACCGTATTGCCTTTGCTGGCAGTTCAATCCGCCAGCCAGCACGCACTCAATCCTTTGTTGGGGCGGGTGGCTTGGAAGGCAGAGCGTTGGGTTTCAGTCATCACTGCCATCACCGCCATCGCAGGGGTGGGTTTGGCGGGCGTTGGAATGCTCACGAGCCAAAAGGCACAGCAGCAACATGCTGCCAGCCAAGCATCCCGGGCAGAGTTGTCCAAATTGCAGGAGCGTATCCAATCGGTGTCTTCTGTAGATGCTCCCAAGCAACTTTTACCTCTGGCCGATTTTGCCCGGCAATTGGATGAAGGCGCACGGCACGATCCCGTGGCCTTTCTGACCACTCTCAAAGCGGCAGCAGGCAGTGATATTTACATCCATCGTGTGCGTTTGGAGCTGGCAGGACAGTCCCGCCAGCGGTCTTTCCGCGTGGATGGCACCGTCGCTGTCGGGGCATCGGCATCTATGGTGCGCTGGAGCAACCAAATGAGTGCTGCCGGTTGGAAACTGAAGGCGTTAGAGCCTGCCAATCCTGCCCCAGGTGCCTTCTCATACGAACTGGTTGCTATGGCAACTCCATCGGGAACTTGAGGCCATGAAATACGCTGCTTTACTGTTGAACGGTTTGGCCGTCTTATTGTTGGGTTGGGGTACGTATGGGGTGGCCCAATTGGTGCAAGCCCGTGGGCCGGTGGTACGGCCTATCATGGTGGAGCTCGCGCCATTACCCACCGCACTACAAGGGGATCAAACCCGCATGATGGAGGCGTTGGGTGCTATGTCGCGCCTGCAAACGCAGTCCTTCAGCTCCCACGCTGGGGCCGAGAATCTGCTGGCCTTGCCCACGCCAGGCAGCGATGTGGTGGGCAGTGTGCAAATGCCTACACGCTCTTTGTCGGTGCATCTGGAAAATCTGGCCGTAAACACCCAGTCGGTGATGATTGATGGGCGACTCGCGCAACGCGGCACCCGTCTCCACCACGGTGGCCGGGTCTCACAGGTACAACCTAGCGAGGTGGTAGTGACAGAACAGTTGGGGCGCCAAACGCTGTCGCTCCCACTGTCTGAGCTGCGGGTAGGCACTCTCAGATGGGCGGATGGCTCTCCAGCCAGTGTCAACACACAACAGTTCCGCTCGGGTTTGGCTGGCAGTGCACCATCAGCCGTCAAGGTGACCCCATGAGCAAAGCCATTGGGGTGGGGGCCGGCGCTGGCGTCTTGGTGCTGTGTGCCTTGGGCGTTTGGCAACAAGGACAACCGGGTCTGCGAGGTGTGTCTGTCCCTGCGCACCGGGTAGAAGGTATGGCTGTCGTACCAACCCCGATGGCAGACACCACCTACACAGCCCCCGACAAGACCACCACCAACCCCACCACCACGACAGGCCAAGAAACCATATCTGGCGCACCCTCTGCTGTGGCCTATACGGCGGCACAGGCTTCGGCGGGCACGGCCGTGCCCAACCAAACCAATGACACAGTGCTCAAAGCCCAACTTGATGGTTTATCGGCACCAGGCCGGCACCCCAGTCCATTAGAAATGGATCAGTGGTTGGCAAAGCTCCAGCAAAGCCAAGGTAAAGAGGCCTTGGGTGCGGTGGATGTGAACACCCTGCGCCACAACCTACAAGCCACTGCCCGCCTGCATGCTTTAACGCAACAGCTACTGCCCCTGGCCCAAAACCCTACGGTTGAAAACAACCAAAAACTTCAACTGCTGGTGGCCGAGATTCAGCAAGTGCAAGGCGCGTTGCGCACAGACGTATTGGCCCCAAAGTGATCACCATGATGACTAAGACCTGCGATTTTTCCCTGCCTATTCGGGCTTCTGCCTGCGTTGCCCTGATGGGCTAACAGTCCGCCGGATTACTGTGCGATTTGCCGGAACGACATCTTCCTCATGACGAATTTCAAGACTCACCTTAGCAGCGCCAAGGACAGTTCCATGAACAAACAACCCTTTCTTAAGCCCTTGGTGATGGCCTGTGCCGTATTGGTGCTGGGGGGCTGCGCTGGTCAGCCACCACGCAGTGCCAGCAGCCTCCCACCGCCAGATGCTGTGGCGGCCGATCAGCTGCGAGAGCACATGGTGCTGGAATCGCAGCGCCTGCTGGCCCATCAGCAATCCTTGCAAGAGGGGCTGAACAAACCAGCGCCTGCGCCGGTCATTGCCCCAGTGGCCCCAGTGTTTGATCCGCTGGAAGGCAAATTGATCAATATTGCCATGTCCAAGGCCACGATCAGTCAGATACTGGAAGCATTTGCCGATGCAGGAAAACTCAATCTGATTGTTGATCCCGCCGTCCTCAAAGGGGGGCAGCTCGCAGACATGCACCTGCGCCACATCACCTTGCGCGAAGGTTTTAACGAAGTATTACGCACCTACGACGTGGCGGGTGAGTTTCGTGGCAACACCCTGCGGGTGAACTTGACAGAAGAAAAGTTCTTTGCCCTCAACTTTCTGAACACCAAGACGAGTATTCAGATGGGCTCCGGTGGCAACGTTTTTGGCAGCACTACGGGTGGTAATTCGGGCGCCCAACAAGGCAGCCTCACCCTCTCTGGTGGAGGCGGCAGCAACAGTGATCCATACCTAGAACTGGAAAACGCCTTGAAATCGGTGCTGGGTGAAAACACCCAGGCCCGTTCGCCGCAGCAATCGCCTTCCTCGTCAAACCCTTCGCCCGCTGCGGCCCCGACAGCCTTTTCTGCTGGCATGTCAGGGAACTCTTCGGCAACAGCATCCAATGCCCCCTTGGCAGTCACGCCCACTATGGGGGATGACACAGGCTTTACCCTGAACAAGATGACGGGCACGCTCTATGTCAAAGCCCGGCCCTCGAAAATGAGGGCGGTAGAGAAAATGCTAGCCCAAGTACACAAGGTACTGGGCAAACAGGTGTACGTCGAGGCACAGCTGATCGATGTGCAACTGGCAGACAACTTTGAATTTGGCGTAGATTGGACCACGTTGCGCAGCCGTCTGGCGGCTGGGTTTGGTGCCTCTCCCATGCAACTGTCAGGTAGCACAGCCACTTTGCCCAATGCCAGTACGGGCTATGCAGCCAGAGCCCTTTCTATTCCAGCCGCATTGATTGGCAGTGTTTCGGGGCCAGCGGCGGGCCTGTCCTACCAAGGCAGCAACTATGGTGTGGTGATCAACGCCTTGCGCTCCTTTGGCAACCTCAAGGTGCTCTCCAACCCGAACGTGCAAGTGCGCAACGGCACCCCGGCCCTGCTATCGGTTGGCAGCAGCACCCGCTATGTGTCTCAGTCTTCGTCCACGCAAACCGCACCGGGCGGAGGTGCTACCACCACGTCCTCCAGCGTGCAAACCGATACGGTTTTCTCTGGGGTGATGGTGGGGGTCTTGCCCATGGTTCGGGATGATGGGCGCATTGAACTGTTGGTCAACCCCATGCAGAGCGATGTCGATCCCAGCAGCTTGCAACTGGTGGCCGTGGGTGGAGAAAACCTGGTGTCCTTACCCAAGGTCAGTTACAAGGGGCTCACTACCACTTTGAATGTGGCCGATGGCGATGTGGTCGTGGTGGGCGGTCTGATTGATCAGCGCAGCTCTACCAACGACCGGGGGGCTCCAGGGGTCTCTGATGTGCCCCTGCTCGGCAAGCTGTTCAGCAATGAGAACAAAGTGCATGGCAGCCGTGAGTTGGTCATCGTCTTGCGGGTGCGTGTCCTATGAGCCTGATCCATGATGCACTGAAATCGATGGACACCCCTGCTGTGTCTACCCCCGTGGCGTCACGCCCTGCCACCACTGCTGCCCGCCCCGCTTGGTTGGGAGGGGTATTGGCTTTTGTCAGTGTGCTTGGTGCAGGCGGTGTTGGCTGGATGTTGTGGCAGGATCAACTGTCAGACAACATCAACATCCCGCCACAGGCCATGGTGCAGTCTCCCCCCGTGGCGCCACTAGCTGTACCCGCCACGGCAGAGGCACCTACAACGCTCACTGCGCCGCCAGTGGCTGTTGCACCTGCACCACCAGCAGCACAAGCACCGGCCCCGGTGCGCGTGGCAGAGACAGCCCCTCCGGCGGCTCCCGCTGTAGTGACAGCCGCCGTGGCCAAGCCTATGCAGGCATCACCACGGCGTGCCCCAGCAGCCGTGAGTGCAACCAAAGACGCTGCACATTCTGCTCCCTCCGTAGCGGAGACCCCGGTGGAGTTGCTTTTTGCCCGTTTTGTGGCTGCTATGAAAAGCGGGCAGCAGACCGATGCAGAACAGGCATTGGCCGCATTGAAGCAACAACTTCCTGCGGGTGCCATTGGGTTGGTACGCGCGCAAGCCTGGTTTGATCTTCAAGCAGGGCGGGACACGGCTGCTGCCGAAGGCTACCGCACCATTCTGGATCGTATGCCTGGTGATGAAGAGGCGGCTATCAATCTGGCCAGTATTCAAAGTCGGCAACACCAATCCGAAGAAGCTCGGGCCACCCTGGATGCGGCTGCACGGCTGCAACCCGACTCCACTGCACTGCGTGCTGCCCTGAGCCACTTTACCCCTGCCATTCGCCATGACCGCTAGCACGGTGTACGCCGCTCTGGGGCTGGTGCGCAACCCTTTTCCACCCACGCCAGATGCAGGCTCTTACTTCTTCACCCCACGGTTGGAGGAGGAGTTCACAGAAATCCGCCATTGCATTGAGACGCGCAAGGGCTTTGCCCTGTTGACGGGGGAGGTAGGGCTGGGCAAAAGCACCATGGTGCGGCGTTTGTTGGACACCTTGCCACCGGGGAAATGCCATTCCGCCCTGATTCTGAACACCTTTTTGCAAGGTGAGGCGCTGTTGTCGGCCATTCAAACAGATTTTGGCCTGCCTCCCGCCGAATCAGTGGGGCAAGGTTTGACGCAATTGACAGAGTTTTTGATCGCTCAGCACCAAGCCGATCAAATCAGTCTGCTGGTCATCGACGATGCACAAAACCTGACCGTGGAATCTCTGGAGCTGGTGCGGTTACTGTGCAATTTAGAAACAGGGCAAGAAAAACTGTTGCAGATTCTTCTGGTAGGACAGCCAGAGCTGGAACAAACCTTGGCATCGCCACAACTGCGCCAACTCAAAAGCCGCATTGTGAAACACACCCGTCTGACGGGTCTGAAAAAAGACGAGTTGACTCGGTATTTTGATTTTCGTGTCAATGCTGCCAATGCGTCGGGACGCTTATCGATCCACCCCGCCGCTGTAGAAAAACTGTACCAAGTCACGCAAGGTAATTTACGACAGGTTCACTTGGTGTTGGATCGCTGTCTTTATGGTTTAGCCAGTCATCGCCAATCGGTGATTGATGTGGCCCTGATTGGCCGTGCGGTGGCCGACCTCCCGGATCTGGGAATGGCACCAGGCGCAACAGCACCAGAACATCGCACGCAGCGGGCCTGGCTTGCCGCGGGTTTACTGGCAGGTACAGCCACAGTAGCCGCCGCAGGCTGGTACTGGACTGCACAACAAGCAGAACCTTTGCCTGCAGCGCCTGCCAACACAGTTCCAGCTCCGGCAGCCCCAGCAGCTCCAGCCACACAGGCATGGACTGAGCCCCCCAAGGCAGTAACCCCAGAACCGTCCGAGCAAACAACGCCCCAAAGCCATCCACAAGATGTGGCCCTTTCTCCGCGTCAAGTATGCGAACAAAAATTGAAGGCCGTTGCCGAAGCGGATGATGTGCTGCAAGTGCAACGCCTGCCCACCGGTGTTGCAGACATGTTGCGCCCTTCCAATCGGGTGTGTTCTTTCAAGGCAGACGAAGAGACTTGGGCAGCTTGGCTCAGTCGTAATCAAGTGCGCCACATTCTGACCGCCCAGCAGGCCACTCGCAGCGTGCAAAGTGTGCTCAAAAGCCAAGGCCTGCTTGATATTCCTGCCCCTGATGGCCTTTTCGGCCCCAAAACGGGAGAGGCTTTGTCCCGTTTTCAGCAGCAACACCGTCTGGCCCCAACAGGACAACCAGACGAACTGACTTTCTTGCTTTTGGAGAATTTAAATGTACCAGCCCGCTGAATCCGTGTTGGCGACTTCGCTGCGCCCACAGCATGCTGTAGATCCCAGCACAGATCGATTGGCCGTTCTGAAAGACAAGAGTCCTTCACTGGGTGCGGCATTGGTACAAGCCGGGGTGGTGTCTCACGTCGCCATCGATTACGTACTCCAGAAGCAGAAAATTGAAAAAGTGCCTATGGGTAACTTGCTGGTAGAACTGGGGTTTGCCAGCGCCAGAGAGGTGGCCTTGCACTTGGCCGGTCAACGGGGTTTGAGTTTTGTGAACCCCAATGAAATGCCCGAACCTGATACGGCAGTAGCAGGCGTTTTCAACCGTGCGCTGTGCCTGACATACGGCTTCTTGCCAGTGCGAGAAGCCGATGGGCTGATTGAAGTGGTGCTGGGCGATGCACAGCCAGACGTGGTCACGGAGCTGGTGCGGCGCAAACTGGGCAAAGACTGCCGTTTCTTTCAGGGTGAGTTTGACCGGGTGGCGCAGGCTATCCAACAGCACTATTACTTTGCAGACAACCCACCGGCCCGGTTGATCGAAAGTGAAGTGCGCAAACTCGAGGCCGACATTGACCGGGCTTACAGTCCAGCACGTCTGCTGGAACACATGCTGCACTTGGCTGTGCGCGAACGGGCTACCGATGTCCATTTGGCACCCACTGCCCGCAGCCGTTCGGTATTGATGCGGGTCGATGGTGTGCTGCGCCCCATCTTTGCGTTGTCACCCGCGCTGGATCGGTTGGTGGTCTATGTGAAGTTGCAGGCAGATATGGATGCCAGTGAGCAACGATTGCCACAAGACGGCAGCTTTACAGCCCAGGTGATGGAGCAAAACTTCACTATTCGGGTCTCTACGCTGATTTCAGAGTTTGGCGAGCGGATGGTGCTGCGTATGTTGCCCGAGCGCAGTAGTCTGGACAAACTCGATGACCTCGGCTTTTTGCCTGAAGACGTGGCCGCCATGTCCAAGGCATTCTCCAAACCGCATGGACTGATCCTGATTACCGGGCCCACCGGCTCTGGCAAAAGCACCACACTACATGCTGCCCTGCGTATGCAGCCTTTGATTGAGCGCAATGTGCTCACCGTAGAAGATCCTGTGGAATACCGGGTTCCTGTGGCTTGCCAAACAGAAGTCAATCGCCGTGCCGGTTACGAGTTTGCCAATGCCATGCGCCACTTTCTGCGCCATGACCCCGACATTATTTTGGTGGGGGAAATTCGAGACCCTGAAACGGCCAGAGCGGCATTGGACGCCTCCTCCACAGGGCACTTGGTGCTGTCCACATTGCACGTAGGCAGTATTTTCGGGGTCATGCCCCGACTGAAGCTGCTGGGGGTAGATGCAGAAACCATTGCAGAAAACTTGGTCGCCGTCATTAACCAACGGCTGGTGCGGCGTATTTGTCCACACTGTGCGGCACCACGCTTGGCTACTACCGAGGAGCGCCGGTGGTTAGGACAGGTAGAACCCGACGAAGCTTTGCATGTTTACCACGGCACCGGTTGTCACCACTGCCGTGATACGGGTTATCTCGGTCGTTTGCCTGTGTATGAAATGCTGGTTGTCAGCCGCGACTTGGCCGATGCCATTGCATCGGATTCCAACCGAGCAGAAACACGCCAGCGGGCATTGGCCGCAGGAATGCGCCCGATTCTGACGCTGGCCCGACACCGTGTATTGGCTGGTGAAACCACGATGGAAGAAATCCTGCGCACCGTGGGTGAAGACTGAACCTCGCCTAGACAAAGCACAAGATGGCTACTCTCAACACTTATTACTACCGTGTGTTGTTACCACATGGTGCCTTGAAGTCTGGTCTGCTGCGTT
Source organism: Giesbergeria giesbergeri (assembly GCF_054779375.1). Taxonomy (NCBI): domain Bacteria; kingdom Pseudomonadati; phylum Pseudomonadota; class Betaproteobacteria; order Burkholderiales; family Comamonadaceae; genus Giesbergeria; species Giesbergeria giesbergeri. Next base: position 461,410 of record NZ_BAAGYJ010000002.1, on the reverse strand, counting down.
TGGCAGTAGAACGAGACCTCTCGGCGCGTTTGCGCTTAGAGGCAGAAACAGATGGCACAGTCGTTCATCTGTGGCGTTTGCCCGCATGGTTGGCTGGTGCAACAGACATGGTGTTGCGCTTGTTTCGCCATCAGGTGCGTACCGAGGATTTGGCTGGATTCTTGCGCGATCTCGGTTTGATGATGCGGGCGGGTGTGCCGGCCTTGGAGGGTTTAAAAACCCTCATTGACGAAAGTGATGTGGGAGGTAATCAGGCCGTCGCCACGGTGGCGCGTCACATGTGCGATGACCTCAATGCTGGTGTGAGCATGACGGAAGCCTTTAACCGCCACCCCAATATATTTCCTGAAACAGTGCGCAATCTGGTGGCGATTGGTGACCAGTCTGGCACATTAGATCGAATGCTAGGAGAATGTGCAGACCATGTAGAACGTATGATGAATATCAAACGTGACATTAAAACTGCACTAATTTACCCAGCATTTGTTTTTGCCACTATTTTTGGTGTGGCAGGCTTCTGGATTTATTATGTCGTGCCCAATATGGCACGGCTTTTCAAGCAATTACAAGCCAAATTGCCACCTTTGACTGAATGGTTGGTATCATTTGCCGATGCTTTATCCAATCATCTTCCTTGGGTAGTATTGGTTTTGGTCGTCTTGAGTATAGCTGTGACCATATTATTCAAGCGATCTGAGCGGTTTCAGGTGGGCACTTATTCATTTTTGCATCGCTTGCCGATTGCCCGTACATTGTTGGTATCCTCTGGTATGGCGCACATGACAGAGCATTTGTCTATCTTGGTACGTGCGGGGGTAGATTTGGTTTCCAGCTTGCGTATTTTAGGACGTGCCACCAAAGATCGTTACTACCGAGTGCGTTTGCTACAAATCTCTGAATCAGTGTCCAGAGGTGAATCGGTATCATCATCCATGCGCCGTGTAGGTGGGTTTCCGGCAATGGCCGTACGCATGATTGCTGTAGGGGAGGAATCTGGTAGTTTAGATGACCAGCTATCGCATTTGGCTGCTGAATACCGTAAACGCTTGGAAGTATTGGTAAAATCGCTGGCAGAAATTCTGAAGCCTGTCATTATTTTAGTGGCAGGTGGTTTATTCCTATTTTTGATAGTTGCGCTGCTTCTGCCAATTTATGACTTGGTTCGGCAATCTGTCAGCCAGACTATGGGGTAAATCATGGAAAAACCATTATTGGTAGGCGGTGGGGTACTTTTGCTTGGTTTGCTAGGGGCCACAGGGTTTGTGGTGCCCACCCTCAAAGCCAATAACCCCCCGGTATCCACAGGGGTGATACCAAAAAGATCAACACCCACAAGCCCTTCTACCGAGTCTATTGCTGCAAAAACTCCAGTAGCCTCATGGAGCAAAGAAGATCGTCGTAAAAAATTAACGCAGCTGCGTACAGAGATGTCCGCTGTTTTGGCACAAGGCCATCGTGCGTCTCCTCAAAAATCTTTGGCCTTATTAAACGAGCTAGAACAACTGTCTCAGGGAGAAGTTGATCCCCGGTATTTTCAGACTTTACGCAATATCCTGAATGAGAGTATCACGGTTCAGACACTCAACCTTGAGCTTCAAAAGCTTTCCAGCAGCACTGCACCACAGGACGTTGCCCGTACACAGGCTGTGCTTGATGAGATTCGTGCAGCCAGTCAACGTATTAATCATGAGGCGATGCTGCTAAAAACCTATGCTTCAGCGCCATTGCCAGGTAAAAAAATACCATGAAATGCACTGTAGCCAGCATATCCTGTCCTGCCCGTACAGCACAGACTGGATTTTCTCTGCTGGAGGTTGCTGTAGCCTTGGTTGTTGCTGGGCTATTATCATGGGCTACCTTCAGTGGCTACGAAACAGTGTCAGCCCAGCAAGAGCGAGAAAGAGCACAGGCAGTGGGACAACAACTTCAATCCATGCTGCGAGCCTTTTCTATGCGACATGGCCGGTTGCCTTGCCCAGACACCAATGCAACAGCCAACGGTTACGAATCCATGACTTCTGGGGCATGCACTGCCGGTAATCAACTAGGATGGTTTCCATATATTAGCCTAGGGTTAGATATTCCACCGCCGCTGCACCGTGCACGGTATGCCGTTTTTCGCTCTGCGCATGCAGATCCACTGCAAGACGCAGATTTGGCAGTGATTAAGGAGCGCACAGACGATTCGCCCAGCGAGCCAGATTATCTGGATGTCACAGATCTGGTCGTTGGTTTGAACAACGCATCCAAATTGTCTTTGTCCACAAGTCATCCCTACCTGACAGGCGATGGCGGGCCGTCTGGAGCAATCGACTGTGGCGCTAATCCTGTCATGGCGGCGGCCTATTGGCTGGTGATTCCACTACAAGACAAGGACGCAGACAACAACCGCCTTGATACACCACAGACAACATCTGGCCTGTGTGCTGCCAACCCTGCTGCACCTTTACGCGTCCACTCCGATGACATCGTGCTGGCAGAATCTCCAGCACAACTGGCGGGGTGGTTACGCAAAAGTATGCCGTGATTGGTGGCACCCATGGTGAGCACCGTTCTGTCTTTTGTCCCTCTTGCTGAGGTTTTTCCATAAATGATGCCGCATTCCGTTCATCGACCATCCTTTGGATTTGGCTTGGTCCAAGTGCTGCTATTGATTGCGGTACTCAGTGGCCTTGCCACTATGGGCTATCTCCAATGGCGCGAACGCTCTGCCATCGATGCTTCTCAGCAAGAGCGCCAAGCACTGGCACAAGCAGATTTGGCCATTCTGACTTTTGCCACCGTCCTGAAACGGCTGCCATGCCCTGACACCAACCGCGATGGTCTGGAAGACTGTGGCGGTGGTACGCAAAAGGGTTGGCTCCCTTCTCTCACTTTGAGTCTAGCGGGTGCAGATGCTGGAGTGGATGTAGGCCAACTCAGATATCTGATTCAACGCGGTGGCGGTGCTTTTGATTTGACAGTGTTGGATGATGCTTGGCGTCCATTGGAATACGATGACACAGGCAAGACTTTTGCCTCTATGAGTGCCTCCAATGGTGCTCTCACCTTGGCTGATTTATGCCAGCGCCTCAATGAAGGCGGGAAAGCCAGCTATACCGCAGGTATGGCAGAGGTGCGCTCAACCCCCGTACGGACTGTGGCCTATGCCTTGGTACACCCTGGAATCAATGATGCCGATGGGGATGGTTCGCTGTTTGATGGCGTCAATGCCAGTGCAGACAGTGCAGTAGAAGACCCCATCCGCAGACCTCTGCTGGCAAGTTATAACGATATCGTATTGGAAAAATCGTTTGCCAATTTGTATTCCACTTTCCACTGTCAAACGCTGATCGACTCTATCAATACTGTTGCATTGGGCTTGGATGTTGTGCAACAAGTAGAAGATTTACGCCAAGATAATATTGACTCCGCTAAACGGGCAGTGGCTTTTGCAGCATTGGGCGCAGGCATTACAGCGATTGAAACCACTTCCACCGCCATGGAAGCTGGGTCAGATGGCGGCAATGCTGCGGCTGAATGGGCTACCTGTGCTGCCAGTTTGGGTTTGGCCGTGAATGCCTGTGCCGCCGCTCCCCAGCATACAACTACAGCCACGGTACTAACGGCTGGAGTTATTGCGGCCAATGTAGTCTCGATTGGTCTGAATGTGACGGCAGCCGTGATGGCGGGCAATGCCTTGGCACTGGCCGATAGTTCAAAACCTGCTTCCTCCTTAAGTTGTCCTGCTGTGGATATGTCACAGGCAGTCAATGCCGCCAAGGCCGAATGGGATACCGCCAAAACAGACAAACAAACCATCAGCACAAAAATCACCCAAAAGCAAACGGATTTGGCCATAGCCAATACAGCCAAAACCAATGCGATGAACACGCTATGGGCACAAGTTCGGTCGTTTGGATCGACTACAACGATTGATAATCGTATTCAAACTGTTTTTGATGCTGCATCTAATTGGCAAACCCAATCTTCTAGTGTAAGTGCTGCTTCGTTGCGAGTGACGAATTATCAGACGGCTGTAACCAGTTGGGACAACCAAATCACATCCTATACTAACAAAATAGCCAATCGAACCACCATGATCACCCAACTTCAAGGTGAGATCGCCACCTTGGATGCCCAAATTGCCGCCACTACCAACCCATCAACCAAAGAATCATTGCAAAAACAACGACTGGAAAAAACATCAGAGTTAACTCTGCTGAATGATCCTGCCACATTGCAATCTGAATACAACAAGGCAGTGGTTGAAAAAACAAATGCCCAGAACAATCTGAATACGGCACAAAGCGATTTGATTGCGGCCCAATCCAGCCTTGGTTCTGCACAAACGAGCTATCAATCTGCTTACAATAGCCTGCTCAATGCCGGCCGATACAGTATTCTCAATGCATCAGGCGCAGTCATTGCTACAGGGTGCAGCACCTCATCAAGTGGTATTTGTCAAGCAGGCGATACCAGCACCTACTCTGGAATTAATGCTGCATTGCGTGATTTATTTGGCACATCCACCACCAGCCCCGATCCAGATGGGAAGTATCTTTTGCCATCCAAAATTGAGAAAGAAATCGCAGCCTTACAGGCCCAACTAGACAAAGCTTCTGATCGTGAAACCAATGCCAAAAGCCAATATGACACGCTCAAAGCACAGGCCGACAATCCACCACCGTGCAATATCACTGGTTCCGGTGTTACGCCCATGTCACCCAATGCTGCCGAAAACATCTTGAAAACAGTAGATCAAAAGGGAGGTACAAGATGAAAAATATCTTCCGCTCCCAACGCGGGTTTTCATTGGTTGAATTGGGCGTGGCAATGGCCGTCATGGGCATGATGGGCATCTTTGTTTGGCGCTGGGTAGAAACCACCCGAGCCCCCATGGAGAGACCAGAAATGCAACGACAGCTCAATGAAGCGCAGGCTGCATTAGAAGGGTTCTTGTTGGCCCACCATCGGCTTCCATGCTCTGCCACTACCACCAATGGCAATGAATCTTGTGTAGATGCTGCAGCCGTACATTTTCCTTGGCGAACCTTGGGTATGAGCAGTGAATTGGGGCAACTGCATTATGGGGTCAATCGTGGTGCTGGTATGGATTTGGCAGCATTGCCCTCTGCATCGGTATCACCCGACTTGAATATTAATTTCACCGATATGCCGGTGTTGCCCACCTACACAGGCTCCCTGTCTGCCTCGGCAGCAGTCACCGCCGCAGCGGCCAGAGCACAAGCGGCCATCACCCAAGCCAACACCCGCCGTGCTGCAGTCAACGGCTTGGACTGGTGCCGCACCTTGCGCGGGTATGCCGCCAACCTTTCTGCGGCAGGCGCACTCACAGCAGGCAATGTGTCTAGCAGCTTGCCCGTTGCTTATGTGCTTGTCCACCCCGGAAGCAATAACCAATTTGAGGGAAACAACGCCATTGGAGCCAGTGGCACTTGGCGATTTGACCTTCCGGGGCAGGCACAACAACATGATTTTGACGATATAGCTTTGGCGGTGGGGCCAGCCGACCTTGGCACCCGTTTGGGCTGTGTGGGCCGCTTGGGGGCCATGCAAGCCAGCGCCCAAGGCGCCTATGCTGCCTATGACAATGCACGGGTGATGCAACAGTACTGGTCTTTGCGGGTATTTGACATTGCCACAGCAGAATCAGCTTTAGAGTCTGCGGAGGCTGGGGTCACGATGGCTGCCATGGGTTTGGCCTTGGCAACCACCAGTGCCGTTTTGAGTATTGCCTCTGCCGCCAATACCGAAGGTGTCACAGCGTTTATTGTGGCGATGGCGGCGGTCAATGTGGGTGTAGCCGTGGCTGAAACGGTACTTGCCGCCCAAGACCTGACCGATGCCCAAGAGGCCTTAGAGGACTCTAAAGACAAGTTGGCAGCAGCCGACACGTACGCCGTTCAGGTCTACGACACCTTCACTCAGGCACTGACCCAAGCCATCCGGCTGGATACAAAGGGATTGAACCCATGAAAATGCGGCGTCGAATGGCGGGCTTTACCTTGGTGGAGATATCTGTAGCTCTGCTGGCTTTGGGTTTGATTCTGCCCGGTGCGGTGGTTTATTGGCAACTTTCTGAACGGCAACGTGTATCTGCCTCACAAGCCAATGTGCAACAGCAGGCACGGGATGCTGTGGTTGGTTTTTTGCACGCCAACTACCGTTTACCCTGTCCGGCAGCAGACGCTCTGGGGGTGGAGTCTTGTACTGAAGGCACAGGGTTGCGCCAAGTGGGGTTTGTGCCTTGGCGCACGCTAGGACTGCCCCGGCCAGAAGCGGGGGCATTGCGTTATGGGGTCTACCGAGAAGATTCGGCTGTGGCACACGAAGATCGTGATTTGGCCGCGATCAAAGACCGCATGAATCCATTGCGGGTGCGCACACCAAATCCAACGCCCCAAAACGGTAATGCCCCTAATGCGAACGCACCACCTGTGCCTTCTGTCGCTGCGGGTTTATTGGGGGCTACCCAGTCTGGTGATCCAGCCAATCCCCTCAATACGGCCTGCAATGCTGCCAACAGCCCTCCGTGCCCACTGGGGGGAGCACAATCCGTCAATCAGATAGATGTGTGTTTGGCCTTGAATACGGCCAGCGAAGCTCTGGTTGCACCAGCAGGGCAACTGGCGGTAAACATGCTTGCAGGCCGTCGGCCTGTGGCGTTTTTAATTGCAGCACCTGGTTTGTTGGATGCCGATGGCAACGGCCAAAATTTTGATGGCGCCAATGCCAGCGCCAGCAGCAGTGCGCCTACCTTTGAGGCGCCTGGGATGGCCGTTTCCAACGCCTATGATGATGTGGTGCTGGCTGCCAGCCATGCTGAGCTTTTTTCAGAGTTGCAATGTGCGGGTGCGTTGTCTGCAGCCTCCCATGCCCACTTTAACGCCGCCACTGGTGCCTTTGTGCTGGAGCGGGCGCTGTATGACTACCGAGACCAACTGTATGTCAGTGTCAAATTGGCAGAAGCGGATGTGGCTGCCGCTGGCGCAGGGGTGGCAGGGGCTGCCAGTGGCGTATTGGACGCAGCAAAAGAAATGCTCTCAGCCACTGCAGACACCACCATGTCTGTAGGGGCACGCTCTTTCCAAATCGGCTTGGCCGCAGCCGGTATTGTGGCTGCCGCCGCAGGGGGCGTTGCTGCAGGGCTGGCAATGGCCGACAGCATTTCCTCATTGGCTGAAGCGGAGGATGTACACAGCGACTTTGCCACCCGCACTACGGCCATGACCAACTTGGCGATCTCTGTCAACCGCAATACCTTGACGGCTGATGCCCTCGGTTTTTGAATTTTCTACCCACCATGACCCCATCAACATCACATCCTATTGGTACCATAATCCGCCGCCAAAAAGGCTTCTCGTTGCTGGAACTGAGCGTTACTTTGGTCGTGATTGGCTTGTTGCTAGGGGCAGTAGCCATTGGGCGTGACCTGCAACGTACCGCAGCCAATCAGCGCCTGTCCACCGATTTCATCCAAGGCTGGCAACTGGCCTATGAAACCTTTGTCAATGGAGTGGGGTATCCCCCAGCAGACAGCCCAACCAATCCCACAGGCCGTGTCAATGGCAGCAGTGCAACGGCAGGCACCGAGTTGTGTGGCAATGCCATGATCAACGCTTTTTTAGCTGCCGGTGTTCGGTTACCAGAGGGCAGAGCTGAAGGGCAAGCAGATCGGTATGCTTATCTCGACAGCAACGGCAATCCACAAGAAGTGCAAGTGTGCTTCCAAAGTGTAAATTGGGCTGAGCCTGGCGCATCAGTCGCAGCATACGACTCACGTCCGCGCAATGTGATGGTAGTCCGTGGCGTTACCTATTCGTTGGCGGCCATGTTGGATCAACAAATTGATGGTCACGGCGACGCTCGTTTTGGCCGGTTGCGTGCCCAATCACTAGCCAACGACACCACCGCAACAACCACTGGCGCTGATTGGCCGGTGGATGAGCGCATGGCCTTTGGCAGCTCTACAGCAACTTCGCTGGATGAGTCCCAAATTGCCGTGACCACTGCTTACTTCAAAATGATGCGCTAATGCAGCACGGCCCATCTGCAACCAACGGCACCCTGCATTCAAAAGTCTTTTTTCGCCAAGGTACGCAGGTGGGGGTAGGCATCAAGATGGTCTTCAGACAGATGGTGCAAGGCCATAAACACCGCGGGCGGAAACCCCTTACGGCCTCCATCGCGGGTGTCGTAGATGAGTCTGTCCACATAGCGAACAAAATCCAAATGGCCCCAGAACATCTCTAGCTTATCGCCAATGTGGGGATAGGCACTGTTGATGGTGTTGAAGTGAATGTTTTCTTTCAGCATGGCGGGGCATCATCGGGCAGATGATGGGGTTTTTCCAGTTTCAAATCGTTAATGGGACGCATTTCTAATCTGAAAGTGATTTTGATCAACCTACTTTGGACAGTACCGACTCCACCGCGGTTGCGGTTGCTTGGGCGGCACCCCGGTGTTCTTGGCTGAGCAAGAGGGCAGCCGCTTGCGCTTTTTCCAACAAAGCCCCCTCCTGAATCCAAGTCTCAGCAATCGCAATGGCTTGTGCCATATCGGCAGCAGGGCGGGCCACTTCTTGCCTGAGTGCCAGTGTGGCCGCCTCGGCAAAGTTGAAAGTATGCGGGCCCAACACAAGAGGACAGCCACAGGCTACCGCTTCAATCAGATTCTGTCCACCCAAGGGGGCAAAACTCCCCCCCAGCAATGCCACCGTAGCCAAGCTGTAGTAGAAAGCCATTTCGCCAATGGTGTCTCCTATCCAGACATCTGCAGGCTCAGGATAGTCTTTCCACTGGCTACGCCGTGACACGCGCAATCCTGCCTGCTCCAGCACAGTGGCCACTGCATCAAAACGTTGTGGATGGCGGGGCACAATGAGCCACTGCACATTGCGGTGGGTTTGAGCCTGTGCCGCCCATGTTTGCCATGCCTGCAACCACAGCTCCTCTTCTCCTTCACGGCTGCTGGCTAACAGCAATACTGGTTTGTTGATATGGCTACGCCAAAGTCGGCCTTGGGTGATTTGCGCTGCATCGGGTATGGCATCAAATTTCAGGTTGCCAAACACCCCTTGCACGGGAGCGCCCAGTGCACACAAGCGTTTGGCATCCGCATCACTCTGGGCATAAACTGCGGTCAGTCCTGCATAGGCTGGACGGGCTAGCCAACCGAGGCGCCGTGCTTGTTGGTACGACTTTTCATTCAATCTGGCATTGGCCAGTACCAAGGGCACATGGTGCTGCTGGCACATGGCGATCAGGTTAGGCCAAATTTCTGTTTCCAGCAAAATACCCAACATTGGTCTGAATCGGCGCAAAAAACGCTGGACAGCCCCCGGCGTGTCCCAAGGCAGCCAAACCTGCCGATCTCCGGGTTGCAGCAGCTTCTGGCCTTCAGTGCGGCCTGTGGCGGTACTGTGCGTTAGCAGCAAGCGCAAATGGGGCCGCTGTTGGCGCAGCGCCGTCAACAAGATAGCGGCCGCACGGGTTTCACCCAGTGATACCGCATGAATCCAAATCCAACCAGCCTTAGCATCTTGTTCGGGTGTTGCTGCGCTATGGTGATTTCCGTAATGCCCGAACCGTTCTTCCACAGCCAGCCCATACCCTGGCTCGGCCACAGCCCGACGGCGCAACTTGTACCGTAGTAAAGGTTGTGCCAAATAGATCAGGGTGCTATAGAGAGCACGGGCCAAGGAGGGCATCAGCATCAGGCGTCAACGCAATCAGTGTGCAGCATGGCCCAGCTGGGCATCTGGCTTAACACGCTGCAGCAGGGCTAACATGGTCGCTTCAATACGCTGTAGAGCCTCGGGGGTTTGTCCCTCAAAACGCAAAACCAGTACTGGTGTGGTGTTGCTGGCCCGAATCAGCCCAAAACCATCTGGCCAATCCACCCGCAAACCATCAATCGTGCTCACTTGGGCTGGAGCAGCGAAAGTTTGGGCGGCCAAAGCCTGTAATTGGGCACTGAGGCGGTGCGGCTCCCCTTCAACACAGGGCACATTCAGTTCGGGGGTGGAGTGGCTGCAGGGCAGGGCATTGAGCACAGCACTGGGATCGACATGGCGGCTCAGGATTTCCAGCAAGCGGCAACCGGCATAGGTGCCATCATCAAACCCAAACCAACGCTCCTTAAAGAAGATATGGCCGCTCATCTCGCCACCCAGCGGGGCCGCGAGTTGCTTCATTTCTGCCTTGATCAGTGAATGGCCTGTCTTGTACATCACTGGTATGCCGCCTGCGGCCACAATGGCCGGTGCCAGCCGCTGTGTGCATTTGACATCGAACACGATATGTCCCCCTGGCACACGGCTGAGCACGTCTTGTGCAAACAACATCATTTGGCGATCGGGAAAGATGTTCTGTCCATCTTTGGTGACGATGCCTAAGCGGTCTCCATCGCCATCAAAGGCCAATCCCAATTCAGCACCACTGGTGTGCAAAGCGGCGATCAGATCGCGCAGATTTTCGGGCTTGCTCGGGTCAGGGTGGTGGTTAGGAAAATTGCCGTCTACTTCGGAGAACAGCTCAATCACTTCGCAACCCAATGCCCGAAAAATCGCTGGAGCCGAAGCACCAGCAATCCCGTTGCCACAGTCGACCACGATCTTCATTGGACGGGCCAAATGCACATCATTGCAAATACGCGCTTGGTAAGCAGCCAGAACGTCTGCTTGACGCACCTGTCCGCCCGGAACCAATTGCCAGCTTTCCGTCTCCATGGTGTGGCGCAATGCTTGAATTTCTTCACCATGAATGGCCCGCCCCGCCAGCACCATTTTGAAGCCGTTGTAATCTTTAGGGTTGTGGCTGCCTGTGACTTGAATACCCGACTGGCACAAGGTGTGGGCCGCAAAATACAGCAGCGGTGTAGTGACCATGCCCACGTCAATCACGTCAATGCCCACGTCGATCAAACCGGCAATCAAGGCAGCACTCAATGCAGGCCCAGACAAACGACCATCACGCCCTACGGCAACGGTGGTTTGCCCTTCGGCCCGCGCCGCAGTGCCAAAGGCCCGGCCCAGCCCCCGTGCCACCTCTTCGTTTAATGTGGCAGGCACGATACCGCGAACGTCATAAGCCTTGAAGATAGAGGGAGAGGGCTGCACAGGTTGGAACTTTCAGGAAAGGGAAAAGAAAAAGTCGGCGGCATTGTAGGCGGCAGGCCATTGTCAGGAAAATGCCTACATCCCTTGCTATAAGTCTTTTTGTATTCCATCCTTTGTAGGAAACACATGCCCTTTCATCCCAACACCGTTCAGTACCGTGCCCACAGCCCGTGGGGGGAGCTGGCCTTGGCTGCATCACCGCAGGGTTTGTGTGGTCTGTGGTTTGTCGGTCAGCGCCACATGCCAACATGTCTAGATGCGTGGCCACACCATGCCGACAACCCGTATGTGCATGCTACCTTGGAACAATTACAAACCTATTGGGAAGGCCAACGAACCACATTTGACCTGCCGCTGGATTGTTCCAGTGGCACGCCCTTCCAACAATCGGTGTGGCAGGCGTTGCGCCACATCCGTTACGGCCAAACATGCAGCTATTCGGCGCTGGCCAAGCATTTGGGTAAACCCTCTGCAGTGCGTGCCGTGGCGGCTGCCGTAGGCCGCAATCCGATCAGCGTGATCATTCCTTGCCATAGAGTGCTGGGCCAAGATGGCAGCCTGACTGGCTATGCCGGTGGGTTAGAACGCAAGTCTGCTTTGTTGCAGCTCGAATCTGCACAGTGCCAAAGCATGTCAATCGGGTTAACCCCTGCTCTTTGACCAGCGACAGACGGCGCTGGTGCAACGATACTCCACGCCGACACACAGGAACACTGACACATGAACGCGATGGATCCGCTCCAGGCTCTGAGCCAGCGTGAGCAAGAACTGCTGACCACCTTGGAGGCCACTGGCGGCGGACGCTGGACTTGGGACTTGCGTAACCACCAGCTTTCATTTCATGGTGATTTCTACCGTCCTTATGGTTTGTTGGAGTTGCCCGAGCGCCAGCGTACGGCCTATTGGCGCAGCCTGCAACATCCTGACGATATGGCTGTCACAGCAGCACAGCTGCGGCCTGTGCTGAGCGGAAAGACCAAAAACTACGAAGTCGAATTCAGGGTGCGCAACACCGTTGGTAGCTGGCGCTGGGTGCGGGTGCGTGGTTGTACCACCGCACAAGAACACCGGGGCCGGGCACTGCGTATTGTTGGCATCATCACCGACGTTACCGAACAGCGTGCCACAGAAGAAGCACTGCGGGCCTCAGAGGCCAAATACAACACGATCTACCAAGCCCTGCCAGATCCAGCAGGGATGGCCCGCGTGGCCGATGGCTGCTTTGTAGAAGTCAATCCAGCGTTTTGCACTTTAATGGGCCTGCCCCGCGAGTCCATCGTGGGGCACACCTCGGCAGCACTGAAAATATGGGCCACTCCCCATGAACGCTCCCGGTTGATGCAGCTCTATCAGCGCCACGGCAAGGTAGACAAATTACCCATGGTGGCACAGCGCCCTGATGGCACCAAAGTGCATGGTCTAATGTCGGCCTACCCGGTGCCTACTGCCGATGAAGAATGTTTTGTCTTTGTGTTTCACGACATCACGCGTGAGCAACGCATCTACGAGGAGTTGCAAGCCAGCAATAGTCTGTTGCAACAAGCCGGACGTTTAGCACGTTTGGGCGTCTGGGAGGACTTGCCGGGTCGTGGGCCCGTGTACTGGTCAGACGTTTGTTACGAAATTCATGGTTTGCCGCCGGGCAGTCCACTGCCGCGCGATTATGTCCAGCGCCATGTGGCGCCTACTTGGCACGACACGTTTCGCAATGCGCTGCGCCAGTGCATCCGCCAGCGGGTGGAGTGGAATTTAGAAATTGAGATCGTCAGGGCTGATGGCCGCTTGGTTTGGATGCGTGCGCTGGGTGAGCCTGTCGTGGAAGAGGGCCGGGTAGTGCGTATCCGTGGGGTTATGCAAGACATTGATGCATCCAAACGGGCCGAGGCACAGGTACGTGAGCGCGAGGCACTGCTCTCACTCACTATGGCGGCTGCCTCCCTAGGGCGTTGGGATTGGGACATGCAAACCGGCCTCATCCAAGGTGACGTCCGCTGGCGGGCCATGCGGGGACTGCATCCCAATGAAGAAGGGGCCAGTGAACCAGTGCCGTGGCAGCAATGCACGGTGGCTGAAGATGTACCCAAAATTGCACGAGAACTGGATCGGCATACCCGACATTCGGTCACGCACTTTGATGCCACCTGGCGTGTCCCCCAACACAGTGGTGGTATGCGCTGGATTCGCAACCTCGGTAAAAGTGTGGCCCACGATGTCAGTGGTCATCCCGTGCGGATGTTGGGGGTGTCGATGGACGTCACGCCCCAACACGAACACGAACAACAACTGCACCGGCTGGCACACCACGATGCACTCACGGGCCTGCCCAACCGTGTGTTGTTAGCTCGTTGCCTCACGCAAGCCATGGAACAGGCCCGCACCTTGGGCACCCTCCTTGGAGTAGCCTACCTGGATCTGGACGGCTTTAAACCCGTCAATGACCAACACGGACACGAAGCAGGAGACCACTTATTGGTGGTGGCTGCCAATCGCCTCACCCATGCATTGCGTGCCACCGATTGTGTGGCCCGATTGGGAGGAGATGAGTTCATTATTTTGCTGCCCGGTCTACACAGCAGCATCGATTGTGAACAAACCCTACACCATGTCATGGAAGGTCTGGCTGCACCGTACAGTCTTGGCCATGAATCAGTCACCGTCACCGCCAGCATTGGCTACACCTTGTATCCACAAGATGATGCCGATGCCGACACCTTGCTGCGCCATGCCGATCAGGCGATGTACCACGCCAAACAAGCGGGGCGCAATCGCTTCTTTCAGTTTGATGCAGCTTCTGAACGCGCGGCACAGCAAGTGCTGGCCCATACCGCTCGCCTACACACAGCCCTGACCCAACACCAGTTTGTGCTCTACCTGCAACCCAAGGTTGATATGCGCCAAGGCACGGTGATTGGTGCCGAAGCCTTGGTGCGCTGGAATCATCCTGAAAAGGGACTGTTGGCCCCTGGCAGTTTTTTGCCGCAAATGCAAGGCACCGCCTTAGAAACCATATTTGGTGCCTGGGTGGTAGACACCGCGCTCGATATGGCGGTGACACTGCACAACCACGGCTTGCTGCTGCCCGTGAGTATCAATATTGCGGCACCGCATTTGCAGCAGGCAGACTTTGCTGATTGGTTGGCCCAGCGGATGGCCTGTTATCCCCAACTCCCCAAAGGCAGCTTACGCATCGAAATCACTGAGACGGCCGCCCTTTACAACCTAGAGCCTGTGGCACAAACCCTCTTACAGCTGCGGGAAATGGGCGTATGTACTGCATTGGATGATTTTGGCACAGGCTACTCCTCCCTGACCTACCTGCGCCGTTTGCCCCTAGAGACCATCAAGATCGACCAAAGCTTCGTGCGAGGCATGGCCGATGATGCTGGTGATCTGGCTATCGTGCAGGGTGTCATTGGATTGGCACGGTCATTCGACTACCGCGTGATTGCCGAGGGTGTAGAGACGGTAGCCCAAGGCAGCATGTTGCTGCAAATGGGTTGCAATCTCGCACAAGGGTATTGCATTGCCCAAGCCATGCCTATAGAGGAGTTCATTGAATGGGTGGGGCGCTGGCAAGCGCCACTGCCTTGGCAACAACCATGACACGCTGAGACATGGCCCAGCTTTTGCATTCTGTTTCACAGCCCTGTCCAGAAAGCGAAGTCCGCCATGTCCTCAAGTGCCACTGTCCACACGGACACCTTCATCCCCTTCATGCGCGATGTTGCACGTTGTGAAAATGCACTGCGCGAACTCAACCTGATGTGGCGGCTGATTGAGGCTTCCGCCAAAATGAACTGCCCTGAGGAAGCCCGAAGCCTATTGCCCATGATGAGTGCCACCCGTGAAGGTTTCCAGCGGCTCGAGAGCGAACTGGTGACTTCACTGGTACAAGAATCCATTCAGGAAGTGATGGCCGAGATTGGCACCAGTGCGCGCCATGTGATTGATATTGTGGTGCGCAACCTGTACGAGCGCACTGCCGATGTGGGCTTCTTGGCTACCGATCAGAACTTGTGCAGATTTGTGGCCGGTATTGACACCGACCCAGAACCCGTTCTTGAGCGTTTGCAGGAATATCGCAACAAATACACGGTATATGACGAGATTTTGCTGCTTGATGCACAAGGCACCGTGCTAGTTCACACAGATGCCGACTCCCGCATCGAAGGCAGTCACGACCCGTTGATTGCCCAGACCTTGCAAGGCCGAGGTTACATCGAGACTTTTCGGGCAAGCAATTTGCGTCCCAGCAAAACCCATGCACTGCTGTATTCCCATCGGATGTTAGATCCCCGCAACGGAGAAGCCGTGGGCGTGCTTTGCCTGAGCTTTGCCTTTGGTAGCGAGATGGAAGGTATCTTTCAAGCCCATCAACACCAAGATCACCACAGCATTGCCTTGCTACTAGATGCCCAGCAACGGGTGATTGCCAGCAGCGACCCTTTATGGATTCCGGTGGGTGCCCCTGTCCCTGTGAACCATAGTGGTGCGCCAAAACCAATGGTGTGTGGTGGCCGCACCTATCTGGTGCAAACAGCGGTAGCCCAAGGCTACCAAGGCTATCCTGGGCCCCAAGGTTGGGCAGGACAAGTCATGGTTCCTATTGAGTTGGCTTTCTCCACCCAACCAAGCCAGACCATCGACCGCCTTGAACCATCGGTCGCACTGGGATTGTTGGCCCATGCTCAAACGTTTTGCCCGCCGCTGAATGAAATTGTATTGGCAGCACAAACCATCCGGCGTGTGGTGTGGAACGGTCAGGTCATGACAGCCACCGAACGGGGCAGTGAGCAAAAACTCAAGGCCGTACTAGAACAGATTGGTCAAACTGGCGCCCGAACCAATGAAGTTTTCAACCAATCTATCCGTGATTTGTATGGCACGGTGCTCAGCTCCCGTACCCGCGACAGTGAATTGCTAACCCATTTGCTGGTGGATCTGCTGGATCGCAACCTTTACGAGCGGGCCAACGACTGCCGGTGGTGGGCGCAGACCCCAGAATTAGGCACTTTGCTGGCCCATCCACAGCCCGGAAAAGACGCCTTGGCACGCATCACGGCCATACTTGAGCACATCCATGCTCTCTATACCGTTTATGCCCGCTTAGTGGTGTACGACCGGCAAGGCCGTATTGTGGCGGCCAGCCGCCCCCATTTGGCCGATGGCAGCAGTGTGCTCGACATGCAGATTGAAGCAGAAGCACTGTCCGCAGTGCTGGCGCTGCCCAACACCCAAGCCTACCATGTCAGCCCGTGGCATGTTTCGGCACTGTGTGATGGGCAAGCTACCTATACCTACCATGCGGCCATTCGGGCGCCAGGCTCCCATGCAGCAGTGGTGGGGGGTATTGGGATTGTGTTTAACGCACCTCAAGAATTTGTTGCCATGCTGCATGGCAGCACATTAGACAAGCCGGGGATTCAAGCCGCCTTCATCAACCGCCAAGGGCACGTTCTTTCCAGCACCCACGCCAGTTATCCAACGGGCAGTAGCTTGGGTTTGCCCCCAGACCTCTTGCAACTTGAGCGCGGACAAAGCCTGTCGCGGGTGATGGTCATGGATGGGCACTATTGCATCGTTGGTTGTTCGGCATCATCGGGTTATCGCGAATTCAAACGCAGCGATGGCTATCGCGAGGACGTGCTGGCAGTGTCTTTTGAGCGTCTGGGTGCCTTGCAAAGCACAGCGGTCGATGCAGTACACCGACAACGGGCCGCATTGCTGACCGAAGTGCCTGCCACCGAAGGGGTAGAGATGGCCACATTTTTTGTGGGTTCCTCGCTCATGGCACTGGAGGCCAAAACCGTACTGGAAGCATTACCGGCCAGCGCCATTGCCCCGGTATCTGCTGGACGACGGCCCTATTGCGTAGGCACCTTGGCACGCAAAGCCCAAGGCAGTATCTCTGGGTATGTCTGGGTGTTTGATTTGGGCCACCTGCTCTCTGGGCAAGCCTCTGTCTGGACGCAACAAAGCCAAGTCATTGTGTTGGAGCATGGTCAGCAATGCGTTGGTTTGCTGGTCAGTGAATTGCATGGTGTTGGCACATTTGCACACCAACGCATTGTCAAAGCACCTGCATTATCTGGTGTGGCTGGCAAACTGATCACCCACTTGATCAAAGCCCATCCGGGACAAATGCTGATCCAATGCTTGGATGTGAGCCAACTGATGGCCCTGCTTTATCGCCATGCTACAGGAACCATAGACGTCTTGGCCGCATAGCCCTTGTGTGCAGAAAGACACCCACTATTGCACGCCAAGGGGCACAATGTGGGCCTATGTTTATGTCTATTTCCTCTAGTGGCTTGGCACTGGCGCTGCTGGTGGTGTCGGGGTCGGCCTTGGCGGCTTCCACCGCTTGTCCTGAACATTTTGTGGGGGGACAGCCGCCCGTGCTCGTCCAGGCCAAGCTCAAGCCACGCACCCAAGAACTGTGTTTTATTTCATTCGCTGTGCTGCATTCGGGCGTCAGCCGAACACCTCTCTATGCGGCAGAGCACTTAACACGCGACAATTTGGCATTGGCAAAGAAGCTATCGCGCAAGGATTCGTTTCGTGCCGAGTCGGCGCTGCCCCCCTCAGACCGTGCAGAGTTAGAAGATTACCAACGCAGCGGTTATGACCGGGGCCATCTGGCACCCAATGCAGACATGCCTACCCGTGAGTCTCAGAGGGACTCTTTCTCGTTAGCCAATATGGTTCCTCAAGTCCATGCCAACAATGCGGGGGTATGGGCAGGCATTGAAGCGGCTGCACGGCAGCTGGCTATAGAGGAAGGTGAACTCTATGTGATCAGTGGCCCCGCTTTTGTGGGTAACGACATTCGGAAAATCGGTAATGTGTTGGTACCAACCCACCTTTGGAAAGCAATCTACAGCCCCAAACAGCAACGGGCAGGCGCCTATCTGATCACCAATGATGACACCAAAGACTATGCCATGATCAGCATGGCGGATCTTGAAAAAATGGTTGGCATCAATGTATTGCCCACTTTGCCAAGCAAAGTACGTGAAAGCGGAATGAATCTTCCAAAACCAGTGTCACAGCGCGGCGGTAATTCACAGAACAAAAACCAACCCCCTGAAGATGAGTATCAACTCAAAGATTTACTACACGGTGTACGAGATTTTATTCAGCGTGTAATCCAAAAATAAACAACGTACTTTTTGGAACAAGGTTACCATGCAAGAATTCAAGCCTTACAGCAATGAGAAAGATGTCATTCGCATTGGCGGTTTCGAAATTGAGAACCGCCTAGACAGGGTGGCTATCACAGGCGATTTAGTATTAACCAAAGATCAAAATGGGCTGGCACTGGCTAATGATTTACGAATTCTAGCTGGGCGCATCGTTAAAATTTTGGAAAAAGAAAAAAAACTTCCAAAATCTATAGAAGAAAAAGCTGCCAAAGTAGTAAAAAATCCATTTATTTGAGATTTTTCACACTCCCGTTTTTACTGCAATGGCCTCTTGTTTCCAGCGTTGGCTCAATACTTCAGCTGGTTCAGGGCGGCTAAACAAATAGCCCTGTAAACGGTCACAGCCATGTGCAGCCAAAAAGCTGCGCTGTGCTTCGTTTTCTACCCCCTCAGCGACCACCTGTAAACCTAGGCTATGCGCCAATGCCAACGTTGCGGTACTAATCGCAGCATCATTGGGGTCGGTTTCAATGTCGCGCACAAAGGCACGGTCTAATTTGAGGGTTTGAATAGGCAGCAGTTTGAGGTATGCCAACGATGAATACCCTGTACCAAAATCATCAATAGAAAGCTGCACATCCAAACCCCGCAAAGCTTGCAACTGTTTGATAGCGTACTGGGGATCTTCCATAGCGACTGATTCGGTAATCTCTAACTCTAGATCTGATCCGTGCAGTGCATAGCGGCATAGTATAGTTTGCACCTGTTCGATCAACTCTGGCTGGCGCAACTGGTGTGCCGATAAATTGACGGCTACTGTCAGCCCTTCAATTCCTTCGGCCTTCCAGCGTGCAGCCTGGCGGCAGGCAGTATCGAGCACCCAGCTTCCCAATGGCAAAATTAATCCTGATTCTTCAGCGATTGGAATAAACTTGGCAGGAGAAACTGCCCCTAAAGTTGGATGTGCCCAGCGAACCAATGCTTCTACACCATGTACTTTGCCATCGGCTGCACAAATTTGAGGTTGATAATGCAATTGAAGCAAACCATTGTCAATCGCTAAACGTAATTCACGCTCTAATTCCAACCGCTCTGCCGTAGATTCATTCAGTGCAGCAGTAAAAAATTGGGTGTTGTTGCGCCCTTCACGCTTAGCATGGTACATCGCCACATCGGCATTCTTCATCAAAATATCAGGTTCATTTCCATCAGAAGGAAATAACGCAATCCCGATACTCGGACTGGAATGCAACTCATGAGGACTGATGAGATAGGGAACACGTAAAATTTCGAGAAGTTTATTGGCTACCCGCGAGGTAGCGGCTGCATCTTCTACATCACTGAGAACCACCACAAATTCATCACCACCAAAACGGGCCACAATATCGCTGTCTCGCACATTGGCACGTAGACGGTCGGCCACCTGTTGCAGCAAGGCATCACCACATGCGTGGCCGAGCGTATCATTGATCGTTTTAAATCGATCTAGGTCAATAAACATGACAGCCAGCATGCGACCAGCCCGACGTGCTGTGGCTAAGGCCTGTTCAAGCTTGTTCAGCAGGCTGTAGCGATTTTGCAATCCAGTGAGCGTATCATGGTGGGCGAGATAGGCAATGTGATTCTCTGCTTTTTTGCGTTCAGAAATATCCATAAATCCACCTACATAGTGCGTTAAATTTCCTTCTGAATCACGCACTACGGAGATGGATAGCCACTTAGGATACACAGAGCCATCTTTGCGACGATCTACAATTTCTCCTTGCCAATGGTCACTATGGTTCAGATCAGCCCACATGGCTTTATAAGTATCTGGTGTATTTTGTCCTGACGAAAGTATTCCTGGATTTTTACCCCGTACATCTTCTAATGTATATCCTGTCAATTGAGTAAATGCACGGTTTACTGCGAGGATGCGCCGTTCAGGATCGCATATCAATTGCGCCTCTGCACTGTACGAGAAGATGCTGGCATATAGCCGCAATTCACTTTCTGTCTGCTTTCGGGCAGTGATATCACTGTACAGTCCTAGCAAACCCACAACCTCCTGCTGCGCATTGCGCAGTGGCACTTTGGAAACATTGGCAACCATCTTTTGACCATTGGCCAATGTCAGGTTGATTTCATGTTCTAGCAAGGGAACACCTGCTGCCAGCAAATTCTGTTCTTGTGCTAACTCTTGATTAAGCTCGTGGCGCCAGTGCAATTCGTCTTCATGACGCCCTGTCAACTCATGTGGTTGGGTATATCCAGCATCTGCGGCAAATAAACTATTGCACCCTTGGTAGCGTAAATCACGATCTTTCCAAAAAACCCGAAACGGTGCATGCTCTAGGACGGATTGCAATAGTTCTTTATGCGCTTGCTGTTGTTTGGCATCTTGGACTTGTTGTTGCAGCAACAGCCCCAATTTTTGGGTCATGGCATTGATTCCATGCTGCAACTGCCCCAGTTCATCGTTGGACAATACATCAATTCTGGCATCTAGTTGCCCATGTGCCACCTGTTCTAACATACGCAGCGAAGCTTCTACACGGCGTGCCACAATCCGTTGAGCTACCAATACCAAACAAGCTGAGCTAAGCAAAATAAACAGTGTGGATACTGCCAAACCCCAACGAAAAATTGCTTGTTTTTCAGCCTGAATTTCTACTGTGCTAATTGTTAATACTATGGTGTACAAGGGGCTACCATCTGCATGGTGCTTAAAGGGCTGAACCCAAGTCAGCCGATCTTGATCTGCTACAAATATTCCTTGCCTAAGTTCATTAGTCTGGAACCAACGATTGTCGTAAGTTGGTAATTCTGATACTTGGCGCCCCAAATGGCGTGGATCGTGCGATACGATCACGCGGCGATTGCCACCAATCACCAATCCATCGATATAAGGTGCCCCTAATAAATCACCCATTAGATTTTGGCGAGCTACCGCACTGATAGAGATTTCTTCACTCTCTATCATGCGTACTACCTGTTGCAGGCCATCGCGCAAACGTTGATCAGCAGAATGGCTGAACCGATCTGTGTAATACCAGACCAAGACGCTGAACGAAACCAGTTCGACCAACACCACCAGCAAGGCAATACGTGGAATTAAACCAATGCTGGGCATGGTGGTACAGTTTTTTATTAAGGACGGTGGCGAGGGGTCTGTGCCAGAGATTCCAATTTAGTCTGGCGTTCTAGCTCGTACTCTGCTTCTTCTGGGGGCACAATGGCTACGATCTCAATACGCTGTTCTGGTGCCGAAATGTGTGGATTCCAGCGGGCAATATAAATGGTTTGCTGCACATGGTGACTGCGCGGGTTCATCTTGGCAGTGTGGTGCTGCATGCGTTCTTTGGCCGTTGCTTGGTATTGCTCTAACTGGGCAATGACTGCATGGTTGTCGGTAGTGCCAGCCCGTATGATCGCCTGTAATAGTGCCTTGGTTGCCAAGTACGCTGCATGGGTGACATCACCTGGGTAATTCAATTTGGTGTGTGCATACCGCTTACGGTAGCGTGCTACAAAATCAGAGGTTCCTGGGGTGTCAAGATTCCAAGCCCAAGTTGTGCCAAACAAAGGACGGGCAGTTCCTGGTGCCGGATAGAGCTCTTCCCAATCTACTTCACCAATCAACCAAAGTTGGCGCTCAAATATTTCGGGATCAATTTGAGAAAAAAGTTTGATTTGATTGCCACCGCTGATGACAACAGCCACCACATCAGCAGACACTGCGGCAACTTGTTTCAAAATGCCTAGAGGGTCTGTGAGGTTCTCAGGGGCTAGGATTTCTGCCACTACTTGACCACCATAGCGGCTGATGTAAGGGCGCATTGCCGTTGCATTGCTATGCCCAGCTTCATTGTCTTCGATCAATAAGAGTACGCGGCGTGATGCACGTTGGGCTAAAGCATGGCGAAACAGTGCCCGATTGAAATTGGCTCCGTTGGCGTCGAAGACGAATTTGGTGCGGTGGGCATTTTCTACCGCCTCGGAGGGGGCTGATGAATTGGTATTGATGAAGAGCACGCCATGTTGTTGGCACACTTCTGACATGCTGGCTGCTACGTTAGAAGCAATGGCGCCTATCATCAAGCCAATTTGGTTGTCACGAATGAGAGTCTTGGCTACCTGTGCTGCTTGTTGCGCATCTAAGGTGGGGTCGCGGGAGATGAGAATGATTTCACGACCCAGCACACCGCCACGGGTATTGAATTCTTCGACGGCCATCTCTACGCCTCGCCGGTCGGCTTCGGCGTGCAAAGCAAAGCGCCCACTAGAAGGGGCAACGTGGGCAATGAGCAAAGGTTCTGCAGCCCATGCTGAATATGGGAGCCATAAAAGCCAGAACAACGTGAAGACATGCGTCCATGCTGACATTTGAAAGGCTCCAAGTCTTCTTGGATTCAGATTCATGTGTTCTGTGTGTATAGCTTAATTTACCATTTTACAAGCATGGTTATCTGATCAAATGTTTTTGAAAGGTAATTATTTTTACTTGTCTTAAAAATTATGTAAGTTACATTGATTGCATCAGAACAGGACACAGTCTGCATTCATATTGCATCAATTTTTCTTAGTGACGATCAGCAATCCCCGTGCCTTCCCACTGACGCTGTCATGGTTTTGTGCGCCTTGCAACAAATCAACCAGTGGCACCCAAACTGGTGGATATTTGTACCGTGCCACATCCATCAACAGCACCGAATCACTCGCTTCATGGTATGCGGCCAACGGCGACCAATGGCCGCCTCCCGCTTGACCAATCAAACGACGGTTGAAGTTGAGAAGCACAAAACGGTCTTGCTCGCGCAAATGTTTTTTGAGCAGCTCACGCAACTGACTGGCATCCAATGTATCGGCAACCACTTTCTCGACTGTCACTGTATAGTGGCCTAGAACAGCCTCTAACTGTTCCAGTGTCATTCCTTTTCTAGCCACCACCTCGGGGTCGGCGATACGCCGGTCTACATTGGCAAAGAAGTCTTCCTGTGTGAAGAAAGGAAAATCTGGATACAACACAGTGGCCGGACGAGGCACCCCCAAGGCATTGAGCGCCATGACAGAGGTAGCTACCGAGCAATAGGCTTGGTTGCGCTGGGTTTCAAAGTAGGTTGCCAGCGGCCAATAGGCTTGGCGATAATCGCTCTGGAGCAGGCGCTGCTGCCCAATCGGGTGTGACAACGCAAACAGACGATTGGGAATTTCTAGCGGTTGCCCGGCTGCCACCACCGTGGCAGGTGGTGCAATCAACTCCCGTGCCATCAATGGCTGGGGCAGAGCCACTACGGCGGCCACTGTCAGCAGACCACTGCACCAGCGTACTGGCTCAAACCAAGAAGCAATATTTTTCATCAGGGTATAGGGGTTGGTTCTGATGGGGCATGGCTTTGAGGCAGCCACAAGGTCACGGTGGTTCCACTGCCCTGTGTACTGGCCAAGGCCAGATAACCGCCCAACAATTCGATAATTTCTTTGACGATACTCATGCCCAATCCTGTGCCAGGAATCGTGCCTGACTCATCGGCTCGATAAAACCGCTCACTCACCCGAGCCAACTGTGCAGGGCTTAGGCCTATGCCATGATCTTGTACCTCGATACCCACCATTAGGGCATTGGCATCTCCTTGCCGCACCAAACGCACCAACACCGCCCCTCCAGCAGGTGAGTATTTATAGGCATTGGACAACACATTCAGGACGGCCTGCGATATCTTGTTGCGGTCAACCTGTACCCAAGCTGGCTCCATCTCTAGTGTCAGCGTTGCCGGTGTGCGCCCGTTAGGTGGCTTAAAGTCATGCAGCAGATCTTGTACCAGCCAACGCAGATCCAAGGTCTCTAAGATAAAGTCTTTGCCCCTACGGGCTTCGATCCGTGATAAATCCAGCAACTCGTTGAGGATAGCAATCATGAGTTCAGCCTGACGGCGCATGGTGGCGAGCAAGGGTTGGTATTGCTCAGGTGTCATGGGCCGCATCTGCATCAACTCCATGAAACCAAAGATGCTGGTCATGGGCGTGCGCAGCTCATGGGCAGCCGTGCTGAGAAACTCACTCTTCATCTGCTCGACCTCTGACTCATGTGTCACATCGCGCAATGACAACACCTGTGAGATCACGTCTGAAGCACTTTCATGCAACCCAATTTCAAGCACACGCCGAACCGGGCGCAACAACTCGATGCGGTCGTGTCTGGGCCCATGGCCTTGTTCGCTCTGGTGTTGTAAGTCTTGGCGCAATGCCTCAAAGCTGCGCCACGGCAGGTTCTGGCTGCACTGCCGGTGCAGCAGTGCCTCTATATCCCCTTCGCTGGCGCCTAGCACCTGCACTTTGCTCACACCCGTCAGGCGAATAAAACCCGGACTGACATAGTTGGCCCGACACTGTGCATCAAAAGAGACAAAGCCATCTGGGCTCAGGGCAAAAATGGCATTGAGCTGCTCATTGCGGGTACGCAAACGCTCCACCAAAGCCGAAATCATGGCGGATATGGCAGCCAGGTCGTCGGTGTCTGCGGTGATATGGGTCGCAGCGGTTTCACTGCTCAACTCCTCTAGCACCGTACGCAATGAGACCATCGCCCGCTCCCGTGCGGCCAGTTCTGTATGTAGGCGCTGATCCAGTGCGTGTTGCTCACTCACATCTCTACAAGCCAACACGTAACCAGCTACTTGGCCATCGGGCGCACAAATCTGCGATAGGGTGGTATCTAGCACCACAGTGCATTGCTTATGGGAATTGTGCAGGGTATAGCGGCGGCCTGTCCACGACGACACCGGCTGTTCTTGGGTTGGCAGTAGGGCTGGAAATAATGTGCTGATGGTCTCGCCCAGTACGGTTTGAATCGGCAGCCCCAAGATCTCGCAAGCCGCAGGATTGACCAACACCACCTGTTTTTGCACGTTCAGGGTGAGAACGCCATCGGCAATCGACCCTAGGGTGACGGCTGCCTGCACCCGCTGCGACTGTAAGCTGGCAGCGGCACGGCCTAGCACAGCAAAGGTTTCGCGGAATTCAGAGGGTGCATCTTCGGCAGCCCGCCATGCTTGGGAAGCATCGCCACTTTGCACGGCCTGCTCAATACTTTGGATACGGCTCAGATTGCCCAACCAACGCACCAAGGGATAACGGATGAGCGCCAACCCCCCCCCAATGGCGACCAGCCCCAGCACCAGTGCAAAACGCATCTGCTCCCACAAACGCCCCGCAATGGCATCAGCATCAAAACTCAGACGCAAAATGCCATAGTCTTTACCGCCCACTTGGATGGCGGTGTTGTTGTCGTACAAGCGTGCCGCCACCTGATTGCGCAACCAAGTAGGCGGCTGGGTGTCGGGCCGGTTGTTGTGGGGGGCATGTACCATGCCACCAGCCAAATCAATGAAACGTGCCGATGCCAAATCAGAATGTTCTACGGCACTCTGCAAGGTGCGCAAAATGGTGTCGTAGTCACCAATCACCGCACTGTCGAGGATGGTCGGAGCGATCATGCGCCCCAGGCTGTCGGCCAAGGTTTGTTCATGCTCGAGCTGCACCACCAATTGGTAGTGGTAGAACAGGCCCAACCCCGCCAACACAAACCCTGCCAGCGTGATGGTGTAGAGCATGAACACCCGCCCGACCAAAGACCGGGGCAACAACGGCGACAACCATGCCATGAAATTTCAGCGCAGTGCAGCCGGAGCGGTACGATAAAAATCGCGGTAGGGCGCGTATTCGCTGCCGTCTGATGGTATGAAATACGCTTGATCACTGAGACCGACCTGCTCAGAGACTTTTTGCAAAATCTCGCGCCCCACTGGGTCTTTGTGCATGCCAGTAAAAGCCTGTGCCACCGCCTTTTGTGTTTTGTCTGGCACCTTGGAAGATGCCATCAGGGCCAAGTCGTGCAAAGGGGGAGACGACCACAGCACACGGTATTTTTTTCCTTCACGCCGAGCGTAACCCTCGGCCAACTGTGAGTTGGCACCCACTGCAGCCACTTTGCCGCTAAAAAGCTGTGCCAAAGCACCATCCATATTGCCTCCAAAGACAAATTTGGCATTGACTTTCTGGGCCATCAACTGCGCCGCAGGAAATTTGTACGCCACCAAGGCTTCTGGCCCTGGAAAGGCTACCTCTTGGCCCTGTAACTGTGCCAGTTTGGTGATGGGTGAATCGGCAGGCACAATGATCTGACCATGAATAGGGGGAGTTTGGCGCCGGCTCAACACCTTCCAGCCCAATTGTTCACGCTCTGGACTGAAAAGATGGTTGCTGAAGACGAATTCGACCTCCTGCGCCAGCACATAAGCAGTGGTATCTGCAGAGGTGCGCCCGATCTTGAGTTCGAGCTTGACACCGCTTTTTTCTGACACATACGCGATGATGGGATTCCAGTAGGAAGCCGTGAGCTGAATACCATACTGGTTGACTGGTGAAAAACGATACGCCGTGTGGCTGGGAGATTGGGCCCAAGCCGCCCCTACCCACATGACAGAGGCCAGCAGCCCCACACCCCAATGCCGACGAGAGATCAAAAAATGTTGCATAAGCTTTGGCCTTTTCTTCACTACAGGCATGCGCCCGCAGCTGATTCAGAACACCTGGAAACGATATGTCACCAAGTGTAAATTGAAGTTGATGAACTCCCCTAACATGGGGATTTGCATGAACCCCGCACTGTGCGGTCAAATTTGGAAAGAGTCCACCACTTGCATCGACCGCTTGTCGACATACATCTGCGCATCTGCCACGCGCAACAGGTCGTGGGCCTGGGTGCCGTCGTGAGGATAGCGTGCAACACCAATACTGGCACCTACTTGCAACAGTTCATCTTGCCAAGCACAAGGTTGTCGCAGAACGTCTTTCAAACTGTCTTGCACACGGGCCACAGAGGTACCTGGTTCTAGGTTTTCCAAGATGACCACAAACTCGTCACCCCCAATGCGCGCCAATGTATCTGTTTCGCGCAATACCGAACGCATCCGTTTCGCCAGTTCTGTCAGCAATACGTCACCAGCCGCGTGACCATACAGATCATTGATAGGCTTGAATCGATTGAGGTCGATCAACAACACGGCCAACTCATGTTGATAGCGTTGCGCTCTGGCAATGGCCTGCTTCAGGCGCTCATCCAATAGCATCCGGTTCGCCAAGCCGGTAAGGGGGTCGTGGTAGGCGTGTTCCACCAACTGCGCATTGGCCACACGCAACGCATTGGTGCGTTCAGCCACGCGCAACTCCAACTCCTCGATGTGGCGCTGCTCTGCCTCGTGGGCGTTTTGCAGTCGAAGATAGGCACTGTTGAGGCTGTCTTGCAAGCGCCCCAACTCGTCGTCTTGGTAGGCTGGGCTGCGATGGAGTACCAGCAAGGGCTGGCTGCTTCCGGGTTGGTACTGGCTGGCAAAATCGGCCATGCGTATCAGGTGGCGTGTCACCATCGAAAACACCAGCCAGAGCAAACCCAAAGAGATCACTGTGGTTTTGGCCGTTTGGGTCAAAAATACCACCACTAAACGATCAAAGCTCTTTTGGTAGAGCTGCTGGCGGTTGGGCACCAACACAATGCTGCCCACCTGAATGGCATGTTCGCCAGAGCCATGCACCAGCGGTAGCTCATGCGCTGCTAAATGCTTGGCATCCAGACGGCCTTGCTGAATCACCTCTTTGTCGCTGGAGCCGTAACGTAACATGACCCCTGCCACCCACGAAGAGCGGGCAATGCCATCGACCTGCGCATGCAGTTGCTGGCGGTCAAAGTTCCAAGCCGCTTGGGCCAGCCCAGGAATCTGGCTGATGCGAATAAAGTCCAAGGCGTCTTGCATGTCCACCACGTCTTGGCGATAGTTGGCGTAGAGTTGGACAGAGGTGGCCACCAACGCGCTGACACCATTGATCAGCAGCATCCAAAGCAGCAGGCGCTTGCCCAACACACCAAACAACTGATCAAACCGAATCATGGCTTGGTGGTGCTATGAAAAGGACTGTGTCGGGCCAACAATTGCTCAAAACGGCTGATGCTGGCTGCGTCCATATACGAGAGTTGTGTATCCACCCAAGGTGGCCGAGGGCCAGCCTGTGCCAGAACAGTATTGATTCGGGCAATGACTTCACGCCCCCAAGCACTTTTGGTGCAAACCACATGCCCCACGGTGTAGTCTTTGGTGCCAGCAATTGGCAGATAGACCAAATCCAGCGGTGCAGTAATGCGGCCCTGCATGTTGTAATAGCCTGGCTCCACAGGATAGGCAAAGACATAGTCTGTCCATCCGGCAGCCAAGTGGCGAAAGGGGGCATCAAAATGCACGCCTGTGGTCTTGAGATGGGCTTGACCTTGGTGCCGTGCCAGCGCCGCATCGATTTCGGTGCCCAGGGCACGCCCCTCCGTCAATGAGGTGCTCAACTTGGAATCGGACAGCAAAGCCTGCACATCGACTTTGCCATCGGAGCCGATGTGCTCACGCAGGCGTGCCAGATTCTTGCGTTGGATTACCACATGGTGGGTGAGCGCAAAATGCACTGGGTTGCTGAAATAAGCCAACTTTTCTCGCTCTGGGGTGCGCAACAGCGCCGGATGGCACACTGGCGCGCCCTGTGCCATCAGCCCTTGTAAGCGTGCAACGCCAGCCACTTCGAACCGATGCTCGAAATCGGGCATGTGCTTGACAAAGTACTTGACCGCCGCATCCACAAAGCCAAGCCCTGGCAGTTCTTTGTCGACCAAAATGAAAGGCGGAAAATCATTCAGCAACCACAAAATGGTCTTGTTGGCCTTCGTTTCTTGTGCCGAAGCAACGCCCACAAAACCCAGCAGACAACACAGCAACGCCGCCCAACGAGACACCCGTCCCGCCATGACAACCCCTCGACTTTGCTTCGGTTTGGCAGATACGGTCACATTTTCTCCTCCGGCCTAAACATCTCATCCATTCTGATGATGATTTGAACCATCATAGCGGCTATCGCTCTCACGGCCTGCCTAGGTTCTAACAATCATCAAAAACTACTTTCCCCCGATGCAGGCAAGGCGGGGGAGGGTGTTAGCTCCTGCATTTCTAGGGGTTGTAGTGGTGGTTCCTCCTGAATCGGTGGGGGATCTGGCCATGCAGGCACTGGGCTGGTTTCTATTGGCAAAGCGCCAGAACGGCCAGACACCGCGGTCGACTCGGTGATTTCTGGTGCTGTGGGCAGCACGGGAGCGGGCACTGGAACTGCTGGGCGCGTTGGTGGCGTTTCTATTTTTTCTGGCACAGGACGGCTGGCCCACCAGTCCTGTAGCCAATCGCGCAGGCGCTCCTTGAAGTCTTGCCACCAACGTGAACGCGGGGTATCGACAAAACGAACCTGGGCATCAATCTGTTTGCTGCGCAAAGCCTGCTGAAAAAACTCACCCACCATTGGCAGCGCACTGCGGGCGCCTTGGCCCCAATGGTCACTGCGCAACGTGATACGGCTATCATTAAAGCCTGCCCAAGCCCCCGCCACCAGTTGTGGATGCAACAAGATGAACCACCCATCGGCATTGTCTTGGGTGGTGCCTGTTTTGCCTGCCACATCCGCTTGAATGCCATAACGGGTGCGGATGGCACGCCCCGTACCTTGATCAATCACACCGCGCAAGGCATTGCGCAAATCTTGGGCCGCTTGCACGGGCATGGCTTTTTGGGGGCGTGCCGATGCAAATTCCTGCAACAGCTCACCACGGCGATTTTCGATGCGGGTGACCCACAGTGGCTCTACATAGCGCCCCGTATTGGCAATGGTGCCATAGGCAGCCACCATTTCTTTGAGCGTCACGGGACTAGTACCCAATGCCAAGGCCGGTACAGGATCGAGTTTACTGTCACGCACTCCCATGACACGGGCCAGCTCCACCACCCGCTCGGGGCCCACCTGCTGCATCAATTGGGCAGTGATGGTGTTTTTGGACTGTGCCAATGCTGTGCGCAAGCTCATGGCTTGACCACTGGGCGGCCCACCATCACTGGGACGCCAGACCTCACCGCCCGGGAGCTTGATTTCTACGGCTTGATCTATCAGTGTATCGGTGGGGTTCAAGCCCTGCTCGAAGGCCGCACCATAAACAAAAGGCTTGAAGGTAGAGCCGGGCTGGCGGCGGGCTTGCTGCACATGGTCAAAAGCATCTTGAGCAAAATCCCGACTGCCCACCCAGGCCCGAATTTGCCCTGTTTCTGGCTCCAATGCCAAAAATCCGGCCTGCACCCGCACTTTGGTCTGACGCAGTGTGCGCAAAAAAGCCACATCGGCCAGCAAAGCCTTGGCGGCCTCATCAGGGGTTTGGCCCTTGGCAACAGCGGCACGAAACTCGGTGGATTCTCGCACCAAGGTTTCTACCAAGGGGTTGCGGGGCTGCCAGCCATTGCGCTGACTCCAAGCCGCATCGGCCACCGCCTGCAACTGACGGCCCTGACGGGCCACAGCCTGATTGGCCACAGCTTGCAAACGAGAATCGATAGTGGTGTGAATGACCAATCCATCGGTGTACAAGTTGTAGCCATTGCGATCAGCCCAGGCAATCAGCCATTTTCGCAACTGCTGTGAAAAATGGGGTGCTGGGCCTTGGGGCTCGGCTTGGCGCTCAAACTCGATGCGCAGCGGCCGTTTTTTGAGTGCCTCGAACTGTGCAGGTTTGAGTTTGTCACGCTTGACCATCTGCGCCAGCACGGTATTGCGCCGGTTTTGTGCCCGCTCTGGGTTGAGTACGGGGTTGTAGTAACTGGTGCCCTTGAGCATGCCGATCAGGGTGGCGCTTTGCAATACTGTGAGCTTGTCTGCCGAGGTATCAAAATAGGTGCGGGCCGCCATCTCTATGCCATAGGCGTTGTACAGAAATGGAACCGTATTGAGGTAGGTCTCCAGAATTTCTTCTTTGGAGTAGAGCAGCTCAATCTTGAAGGCTGTAATGGCCTCTTTGAGCTTGCGCGTGAGCGTGGGGGCGCGGCCAATCTCTTCTGGAAACAGATTACGGGCCAATTGCTGGGTGATAGTAGAGCCGCCTTGGCGGTCTCCAGAAAACGTGGCCAAGGCAGCGCCAACCAGTCGGCGTCCGTCCATGCCCCAGTGCTGGTAGAAGCGATGGTCTTCGGTAGCGATCAGTGCATCCACCACGGCTGGGGCAATGCCCTTGAGTGGCACCCATTGGCGGTGGGCCCATTTGTATTCGGCCAGCAGTTTGCCATCGCGCGATAGCACTTGGGCTGGTTGTTCAGTCTTGGCTTTACGGATGTCGCTGATGGCGGGGGTAAAGGGTATGAGCAGCAGGGTATACAACAGGAGCAGGACTGGGCCTGCGGCCAGCAACCCCCACAAGGTACGGCGGTTGGGGCGGTGCAGATGTTGCATGAGTGATGGACCCAGCCATCTCCCCACTCCAGACAACCGACCCCACATGGAAAGCACAAAAGGAGGCATCAACCCAGACTCGTCAAGGCACGCTCAGGGTTGCTGCGCCAACAGCGCCAGCAAGCCTGCTTCATCCAGCACTGGCACGCCCAACTCTTGGGCCTTGGTCAATTTGCTGCCTGCTTCGGCTCCAGCCACCACATAGCTGGTCTTTTTACTGACTGAACCAGAGACCTTGGCACCCGCAGCCTCTAGCATGTCTTTGGCAGCATCACGACTGAGGGTGGGTAGCGTGCCCGTCAAGACGATGGTTTGACCAGCCAAGGGTTGTAAAGCCCGTTCAGATGGCGCACCTTCGGGCCACGCAAGGCCACAGGCGCGCAACTGCTCCACCACCTCACGGTGATGGGGTTGGTCAAAGAACAAGCGAATACTTTGCGCCACTACTGGCCCCACATCATTGACCTGTAGCAGTTGCTCGACCGTGGCATCCATGATGGCATCTAAGCGGCCAAAGTGACGGGCCAAGTCCTTGGCCGTGGATTCACCCACATGGCGAATACCCAAGGCAAACAAAAACCGGGGCAAGGTGGTTTGCTTAGATTGCTCTAACGCAGCCAGAATGTTTTGCGCCGACTTTTCAGCCATGCGCTCCAAGGCTACCAGTGCAGTAAGGCCCAATCGGTACAGATCGGGCAGGGTGTGGACGATACCTGCATCAACCAATTGATCGACCAATTTGCCGCCCAAGCCTTCGATGTCCATCGCCCGGCGGGCGGCAAAATGCAAAATAGCTTCTTTGCGTTGCGCTGGACAAAATAGGCCACCCGTGCAGCGGTATTCGGTCTCGCCCGGCTCGCGCACCACAGCACTGCCACACACAGGGCAGGCGGTGGGCATACGAAAGTTAGCCACATAGGGTTGGCGGGCAATCCATGCTCCATCACCAGCAGGGCTCACCACAGGCGGCACCACACCAACGACCTCAGGGATCACATCGCCAGCACGGCGCACGATGACTTGATCGCCTACACGCACCTTTTTGCGGCGCAATTCAAACAAGTTGTGCAAAGTGGCATTGGTGACGGTCACCCCCCCCACAAACACTGGAGCCAACCGCGCCACAGGCGTGAGTTTGCCAGT
Organism: Giesbergeria giesbergeri; assembly: GCF_054779375.1. Lineage (NCBI taxonomy): Bacteria > Pseudomonadati > Pseudomonadota > Betaproteobacteria > Burkholderiales > Comamonadaceae > Giesbergeria > Giesbergeria giesbergeri. Next base: position 428,671 of record NZ_BAAGYJ010000002.1, on the reverse strand, counting down.
GCGGCCCACTTGAATGTCGATGCCCTCGACCAGCGTCATCATCTCTTGCGCTGGGTATTTGTGTGCTACGGCCCAACGTGGCTCACGGGTTTTGAAACCCAGTTCCTGCTGCAATACCAGATCGTCTACTTTGTAGACCACACCATCAATATCGTAGGGCAGCTGATCACGCTGCTGACCAACGCACTGGTGAAACGCAACCAATGCCTCAGCACCCACCACCGGCTGTACCTGCTCGGCCACCGGAAAGCCCCAGCTTTTGAGGGTTTGCAACAACCCATAATGACTCTGCCAATGTGGCGTGCCTTGAGCCAGCGGGGCTACTTCACCCACGCCATAGGCAAAAAAGCGCAAGGGCCGCTGGGCCGTGATGCCTGCATCCAACTGGCGCACAGCCCCGGCGGCCGCATTGCGTGGGTTAACAAAAGTCTTTTGCCCACGGGCGCGCTGTTCTTGGTTGAGGCGGTCAAAATCGGCCCGGGCCATGTAAACCTCGCCGCGCACCTCTAGCACAGGGGGCACGCCAGCGGGCAAAACCAGCGGTATCTGACGAATGGTGCGGATGTTGTGCGTGACATCCTCGCCCACTTCGCCATCGCCACGGGTTGCCGCCTGCACCAGCAAGCCGTTTTCATAGCGCAGACTCATTGCCAAGCCATCAAATTTGGGCTCGGCCACATAGCCGATAGGGGCTCCAGCCACCACTTCCAGCGCCAGCGGGCACAGGGCGGGGCGTTCGCCACGTTCGGCCCGCTTTTGTTCTGTGGCCAGATAGGAGCGCAATTGCTGCTCGAACTTTTCGGCGCCTGCCGCCGTCACATCAGTTTCAGTCCGGATAGAGAGCATGGGCACAGCATGGCGCACGGGGGCCAGTCCGTCCATTACTGCGCCAATCACCCGCTGCGTGGGTGAGTTGGGAGTGACCAGCTCTGGGTGCTCAGACTCTAGTGCCTGTAAACGCTGATAGACCCGGTCGTATTCAGCATCAGGCACCTCTGGTGCGTCCTGCACGTAATATTGGTGTGCCCAACGGTGCAGACAGGCTCGCAAGCGAGCGACCTCTTCAGCAGCGGGGGCTGGTGCGTTGGTCTGGGCTGTCTCTGGTGGTGTAGGAAAAAGATCAAGAGATTGGGTCACAACAGCCTACCTAGCCTAGACGTTAACTGAACAGGCGCCGAGCCAATACCGAGCCAGCAGACAGCCCGTGGCTGTCGAGCTGGTCATATAGCAGCTCCAAATCGGTGGCAATGGGGTCCATAGCCATAGCAGGCAGTGGTTGACCATTTTGATCGCACAGCACACCATCCATGACACGGCACAGTACGGTGGCAATCTCGCGCAAGCGGGTAAATGGCTGCTCAGAACGGTTGACCTGTGCCACATCCAAACTCAACATCAAATCGCGTACCGCCGATTGCTCCAAGTCTTCCGCCAGGGCCGCTTGGGTATCAAAGGCCAGCGTGAGCAGCGGTGGCAAGCCCGCGGTGGGGGCTGGCAGTAGCATTCGGCCTGCCATTGAGCCGGGTAAAAAACCCAACCGGGAGGCGTTTTGCTGCAAATAACCCGCACTCCAAGCAGCTTGGCGGGCACGCAACACAAAAGCCAGTTGGGCATCGTGTTGTCCGGCAAAATCGTCCAAGGATTTAGCACGGGCCACTTCGTGCAGCATTTCAGGAAACTCTGCGGCTGCGTGCAGCATGTCGGCAAAGGGTTGCACCTTGTGCACAAACTCGGAGAATTCGATTTCGTTCAGTGCTCCCGTGCGATTGGCCAACTGCACGCCCGCCTGAAAACGGCTGTAGCGTTGGGTCGCTACCGGGTGTTCCCACTGCTGGCTGGTCTCATTCCAAGCCTCTATGGCAAAGGGCTTGCTGCCGACCCGGCGGGTAGGGGGCAGGGCAGCCAACACCGCATCGCCGGGCACCGCCTGCTCGCAATGCAAAGTGGCAAGCGCATCAATCAATTTGTCCAAGCCCAAACGGCGATCAGGTGCAGCGTTGGGTTTGGCAGTGGGTGCCGCAGCAGCTTTTGGTGCTGCTTCAGCAGGGGCAGAGGCCACCGGAGTGCTGGGCACCTCTGCCCGTTTTTCAGGGAATGGGGTGTCATGGTCATGGTCGTGCTCTGACGCCGATGCCACTGGCGGGGGCGCAGGTGGCGTGCCATGCAGCGCCTGATCCAACAAGTGGTCAAAGGCAGGCTCTTGGCGCAATGCCGGCTCGGCAGGCGTGCCCGGTTCGGCAGGCCGCGGCTTTTTGGGGGTGTTGCGGTGGTTGGTCCAGGCGTTGTAGGCGACGATCAGGGCCAGCAACACGGCGCCGATGACGGCCAGACTGATTTGCAAGTTGCTCATGAGAGTGGTGTGCGGGTAAATGGTTCAGGTGGCATCGGCCATCGACAGGGCCGATTCCATGTCTACGGCCACAATGCGCGAGACGCCTTGCTCCTGCATGGTGACACCGATCAATTGTTCGGCCATTTCCATGGCAATCTTGTTATGGCTAATGAACAGAAATTGGGTCTGCTGGCTCATACTGGACACCAGTTTGGCATATCGTTCGGTGTTGGCGTCGTCCAAAGGGGCATCCACCTCGTCCAGCAGGCAAAACGGGGCTGGATTGAGTTGAAAAATGGCAAACACCAAGGCAATGGCCGTGAGGGCTTTTTCGCCACCAGACAACAGGTGGATGGTCTGGTTTTTCTTGCCCGGCGGCTGGGCCATGACCTGTACGCCCGAATCCAGAATTTCATCACCCGTGATGATAAGGCGTGCATTGCCACCGCCAAACAGTTCTGGAAACATACGCCCAAAATGCCGGTTGACGGCATCGAAGGTGCCTGAGAGCAGGTCACGGGTTTCGCCGTCGATTTTGCGGATCGCATCTTCTAGCGTCTGCATGGCATCGGTCAGATCGGTGGTCTGGGCATCCAAAAAGGTTTTGCGCTCGCGGGCAGCCACCAATTCTTCTAATGCTGCCAAATTGACAGCCCCCAGCGCCGTAATCTCGCGGTGCAGGCGGTCAATCTCAGATTGCAGGCCCGTAGCGCGCACTTGGCCTTGGGCAATGGAGCGTTCCACGGCCTCTAGGTCGGCTTGGGCTTCGGTCAGCAAGGTGCTAAATTGCTCTAACCCTAGCCGAGCGGCCTGTTCTTTGAGCTGGCAGTCGGTGATGCGTTGGCGCAGCGGCTCCAGGGCGCGCTCCAGTTGCAGGCGCTGCTCGTCGGTGCTGCGCAATTGCGCAGTGAGATCATCGTATTGGCTGCGCTGAGCGGCCAAGTGGTGTTCGCGTTGCATTTTGAGCGCCAGCAAGTCTTGCAAACCGCCCTGGGCAGCAGCATCAGACAGGCGCTCCAGCTCTGCTTGGGCGCGCACACGCTCATCGGCCAGCGTGGTGGCTTGCTGGCGGGCGGTATCTAAAGTACGCGACAACTCGGCCCGGCGGGCCTCTAGGCTGCGTTGGGCAAACAGTGCTTCTTGGGCTTGACGCTCTAGGCTGCGTTGCTGTTCGCGGCATTGGTTCAAGCGGCGTTCGGCATCAAGCACGCGGTCGTCAAATTGTGCATGGGCCTCTTGGCTGTCGGCCAATTGCATATCCAAGGTTTCAAAACGCGCTTCTGCGGTGACGCGGCGCTCTTGCAAGTCATCGAGTTGGACTTGCACCTCATCCAGATCGGCACCAATCTGCGCGCTGCGGGCTTGGGTTTGCGCTAGCAATTGCGCCAGCCGCAGATGTTCTACCTGCAAGGCATGGGCTTGGGTTTGGGCCTCAGTGGCGGTGCGGCGCAACGTGGTGAGCTGCTGCACCGTATCGGCATAGGCCGCTTCCGCACGCAACAAGGTGGTACGGGCTTCTTCGGTGATGAGCGTTTGGGCGCGCAGTGCTTTGTCCAGATGCTCGATGTCTTGCGCTCTGGCCAACAGCCCAGCTTGTTCGGAGTCTTGGGCATAAAAGGCCACACTGTGCAAGGTGACAGCATGGCCCTCGGGCACATACAAGGTTTCTCCGGGCTGGAGTTGTGCGCGCCGGTTCAGGGCTTCATCCAACGTCTGGGCGGTATAGCAGCCCTGTAGCCAATCTTGCAACACCGCCTGCAAGCGGGCATCGTGCAAGCGCAAGTGGTCGGCCAGCTGCGGCAAAACGGCCCCCGCAGATCGCAACACGGCTGGTTGGGCTGCACTAAAAAAAGCCAATTTGGCAGGTGGCCCATCACCCGTGGCCCCAACCAGCCCGCGCACCCGGTCTAGGCTACCCACCTCCAACGCAGACAGGCGTTCACGCAGCGCGGCCTCTAGGGCGTTTTCCCAACCCGGCTCGATATGCAGGCGAGTCCACAAAGCGGGCAAGTCGTCTAAGCCGTGGCGCTGCAACCAAGGATGCAGCTTGCCATCGGTTTTGAGCTTTTCTTGCAGGGTTTGCAACGCTTCGAGCCGAGCAGACAACTCGGCCTGTCGAGCGTTTTCGGCATTGAAAGCCTGCTGATATTGGCGGCGGGCCTCGTCACGTTGCGGCACGGCCTCTTGGGCTTCGGCCAAACTGGCTTGGGTGGTTTCTAGCGCCTCTTGCGCCGCTTGCAGTTGCTGTTGCAAATGCTGCACACCGCTGGCATCGGGGGCAGTTAAGGCTTGGCGCTCGGCGCGCAGGCGCTCATAGCGGCTTTGCAGTTGGCGGCTTTGCTCCTCAATGCTACGTTGCTCGGCGGCCAGCACTTGGATTTGCTGCTGCACCTGTACCACCACGGCCCGCTGGCTGTTGGCCCGGCTTTGGCTGTGGCGCAGGGCCTCTTCCAGATCGGGCAGGCGCATGGCCTGCTCTTCCAGTTGGGCTTGGAGCAGTTCAGTCTGTTCTTCGGCCTCTAACCCGGCACCGGCCAGATTTTCGAGTTCAAAGTGGGCCTCTTCGCTGCGCGCCTCCCACTGGCTGATTTGTTCGGCCAGCGTGCCTAGGCGCAACTGCACGCGCTGGCGGGCCTCCACCACATAGCGGATTTCAGCCTCTAGGCGACCAATCTCGGCATTGGTCTCATAAACTTGGCCTTGCGCTTGGGTGACACCATCGCCCGCTGCATAGTGGGCTTGGCGGATGGTTTCCAATTGCGCCTCTAGGTGGCGCAAGGCGGCCATTTGTGCTTCCAGCTCATTGACGGCCTGCAAGCCTTGGGCCTGCACAGCGGCCTGATCAGCTTGGGCATCTGCGCGGCGCAAAAACCAAAGTTGCTGCTGCTTGAGGGTGGCGCTGGCGTGCAAAGTTTGGTACTTTTGTGCGACCTCGGCCTGTTTTTCGAGCTTCTCGAGGTTGGCGTTGAGTTCGCGCAGGATGTCTTCTACCCGGATCAGATTCTCGCGGGTGTCGTGCAGGCGGTTTTCGGTCTCACGGCGGCGCTCTTTGTACTTGGAAACCCCGGCAGCCTCTTCTAAAAACAGACGCAAGTCTTCGGGGCGGGACTCCAGAATGCGGTTGATGGTGCCTTGGCCGATGATGGCGTAAGCCCGTGGCCCCAGCCCGGTGCCCAAAAACACGTCTTGCACATCACGCCGACGCACAGGCTGGTTGTTGATGTAGTAGCTACTGTTGCCATCGCGGGTGAGCACCCGCTTGACGGCAATCTCGGTGTATTGGTTCCATTGGCCACCCGCGCGGTGGTCATCGTTGTCAAACACCAGCTCTACGCTGGCGCGGCTGGCCTGTTTGCGCCGGGTGGTACCGTTAAAAATCACGTCCTGCATCGACTCGCCGCGCAGCTCTGAGGCCTTGCTTTCGCCCAACACCCAGCGCACAGCATCCATGATGTTGGATTTACCACAGCCGTTGGGGCCGACCACGCCCACCAACTGCCCCGGCAGCATGAAATGGGTGGGTTCAGCAAAAGATTTGAAGCCAGAGAGCTTAATGGAATTGAGACGCACGGATCACCCTGTAACACCGCGCCGCTGGCGCAGCCGCCAGGGCCACGCGGCCAACACCGCCCGGCATGTCACCATGCCTAACGATTCAAGGTGTGAATGTTACCCGAGCTGGTCAGCTCCAGTATGGAGCAGCTGCAAACCCGGCGGCAGCGCCTCACCAAAGCTGCGGCGTTGGTCGGCTTCGTCCAGCGCCAGCACTTCGCGCACCATCGCCCCCCACGCCGGGGGAGCCTTGGCAGCTTGCAAACGTGCCATCACCTGCTCACGCACCGGCCAAGGCAGGTCGCGGGCGCGGTCGCCACTACAACGGGCCAACTGAACGGCAGCAAAAGCGGCAGGCTCTACCTGTTTCCAATCCAGCCCCAGCAGCACCTGCAACCAGAGTAGGGCTGTATCGGCAGGCACCACATGGTGGGCACTGCCATACAACGGTACACGCGCGCCCAAACGCCCCAGCGCCCACCAAGTGTGGGCTTTTTCAGGGTGACGCTGCCAGCGGTCGAGCAACCAATGCCCAATATCCACCCGATGCCCTGCCGGCACCTGCTCGAGCGTGGCGGCCAAGCGCACCATGTCGTCATAGCTGCCATGCAGGGGAGACTTGCTGCGCGGGGCATCTGCGATGGTTTCCAAATGGCCGACCAATGGCTCCAATAGTTGCAGTTGTTGGGCCTCGTTCAGGCCTGCGGCAGTACGGCGCCACAGTGTCCACCATTCTGACCAGTTGCCACTTTCGGCCACATACTGGATGCCTTGGGGAAACAACGTCCAAAGTTGTTCTACCCGCCACGCGTCCAACGGTGCGCCAGTACCCGGCCGCAGACAGTAACCTGCCAAATTGAGCCAAACACGCTCGTGCTCGGCACTGCGGCGACGGCGCTTGGCACCAGCCCACAGGGCATCAAACAAACCACGCAGCAGGGGCAGACTCCATTCTTCACGGCGGCCCAGCAGGCGCTCTAGGGTTTGGCGCAACTGGCGCACCTCACGGGCCTCGGGTTTGTGGGTGCCGGTGCCAAAAATACGCTCAATCTGCGCCAGTGCCTCGGGCAGCCGTGGGTGCGGTGGTGCTGTGGCGGCAGTATGCTGCGCATCAGCGCCTTGCACACCGCCACGCAGCTCAAAAGCCAACGACCAACGTTGCGCTGCGTCATCTGCCTGCGTGCAATGCATCTCCAAAGTACCTACTTCGGTGATGCTGGCTGTGAGCTGCACTCGCACCTCCCGACGGCGTTGACCTTCGGGGCAGGGCAACACCGCCGACAATTGCGGCAGCCGCACAAACTGTGCTGCATCATCGCCCTCGAGCAAGACCACATCTCCTGCTTGCCAAGGTGTGCTGGCCGAGGACGACAGCAAATGGAAACGCACGGCCTGCCCCAAGCGCAGCGCAAAAACATGATCGGCCAGATGCACTGGCACACCCTCTGGCGTGCCCCGTGGCAGCACACAAATGCCCTGTGGCTTAGTGTCTGGGTTGCTATGTTCGAGCAGCAAAAAATAGCTGCGCGCCGACCCACCACCAATTCCAGCCCCCAAAGCAGGCACCCGGCCAGCGCGCACCAGTGCATGGGCTACCGCACCACGGGCCACAGCCACATCGGGCGCATCGTTGTGCAGCACCTGCAACGGTGCGCCGCGCCAAGAGGCCAACACCTGTTCCAGCCGCTGTGCCAAGGCCGGAGCGCGAAACACACCACCGTTGAGCAGCAAGGTATCGGGCAGCCCTAGTTCGGCATGGCGGGCCAAGAAATCAGCCAAATGGCGGGTAATAGCGGCATCAGCCGGGTAGGGCAGACCAAACTCCACAATGCCCGACCGCCGCCGCTGGGGCCGGGCGCTGGCAGGCTCGTGCGGCAAAAAGCCATCGACCACCAGCAGCTCCAGATCTGCACGGCTGATCTCGACCGAACGGGCCGCCCCCAACAATTGCGAACCCGCACCCAACAAGGTGACCGTGGCGCGTTCAGGGGCGTCTGGCCCCAGCAGCAGTTCTTTAGCCACCCGGCACCGCTGCACCAATTGCGCCAAACGTGTGGCCGATAGCGGCGCTGTGCCCCCCAAACGGCGCTCTACCCAATGCGCCAGCGCCAAGTCCATGTTATCGCCACCCAGCATCAGGTGGTCACCCACCCCCATGCGCGTGAGCTGGGGCACAGCACCCTGGCCATGCTCTACCTGAATCAACGTTAAGTCGGTGGTACCGCCCCCCACATCGCACACCAGCACCAGCCGCGACTGTGCCAACGTATCTGCGCAATGCTGGGCATGGCGCAGTAGCCAGTCCTGAAAAGCCGCCTGTGGCTCCTCCAGTAGCCGCACTGTGGGCAAACCGGCGTGGCAGGCAGCCTCCAGCGTCAAGGCGCGTGCCCCCTCATCAAAGGAGGCCGGCACTGTGAGGATGATGTCTTGCTGTTCTAGTGGCGATTTGGGAAAACGCGCATTCCATACCGCACGCACATGGGCCAAATAACTGGCACTGGCCAACACTGGCGATATTTTGGGGACATCGTCCGCCGCCCCCCAAGGCAAGATAGCCGCCATGCGATCCACCCCCGCATGGGACAACCAACTTTTGGCACTGCTGACCAAGCGCCCCGGCACCTGTGCCCCCAAATCACGGGCATAGCGCCCCAGCACAGCAGGTGGCTGTTGGGCTTGACCTTGGTGCTGCGGCTCTAACCACATTGGCTGCAAGGCCACGGGCGGCAGCTCTCCCGGTGCTGGGTGGTAGCGCACCGAGGGCAGCAGCACCTGCTCGGCCAGTGCCCCCGGCCCCACCAGTTGCTTCATGGGCAGCAACTGCACACCTGCGGCATCTTTGGCCCGGCCCAAGGCGGCATAAGCCACTACCGTGTGGCTCGTGCCCAGGTCAATGCCAACGCTATAGCGTGCGCTCACGGCTGTGCGGGCTGGGCCTCACCCCGAGCGTCCAACTCAACCTTCCAACGCTCCGTGCCCCCCACGGGCAGGGCTTCCAGTTCCAGCACACCCGCTTCGGTGATACGGGCGTGGAGGCGCACACGCACCACCTCGCCAGCCGTGCGCCCTTGGGTGGGCAAGTGGGCTTCAATGGCTTGCAATTCGTGCAGCTCATCAGGTGCCCAGAAATCGAGCGTTGTGCCAACTTGGTCTTGGCGGCGCACCGAAGAGCCGAAGAAGCGAAAATGCACCGACTCGCCCACCACCAAGCCAAACTCTTGGCCGGGTAAGGTAGCCTCACTGCCTTCTTCCATGCCAAAGGGCGCCAAGCACAGCGCCTGAATCGGCGGCTCCATCCCCGGAATAGCAGGCATCGAAGACTCCACAGCCACGTAATAAGCCTGTGCCGTACCGCCCCGAATGCGCACGCCTCGGCCCCGGCGCACATAGCCATAGTAGGCCGCACCGCGGGCTACGGCCAAATCCAAATCAGCACCAGCCAACAAACGTGCTGGGGCGGCTCCTTCGGCTTGCAACCAACCATTGAGGGTGCCCAGCACGCGATCAGCAATCGCACCCGACTTGAGCACACCGCCATTGAACAGCACCGCCGTCGGGTGTAAGAAGGTAGCGGCCTCTGGCAAGCTGCTGCCCAAGCCCTCCAATTGCGCCGTGGCACCGCGTTGACGGGTCAGAAAGGCCGCCAAATGCCGGGTGATAGCCGCATCCTGCGCATAGGGCAGGCCCAATTGCGTCAAGGCGGCACGGGCACGGCTGATAGGCTGATCCGACACCGCTGCGGACGGGAAAAACCCCTCCAGCAAGGTTTGCTCTAACTCTTGGCGCGTGACTTCAGTGCGGATAGAGCCACCAATCAGCTTGGAGCCTCGGCTAGGCACCACCACTGGCACGGCCATCACGGTAGCATCGCTGAACAAGGTTTCTTTGGCGCTGCGGCAGGCATGGGCCAAAGCCCGCGTCTGCCAAGGGTCTAACTGTTTGCCCTCAGCGGCCAACTTGCGCGCTACACCGTAGGCCAGTGCCAAATCCATGTTGTCGCCACCGAGCAAAATATGCTCACCCACCGCCACACGCTGCAACTCCAAATTGCCATCGCGCTCGAGCACCGCCATCAGCGACAAGTCGGTGGTACCGCCGCCTACATCCACCACCAGAATGATGTCGCCTTGGCGCACTTGCTTGCGCCACTGACCAGCACTGCGCTCAATCCAGCTGTACAACGCCGCCTGAGGCTCCTCCAACAAGGTGAGGTGATGAAAACCAGCAGACTGGGCGGCTTCTGCAGTCAATTCGCAGGCCGCCGGGTCAAATGAGGCTGGAATAGTGACGGTCACCTCCTGCTGTGCCAGCGGCGCCTCGGGATGCTGCTGATCCCAAGCAGCCTTCAGGTGCGACAAGTAACGGATAGAAGCCTCTAACGGCGAGACGCGCTGCACCTCTTCGGGCGCATCTACCGGCAAAACTGGGCCACGCCGATCCACACCGGGATGGCAGAGCCAGCTTTTGGCACTGCTCACCAAACGAATGGGCGTGGCCGCCCCCCGACTGCGCGCCAGTTCACCCACGGCAAAGTCTTGTGCTGCCACCCAAGGCAGGGCCAAATCACCAGAGGCCATCTCGCTGGCATGGGGCAGATACATGAACGAGGGCAACAACGTCTTGCCCTCCACCGCACCGGGGCCAGTGAGTTGCGGGATTTCTAACACACCCTGGGCCACTTTTTCGCCATCGCTGGTTTGGGTATCTACCCAAGACAACGCGCAGTGGGTGGTGCCCAAGTCGATGCCCACGGTATAGCGGGGGGGTTGGTTCAAGGGGGCAAAGCTCACAGTTCTACCTCCGCCGGGGCCAGCACACGGGCATCATGGCCTTGGGCCAGTTGGGGCAGACGGCTGTCACTCACGCGCCAGCCTTGGTGTACCAGCGTACCCGTAAAGGGTGGCTGTCCCACCACATTCCCTGTAACACGCACCGCCGTTGCATCAAAACCGGCAGGCAACGTAATGCGGCTGCCTTCAGCCTCAGTGCGCACCGTGGCAATGGTGAAATGCTCACGTAATACCTTGCGACAGCCCTCATGCACAACACGGGCTGCACCACCAATCTCAGCATCCGAGAATGCGGCCACATCCTGCTCCATAAAATCGACAAACCGTGCTTCACGCTGCAAGAGGCCCAACAGTTGCAAAGCAGCCGTCTCTGGCGGTGCCTGCCATACTGGGGCGGCAGGCGCTGGTGCCACAGGTGTGGCTACAGGGGCAGGCGCTACTGGAGCAGCCACTGGCACGCCATCGCGCAACTGCGCCACACTGGCCGCAAAATCAGGCCGGGCAATGATGGCAAAAAAACTGCTGATAGCCAGCGCAATGCGCCCCATCAGGGAAGGAGGTGGTTTTGTCATGCACAAATCTTTTTGTTGCGGGCTGGGACGCCCTAGGGCTGCGCTACAAAAAGCTGCGCACCTGACAGCGGCCCAGCAACGCCGGGAGGGAAGGTCGTAGCATCGTATTATCCAACGGGCCTGAGCCGTACTGACGGTAGCCCTGTGCAGCCCCAGAGGATTTGGGGGCTGTCTGGCGCAGTAGGTCACTGCGCGGGGTTATACTTAACGCACTGTGCCTACACCTGCCGTGTCACCTGCTACACCTTCCCACCTCGTTGACCTGCACGATCTGCGTCTGGACGAGGCGCGGGCGTTGGTAGGCCCGGTCACGGCGCAACCTACAGCCCCCCCCAACGCCACCCGCTATCTGCAATCCATGATTGATGGGTTGTGTGAGCTATCGCTGCGCGACCCCTTGACGGGGCTGGCCAACCGGCGCCACTTCCTGAACGTGGTCGAATGCGAAATCGACCGTGTGGCCCGCTCAGGCGAATCCGCCCTGCTGCTGCTGCTGGATATTGACCACTTTAAGCAAGTCAATGACAACCACGGCCATTTGGCCGGCGACAGGGTGTTGCAGGAAATTGCCCGCATCCTCAGCACCTGTGTGCGCCCTATGGACACCTTGGCCCGCTACGGCGGCGAAGAATTCGCGGTGGTATTGCCTGGCTGTCAGGCGGCTTTTGGTCACACCGTGGCCGAGCGCATTCGGCAAGCTGTCGAGGCCACCCCCATACGCATTGCCCCCTCCAAAGAAGTGCATGTCACCATCAGCATAGGCGGTGCCTTTGCACTGCAATGGATACGTTCAACGGCCTCGCTGTGGGTAGATCGGGCCGACTTGCAACTCTACAAAGCAAAATCGGCCGGGCGCAACCGCGTACACATAGAAGAACAACCCAGCAGCACCGTGACTGCAGAAGAGAAAGGCCTGCTGTTTGGCACGCTTTACCCGCCGTCCGGCTGGGATGATCCGTCTCCCCAAAACCCGACCGACAGCGCCTTTTGAAAGCGACGAGATGAGCGACGCGCCGTCCACCCAAACCCTCCATGCAGACGCCCCTGAGGCGTCCCGGTACTCCGGTGCCCGCATCATTGCCGTGACCAGTGGCAAGGGTGGTGTGGGCAAAACTTTTGTTTCTGCCAATCTGGCCGCTGCCCTGGCCCGGCGCGGCAAACGTGTGCTGGTACTTGATGCCGACCTCGGTTTGGCCAATCTGGATGTGGTGCTCAACCTGCATCCCAAACTCACCTTGCACGATGTGTTCACTGGTAAGGCACGCCTTGAAGAAGCGGTCGTGGCGGCACCCGGTGGTTTCTCGGTGCTATTGGCGGGTTCGGGCATGGTCGAATACTCGCGCCTGACACAAGAGGTGCGCAGCCAGTTCTACCATGCCGTGCAAAAGCTGGCCCCCTACTTCGATGTGATCTTGCTCGACACTGGTGCCGGCATCTCCGAAGTGGTGCTGTTTTCTATCTCGTTGGCCTCTGAGGTGCTGATTGTGGCTACACCAGAGCCAACCTCGCTCACCGACGCTTATGCCGCCATCAAGGTGTTGGCCATGCAGCAAAAACGCCAGCATGTTCGCATGATCGTCAACCAGGCAGCACGCCCCGGTGATGGCCGTGCCATTACCGGCCAGTTGCAGCAGGTCATTGACCGCTTTGTCATGACCGATTCGGGGCGGCCTTTGCGCCTGATCCACATGGGTGACATCCCTGCCGACCCCGCAGTGCGCGAGGCCGTGATGCGCCGCCAACTGCTGCAATTGCTCACTCCCGGCTGTCCGGCGGCATTGGCCGTATCGCAATTAGCCAACAAAATCGTCGAGACCTTGCTGGCACGCGCTGCCTAAATACCACCGCCGCCCAGCCCCTTGTTCTAAGGTATCAGGGGGCCAGATCAAACACCAGCACTTCAGCCGCTTGCGCTTGGTTCAGCGTCAAATGGCTTTCTGCACTGAGCAAGGCGGCATCCCCGGCGCTTAAAGGCTGTCCGTTCACTTGTAAACTGCCACGCGCCAAAAAGACATAGGCTTTGCGCGTGGGGTTCAGCGCCAGCGTCACCTCGGCATGGCCATCTAAGAGCCCCGCATACAACGAGGCATCCGCATGGATTTGTACCGAGTCTTGTGCGCCATCGGGTGATGCCAACAGGCACAGACGGCCCTGTTTACGTTGAGCCTCAAACCGTTTTTGCTCATAGCTTGGTGCCATGCCACGGGTATGCGGCATGATCCATATTTGCAACAGATGGGTTTGCTGCCCCGCAGCATGGTTGAACTCGCTGTGTACCACACCGCTGCCTGCACTCATGCGCTGCACCTCGCCAGGAGAGACCGTGCGAACATGGCCCATGCTGTCTTCGTGCGCCAGCTCCCCCGCCAGCACATAGGTAATGATTTCCATATCTCGATGGCCGTGGGCACCAAAGCCGGTGCCGGGGGCAATCCAATCCTCGTTAATCACGCGCAGATTGCCAAAACCCATATGCTCTGGGTCGTAGTAGCCCGCAAAAGAAAAGCTGTGATAAGAACGCAGCCAGCCGTGGTCGGCATAGCCTCGATCTTGTGATTTGCGAATAACCAACATGGCATTTCTCCTCTCATCGATTAGAAGCCTTGACTGTAGGCGGCAGCGCCTGCGTTGGCGTGCAGGCCACTTGACGGGATAATGCAAAAAATTGCAATCAATAACCCGCCACCATGCGAAATCCACGCGATGTCCTGACGCCCGATAGCCTGGCTATGTTGCATGAAATTGCGGTGGCTGGCAGTTTTGCCGCTGCGGCTCGCACACTAGGGCTTGTGCCCAGTGCACTAACCTACCGCGTACGCCAAATCGAAGAGGCTCTGGATGTACTGCTGTTTGACCGCAGTTCCCGCCAAGCCCGCCCTACCCCGGCAGGCACCGAGTTACTGCGCGAAGGCCAACGCTTGTTGCAAGACATCGATGCCGTAGCCCACCGGGTGCGTCGTGTTGCTACCGGCTGGGAGCCACAGCTGACCATCGCCATCGACGGCGTGATCTCCCCCCACACCATCTTGGAGCTGGTACAGGCGTTCTACGCACTGCATCCCCCCACCCGGCTCAAACTGCGCGATGAAATTCTCTCGGGCACCTTAGAAGCCCTGACCTCAGGACGGGCAGATTTGGCTATTGGTGTGGGAGTCAATGCGAGCAATGTAGCCGGATTGCAGTTAGAGGTGCTGGGCGACAGCACCTTTCTGTTTGCCGTGGCACCACACCACCCATTGGCCCATACGCCAGAGCCAATCAGTGATGCCCACTTGCTACAACACCGGCTGGTGGCAGTGGCCGACTCAGCCCACAGCGACAACACCAGCATCGGTCTGCTGGGTGGGCAAGATGTGCTGACCGTCGATTCGATGCAGGCCAAACTTCAGGTGCAACTGCGGGGCTTAGGCTGTGGTTTTCTGCCCATCGCGATGGCCCGGCCCTATCTTGAGGCAGGTCGGCTGGTTGCGCGGCGGGTTGCCCGCTCTGAGCGCAATGTGCGTTTGCACTATGCCTGGAAGGGCAGTGCCAAACCACCGGGACGGGCACTGCAATGGTGGCTAGAACAACTGCGCAGCCGTGCGACCCGAATAGCCCTACTGGAAAACCACCATCACTTTTAGCAGAATCTGCCTGCGGGCAGTGTAGAGTGCCAAGGTCTGCTTCCCCCCTCGCTTGCTGAAAGGTCTGCCATGCCTCGCCGTACCCCTGCCACTTCTTCTGTTCGCTCCAGCCGCCTGCACAGCAGCCATTCTCCCCAGAGTCCACGCCACTTTGCTGTGGTTGGTGCCGGAGTCGCAGGCATTGCCTGCGCCCGCACACTGTTGCAAGCAGGCCACCAAGTCACAGTGTTCGAAAAATCCAACCAAGTGGGCGGGCGCACTGCCACCCACGATTCACCATTTGGCAGTTTCGATGCTGGGGCGCAATACTTCACTATCCGCGATGAACGCTTTGCACTGGCGCTGGACACCGCGCCCAACGTGTTCCGGCCTTGGAGTGCCAATGCCATTCGGGTACTCGACGCCACAGGCCATGTAGCCTCTGCCAGCCAACCCCCTGGAGAAGCCCATTGGGTAGCCACACCGGGCATGTCCGCCCTGGCCGATGCTTGGGCTGAGCCTCTGCGCCAAGGCGGCCACTTGCACACCAATGCCCATGTCGTCGCCATTGAGCGCGATCCGGTCAAACCACAGCATTGGCAGGTGCGTGCCCAAAGCCCAGACGGCGCCCAACAGGTAGTAGCAGGCTTTGATGCCGTGCTGCTGGCACAGCCTGCCGATCCCGCCAGATCGCTGCTGACCCAGTCGGGCATTCAAACCCCTTTGGTGGCAGAAATTGCGGGCGTTATCACTGCCCCCTGTTGGACGATGATGCTGGCATTCCCACAATCAGTACGTCCCGGCCTGACCACCTTAGGGCCACAATGGAATGCAGCCCGCAGCACCCACCACCGCATTGCGTGGCTGGCGCGTGAATCCTCCAAACCCCAACGCGGTATCGTAGAGCGTTGGACCGTACAGGCCAGCCCAGCTTGGTCGCATGAACACCTCAACGATGACAGCAGTCGGGTACAAGCCAAACTGCTCAAAGCCTTTGCCGAAGTCACGGGCATCCATGCCCAACCCGGCTATGTTGAAATGCGCCGCTGGCGCCACGCCCAAACCACCCAACCCTTAGGCAGAAGCCACCTGTTGGACAGCCATATGGGCATTGGCGCTTGCGGCGACTGGTGTTTGGGCCACCGGCTAGAAGACGCCTTCCTTTCTGGTCTGGAACTGGCCTTGGCCGTGGATTTCAGCGTCAACTTCCAGCAGCAGATCGCCACAGGCATGCTCGAGAGCATGAAGGCCATCCCTCCAGGCGCATGAACATACAGCCTGTCTATGTGGGCCGCTTTGCCCCGTCCCCCACAGGGCCATTGCATGCAGGCTCCTTGGTCGCAGCACTGGCCAGTTGGCTCGATGCCCGCGCTTGGAATCAAGGACGGGGCGGGCGCTGGCTGGTGCGCATCGAAGACATAGACACACCGCGCTGCATGCCTGGTGCAGCCGATACCATCCTGCACCAGCTCGCTACCTGTGGACTGCAACCCGATGCGCCACCGCTGCGGCAATCCAGCCGCTCGGCAGCCTACCAACAGGCACTGGATCAATTGGCCGCCCAAGGCTTGGCCTACCCCTGCGCCTGTTCACGCAAAGACATTGCCGAAATCCACGCTGCGCAGGGGCAGTCCCGCGAACGGCATGCCCTCATGCCTTATCCCGGCACCTGCCGTCAAGGTCTGCATGGACGCACGGCCCGTGCCTGGCGCTTCAACACACAGGACGCGCCTACCGTCACCTGGAACGACCGGCGTCTGGGGCCACAACAGCAAAATGTGGCCCAAAGCGTGGGGGACTTTGTGCTGCGGCGGGCCGATGGGCTGTGGGCCTACCAACTGGCGGTGGTCGTGGACGACGGCGCCCAAGGGATTACCCACATCGTCCGTGGAGAAGATTTGGCAGACAATACGCCACGCCAAATGTTGTTACAACAGGCATTGGGCCTGCCCACCCCCCACTACCTGCACACCCCGCTAGTGTGTGCAGCCAATGGAGAAAAGCTCTCCAAACAGCACGGCGCTCCTGCCCTCGATCTGCGTTCGCCCTTACAGGCCTTGTCAGCAGCCGCCCAAGTGCTCCAACTACCCAAAGTGACATCAGAGCAGGCTACACTGTCAGATGCCCTGGCCCTGTGGATCAGGGCTTGGACGCATCTCTACAATCAGCCCCTGTGACTGCAACCCCCAACCCCACCCCCATTCTTGGCATGGATGCCACTTCTGTTGCCGCTTCCCAGCCCAGCCCCCAAGCTCCTGCTGGCGTGGCCTACCCCAAAACCATCAAGAGCTTCGTACGCCGCGCCGGACGCACCACCTCGGGCCAAACCAAGGCTTTTGAAGAGTTGGGGCCACGCTTTATCCTGCCCTACAGCGGCCAGCTGTTAGAGGCACCTGCTGTGTTTGGCCGCAACGCACCCTTAATTCTGGAAATTGGCTTTGGCATGGGCGAAGCCACTGCACATATTGCCCATGTGCGCCCCAACGACAACTTTCTGTGCTGCGAAGTGCATGAGCCCGGCGTGGGCGCTTTGCTCAAGCGCATTGGCGAACAAGACATCCAAAACATCCGCATCCTGCAACACGATGCCGTAGAAGTGATTGACCACATGCTGGCCCCAGCCAGCTTGGATGGCATCCATATCTTCTTTCCCGACCCGTGGCACAAGAAAAAACACAACAAGCGCCGCCTGATTCAACCCCCTCTGGTTGCTAAACTGGCTGCACGGCTCAAGCCCAGTGGCTATCTGCACTGCGCCACCGACTGGCAACCCTATGCAGAGCAAATGCTAGAGGTGCTTGGTGCCGAACCACTCCTGCACAACAGCAGCCACCAAACCGATGGCTATGCTGTCCAGCCTGACTATCGCCCTCTGACCAAATTCGAGAACCGGGGTTTGCGTCTGGGCCACGGCGTTTGGGATCTGGTTTTTTTGCGCCGCTCCTGAAATTACCCATTCAAGGCACACCGACACCATGAAGCCCATTTTGCAAAATCTGGTCGAAATGACAGGTCAGCGCGACCACCTGCGCCTGGAAGTATCGGTGTTATCCACCTTACAAAAGCTCTCCAACATCGTAGAAGTGCGTGCGCTGGAGTTGTTCACCATCGATGGCGTGATGCACCTGCGGCCCCGCACCTGGAAAGGCCCCCAAGACTGGGTGTCTACCGATATGGAGCCGAGCAAAGACCCGCAGCAGCAACCCCTAGAAAACCTGCCCGAGCTGGCTGCCTGTGTGCGCGGCCACGAAAGCCATGTGATTGCCTCTCCCCGGCGGGGCTACCATGTGCTGTGGTTACCGGTATGGATGCACGACAAAGTCAGTACCTGTTTGGAAATCAGCCAAAAACGCCCTTTTTCAGTGCATCGGCTGGAGGTCATCACGGGCATTTTCAATGTCTACCAAAACTACCAAAGCCTGCTGGACTACAGCGAGCGCGATGCCCTGACAGATTTGTACAACCGCAAGACCTTTGACGAGCAGTTCTCCCGGCAAAGCTACAGCAGCGCCAGCGACAATACGCCCCACAAGGCAGAGCAATGGCTGGCAGTGATCGATATCGACCACTTCAAACAGGTCAATGACCGTTTTGGTCATCTGTATGGCGATGAAGTGCTGATTTTGGTGGCCAACGTGTTACGCAGCTCTTTTCGCTCAAACGACCGGATTTTCCGTTTTGGCGGCGAAGAGTTTGTGGTGCTGCTGCGCTCGATCAGCCTCGAAGAAACACGCAACGCCCTGAACCGTTTTCGGGAAGCTGTGCAGGTTTACCCCTTTCCACAGGTAGGGCAGGTCACCGTGAGCATCGGCTTTGTCAATGCTACCCACGGTGCCCCGGTAGAAATCTTGGGCCAAGCGGATCAGGCACTCTATTACGCCAAAGAACATGGCCGCAACCAAGTCTGCTTTTATGACGATCTGATAGCCAGTGGCGATCTGGTGGTGCAGATCGCCCACGACGATGTCGAATTCTTCTAAAACACCGCCGATTACCCGCCCATGTTCAAAAGCTGATGGCGAATTTTTTGCATCAACAGATCGTCAAAACTGTAGAACCCCTTGTCACATCGGGCCAGCTCTTCCAAAGCAAACGCTGCACCCGTGCCAAACGCCTCGCGCCGAATAGAGTCATGGACTAAACGCACCGTCTGGTGCGGAAAACCAAACACCACTTCGTGGTGCCCCACGATGCCCCCCAAGCGCAAGGAGGTGATACGGTCATCTTCCAAATGCAAGGTTTCGGCAATTTTGCGGGCAGTGCCCGACACTTCTGGTTTGTCACGGAAATGCTGCTCTATCACTTCCACATCGGCAAACGGCGCGATCTCACGCAACATCTTGGCTGCCAACAACAGAAAATTGATGCCCAAGGTGATATTGGGTGAACTCATCACCCGGGTGTCTTGGCCCATCTGGCGCAGATACTCCAGATGCTCGGGGCTATAGGCAGAAATGGCACTGACCAACATGATGCCGCGCTCGCGCAGCAGCTCGCCATAGCGGTAGACCGCGTCCGCCTGCGAAAAATCGACCACGGCATCGACGGGATGCTGATCGAACCACTGCTCTAAATCCAAGCCCTCTAACCCGACCAACAGAGCTTGCTCCAGCCCTTCCAGCGGTGTAGCTGTGGCAGCGCGGCCCCGCATCACCCAACGCAATTCAAAGCGTGGGTCGCTGGACAGCACGTTCACTACCGCCTTGCCAGCCCTGCCATAACCCAACACACCTATTTTCATCATCCATATCTCCTTTGTCAGTTGTTTCAAAGTAGCCGGAAAGCCAGTATGGCTACCAGCGTTGGCGGTAGGGCGGCTATCAGCAAACCCAAAGGCTGAATGGACTGATCAGAGAACTTTCCTTTCAAGATAGCGGCCCCGGCGGGATTGGGAGCGTTGGCAATCAGGGTCAAACCACCGCCTGTGACAGCCCCAGCCACCAAGGCGGTTTTGAACTCCAGGCTCAGGCCATCGACCAAAGATCCCAGATAGGTCAAGGCGGCGTTGTCGGTGATGGCCGTCAGCGCCACTGCGCCAAAAAATACCGTATTCGCGTCCATCCCCATCAACAACGGCTCCAACCACCATTGTTGCAAACCACCGAGCACCACCAACCCCGCCAGAAAAAAGGCCACCAGCAAGGCCTCGCGCAAAATGAGCGGGGTCTGGTGGCGCTGATAGGCCGTCCAAAACCCCAAAAAGAACAGAAACAAGCCCATGAACACCGCCGGGTGGTGGGCAAAAACGACCACCAGCGCCAAAAATACCAGATGCACCAGCACCACACTGACAGGCACAGCCGGGTCTTGGGCATGTGGTGGTGTAGTAGCCACATGCACCAACTCTTTGCGAAACAGCAGCATTGCACAGCCTGCATTGATAAAAACGGCCACCGCTGCCTTCCAGCCAAAGTGGGCCACCATAAACCAGATGTCCCAGTTCCATACAGCAGCCACCATCAAGACCGGTGGTGCCGCAAAAGGCGTCAAGGTGCCACCAATCGAGATGTTGACAAACAGCACCCCCAGAGTGACATATTTCAGCGGGGTAGATACTGAACGCGCCAACACGGTATCGCGCAACATCAAAGCGGCCAGGGTCATCGCCGCAGGCTCGGTGATGAAGGAGCCTAACAACGGCACCACCGAGAGCAACAGAAAATACAAGGCCATGCCAGAAGGCAATGGGGTGTAGCGTGCTATAGAGCGCACCAGCGCACCCACGCACTGCAAAATAGGCCGGGTGCCAGCCATCACCATGATGGCAAAGACAAACACGGGTTCGGTAAAGTTTCTGGAATCCAGATAAGCCACGGCCTTGTCTTCGCCTTCAATGCCAAACATCCATAGCATCAGCACCATCGCCCAAAAACCGAAAACCACCTCCACCTCACCCAGCAAATGCCAAATACCCGCATGGCGGGGTCGGGTGTGGGCTAAGCGTTCAAAAAATTTGGTGGAAAAGGTGTGCAGCACTGCCAAAGCAAACAGCACCGCACCAATACCGTGGATCAGCGTAGGGGGCATATAAAAAGACGAAGAGGAACCGCGAGGCGGCCCGACCTTCGCATGAACCTGCCCAACCCCCACGGTTTGGCACCCAACTTCAGTATATCGCGACACAGGTTTGTCATAAAATGATTTTATATTTCAACAAATATCAAATCATTTGCACCAGAAAGGCAAGACTGCGATGAAAGTGGGCATCAACGGCATGGGCCGCATTGGGCGTTTGGCACTGCGTGCGGCTTTGGGGGCGGCAGAACGCAGCTTGGATGACCCACGCGCAGGCAACCGCTTAGAGGTGGTGCACCTGAACGAAATCAAAGGCGGGGCTGCTGCCACCGCGCACCTGTTGGCCTTTGACAGCGTGCAAGGCCCGTGGCGCACCCCCATCCATGCCGAAGGGGAACAAGCGGTGGCTATTGGCGCGCAACGTTTGTCCTTCAGCAGCCATGCCCAACCCGCTGATATTCCTTGGGGAGATTTGGGGGTCGAGGTGGTGCTGGAATGCACCGGCAAATTTTTAACCCCCGAGACCATTCAAGGCCACCTGCAACGTGGGGCCAAACGGGTAATCGTGGCAGCGCCGGTCAAGGTGGGCGGGGTGCTCAACATAGTGGTTGGTATCAACCACCAGCAATACGACCCGGCGCGCGACCAGATCGTCACCGCAGCCTCTTGCACCACCAATTGTTTGGCCCCAGTGGTCAAAGTGGTACACGAGAACATTGGCATTCGGCATGGACAAATCACCACCATCCACGACCCCACCAATACCAATTTGGTAGTGGATGCCCCACACAAAGACCTGCGCCGCGCCCGCAGTGCCATGCTGAGTCTGGCCCCCACCACTACCGGCAGCGCCAGCGCCATTGCACTGATTTATCCCGAACTGAAAGGCAAACTCAACGGCCATGCGGTGCGCGCACCCGTGCTCAATGCCTCACTCACCGATTGCGTGTTTGAGTTGCAACGCGCCACCAGCGCCGAAGAAGTCAATGCCCTGTTCAAAGCAGCCGCAGCCGGGCCACTGGCCGGTATTTTGGGCTACGAGGAGCGCCCGCTGGTCAGTGCCGACTACGCCCGCGACACGCGCAGCTCGATTGTCGATGCCCTGTCCACACTGGTCACAGATGGCACCTTGCTCAAGGTCTACGCTTGGTACGACAACGAAATGGGTTATGCCTGCCGCATGGTCGATTTGGCTTGCCACATGCAACAGGTAGGCATCTAGCATGAATGCCGCCGAGCGCCACTATGCCATCGTCACAGCTTCCTACTGGGGCTTCACGCTCACTGATGGTGCTTTGCGCATGTTGGTGCTGCTGCATTTTTACCAGTTGGGTTATTCCTCCGTCACGCTGGCCTTTTTGTTTCTGCTGTACGAGGCAGCTGGCATTGCGGCCAATTTGCTGGGCGGTTGGCTGGCTACGCGCTACGGCATTACCCGCATGTTGACGGTGGGGTTGGCGACGCAAATTACCGGCTTTACCCTGCTGTCGCTGCTGAACCCTGCATGGACGGCAGCCATGTCGGTGGCTTGGGTGGTGCTGGCACAGGGCGTTTGCGGTGTAGCCAAAGATTTGACCAAAACCGCTAGCAAATCGGCCATCAAAGTCACGCAAGCACAGGCCAAAGAACAGGGCACGGGCCAGTTGTTCCGCTGGGTGGCATGGTTTACTGGCAGCAAAAATGCCATGAAGGGCATTGGCTTCTTTTTGGGCGGCTTGCTGTTGCAAACGCTGGGTTTCCAAGCCTCGCTCTGGGCGATGGCGGCATTGCTGGGGCTGGTGTTGCTGGGCGTAGTCACCTCGTTGCCACAGATGATGGGCAAGAGCAAAGCCTCTGGCTCGGCCAAAGAATTGTTTGCCAAAAATGCCGGTATCAATGCCTTAGCAGCAGCCCGGGTAGTGCTATTTGGTGCCCGCGATGTGTGGTTTGTGGTCAGTTTGCCGGTGTTTTTGTATTCGGCGGGTTGGAACTTCACTATGGTCGGCAGTTTTTTGGCTGCTTGGACTATCGGCTACGGCTTGGTGCAGGCACTGGCCCCCCACTTAGTGCGGCGCAGCAGCGATGGCCTCAGCAGTGAAGTGCCAGCGGCGCGCTGGTGGTCGGCTTTGCTGGCCTTTGTCCCGATGGGGCTGGCCTTGGCCGTGGCATTCCAAGCACCCGCTTTGGAGTGGGTGGTGGTGGGCGGACTGTGCCTGTTTGGTTTTGCTTTTGCCGTCAATTCTTCGGTGCATTCGTATTTGATTTTGGCTTATGCGGGTTCAGAGAAGGCGGCAGAAGATGTCGGCTTTTATTACGCGGCCAATGCGCTCGGGCGTTTTGTCGGCACGTTGCTGTCGGGGCTGCTCTACCAATGGGGCGGCTTGCTCTATGCCCTGATAGGCTCGGCCCTGATGCTAGGGCTGTGTTGGTTGGCAACGCTGGCCCTGCCCTTATCAAAAGAAACCAGCAACAACCATGGATGAAGCACAAGTGGTGCGCGCCTTGGGCGCTTTGGCACAAGAGACCCGGCTGCGTTTGTTTAGGCTGCTGGTGGTGGCTGGGCCGCAAGGCTTGACCCCCAGCAGCATGGCTGAGTGCTTAGGAGCCTCGGCCACGGTGTTGTCTTTTCACCTGAAAGAGTTGCACGCTGCTGGCTTGGTACAGGTGCAGCGCCAAGGCCGACACCAAATCTACCGCGCCGCCATTGCCTCGATGAATGAATTGCTGTCTTACCTGACAGCGCATTGTTGCCAAGGTGAAGCGTGCCTAGAAACACCTTTGCTGGCCTGCACGGCCTGTGAAGCTCCATCCACTCCAGAAAGCGTTCTTACCATGTCCAGTCCCGTCTACAACGTGCTGTTTATTTGTACGCACAATTCTGCCCGCAGCATCATGGCCGAAGCCTTGCTCAACCAATTGGGTGGTGGCAAATTTCGTGCTTACAGTGCTGGTAGCCGCCCCACCAGCCAAGTGCATCCGCAAGCGTTGGCCCTGCTGCAACGCCACAAAATCCCCACCGAAGGGCTGCGCAGCAAAAATTGGGAAGAGTTTGCCCAGCCCGATGCACCACCGATGGATTTTGTACTCACGGTGTGCGACCAAGCCGCTGGCGAAACCTGCCCCATCTGGCCGGGCCAGCCCATGTCAGCCCATTGGGGTTTGCAAGACCCAGCCAACGTGAAAAGCAGCCCCGACAATGTGGAGAAAGCCTTTAGCGAGGTGTTCCGTCTGTTGCATCGGCGCATCTCGCTGTTTTTGAGTTTGCCATTAGCCAAGCTCGATCAGCTCTCGTTGCAACAAGAGTTGGGCCATATCGGCCATACCTGCGACTGATGGGGCCAAGGCATGGGCTTATTTGAGCGTTTTTTGACCCTTTGGGTCGCCTTGGGCATTGGGGCTGGCGTTGCCTTGGGCCTGATGCTGCCCAGCCTGTTTCAAGCCATTGCGGCACTGGAAGTGGCCCAAGTCAATTTGGTGGTGGCCGTATTTGTCTGGGTGATGATTTACCCCATGATGATCCAAATTGACTGGGCTGCCGTCAAGGATGTAGGTAAAAAGCCGCAAGGCCTGGCGCTGACTTTGGCAGTCAACTGGCTGATCAAACCATTCACGATGGCGGCACTGGGGGTGGTGTTTTTTCAGTATCTGTTTGCACCGTGGGTAGATGCCTCATCGGCCCGTGAATACATCGCTGGCATGATTTTGCTCGGCGTAGCCCCCTGCACGGCGATGGTGTTTGTTTGGAGCCAATTGGTCAAGGGCGATGCCAATTACACGCTGGTGCAAGTTTCTGTCAATGACTTGATTATGGTGGTGGCTTTTGCGCCCATTGCTGCCTTTTTGCTGGGCGTGACCAACGTGACCGTACCTTGGGAAACGCTGTTGCTCTCGACCGTGCTCTATGTGGTGTTGCCGCTGCTGGCGGGCATGGCAACGCGCCATGTATTGCAGCAACGTTCGGCGCACGCCGTGGCCGATTTTGTCGCATGGATTAAGCCGTGGTCGGTTACTGGGCTGATTGCCACCGTGGTGCTGCTGTTTGGTTTTCAGGCAGAAACGATTGTGGCTAAACCGCTGGTCATTGCCATGATTGCCGTGCCCCTGATAGTGCAAAGCTACGGTATCTTTTTTATTGGCTGGTGGGGTGCGCGCTGGCTGCAACTACCGCATAACGTGGCCGGGCCTGCGTGCTTGATTGGCACCTCCAACTTCTTTGAATTGGCCGTGGCAGTGGCAATTTCTCTGTTTGGTCTGAACTCGGGTGCAGCACTGGCTACGGTGGTGGGCGTACTGGTGGAAGTGCCAGTGATGCTATCACTGGTGGCTTTAGTCAATGCTTGGCATCCACACAAAACTCAAGAAAACCGTTGACAAATCGGCCCGCCATGCTCGCTGATGCCCATGATAGGCATCGTTTTTGTCATGGGCATAGTCAACCGCTACTTTACCGATGCCTTCAACGGGGTTTATAACAAGACCGTGACACCATCTGAAATTTTCTTACCGTCAGGAGTTGCGTCATGGAAAACTCGGTTCATCGCTTCCACGATTTGTTCGCCCAGTTGGGCCTGCCTGCCGATACAGAGGGCATCAGTGCTTTTTTAGCCGCCCACCGTCCGCTTGATAGCCATGTTTCTTTGGCAGATGCCCCCTTCTGGAGTAGCGCCCAAGCCGCCTTCTTGCGCGAAGCCTTGTTGCAAGACTCCGATTGGGCCGAACTGGTCGATCAACTCAATGGGGCTTTGCGCGAGCCACCACGACAAGGTAGCTGATGGGTGCAGCACACAGCCATAGCAGCCACAGCCACGCCCCAGCCAACTTTAGCCGAGCGTTTGCCATTGGCATTGCGCTCAATTTGGCTTTTGTGGCTATCGAGGCCTTTTATGGCTGGAGCATCAACTCTCTGGCTCTGCTGGCCGATGCGGGGCACAACCTCAGCGATGTGGCCGGTTTGGTGCTGGCTTGGGCAGGGGCTTGGGCCGCCAAACTGCGCCCCAACAACCGCCACACTTATGGCTGGAAGCGTGGCTCCATCGTGGCAGCAGTCCTGAATGCCCTGCTGTTGCTGTTGGCCATGGGGGCTTTGGCTTGGGAAGCCATTGACCGTTTGGGCACACCCCAAGCCACTGAAGGCTGGGCCATCATTGCGGTGGCCGGGGTGGGTATTGTCATCAACACCGCCACAGCCTTGCTGTTTATGCGTGGGCGGGCCACAGATTTAAACATCCGTGGCGCTTTTTTGCACATGGTAGCCGATGCACTGGTGTCGCTAGGGGTGGTGTTGGGGGGCGGGCTTTATCTCTGGCAGGGCTGGAGCTGGATTGATCCAGTGATGAGTTTGGCGATTGCCGTGGTGATTGTGTGGGGCACTTGGGATCTGCTGCGGCAATCGGTGCATCTGCTGTTGGATGGCGTGCCCGAACGCATCGACACCACGGCAGTGCGCCAGCACCTGCTCGCACTGCCGGGCGTGACTGACGTACACGATTTGCATGTGTGGGCGCTGGGCACCTCCGAGGTAGCACTCAGCGCCCATGTAGTCTTGCAATCGTCCCAAACTGATGTAACAACCATACTGCACCAAGCAGAACATCTATTGCATACGCACTTCGACATCCACCATGCCACCTTGCAGGTAGAGCCCCCCGCTTACGCGCAGTGCTGTAATTTGCGTGTGGGTGTCGGTGGCTGTTGTGGTGTCTAAAAAAGGGAAATGTGATGGCGTACTTTCTGCAATTGCTTGAAGGTGGTGCAGGCAACTTGGCGGCCTATTTGGCAGCCCATGTGCTGTTGTGCCTGTTGCCTGCCTTCTTTATTGCTGGGGCTATGGCCGCACTCATTCCCAAAGCCAGCATCACACGCTGGCTAGGCCGCAATACACCAGTTCATATATCGTACCCAGCAGCGGCGGCAGCGGGCTCACTGCTGGCGGTCTGCTCTTGCACTATCGTGCCTTTGTTTGCCGGTATTTATCGCAAAGGGGCGGGTGTTGGCCCCGCCATCACTTTTTTGTTCTTTGCCCCAGCAGGGAACATCATGGCTCTGGCCTACACCGGCAGTATTTTGGGGCTGGAGTTTGCTGCTGCACGATTTGTGCTGTGTCTGCTGTTTGGCATGGGTATCGGGCTGCTCATGGCCATGCTGTTTTGGCGTGATGATGCCAGCCATGATGCCCAAACCGATGCCCTGTTTGCCGAGAAAGCCCGCGTGGGTTCTGCGGCCACCGGCCTGCTGCTATCGATGGTGGCACTGCTGATAGCTGGCACGCTCAAACTGTGGCCTTTAACCAGCACCCTGGGCACCATCACGTTGCCGCTGGCGTGGGCACAAGATTGGCAAGACACCTTGTTCCAATGGGTTCCCTACGATGCTGCGAAAGGCGAAGAAGGGGTCACTTTCCAAGGCTCGGTGTTAATTCTGCTGCTGTTGTTCATTGCCAGCACCGCTTGGCAGGGGCTAGAGAACATCATTGAAGGGGCCAACCGTTGGACATGGGTCACGTTGGGCCTGACCGCTGCCACGCTGCTGATAGCAGCCTTGCGCCTGACCCCCAACACCCAGGGGCTGGAATTGGCGCTGACCGGGCGCTTCTTTGGCGTGGGCCTGTGTTTGTGGGCCGTTTGGCATTACCTGCAAGCCTTGGAGGCGGATGACCGCCAAGCTTGGCTTTGGGAGGCTTGGCGCTTTGTGAAACAAATTTTTGGCCTGTTGGTCATTGGTGTTTTTATCGTTGGCATGGTGCGCCAAGTGATTCAACCCGAATGGATTGAAAGCTGGGCCGGCAGCAACACCATAGCGGCCAATATGGTGGCTGTGCTGTTTGGTGTGTTTATGTATTTCCCAACGCTGGTCGAAGTGCCAGTAGCCAAGATGTTTTTGGACTTGGGCATGCACCCAGGGCCATTATTGGCCTACCTGATGGCCGATCCAGAGTTAAGCCTGCAAAGCATTTTGATGGTGATAGCGGTGATTGGCCGCCCAAAAACCTTTGCCTATGTGGGGCTGGTGGCTATTTTCAGTGTGCTGGCTGGGCTTTCGTATGGGGCTTGGGTAGACGGCATAGCGTGGCAAACGCTGGCCTTGGGCTTGGCTATTTTTGTCACTATGTTGGCTGGCTTGTTGGTCTGGCTGCATCGCTTACAAGCAGCACGCACACCGCTATGAATGGTTTTTTCAACCCGCAAGGAGATTCTTATGTTGACTGTCAAAATCCTCGGCTCTGGCTGCTCTAACTGCCGCAAACTTGAAGCCGTGGCCCGCGAAGCGGCCACCGAGGCAGGCATTGAAGCCGAGTTTGTCAAAGTAACCGATATGCAGGCCATCATGGCCTATGACCTGCTCTCAACACCAGGGCTGGTTATCAATGAAAAGCTGGTTGCCAGCGGACGCATTCCAAACAAAGCCGATGTGCAGCAATGGCTGCAAACTGCCGTATGAAATCGCTGCCGATTGTCTGGCAACGCTTGGTCACCCCCGATGGGCAAACCTGTCAACGCTGCCACAGTACCCACCAGAACCTGCTGCAAGCCGTGGCCCAGTTAAAGACAGCACTGGCCCCACTGGGGTTGCAGCCAGTGTTAGACACCCAAGAAATCCCCTTAGACAGCTTCCGGACACAACCGGCCGAATCCAACCGCCTTTGGATTGGCGGCCAACCGTTGGAAACTTGGCTAGGTGCCGCTACCGGCCAAAGCAACTGTTGCGCTGCTTGCGAAGGCGCGCCCTGCCGAACCTTGGAATTGGCCGGACAATCTTACGAGGCCGTGCCAGAGGCCGTGATTGTGCAAGCCGCTCTGCTGGCTGCAGCTGCGATGTTGGGGGCAAGCACCACGCCAGCAGCGCAGGGCTGCTGTGGCCCGGCCCCGTCCGGCTGTTGCGGCTCCACTTCTCGCACCCTTGGGCAGACTACATAGCCTGCCCCTCAGTCAGCCATCAAAGGCGTTCAGCCACCCAAGCCTGCACGCTCGCCAACGCAGCGGGCAATTGGGCGGCGTTGGTGCCGCCAGCCATCGCCATGTCGGGCTTGCCACCACCCTTACCCCCCACTTGCTGGGCCACAAAGTTGACCAGCTCGCCAGCTTTGACTTTGCCCACACTGTCGGCAGTGACCCCAGCGGCCAGTTGCACCTTGTCGCCATCCACAGCGGCCAGCACGATAGCAGCCGTCTTGAGCTTGTCCTTGAGCTTGTCGAGGGTGTCACGCAGAGTTTTGGCATCGGCACCGGGCAGCACTGCGGCCAGCACTTTCAAGCCTTTCACATCGGTGGCTTGGGTGGCTAGCTCATCGCCTTGGCTAGAGGCCAGCTTGCCCTTGAGCGCCGCCACCTCTTTCTCTAGCGCCTTGATTTGCTCCAACGTCTGGGCGATGCGGCTGTTGACCTCTGTTGTAGGGGCACGCAAGGCCGATGCAGCTTGGGCTACGGCATCTTCTAATGCTTGCAGATAGGCCAGAGCGTTGTCGCCCGTCACGGCTTCGATGCGGCGCACACCTGCTGCCACGCCGCTTTCAGCGACGATCTTGAACAGACCAATATCGCCCGTGCGCTGCACATGGGTGCCGCCACACAGCTCGCGGCTGGAGCCGATGTCCAGCACGCGCACGGTTTCGCCATACTTTTCGCCAAACAGCATCATCGCGCCGGTTTTTTGTGCCGATTCAATGTCCATCACCCGCGCTTGGGCAGCGGCATTGGTCAAAATTTCTGCATTCACCAAGGCTTCAATCTGGCGAATTTCAGCATCCGTGACCGGCGCATTGTGGGCAAAGTCAAAGCGGGTGCGTTCGGCATTAACCAAACTGCCTTTTTGTTGCACATGGCTGCCCAGCACTTCGCGCAGGGCTTTGTGCATCAAGTGGGTGGCACTGTGGTTGCGTACGGTGGCGGCACGCAGCACAGTGTTCACTTGGGCGCAGACATGGTCGCCCACGTTGAGCGTGCCTTGCTCCAGTGTGCCGTGGTGGCCAAACACATCGGCCTTGATTTTGAGGGTATCGGCCACAGCAAACTGTGCCGAACCACTGGTAATACGGCCTTGGTCGCCCACTTGGCCGCCACTTTCAGCATAGAACGGTGTGGTATCGAGCACCACCACACCACTCTGGCCGGATTTGATTTCGGCCACGCTCACGCCATCGACATACAGGGCAACAATTTTGGCGGCCCCTTCTTGCACATGCTCGTAGCCGGTAAAGGTATTGCCTGCGCCCGTGTAATCGAGCGCCTTGTCCATTTTGAACTTGCCTGCGGCACGGGCCTGGGCCTTTTGCTTTTCCATCGCGGCAGCAAAACCGGCTTCGTCCACGGCCACGCTGCGCTCACGGCAGACATCGTTGGTCAAATCCAACGGAAAACCGAAGGTATCGTGCAGCTTGAAGGCGATCTCGCCAGGCAGCGTGTTGGCACCATCGGCCAAGGCCGCATCCAAAATTTCCATGCCGTTGGCCAAGGTCTCGTAGAAGCGTTCTTCTTCGGCCTTCAGTACCTCGGTAATGCGTTGCTGTTGGGCACGGATTTGCGGGTAAGCATCGCCCATGAGCTGTGCCAAGTCGGCTACCAGCTTATGGAAGAACGGGGTTTTTTGGCCCAGTTTGTAACCGTGCCGAATAGCGCGGCGCACAATGCGGCGCTGTACATAGCCTCGGCCTTCGTTGCTAGGGATGACACCATCGCTGACCAAAAAAGCCGTTGCGCGGATATGGTCGGCAATCACGCGCAGCGACTTGTGGCCCAGATCGGTGCAACCCGTTTCGCGGGCGGCCGCTTTAATCAGGGCATCAAACAGGTCAATCTCGTAGTTGCTGTGAACATGTTGCAAGATGGCAGCTAAACGCTCCAGCCCCATGCCGGTATCCACGCAAGGTGCAGGCAGCGGCGTGACCGAACCGTCTTCGGCCATATTGAACTGCATGAACACGTTGTTCCAGATTTCAATAAAGCGGTCGCCGTCCTCTTCGGGGCTGCCCGGAGGGCCGCCGGGAATGTGCTCGCCGTGGTCATAAAAGATTTCGGAGCAGGGGCCACAGGGGCCAGTGTCGGCCATCATCCAGAAATTGTCTGATTTGTAACGGGCACCCTTGTTATCGCCAATGCGAATCACGCGCTCTGGGGGCAGGCCAATTTCTTTAGTCCAAATATCGTAGGCTTCATCGTCTTCGGCATACACCGTGGCCAGCAGACGCTCTTTGGGCAGCTTGTAAACCTCGGTCAGCAGCTCCCAAGC
The DNA here is from genome assembly GCF_054779375.1 of Giesbergeria giesbergeri. Taxonomy (NCBI): domain Bacteria; kingdom Pseudomonadati; phylum Pseudomonadota; class Betaproteobacteria; order Burkholderiales; family Comamonadaceae; genus Giesbergeria; species Giesbergeria giesbergeri. The sequence continues at coordinate 397,608 of NZ_BAAGYJ010000002.1, read as the reverse complement.
CCATTTGAGACTTTCGCGCTTGAAGTAGTCGCCAAAGCTCCAATTGCCCAGCATCTCAAAAAAGGTGTGGTGGCGCGCGGTGTAGCCCACATTTTCCAAATCGTTGTGTTTGCCGCCCGCACGCAAGCACGCTTGCACCGAGGCCGCGCGCACATAGCTGCGCTTGTCAGTGCCCAAAAACACGTCCTTGAACTGCACCATGCCGGAATTGGTGAACATCAGCGTCGGGTCATTGCCCGGCACCAACGGGCTGGACGCCACAACAGTGTGCCCCTTGGAAGCGAAGAAATCCAAAAAGGTCTTGCGGATGTCGGCAACGGTAAAAATGGGTGTGCTCATGGGGTGTGTGAGGGGGTATTCAGGAGGGCAGGTCAACCAGCGCCCTACCCTTGGAGGATAGCCAGAGATTATAGATTTGGCCTTGCCTGCTAGGGTCACATCTGCATCGACCACCAAACCCGCCCGGCCAGTCAACAAAAGTATGAGCATGGGCGTGTCCTTGGGAAGCAAGGTTTTGGCTATTCTGCTTCAATCCCGTCTCACGCCTATCCCCCTTTTTCTGCACTCATTCTCCATGACAACTTCCCCCCTCGCCCTGCTCCAAGACCCCAGCTTGCTTCAAACCAACGCTCTGCTCAACGGCCAATGGGTGTGCGGCAGCGACCGCTTTGCCGTACACGACCCCGCCACTGGTGCCCTGTTGGCACAGGTTGCCAATCTGGGGCCACAAGAGGCCGAAGCCGCCATTGCAGCCGCAGCCGCTGCTTGGCCCGCATGGCGCAACACCACGGCCAAAGAGCGCAGCATGGTGCTGCGGCGTTGGTTTAATTTGCTCATGCAACACCAAGACGACTTGGCCCGCATCATGACCGCAGAACAAGGCAAGCCACTGGCAGAGGCCAAAGGCGAAGTCGCCTACGGTGCCAGCTTTGTCGAGTGGTTTGCTGAAGAAGCCAAACGCGTCAACGGCGAAACCTTGCCCCCATTCGACAATAACCGACGCCTGCTGGTACTCAAACAACCCATTGGTGTTTGCGCTGCCATCACGCCTTGGAACTTCCCCTTGGCCATGATCACCCGCAAGGTAGCTCCAGCACTGGCAGCGGGTTGCCCAGTGGTGATCAAACCGGCCGAACTCACCCCGCTAACGGCGCTGGCGGTGGCTGAACTGGCGCTGCGCGCAGGCATTCCGGCAGGGGTGTTGCATGTATTGACGGCTGACAGTGCCAACAGCATTGCCATTGGCAAGGTGCTGTGCGCCAGCAGCACCGTGCGCCACCTCAGCTTTACCGGCAGCACCGAGGTAGGCCGCATTCTGATGGCCCAATGTGCGCCTACCGTGAAGAAACTGGCGCTGGAACTGGGTGGTAATGCGCCTTTTATTGTGTTTGATGATGCAGACATTGACAGCGCCGTAGAAGGTGCCTTTGCCAGCAAATACCGCAATGCGGGCCAAACCTGCGTTTGTACCAATCGCTTCTATGTCCAAGATGGAGTCTATGACGCGTTTGTCAACAAGTTTGCCGCCAAAGTGCAGACGGCCAAGGTGGGCAATGGCTTTGACGAGGGTGTCAACCAAGGGCCGTTGATTGAAGAGGCTGCGGTGCAAAAAGTGCAGCGCCATGTGGAAGATGCCATCGCCAAAGGAGGACGGGTACTGACTGGCGGCCAACGCCTGTCTGGTTTGGGCAGCGGCCAGTTTTTTGCGCCCACCGTGGTGGCCGATGCTGCTGCCCACATGCTGTGTGCCAGCGAAGAAACCTTTGGCCCACTGGCACCCGTATTCAGGTTTCAAACCGAGCAAGAAGCCATCGAGGCGGCCAACGCCACCGATTTTGGTCTGGCCAGTTACTTTTACAGCCGCGACATTGGCCGAATTTTCCGTGTGGGTGAGGCCTTGGAATATGGCATGGTGGGTGTCAATGTGGGCCTGCTCGCCACTGAACACGTACCGTTTGGTGGTGTCAAGCAATCTGGCTTGGGCCGAGAAGGCTCCCACCACGGCATAGATGATTATCTAGAGATCAAATATTTGTGCTTGGGGGACATACAGTCTTGACTCTATTATTTATTTTTTTCTAATTTCATACCATCTCCCTTGACCGCTAAAGCTTGTGATGTACGCGGTGGTGATCCGTTTTAGGGCGGCAGGGAAAAATCCCGTGCTTTATTACGGACATCGGAGGGGGATGGCATGCGGAACATGATGGGAAAGTTACCCTTGTCCAGCACCCTCCGAGTTCATAAAAGGCTCTAGGCTTTACTGCCTTGGGCTACCGCTGATCTGCTATGGTAAGTTATCGATCACTGCTGCACGATTTGACTTCCCCTGACCACAAAAGTGAGCACACCAAAATAGCGATTATTTGCCGATTCCGTAACATCAAACGCTTCTTGGGTGTTTCCTTTGCTGTCAGTAGCAAATACCTTCAAATACCAGGTTCCATCAGGGAGCATTGGCACCAGCCATTGGTTCTCGGTCAGATCGTTTTGCATCTTGACACTGGAGAAGTCGGGGTTTGCCGAGATCATTGCGGTATAACGAACCGGGTCGCCCTGTAAATCGACCGATTGACCCCAGTTCAACTGAATTTGATTGCCTTGGCTGGTAGCCGACTGCCAGAAAGGCATCGGGTTTTCCAACGTACTGGTGAAGTTGGTGAGATTCGTTTGAATCACTTTGGCGATTCGGGTGCGTTCGGCATCCCATTCGCTGCTTGCAGCATTGCTGACAAGTGGGAGATGGTCGAGATCTGGAGAAGTGGTAATCGATGGCTCAACCAATGGCCGATAAGCATCCATCTTGGCCTTGATTTTGGCTTCGGTTAGGTAACGATCGGCAAGCTCATTCACCATTGCCACCAGTTCAGCCCGGTGCTGAGGATCGCTCAAAAATCGCTGGTGCAGGGGAACGCCCCACCAATTGGCTACGGTTTTCTGGTAGGCTGCATAAAGCGGGCCGGCGGCCCTTTGGCTCGGTTGGTCTTCAAAGCCAAAGGCGCCGTCATAATCCCAGGGCAAGAAGTAGAACTTGTCGTTGGCCTTGGGTTGGTAAAGCGCGAAGTTCTGGTTGATGGTGTCCCGGTTACCCATCAAGATGCTTGTGGCTAACCAGGTCAGGTAATTTTTCCGATCGAAGTATTGAGTGAATACGGTATCGAAGTCCGTGCTCGCATCATTGACCGCGTTGGTCATAGCAATCAGTTTTTCATGATTCCCGTTATCAGCCTCCAGACTTAACACCTTTTCGAATTCGGTTTTATTGAGCGGCTTACCGTTGCCGTCTAGGGCGAGCTTTGGACTCAAGCGGAAGTCGAAATCCTCAGCCTTGTAAATATTGCCATCAGTGGGCAGACCACGTTTGCTAAGGTACTCCTTGCCCATTTTTTCGACGTGGGTAAAAAGTCCGAAGTCTCCGGTGGCGTAACTGACTCCACTGGCGTTCTTGTTGGTGATGCCAATGCGGACGAATTGGGTGCGCAAGCTGGGAATGTGTGGAATGTCTCGAAACAGGTCAAAAGCCAGTTTGTTGCGCATCCGGGTCAGGTCATACGGATGTTTGTTGAACTGCAAGGTTTTTTCATTGCGCCAGGCTGCGGCATCATTGGCCAGTTTGATCCGGTAGGATTTCTGCGCTGCGAGGCGTGAACTATGGCCACGTAAGCGCAGCGTGGCGTTGGTAGCCTTGCCATCATCGGGATAGCCATCGACGATGAAGTGAGCGGCCACTTCTGGAACGATCGCGTCGCTGTCATCCACATCGGCATTCACGTCGGCAAAAGTATAAGTCCCGTCAACCGTGACCACGGTTGCGCTCAATACTTTCGCTTCTTCGACCGCATAGACGGTGGGGTCGTCTTTGACGTAGGGCGATTCTTCCACCGCTACTTCGATCACCGATGCCGGATCTAGCCTAAAGACACTGAGGTCGGTGGAACTCAGTGCAACCTGAAAGGCACGGGTGACGCTGCCGTTGGCATACTCTAAATAGGGGATGTTCAGCTTGAAAGCACCGTTTACCTCAGCGATCGTGGTGGCGTTCACCGCCGGAGTGACCGTGCTCACGCTACCAACCGAACTCGGCTCCAACTGAAAGAGTCCGCCATCGCTGGTGGTCAACGCCATCCGGAATCCTTGTTTGCTGACACCGCCGTTGTATTCCAGATAGGGAATGCTGAGTCGAAAGCCGTTTTGAGCAGCGGTAAAGAAAGGAAACTCCTGGCTACCGGCCAAGGCCGGCAGCAGGAGAGAAGCTGCGCAACAAAGTTGTTTAATCGAATGGGTCATATTGATTCAATGATTGGTTCTGTCGTAATAAGGTCGGTGGCGGTTATGAGGCCAAGTGGTAGAACTGCTCAGCGGTTGAAATGCTGTCCCTCATCTCACAGTTCATCTGCCCCTTGGCAATCATGTGCATGGTCTTAATACCGGCTATCAGGTGCCTTGCTGTATAAAACGACTTCCATCCTAGCATCGGTCTGAGCCGATGCTGGATTGCTCGGTGCGCCTGCTCCTGCTCCACGGGGTTGCTCAGGCACTGGGGGGATTGGCGTTGCTCTCTCTGTAGGCTGCCGTCTTGCATCCACCCTCGCACTGCACCACCTCGGGCACTGAGGAGGCGCCAACATCTGAGAAAGTGGGAGAATCCAGCCACCAGTTCAAGCAAGACGATGTCAATGGTGGCTGCAAAGAATTCACTGCACGGGTACACCGATGCCAGTGATCCGTTCTACATGGATGGCTGCCATGGCCCCGAAACAAATACGGCCTCATCTTCTCCGGGCCAAGGGGGCATCGTTACTGCAACAGCAGACACAGATTCCGACGCAGATGCACGGAATTGAAAATGTGTACCCAAGGGGATCGTGAGACAGACACCGGGCTGTAGGGCAATGATCTCCTCCCGGTCACCTTGTTTGCGCCACATGTCGCCACGGCCTGTCAGAACGAACCACACTTCCTCCACCGTGCGATGGGCCACAGCCTTGGCGACTTTGCCTGCAGCTAGCTCAAAATGTGCCATGCCGCCACCAGACAGGCCAAGCAAGACCCGCACATCGGAGCCATCGGGAGCCGTGATGGTGGGGTCGGTAGGCAGATGCAGGGTGGAAAACGGGTTCATTGCGTGCCAAAACAGGAGAAGACAACCTCACCAGAGGCGAGGGTTTCTAGAAATAAAAAGGCCCTGTATCACAAGACCACAGAACCTAGCCTCATCACCAATAAGAGGCTGAGAGAGGAATCCATCTAGAGCGTATTATGAACTCCCAGCAGCAGCCAATATCTGGCTCGCCGCTAGCAACATCAGCACCACAAACACCAAAAAGTGCAAACACCTGCAGCAACCGCTCGTAGTCTCTCGCTCACCGGCGAAACCTCGCCAGCCAGCCCAAGCTGCGCTCCACCACCCAACGCTTAGGCAACAATACAAAGCCCTTCTTTGCCTCTGGCAACCTCACGATTTCCAACTGCACTCCATGTCCTTGGGCATCACTGCGCGCTTTGTCTCCCGTATAGCCCTGATCGGCCCACGCTAACTTCACTGTCTCCCCCGTGACCTACTGCACAGCCTCACACAGCACCTGCACCTGCGCGCGTTCCTGTTCATGGGCGGGTGTCACATGCAAGGCCAGCAAATGCCTCAGCGTATCGACTGCCATGTGAACCTTGCTGCCACGCCTGCACTTATAACGGTCATAACCGGCCCGAGGGCTGCTCTCACAGCTCGATTGCAGAGTGCGTCCATCCAGAATCACCGTACTGGGCTGGCCTTGTTTGCCTTGAGCGACACAAATGATGGAGCGCAGAGCTGAGGCCATCGCGTCAAAGCAACCAGCCTGCAGCCAGCGGTGTGTTGGTTGGTATACCGCTTCCCAAGGAGGCAGATCATTGGGCAGTATGCGCCAAGGAGCTTCAGCACGCACGAGCCAGCGCAGGGCGTTAAAGGCTTTTTGCAGATCGTAGTGACGTTGGGGCGCCTCGGTGATGATCAGTGTCAAGTACGGTAGAGCGAAATCCCATTCCTCGCCACTGACATCGGTGGGGTAGGGCTTGCGGGAGATGACCACAATTTAACCCAAGGCCAGGCCAGGTCTGAGTTCATGACACGCTCTAGGGAGGGCGACCGTCTAACGCTTGTCAGTTAAGGTGTCCAAACGGTTGCTGCCGACAGCGGCAAGTGGCATGCAACGCACAGAGAGGTGCCGACATGGCAGATATCCAAACGGTCATGAAACGGCTTTGCTCAGCTCGGCGACTGGGTGGGCCAAGACGACCGCTTGCTGGTTCAGGACAAAACGACAACGGTGTAGCGAAGAAAAGCGAATTGCTCATCTTGCCGAAGCCGAGGTGCAAAGCCTGAGCTTGGGCCGAGTTACATCAACCATGGTAGATGCCAACGGTAACGCCCACAAACAAGTGGGTACCTACACCCGCACAGACGGTACCAACCACGCTATGACTGAGTTTGGTTTGGCTAGGACACGGCGCGTACAGCAACGCTGTATCGTTGCCAAAGAAGAATGAAAAAAGAGCAAGCAATATATAAAAAATAAGCAATAAGTTTATTTTTTATATACACAGACAAGGCGCATCCAATTTCCGAGGTAACTCATGAGTCCATCTGCGAAATTCCGTTGGGGCAAACGCACCTTGTGGTGGCTGATCGGCCTGCTTGGGCTGTCGGGTGTGCTGCTGTTGTGGCGTTTTGCCTCCCCCATACTTCTTGGAAACCCGTTCGAGCCACCAGGGATGGCGGCGGCCCACTATACAACGCGCGATGTAGTAGGTGATCTGGGTGGTGTACCGGTCACCATTCCCCGCCACTTTGCCAACTTTGTGGAATACGAAGGCGACCCCGGCTGGGGAGAGAAACGCAAAGGCCCCCGGCACGAGCGCACTCACCAATCCAGGCTGGTGAGCTTTGGCTACGACACGCGCTTTCCAGACATGGCAGGTGAGTCCAGCCAGGAACTGATCAAGGATAAAAGCAGTTATTCGATTTACACAACGCCCTGGATCAGCGTTGGCATCACGACCGGCAATATTTATCCCGGTGACGGATTTTTGGATCGGCTCACTACGGCCAACATCGGCAATGTTGAACGCATTCTCAAATACGAACAGTATGAACCGTTGCCCGAACCAGAGCATGGTTTGACAGTTTATGCGGCTGTGGGAATTGACCCCAATACCAAAAAACTTTACTGGGAACATCCCAACGCCAAAGATATCTTTGTACATCGCGATAAAACGGAGCGGGTGGATACCTATATCCGATGCAGCAATCGGCTAGGGGTTCCATCGCAGCCATGTACGCACGATTTCAGCTTGGAGCCGCACATGCATGCAAATGTGTATGTGAGCTACCGCCGTACTCAGCTGCCTCATTGGCGAGAGATTCAACAGGCCGTGGCGCAGCAGATTCTGAGTTTCAAAGCACTACCAACGAATGCGGCATCTAAGCCTTGATGCCACATCGTTGAAACCAGGTTTTTTAAATTTATCCACCAGGAAGCCATCTATGCCACAACCACTTACCAGCACACAAATTCGGCAATACATCAACCAAATTGACACCGGTGGCGTTGAGCAACGCCCGCCAAATCTATGACACCCTGAACGACCAAGGCAACCGCTACGCGGGCTGGGCAGTGGACGTGGCCCGTGGTGACTCCACCACCGGCGTTGCGGCGCTGAACTTTTTGCAAGACACAGCACTCATGGCCTGGGCGGTGAAACCTGCCGCAACCTGATACCGGTGCAAATTGGGGCCGTCTCAGAATTCGGAAAAAATCTACATGAACTTCCCTAGTAGTCAAGCAGGGTAGGTGCGTTTTTCCTTGAAGACGATTTCCTAGCGATTGAAGCAGCGAACCTAGCGTGTCATGGTTAAATCAATGGCTGGTTACGACCCAAAGCTATCATTCCTTGCCGATTAGGTTACTGTAAATTTTGTGAGCAATTTCTACTCGTTCAGCATTGGGGTAGTTTTTATTGGCAAGCAACACAACTCCAAAGCGCTTTTGAGGCAAAAACGCAACGTAAGCACCGAAGCCATTGGTGGACCCCGTCTTATTGACCCACACATTACTGTTAGGTGGCATGGCAGGCTCTTTTGCTCTTACTGGGTGTGGATTCAGGATAAGTTTGGGAGCGTTGCCTTCTTGCAGCGTAGATAAGTCAACAGGCATTGCATATTCCTCCCAGATGAGGTCTTGAGTCATCTGGCCTACGCTGAAATAGCTCTTGCGGGTATTGTTTAAAGCCGCTTGCAGCGTGCTATCCACGAGCAACATGCCCATGTTTGCCTTCACAAAGGTGCTCAGGTCAGAAGCCGTGGTTTTGATGCCGTAGGCTTCACTATCCAACATGCCTGGATTGACGCGCACAGGCTTCTTATCCTTGTTGTAGCCCCAGGCGTAGCTGGGCATCTTCTGTGTAGGGACGCTCAGATAAGTGCTAGCCAAACCAAGGGGCTGGAAAAGGGTTTGAGCCATGGCCGTAACAAAATCTTGGCCCATACTTTTCGCCGTAATCCACCCTAAAGCACCGATGCTTGGATTCGCATAAGTACGCATCGTGCCGGTTTTGTACGCAGGCTTCCAGGTGCGGAAGTATTCCAGAAGCTGCTCCCGAGTTTGGACTTCGTCAGGCACCTGTAGAGGAATACCGCCAACGGTGTGTGTACCAAGATGGAAAAGCTGCAAGTTGCCGAAGTCCGTACCTGCCAACTCAGGCAAATACTTTGCTGCTGTATCGGTCAGCTTTAGCTTCCCAGTGGCTTCTGCGTGCGTCGCCAGTGTGGCCGTGAAGGTCTTGCTGATAGAGCCAATTTCAAAAATCGTCTCGTCAGTTACTGGTTTTTTTTTCTCAACATCTGATACGCCATAGTTGAAGACATAAGTCTTTTCACTCAGTACCAATGCCACAGCCATACCAGGAATTTGGTTCTTTTCCATGGCAGGCAGCACGACTGTAGAGATGGCTTTCATTGCTTCAGCACTGGAAATTTCAGCAGCGTTAACAGCCGAGCCAATACTAAAGACAGCGCTTGTCAGAAGAACAATAAATAGACGGTTTTTCAATTTTTACTTTACGGGTGAAGGAGGAAAGCCGACGCTGGCACTTTGGTGCAATTGAGTGCTGTTACGCTGCGAGCTGGGGATTCTACAAAATTTGATAGCAAATTGGCTCTGCATCGCGGAGCAATGGATGACTGCTTCTGGCCGATTCCTGGCGTTCAAAAGCACGATTAGGTGAAGGTAAGACAACCTTCTGGAGTTCGTATTAAATCAGCGAACTCATTAGAGCGTGTTATGAATAGCCCCTGGTTTCGTTGAGACACCTTTACCTGAGGGCGGCTTCGAAATCAGCGATCAGGTCAGCCACCTCTTCCAATCCCACGGAGACTCGGATTAGGCCTTCAGCAATACCCATCTCCTTTCGGGTATCCACGCCGGCCTCCCAGAAAATAGTCGGTGCAACGGGGATGATTAGTGTGCGAGTATCGCCAAGACCAGTGGATTTAATGGCCAGGGAAAGGCGGTTGAGTACATCGATCATTGAGGATGGGTCGCGTAACTCGAAGCTTAGTAACCAAGAGCCGGCGGAGAAGAGCCGCTTCGCGCGCTCGTGGTCCGCGTGAGATGTCAACCATGGGTAGTGAACAGCATCAATCTTCGGATGCTGCTCAAGCCACCGAGCCAAGCTGAGAGCCGTTTTGCTGGCCTGTTTTATCCGTAGGGATAATGTCTCGCTGCCAATGCTGATGCGATGCGCCTGGTCCGAGCACATCGTCCCCCCCATGTCACGGAGGCCCTTCTTGCGAATTTGCAGCAGTCCCCACCCCTTGGGCTCGCCCTTCCGATAAGACGAGAATAGGTTCGGGTAAACGGTCCAATCGAATAGCCCCGTGTCTGTAACAGCACCACCCAATGCCTCCCCGTGACCGGCAATGGTCTTGGTCAGCGAGTTGATCACCAGGCTCGCGCCGACCGAGCGAGGCCGGAATAGCGCCGGTGAGGTAATGGTGTTGTCCACTACGTAGACAATCCCGCGCTCGCGACACAATTGTCCAATGCCTTCCAGGTCCACCACCTGGGTCCGAGGATTGGCGATAGTCTCGACAAAAACCATGCGCGTCTCGGGACGGATTGCGGCTGCCACGGCCTCAACCGAACAGGCGTTCACCTTGTCTACGGCAATTCCAAGGCCCTCGACCGTACCAAGGAGACTGTTGGTGTTGCCGAAGATGAATCTGCTCGCGACAAGATGGTCCCCTGCACGTAGGAGCGAAAGCAAGGTCGCCGCGATTGCACCCATACCGGTTGCAAAGCATACCGTTCCTACACCGGCTTCCAAGGCGGTGATCTTGGACTCAAGGGCAGCGGTGGTCGGGGTACCTTGGCGGGCGTATTGGTAACCGCCTTTGTAGGTGCCCTGAAAAGCGCCGATCAAGTCTTCAACCCGGTCGAAACCATACTGCACCGAAGTATGAATCGGCTTGTGGAGGCCCCCATGTTCGACGCCAAAGCGGCGATCAGAATGAACATTGTCGGTGGAGAGGGCGCGGCTGACAGCGAATGACTCTTGTAAGGCGGTGTCTATTGGCATGACGATTCGGGAATTTCAAAAAACTTAAGCGTTGGCGTTACGTCGCATCTCGGAGCGCGCGAGCACAAACACCGCCAACGCGAGAGGTATGAAGGATAGCCAGAGCACCGTGTTCCATCCGTAGGCCGTCAGGAAGCCCCCAGATAGCAAAGAGCCCAAAGCCACCATCCCGAACAAGATGAAGTGATTGAACGACTGGACGCGTGTTTTTTCTTCAGGGCGATGACATTCCAGGACGAGTGCCGATGCGCCCACAAACCCGAAATTCCAGCCAATGCCGAGCAGGATCAGCGTCAGCCAAAAATGGGTGACATCTACCCCTAATAAGCCAATGCCGGCCGAAATTCCAGTCAACACTAGGCCTGCCATCACAACCAGTCGCGCACTAAAGCGCGTAATCAGTTGCCCAGTAAAAAAACTCGGGGCATACATTGCGATGACGTGCCATTGAACGCCCAGGTTTGCAGACTCCTGCGACAAGCCGCACATCCGCATGGCCAAAGGGGCAGCCGTCATAAGGAAGTTCATCAACAGATAAGAGACGACACCACAGGTAACGGCCGTAATGAATTCGGGTTGCCGCACAATCAGGCGGATAGGACGTCCTTCGGCAACTTCTTTTTTTGTCGGCTTGGGAAGCCGGACGCCAACCAGGATAACTGCAGACAAGGCAGCCACGGCTGCTTGTCCCATGAAGGTTCCTGCAAACGTATACGGTGCCCACCAATCCATGGTGTGCGTGACGAGCTGCGGCCCAATCACGCCGGCAAAGACTCCACCAGCCATGACGAAGGACAATGCTTGGGGACGTTTTGCCAGCGGTACGCAATCAGCGGCAGCAAAGCGGAACGTGAGGACCACGGCCGCGTACGCGCCACCAAAAAGCATCGCCAGGCAGAAAAGCCAGAATGAGCCCATCAACACAGCCAAAGCAGAGACCAAGCCGATTAGTACGCCGCATACCGTTCCCAAGAGAAAAGCCGTACGTCGTCCGTAGCGCTGAGCAATCATGCCGGCTGGTAGTGAGCATGCGGTCATTCCCAGCACAAAAATGGTGATCGGAAGAGTCGCCCATGCTCGATCGGGGGCAAGCATGTTGCCAACGATGGCGCCAGTTGCATAGACAACCACCGCGTTTGCCCCGGAAAGAGCCTGCGCCACCGTCAGCCTGACGATGTTGCTCTTTGAGTGTGCGTAAAGACTTGTAGAGTCGAGTTCGGTTTCGTCGTTAAGACCCATTGTGGGCTTCCTTCATCGTCAGAACCATCCGGAATTTGACGGTACCAGACTTCATTTTTTTATAAGCCTCGAATGCTCTTTCCAGAGGCATGGTTTCAATCAGAGGACGTATACCGGCGAGAACACTGAAATTCAGTGCTTTCTCATTTTCGTAGGGTGTGCCGGTAATGGAACCAAGCAAGCTGCGCTCGCCAACGACGAGATGGCCGGGTGTCACAGGTAGCGAATCCTTGCCAGCGCCCAGGAGCACCAGCCGGCCGCGAGGAGCAAGGCCTGGCAATACGGCGGATACTGTTCCCACCTGGCTAATTGTCGTAACGATGGCTTGAGCACCGCCCATGGACTGGAGTTGGGCAGCAGCATCCTCGACCTGGGTGTCGATGTAGACGTGAGCGCCCAAGGACAGGACGTCTGCGGAGATGTCCTGGCCGCGTCCGATGGCAACCACCTTGAAGCCCATCTTCCGGGCATACTGCAGCGCCATGTGCCCCAGGCCTCCGATACCCAGGATCGCAACGAGATCGCCGGCTTCTGCGCCAGATTTTTTCAGTGCGTTGAAGGTCGCGATGCCAGCACAGAGAATCGGGGCGACTTCCACGGAAGCGAGTTCGTCGGGGATCGAGACAAGCCCGGTGCTGCGCACCCGCATCATCTCGGCGTAACCGCCATCACAGGAGGCACCGACAGACGGCTGATTCTCGCAGAGCTGGAACCGTCCCTGACGGCACTGTGGGCATGCATTGCAGTGGCCACCGAGTCGACCTACGCCGACGCGTTGCCCAAGCTTCCAGATCGAGGGGACGTGCTCCCCGATAGCGGCAATGCGGCCAATCACCTCATGGCCTGGCACCCGCGGGGGCTGTAGCGAAGAATCTGCATCCTCAATATCAGTTGCATCGGCACCACAGATGCCGCAGGCTTCGACCTCAATCAGCACCTCACCAACACCAGGCTCAGGGGTTTTCCGCTCCACCAGCTCCAGGGTGCCGGGCTGGGTAATTTGCATTGCGCGATAGGTTGCCCTCATGAGGCTGCCTCCACTTTGTTCATAATTTGCATCACTGCATATTCAGCGGCTTCGACTGCCCCGGCAAGATAACCTGCGTCTCGGCGACCGGCCTCACTGCCGGCTAACCAAATGCGGTTATTCCATTTGCCAGGCACCGAGGCAAGGCCTCGCGGAATTGGATGTCCTCCCGCTTCCCCATCATCCGCTGTCGCAGTCAGCGAATCGCTGGCCCAATCCTTATACAGGGTCGCATGGGGACGGCCGGCTTCTGGCCCAAACAGCTGGGCGAGTTGCTGGATGGACGCTTCGATGATCGCATCGCGTCCAACCTTCTCGCGCTGCCGTATCAGAATGCCGACAAAGCCAAACAAGGCTGCTTTCCCGGAAGCCGTAGTCGCATCATGAATTTCCGAGAGTGGGCCGACCATGCTTTGAGCTGTCCCGGAGAGACCGGCTTCACGCCAGAATGGCCGATCGTAGAGGGCAAAAAACTTGGCGTGAGGCGCCATCCAGGTCGGTGTATCACGCCAGTTCCGGGCCGTTGCGGCATCCAAGGCGGGCGAGAATTCAACCGTGGCTTCGAGAAGGCGTGGTGGCAGGGCAAACAGGACATAGGTCGCCTCTATGCGTTGGGTCATGCCCTCAGCATTGACGAAGCAGACTTCTGCACCTGCTTCATTAAGGGTGGCATGAGTGACACGCGAACCAAGCTGGATATTGTCTTTTGGCAACGCTGCGGCCAGTACCGAAACAATGGCACCAATACCTCCATGCAGTCGCATCGACTCTGGAACTTGGCGAATGCCCTGGAAGCGCTCTGGGGTTTGGCTATGCATCCGCTGAAAGACGATGTCGCCATCGCTATGCTGCGGAAAATAGCGAAGTCCAAGCTCACCCACGAGGTAGTTCATCGCCGATTGCATACCCGGCCAGAACCATGAGGGCCCAAGGTCAAAGCCGTCATCCGAGACCTCCCCCGCGGCATCAGTCGAAAGGATCCGCCCTCCCAATCGGTCACGGGCCTCAAGAAGGTGAAAACCGATACCGGCTTGATGAAGGAAGCGGGCTGCCGTCAGGCCGGCGAGCCCACCTCCGATGATGAGGACGGAAGTCTTCATGGTACTCAGGTTCGACGACTATTTCGGCAAGGCTTCAATGGTGTCGAAGACGCGCGCAGTGTAGGCAAGGGCAGCACCTGCATTGAGCAGGATCGTGGTACCCAATGCCTCTGCGATTTCTTCGTTCGATGCACCCAGTTCTACGGCCTTTTGGGCGTGGACCGAGATACAACCATCGCAACGAGTCGTGACCGCAACGGCAAGTGCGATCAGAGCATGGATTTTCGGCTCCAGTTTGCCGTTCTTTGCAGCGCTGTTCTCAATCGTTTTCATTCCGCTCAGAACATCGGGGCTCAAGTTGGCGAAGTCGCCAATACGACTCATTAGTGAATCTCGGTAGGCATTCCAGTCTTGCATCATGGCAATCTATTTCCTGGGAGAAATGGCCAGACACCGAATACGCGCCCGGCAGAGACAATTTAGGCGACTTGATAGATGCGTACGTCCGGAGCTGCTTCCAGCAGCGGCTTCAGGGCTTCGACGACATCGGCGTTAAACAACGCGCTCTGCAGGTAGGCGCTTGCGTTCTCTGCAGTGTCGAAGCCGTGTAGCACTTGCACGTCTTCGCTACGCACCAGCAGTTCTTTAGATTTGGCACCGGTAATGGTGTCGCGGAACGGTGCCTTGTACTGCTGATAAATACCGGCGGCGGCAGGCCGATTGGCATCGGGGATCTTGAGGGTGATTTGCAGATAAACCATTTCATTTCTCTTGGTTGAGTGTTCGTTTGGCCAGGAGGCCGGCCTCGACCCACCATTCAAAGCGCACCTTGAATGCGGATTGAATTGTTTACTTGTCCGCTTTCGCCAGCAAATGAGATAAAGTGTGTGGCATTAAAAGAAAATCTTTATCGAGATGAAGGCTCCCGTCCATCTCAATGCCTTACGTGCTTTCGAGGCCAGCGCACGACATCAAAGCTTTTCTGCGGCAGCAATCGAGCTTCACGTCACACCTGCAGCGGTCGGCCAACTTGTACGGACCTTGGAAGAATGGCTGGGCACCCCAGTGTTTCTCCGCAATAACAGCGGACGTGCTCGACTTGTCCCAACAGAAGCGGCCGAACGTGCGTTATCTGAGATTCGTGCCGGTTTTGACCGACTGGCGCTTGGTTTGGAACGCCTCAAAGAGGGGGCGGCTAGCGGGGTACTCACCGTCACGGTCAGCCCAGCCTTCGCCGCCAAATGGCTTTTGCCCCGCATCGACGGCTTCCACACTGCCTGGCCAGATACTGATCTGCGGTTGGACACGAGTCTTAGGGGAGTAGATTTTGTTGCCCAGCGGGTCGATATCGGCGTGCGCTATGGCACAGGAAGCTGGCCTAGATTAGCGGCTGACAAACTGATGGATGAGGAAGTCTATCTGGTGTGTTCCCCCAAGCTGCTAGTTGAGCCAGGTCGCTTGCAGACACCAGCTGATCTGTCCTGGGAGACTCTCATTGATGACCTTTCGATGGACGGTCACTCAGGCTTTCCTACCTGGGATTCTTGGCTGCAGAAAGCCGGTGTGATAGAGGTGGCAACGAAGCGTGGTATGCGGATTAACAACTCCGCCGCCGTACTTCAGGCGGCCATTGATGGGCTTGGTATAGCCCTGGCTCGTAGCGTCATGGCACGTGACGATCTGGCTGCTGGGCGTCTCGTGCGCTTGTTTCCGGAAATCAACTACGCATCGGAACTTGCCTATTACGTCGTCTATCGGCCGGAGTGTGCAAGCTTGCCAAAGCTGATCGCATTCCGCGATTGGATTATTGGCGCAGCCAACGCGGGCTAGTTTGGGGTTGCTTCAGAATTCGAAAAAAATCTACTGGGACTTCCTAAGTAGTCAAGCAAGGTAGGCGCGTTTTTCTTTGAAGACGGTGAACCGCCCCGGGAATGGAGGAGGCACCAACGTCTGAGAAGATGGAGCCATGACAAAGTCAAACAAGTTCTCACCGGAAGTGCGCGAGCGTGCCGTGCGCATGGTGCAGGAGCACCGAAGCGACTACCCGTCGCTGTGGGCAGCCGTTGAATCGATTGCGCCCAAGATTGGCTGTGTGCGGCACACCCTGCACGAGTGGGTCAAGAAGGCCGAGGTCGATAGCGGACAGCGCCCAAGTACCAGCACGTCCGATTTCCAGCTCATCAAAGAACTGGAGCGCGAGGTCAAAGAATTGCGCCGGGCCAACGACATCCTGAAGATGGCCAGCGCATTTTTTGCCCAAGCGGAGTTCGACCGCCGTTTGAAGAGCTGAAACGCTTCATTGACCTCAACCGCCATGCCTTTGAGGTCGAGCCCATCTGTCAGGTACTACAGATGGCCCCATCGTGTTACTGGCGTCATGCGGCATGCCCACGCTGCCCAGCATTGCGCAGCCAGCGTGCCCAACGTGACGAACTCCTCAGCGCAGATATCCAGCGCGTTTGGCATGCTAACTGGCAGGTCTATGGTGCCGACAAGGTCTGGCTGCAACTCAACCGTGAGGGCGTGCGGGTAGCCCGTTGCACCGTCGAACGCTTGATGCACCGTTTGGGTCTACAGGGTGTTCGCCGAGGCAAAAGCGTACGCACCACCACAGCGGACACCTCCAGGCCATGTCCATCGGCAGTTCAAAGCCAGTCGGCCCAATGAGCTGTGGGTGTCAGACTTCACCTACGTCTCTACAGGGCAGGGTTGGTTGTATGTGGCTTTCGTGCTCGATGTGTACGCCAGGCGCATCGTCGGGTGGCAAGTGAGTCCCAGTATGCACACCAACTTTGTGCTCCATGCGCTCGAGCAGGCTTTGTACGAACGTCAGCCAGAGGCGCATGCCTTGACACACCATTCGGACAGGGGCAGTCAGTATGTTAGCATTCGGTACACCGACAGGCTCAAGCAGGCGGGCATACAGCCATCGGTGGGCAGCAAGGGCGACAGTTATGACAACGCACTGGCCGAAACTATCAACGGGCTGTACAAAGCCGAGTTGATTCACCGCCGGGCTGCCTGGAAGACCAGGCAATCCGTGGAACTGGCCACCCTAGAATGGGTACACTGGTTCAATCACGTCCGACTGCTCACGCCGATTGGGGGTATCCCCCCGGCAGAAGCTGAGGCAAACTACTGGAGGCAATTGGCCAACAGCAACACCTCGGCAGAGGTATTCACTTAAACCAACCTGCCTCCTCGAAACCCGGGGCGGTTCAGTGCTCAGTTCACCAGCATGTTGACGCAGGGCCACTGTCTGCCACATTTCTGTGCTGATGGGACATCGGATTGGAGTGGACGAACGGCTCCACTTTTATTTCATAGGCATCAACGAATCTGCCTCGCTAATTTCCGCCTTGCCTGTCTTACGTTCAAATAGGCACAATTCGCGGCCCTCTTGACCCTGCATGTGTTTTTGTGGATAGCGCCCCCCGATCATCAGCGCCGTGTAGCCTACGCTGTCGTCGAATAGCACCGGCGAGCCCAACACTTTTTTGTTCTGTAGATTGCTCCGCGCCAAACAGGTCTGACGCTGTAGCTTGTCTTGCGCCAGCCATGCATCATCGGACGAGGCCTGTACGCTGCCAGCGAAGAGCGTGGCGAGCAAGGTGAGGCAGGTGACTTTCATAGAGTTTCTCCTGAAGTGATATCTGTGATAGCTAATTTTAAGGATGGCTTTTCATTGCTTGGCCTGAGTGCCATCCTGTGGGGGGAATTTTTTTCAACTATTGATAGAAGAATCATGAAATTCTCTGCCCGCAATAAAGCGATCTTCACTGCAGCCACGGCCATGATCCTCGCATCGACTTGGACGGGTGAAAATCGACCATCAAAGACGTGGTGATATTTTAAATATCAACAAGTTAAATCTATACAGTACCATCACTCAAAGTTTGTGATGGTGTTGGGATCGTGCCACCTCGATGGTATCTGATAGCTTTAGTACCATGAAAAATGCCATGAAAAAACAGTTCTTGGCAGTTCCAGTTATTTCCAGTTGTTTCCATATTCAGGAGCAAAAAAGCCCGCAGTGATGCGGGCTAGAAGGCCATTTAGTTCCTGTCAGTTCCGGTAGTTTCCGGTTGCCGGATTATTCCCACTCGATCATCAATAGATCTCGCAGACCCGCATAGTTAAAGGGATTGGCTGTGATCGACATGGTTCTTTACCGTCGCTTTTACCGTCAAGGAAAAAGAGCTTGTCTGGTGCAAGAGATGAAGCTAACTTCACGGAAGCTACGGTGGCTAGCCCACATCGATCAGACTGAAGCATACCGAAAATACCAACTAAGGTCAGCCGCAGACTCGAACTATCGAGCCGCGCCCGCTAGTCGCCGCTATTGCCCCCTCAAGTTACGTGCCGGCCGGTTCCTTTCGTTTCGATCCATTCGCCATAAGTGTTCGATGCGGCCACTTAGGTGCTCGAGCAAACACCGCGCCACGCTGTGAGTTCGCGAATAACAGCAAGCAATTGGAGCAGGCCGATCTCGCTGGTGCGTGGGCTTCCAGTTCCATCGCCACTAAGCCCAGGAACCGACATCACATCCCTCTAAGCGAAACACCGCTCCATCCGGCGTCGGCAAGAACTCCAAAGACGCCATTGGCACATAGGGCAGCAACAGCGGCACGAAGCCTAGAGTGTTCACCGGAGTGCTGTTGCCCAGGCTTTTCGGGTGTTTTGACACGTCAGTCGTGCCATTCAAAGCACGCGCTACGGCCTATGAACCTCCTCAAAATTTTGTCGCAAGCTACAACTAGTTGGTGGTCACGGTGGTTCTCTACCGACTTCGATCCATGAAACAGATTGCATCGCACGAGGTAGATGGTGCGCAAGAGTTGCGACCAGGTAAGCATGGCTCCTTTCGTCCAGTCGACGGGCTGCTGCTTGACGGCGGCGCGCAGCGCTTCGTCCATGAGTGCTATGCGGTCGTACTTACGAAAAGCGTCTCTTCCGAGCTTCTTGCGCACGTCCCGCACGTTCAAGACCGGGAGCAGCGCAGTAAAATTCAAGATGTTCTCCTCGAACTCGGGATCATCGTTTAGGAGACTATGGTATGCGGTTACGAGTTTTGGGTGATCGGCCAAGGCGTTGATCATCGCCGCATCTGTCTCAGCCTGCGTGACGCACTCCATCCACCCGTTGAAGGCCATCCAAACATTGATGAACGACGAAAAAGCCGAGCGTTGCTGCTCGGACGCCTCGACAAGCTCGCGGGCCAAGTCAGCGGCTTCAGGATCAAGAAAACGAAAGTTGTCGAAACTGCTCATGGGATGAGCCAAGGCGGGAGTGGATGGTCTAGTTCATGAGGCGCGGAACTGAGCCGACCGTACGGTGACTTTTTCAGCATCAGACAAGAGCTGGATGACCCAATTGTTTGGGGAATTCACGAATACATGCTGTAGCACCGTACCGAACTTGGCCCTTGAAAAGCTCATGTCGTCGGAATTGATGTCGGCGAGTGTGCCGGCGAGGTAGTCCGGCAGTCTCACCATCTCATCGAAGCGGTGTCGCCCCGTCTTCTCCGGCATCTCGAAAATGATCTCCGGAACACTAAGTCGCAGACGGCCTTCGCTGTCTGAAATGGGCAGTTCGTGCTCGGAGCGAAGGAGCAGGAAGTAGAAGTACGCAATGTCGTACACCACCATGTCGTAACGCTCAAGCAGTGCGTCCCGGTCCGAAATCCATCGCAAGAACCCGGCCCGAGTCGACTCCGTCACCAGGTGGAACACGATGGCGGCAGCGCTCGCGGCGAGATGGATCTGGCGTGCGAGCTTTTCATTGACTTGTTTTTTCCGAAGATCTTGTTCAAAGAGCTTGAAGCGCTTGATCGCTTGGTCGTAGTACGGATTGACGTCGGCGGAGTTGTCTCGCCAGGCCTTCATCATCTCGCAGGCGTCGGGCAGAAAGTCCGCCATCTCCGCCGTTTGAAGGTAGCGGCGTAGCAGCGCTTCATCTCGACGCAATACGAAAGACAGACTGAACGTGATCGGCTTTGGACAGGTAAGGTACTGCACGAGCCCCAAGGGCACTTGGTTTGTGTTCTTGAGATCTTTCGGCGCAACGTTGCCCAAATATTCGCAAATTTCCGCCGCGGTGGCGTGGTTGGCAATCACAACGAGCGAAATGACATCGTTGTTTTTGTTGATGTTCCCGATGCAGTAGTCGGACACGACTGTCCAAGGCATTCCTGGCGGGTACTCTGAGAACCACGCCTCCATTTGTCGCTGCAAGGTGGCGGTTGCTTCGACCAGTCTTGGGAGGATGTCAATCATGATTCATCTTATGAGAACTTGCTCCTCAAATGGTGGCCGCTGTATTGATGCCGCTTATAGATGCCTCTCCCCTGGCTGGCGTAAGTAGCCCCCTCCTTTGGATCGGCTGACGCCTTCGTCCTCGCCCCGCAGTACGGGCCCTTCACTTGCCTCATGTGCGGCCTATCCCTGCCGCGTTGTTCCTTGCGCGCCTGAAGGACCGGCAAACAGTCGGTACCCGGTCGCCCGTCGCTCCCGCGGCGCTGCGCTCTTCGCTTGACTGGGTTCGACGCCAGCGTTGGCTAGTGCCCCCCCCCCCGCGGGTACGTTGACTCGACTGCAGAGTCGAGTAGAGGATAGCCGGGAGCAAAGCATCCTGAGAGAGAATGCACTGGTGTCTCAGTCCGAATTCCAAATTGACTACACCTCCGCGCGAGGATCCAACACCGGCGACGAGTACCATGAATTGTGGGCTGCGCGGCAAGCTCTGAAATTGCTCGATGGCCGCAGTTCTCTTTCGGTAGTCACCGTGGAGGGATTGACGGCGAACGAAGGGACGGACAAGGTATGGGATGGCGTGGACTGTAGCCTTATGTTCGGAGGTGACGACGCCGCGAGTGCAGAGCGTGTCGAGGTTCAGCAGCTGAAGTATTCGGGATCAAGCCCGACCAGCCCGTGGACGACGTCCAGGCTCTGTACGGGAAAGGATGGTAGCCCCAAGACGTCGCCCATCCGGCGACTGGCCGATGCCTACAAGGGATTGCTCGCTAAGCGCCCTGGCAAGCCGAACAACTCGCTGCGGGTCGTCCTGGTCTCGAACCAGCCGGTCGCATCCGAACTACTGACGCTGGTCGAAGACGCACGGAGCACGGTCCCCGAGTCCTATAGCCGCACCTGGAAGACGGGTTTGCCCGACCTGCATCGCCTGGTTTACGCCAGCGGACTGAAGCCCGCAGAGTTCGGGGAATTCGCCCAGGTGCTCGATCTGCAGGGCGCATGCGGCTCGCGCTTCGCGGTTGAAGATGGCATGTTGAAGGCCATCTCGGAATGGACGGATGTCGAGCTGCATGCGTCGGCAAGCCGCGTGCGCGACTACATTCGAAAGCGCATGCTCCCCGAGGCGGCTGGCGAAGTCATCACGCGCGAGAAGGTACTGGTCCAGTTCGCGGGTGTGTCCGAAGACTACACCCTGTTCCCATGCCCTTCAAAGATCGAACCCGTCTCGTCGGCCGTGCCTCGGCCGATCGCGGGTGAGATCGTTGGCCGGATGAAGGCAGGTGCCCGGCATCTGTGCCTGCATGGCGGAGGAGGCGCAGGCAAGACCACCACGCTGCAACAAATCGACCAGTCGCTGCCGGCAGGGTCTTTGATGGTGGTGTTCGACTGCTATGGCGCCGGTTCATACCTTGATGCCAGCGCGCTGCGCCATCGTCCGCAGGATGCGTTCGTGCAACTCACGAACGAGATTGCCTACCGACTTCGTCTTCCTCTTCTGCTCGTGCCGCAGGCATCGCGCGACTATCCGCGGGCCTTCCGCAAACGTCTGGAGTCGGCCGCCGGTGCTATGGCGACCACGTCGCCCGACGCGCTGTTGGTCGTGGCCATTGACGCTGCGGACAACTCGATCCTGGCGGCGCAGACGCGATCTCCGGCCGAGACCAGCTTCGTCCACGACCTGGTGACGATGGATGCCCTGCCCGGCAACGTGCGGATGCTGATCAGCGCGCGCACCGGGCGACTGGACGAACTCCGCCTGCCGGTCAGCTTCGAGAAATTCCCACTGCCGGCGTTTTCGCTGGAGGAGACCGCTTCCAACATCCATCGTTATTGGGCGGCACCGCAGCCTTGGGTCGATGACTTCCATCATCTCTCCGGTGGGGTGCCCAGAGTGCAGGCCTACGCCTTCGAGAATGCGGCCAACACGCCCGAACACGCGCTCGATGCACTGCGGCCATTCGGAAAGAACCTTGACCAGGTGTTCCGAGAACAGTTTCAATTCGCACTCCGCAAGAATGCACGCGAGAACGATCTGGAGCACCTTTGCGCAGGATTGACTTCGCTTCCGCGTCCGATACCCATCAGCGATCTGGCCATCGTCCTCGGGCAGCCTCAGGCCAAGCTCAGCGATATCTGTGTGGACCTCGCACCGGGGGTTCGCAATACAGGTGGGCTGATCAGCTTCGCGGACGAGGACTTCGAGAGTTTCGTGAGGACCGCTGCGCAACCCGCGATGGCGGATGTACAGGCCCGCGCGGCGCAGCACCTCCTCAATCGGTCCGGCGTCGACGCCTATGCGGCCCTGAACGTGGCACCAGCGCTGCTTGTCGCCGGCAGGAGCAAGGAGCTTCTGGAACTGGTAGAACGGGAGCCGCAGCCCCCGGTCCAACTTTTGCCCGATCCCATCCGCAGGCGCGAGGTGCAGTTGCAGCGCCTGCAGATCGCGATTCGCGTGTGCCGGGAAGCCAGCGATGCGGCCCATGTGCTGCGCTTCGTGCTGATTGGCGCCGAGGCCATCAAGACGGAAGAGGCGACATTGAAGCAGCTCGTCGCCAATCCAGATCTCACATCGCGCTACGCCAAGGACACGGCGAGCCGGCTTGTCCTCGGCGATCCGGGAAAAATCGCCGCTCATGGACCGCTCTTGTTCCACCTGCTCGCCGACGACGCCGCGCGTGGCGACGCCATCTCCGTCAGGGAAGGTTGGCGGCGCATTCGGGCGTGGGAAAGCGCACGCCGCGATGATTTCGATAAGCAGATCCGGCGCTACGGCCATGCCTCCGCATGGCAGATTTCGCCCAGGGACGTTGCTGCGGCCATCCACGCGACGCTCTTGCTAGAAGGTCCCGTTGCAGCCGCAAATCACTTCCAGCGAGTTGGCCCGCGAGAGTTCGCCTACCGCTCGGCGAAGCACCTCGTCAGCCGCCTACTCGCAGAGGGCAAGTTTCAGGACCTTGAGAAAGCGGCGGAGGTCCTCAATGATGTCGAGTCGCTGTTCCTGCTGGTCCCAATGGCGGCTGCAGGCCGCAATGTGGACTTGCAACGCGTGGCCTCCGGCCTACGCCTGGTCAAGCGCCGGATGCGCAGGGCCGGCGCAATTCTCGCCCGCGCGGAAACGTCTCGAGACGAGGTTGGTCTCTGGACCATCGACACCTCCCTGACAGCGGCCGAAATCCTGATCGCCCGTAAAGGGGAGCAGTCGGTTGCGGTAGATGTGCTTTCGCCCTTTTTGGATCTTGAGCTTCGGCGCATCGACAAGGTGCATGAATCTCACTATTTGTTGATCGACGCCATCCTCCGAGCCGTGACCTTGACCGATGTGCTTGCAGGCAGGACCGGTGCAGCTGATCTGATCCTCATTCCAAGGCCAAAACCGTCGGAGGAAGAGAAAAAGAAGGCAAGGCACGACAGCCACGCCGAAGAGCACGATCGCAAACTACGTGAACTGGTCGAAGCGTTCGTCGGCCTCTACGCTGCACGTGCGATGCTGCTCGTTTCGTCGTCCGGTGACGCGGTCAAGGATGCCGAACTGCTCGACAAGGCGAAGCAACGGTTGGAGCGCGACAGCTGGAGCATCGACCGTCGCTTTGGGACCTCCTCGATGCGAGCAAAGGCGGCGGAGAGCCTGTCATTGCTGCTTGCTACGAACGTGCCGCCGACCTTGACCATGGACCGTGCGCTCGAGGTTCGCCGCGGGTGGTCGCCGAGCGATGCACATGGACTGTTCTATCGGCTGGCCGCCGTTCCGGCTCTGCACGACCCCCTCATCCTCGGCATTGCGCAGGCCGCGACATCGAACCGCACCGGTCGCAGCCCCGCTGGAGAACGATCGGAGTTCCTGTCGGCGTACGCATCCCTCATGGCAGCGATCAGCCCTGCGGATGCCGATGCCATCTTCCAATCGTCCATCGAGGTCGCCGGCGAGCTGGACACGGAAGTGATCGACCAGCTTCGCTTGATCTCGCAGATGACCATGCAGAGCCATCGCAGCTTCGGGGACAGAGGACGTCTCCTTGCTGCGGACCTCACCGAAGTCATCCAGGATGCCGCGATCCGCATCGACAGCTACGACCACTTCCCTTGGCCCGATTCGATCCGGGCTCTGGCTCAACTGGACTACCCCATCGCGCTCGCCGCTGTCGCCCGTTGGCACGATTCAGAATTGGCAGCCCTGCGCCTGACCCTCAACAGCGCGCTCGCTGCCGGTCTCGAGCTTGGGGCGCTGTCGGCACCACAGGCAGCTTCGCTCGCAGTGTTGCTGCAGGATATCGACGGCGAGGTATTGCGCCAGATCGGCACCCATGCCGAACGCGACGGACGCGATGCATCTGCCCGGATGGCGGAAGAGTTTGCGCGTGATTGCCTACTTGATCGCTTCGATAATGAGCGCGCGATCCAGTCATTCCTTGCCAAGAATGCCGAGGGGTTCTGGTCCAGACGGCTGCTCGCCCAGCA
The DNA here is from genome assembly GCF_054779375.1 of Giesbergeria giesbergeri. Classification (NCBI taxonomy): domain Bacteria; kingdom Pseudomonadati; phylum Pseudomonadota; class Betaproteobacteria; order Burkholderiales; family Comamonadaceae; genus Giesbergeria; species Giesbergeria giesbergeri. The sequence goes on along the minus strand of NZ_BAAGYJ010000002.1, from coordinate 372,982 downwards.
TGCGTTCCAGAGCACGCTGGCGGTGACGCCTGTCGCGGATGCGAGCGTCGACGATTCGGCGCGTGATGCTAATGGCAAGCCGACTGTTCCGCCGGCCTCGTGGGACGAAGCGGTTCTGGTCAACGTTGACCTGCTCGGGGCGGAACTTCGCCGGATCAAGGAGCAGTCGCGTCAGGATCGACGATACATATCGACCGAAGACACGCTGTCGCAGGCCGGGCAGCACGTACCCACCCGCCTTCGCATTGGTCATCTCGATGCGCTACTGCGCTTGGATGCGATGTGGGATGAGGCCGATGTGCTGCATGCTTTGCTGGCAAGACTCGACGCTTGGGCAGGTAGCCCTGCGGTTGTCCAATGGCGAGATCGGCACATGGCGGAGGTGCTCTCGCGACGGCTTGCGGCGCTTTGCCGTTATCTCCCTCACCATGATGTCGAGCTGCGGTCCGCACTGACAATGGCGCGTTCCGCAAGGATTGGACTGGCGGACGTTTTGCTGCGCGGCATCGAGCTCAATTTCGATCGATTCCGTGCATCCGGGCTGTTCGCCGTATCGGGGATCATCACAAGTGAACTGAAAAGCGAACAGGTCTCGGAACTCTGCGACTGGTACATCCGGCGTCTGGCTGGTCGCATCATCGACCAAGACAGGGAAGGCGTCCAGGCAGCCATGATCCCTGGACAGGTCGAAGAGACACTAGGCCGCTTCTTCTACGCCATGCTCGGTGATGTCGATGTCCGAGTTCGCTGGCGCTGCGCCCATGCACTTCGGCGCCTCGCTCGCATGGGAGAAAACAACATCCTGGACGCGATTGTCGCCCAGCATGCACGGACTGCAGAATCTGCGTTTCGCGTGCCTGGTGCCCCCTTCTACTGGGTGGCGGCTCGCCTGTGGCTGGTCATCGCCCTGGACAGGATTGCGCTGGAATCGCCGGCGGCAATTGCCAAGCATGGTGGCTGGCTCCAGCAGGTGGCCTTCGACGAGCAGTTCCCTCACGTGCTGGTCAGGGGCTTTGCACGCGACGCCTGCATGAAGTTGATCGAATCCGGCCATTTCGCCGCGGACAGCGGAACCAGAGAGGCGCTGGCCAAGGTCAATCGCAGCCCGCTGCCGCGCAGCAGAAAAAAGCGCGACTACGGCAGGAGCTTAGACTCCTTCCACAGTCACGACGAAGGCCTGCGATTCCATTTCGATGGTCTGGATACGCTGCGATATTGGTATGACCCCCTGCTTCGCGCGTTCCCCGACGTGACGCCGCGGGAATTCCTGGTCATTGCCGAGCATTGGATCGTGGATGCGTGGGAAGCGAAATCCGGCGACTCCTTGCGCCCACACGACCCAAGGAAGCACCGCTTCAGGGAGCGGAATTGGCAGCTTTACAGCAAGAGTCATGGCACCAACCCCACGCTGGAGGATTACCAGACCTATCTGGAATGGAACGCGATGTGGTGTACCGCGGGACAGCTGCTGCGCAGTCGCCCCTTGGCCGCACGCGACTATGGACGGGATGAACTCGAGGAGCGCATCGGGTACAACACGCTTACTCTGTCGCCGCTCTGGCTGGCCGACCTCGCCGGGCCGGTGCCGCTGCAGCCAAGCCGTTGGAAGACCCCCGCCAACACTGCCGGATGGATCAAGAACGTTTCCGACGATGAACTCCTGGCGGAGCTGCTGGCCAGCGACGCACCGGGCTTTGTCGTGGCCCACGCCCACATCGACGACAGATCAAGCGAGCATCACCAAACAGTGCGCGTATCGACGGGGCTGGTGTCGCCGGCGACTGCGCATGCGCTGGTCCGCGCACTGCAGACCACCGCGGACAGCTCGGCCTTCTACATTTGTCCGGAGGGCCACGATCTGGAGATCGATGAACTCGGTTTCCAATTGAGCGGATGGCTGGTCTGCCCGGAGGGCGACACGTTGCTCGACGAGAAGGACGTGTTCCGCAATGGTGTTGCACGTATCGACTACTGCCCAGGAAAGTCCGTCACAAAACTGCTCGGGCTCACGCGCCGCATCGAGCCCGAGATTGCTTGGTATCGTTCTGGCGAGCAAGCGCCAAGTTTCGTGTACCAGGCCTGGGGCCACCAGGAGAGCGAAACGGACCGGGACCATCGCTATGGTCGCCAGACCGAGTCGTCGGGGCACCGCCTGCTCGTCTGCAAACGCGGATTGGCCGAGTTCCTCGACAAGAAGAAGCGCGATTTAATCGCTGAAGTGGAGATCACGCGCCGTGAACCAAGAACATCCGGATATTCCGATCACGAAGAAGAGCCCAAGGAAGTTGAATTCGAGAGGATCCTCCTCCGACGAGACGGCTCGATCCAGGCCGCTGAGCGAGATTTTGGCACTTGGGGACCGGCTGGTTCGTGAGTTCGGACTGGAGGACAGCACCGACACCGCGGGCCGCTGGATGGCCCACCACCTGGCCGAACTGCTCGACCAATCGAGAACGCTGAAGGGCGAAAAAAAGAAACAGGCGGAGACGGCAGCGACGGATCTGATCCTGAGGCTTTGGTCTAGCCGCGAGGCTCTGCCCGGCGCTGCCTACCCGCTGAAGGCACTGGGGAGACCACTCTCCGTCTTGCGCCTGCTCGGTGAAGAATCGTCCCCGTTCAGTGCGAGGCACTCGCGGACGGAAGAGGCGCTGCTGGCCGATGCGTTCGACGGCTTGCGTAAGCTTGTTGCCCACGGCGTGCTGCTGTTCTCAGCTCGACTAGACGAACATCCAGAAGACAACGTAACGACACCCTTTCTGGTGGACGAGGAACGGCGGTCCATAGAGGCATTGAACCTGTGGGTAGAGCATTTCAAGCAGGCGCGGAAACCTAGCGTTTCGATCGTGGACTTTTCCATCGCTGCTCCCGATGCCAAGCCCAGCCCCGATCCCGATCCAGAGACCCTGACGGAAGAGGCCCGAGCCAAGCGCGCCTTTGTCGAAGAGATCGACAGGCTCCAGACCACGCTTTCGAAACTCAAAGATAGGCTCGTACCAGGCGGATGAGCTACGAGCAGTGCCGGGCCAGCGATGTCTATCGCTGCCATGCAAGGTTCGTGGCAGCGTCCCTCGTAACATTCGACGTCCAGCACGCACCCAACTCAACTGAGGCCACATCGCTAGGGCGCTGCCGGTACAGCTTTTAACTTCGGAAGCAGCTTTGGAAAATGCGATTGTCCGTCAATCCAAACACAACTCCGCCAGCCGCACAAAGGCCTCAGAGAGCGATCAATACTGTCGCGGAAGATATTGCCGTCGCTGCACGTGCGAGTGCTCAGCCAATGAGGCTCGTGCGAACCGTCACGTTACCGTAAGAAGCGCGCATCTTTTGATGGCGCGGGAGATGAAGCGATTTGTGGGGCGGCGACTCTGGCAACACCATCATCAATCAATTCACATCATACCGAACAAGGGCCAAAACTTCAGCCTTTGCGCATCAGCGCAATCCAACTTGCAGGAACGGCCGTCATCGACGCACTACGCAATGCGGCGCCGAACCCAGTCGGCAGCTTCTTCAGCGGAAGACATGACTCGGCACGCAAAGTCGCGTTCGATGGCTAGGTTTCGCTGCCTCAACAGTGCGTGCATGGGTCCATCGGTCAGGAGTACGTCACAGTAGCCCAGCGCCGCTTCTGCATGGTGAAAGTCGAACATGTCGTTGGCGTTCAACTTCTGCGTGCGATTCCAGCGCAAAGCTGCATGCAACAGAGCACCGACCTGCAAAGTACGCAAGGCCCGCCGACCGGCTGGCTTCCGGATGGCCGCCCGCAACAGGCCGAGACACTGCCTGGTGATTTCTTCCCGCTCTTCCGCCGAGGACTGGGCTGCAGGACCAAGAGCCTTCCTAGCCATATCGTGCAGCACGTCGGCGGCGATCGGGGCGGCGAGTTCCAGCACGCCATTGATCTCGTCCCGGTACACCTGTGCGAAGCTCTTCATTGATGGCGCATGCACCGCGTTGTCGCGGTTCAACCGATTGGCGATGTCGCCGAACGGTGAAGCAAGCGGCCAGGCGCTTCCGATGGTCCCCACCATCGTCGAAAGAGAAAACTCCCACAGGTGGTCGAAGAACGCCTTCTGGATCACGAGTTGCTCATCTTCCGGGAAGGCCGTGGCCACCGGATGCTGAACACCCAGGATGTACGGGACCTTTGTCCAGACCAGGTGCTCCAGCGGATGCACGCTGTGACCTGCATTCGCATGAAGGAAGTGAGCGACTTCCGTCGCGACGCGGGTCGGTTCGTGGCAGAGCGTGATGCCGCAGCTCAGTTCGTCGATCAATTCGGCAGTCGCACCCCGCGTGGTCAGGTCCGACTGTTTCATCAGTTCAAGGAACAGCGCATCGCTGATGGGACAGACCAGCCGCCCTGCCGCGACACCTGCAACGAGAGCATCCAGAAGATCCGATGCACCTGGTGGGCATGGCGCCCGCATTCGCGCGCCCCGCAGGTAAATCCAGAAACACTTGTCGAGGTAGATGCGGTCTCGTGCCATCACCCATTCGCCAAGTTCGATGACTCGGCGTCGCGCGTGCTCGTCGGCCGTGATTTGCGGCGTGGCGCGATGCAACGCGAATCGTTCGGCAATTTGGGCTGAGGTCACGGGGGCTTGCGCTTCTTGTCGGGTCGAACGGACTTTGGCTTGAGATGATCGGGCTCGCTCAGTACGAATCGAACACCACGGCGTTGCAGCAACCGTACATAGTATTCGACCAAATCGCCATTTTCGCTGCTCAGTAAGTCACGCCCTTCCCGCGCATCCTCACCCTGCCCTGCTGCCGACCATAAGTGGTGTTTGAGATGCCTCGTTGGGTCGTAGCTGGACTACGACAATATTTTTCCGAAATCTTCCGAACCGTCTTCAGAGCCCGTCCGGTGCAGGAGAACGCGAGCCCCCTCGTCTGCCCTCCTCCTTTTGTCGTCGGAACCCTCGATCCCTGACCATGAACGCCTCCAGCATGTGCGGAATCAGCGTCGCAGCATCGATCGTCTCGCCATATGTCTGCGCGTGCAGCGCGGCGTAGCGATCGAGGTCGGCCTTAAGGCTGGTCGGGCATGAGAAGGTCTGCTTGATGCTCTCGGTCTTGGGCAGCGGCCCCAGCCGCAGTTTGCGAGCCGTGCTCATCGCGAAGTCCCCCGATTGAAGAACAACGGTTGATACGGCCGCAGCACCAGATCCCGGTTGACGATGATGCGCACCGGCAAGCCGGGCCGCTCCGTCAACGTCGGCTGGATGTTGAGGTTGCGCCGCGTCATCTCCTGTCCGACCTGGTTCACGCTGTCCTGCAGGCTGTCGCGCCCGGCGATGACGACGCGATCGCCGTTCTGGCGGCTTTCCGGCGCAGCCAGCTCGGCGCCGATGCCCAGCAGCGTCGTCAACGCAGCGCCGGCGAAGATGCGGTCCCAATACCAATCGACGCCATCCTCCAGTCCAGCGTAGCCAGCCGGATCGGTGCCCGCCAGGTTGTCCAGCGTCAGCGAGGACGTGTCGGGCAGGATGATCCGGTTCCACACCACCTGCACCCGGCTCTGCCCGTAGCTCACCTGGCTGTTGTAGCGCCCCAGGATGCGGGAGCCCTGCGGGATCAGCATGAACTTGCCGGTGGCCGTGTCGTAGATCGGCTCCGTCACCGAGGCGATCACGTCACCCGGCAGATCGGATTTGATGCCCGTGACCAGCGCGCCCGCGATCACCGTGCCGGCCATGACCTGATACGGCGAGGCCGGCATTCGCAGGTTCCCGGAATTGCGGGTTTCCGTGGAACTGGCTTTCAGGAACGCCTCTTTCTGGTCCTGCCGGTTCTGCACGGTGGTCGGGTCGGTGGGCTGGGCCGCCGTCGAGGCCGGCCCGGCGGCCATCGGGTCAAAACCCGCCAGGCCAGACGACGGACTGGCCGTGGCGATCTGCATCGGCGCAGCAGTCGCACGCTGACCACCCGAACGGAAGAACACCGACGAGCCCGCCGCCGCTTCCGCTTCCTTGCGCTGTGCGTCGCGCCCAGCGGCGGCCGGGTCTTGGCCGGGTGGCGTGTAGGTGGGCATCACGGGCTGCTGCGACTTCACGATAGCGGGCCCCAGGTCCCCCGCGGCGGCCCCAGTTCCGGTATCTGTGGCGGCAGTTTCGAGTAGTCGGTTGGCAGCTTGTCGAGCCCTTCGGAGCGCGAGACCCGATCCACGTTGTAAAGCTCGCTCTGTTCGCTCGCACCGCGCTTGCGTGGTTGTAGCGACCACATCGTGGCGCCCAGCACGGCCACGGCGAGGCCTCCGGCCAGGATCGCCAAGGTGCGTCGGTTCAAGCGTGTCACCGCGCGCGGCTGCGCGCGCAGCGCCACTGCCTCGGGGGCAACCTTGCCCGCCTGCGGCGCAGCAAGGTCGGGGGTGTCGTCCTGGCTCATGGTCAGTACCCCCGCGCAATGCCATCCGTGCGTTCGATCCGCACGATGTCGCCCTTGTCACCGCCCAAGCGCAGTTCGGCCGCGCCGAACAGCCGATCTACGATGTAGTACGGCGCGCGGAAGCGGTAGTTCATCAGTTGCCCATCGCCTTGCGCGCCGATCACGAACAGCGGGGGCAGTTCGCCCTGCGCGATGCCCGGCGGGAACTGGATGTAGACCTTCTCGCCATCGTCGAAGGCGCGCAGCGGCTTCCACGGCGGATTGTTGCCGCTGACCGCGTAGCGGAAGCGAATCTTCTCCAGCGACAAGCCGGTATCGATCGGCGCCGTCGCCTGCGCGGCCTGTGCCTGGCGCTGCAAGGCCAGCATCCGGTCTTTCGGGTATTCCCACGACACCGAAGCCATCCAGGCGCGTTCGGTCGAGGTCAGCTCGATCAGGTAGGTGCGCCGACTGGTGGTGACGACCAGGTTGGTCTTGAGACCGGAGCGGATCGGCTTGACCAACACGCTGACGCGCATGCCGCTGGACGTGTCACCGACGATCCAGCGAACCGTGTCGCCGGCGGCGACCGTCACCAGTTCCTCGCCGGGTTGGAGAGAGATCACAGTGACCCGGCCCGGCGCCGCATAGACCTGGTACAGCGCGCCGTCGGTGAATGGCCAGACTTGGATGGCGTTGACGTAGCCCTCGCGCGTCGGCGCCATCCGCGCCTCGGCGTTGGCGCGAGAGACCCGGAGCTTTTCATCGGCGGGTTCGGGTGCCGCCTTGGTGTCGCCCCCCTCCGGCAGCGGCTTCATCTGCGCCGGCATCGGCAGCACCTTCGGCATCTCGACCACTTCAACCGGCTTGGGCAAGTCGGGCAACGGCTGGGCCTGTACCGGCTCATCGAGCGAGATGGCTGGCGGCGGCGTGCCTTGCGTGGCACAGCCCTGCAACAACAGTGCAGAGGCTGCAAGCGTCAACACGAAAGCGTAAATGCGGAAGAGCCGGTTCATGGTTTGGCTCCTTCGGTGGCATCGAGTTCACGGCTCCACGACAGGCCGTTGACGTAGATGCCCAGGGGGTTCTTGCGCAACCGCTGCTCGGTGCGCGGGGTTTGCAGGACGGTGGAAATCACGGCGTTCCAGCGCTCGGTGCCCGCAGGCGCACCGTTGACGAAGCGCTGCTCGTTCCATCGCACGTTGAACGACGTGTCGCTGGCGCGCACGACGCTGGTGATCTGCACCGTCACCGACTCCTTGCCGACACGAATGAACGGGTCGTGGGCACGTGCGTACTCATTGAGCACGGCCGCACCGCGGTCGGTGGTGTAGTCGTAGGCATCAAACCAGTTCTGCCGCACGACAATGGGATCGATGGACAGTGAACGAACCAGCACGACGAAGTGCGCCAAGTGATAGGCGATCTGCGCATCGTTCGGCCGGTACGGCGTGGCGGCCTCACCGACCGCCCGAACCTGGCCGGCCTGGTCCACTTCCACCACGTAGGGCGTGACGATGGATTGCGCCGAGCGCCAGACCATCCCGCCTGCCATCAATAACGCAAGCACCAGACAACCGAAGGCCATCAGCCGCCAGTTCTTGGCCTGCACGCGGGCCGAGCCGATGCGCTCGTCCCACACCTGGGCGGCGGACTGGTACGGAGTGGCAGGCTGCGGCGTATCGGCATAGCGCACCTGCGGTCGTTTGAATCGCATAGATCGTTCTCCTTATGAATCGGAATCGCGCAGGCTTGGACCACTGCTGGAGCCGCCGCCGTCGCCTCCGCGCAGTGAGTGGGCTGCGGTCGTGGCGGCATGGCTGAGCTGCTGGCGCCGGTGCAGCCGCTTGGCCCAGGCGGGTTGCTCCTGCTGTGCGGCGTCCGCAGGGGCTTCGCTGGCAGCGGACTGACCTCGTGCGGCTGCGGCAGCGCCACCGCTGGGCGCCGCACCCGCATCGTCTGTGCGGAAGGCCGCTGCCGCTTGCTCCTTGAGCGAGCGAGCCCCGGCGGCCGTCTTCTGCCCGACCGCCTGCGCACCGCTCTTGGCAACGTTGCCCACGCCGGCTGCGGCGCCCTTGAGGCCGCCTCCAGCGGCTGCGGAACCCGCTTGATAAGCCAACCGCGCGCTGCCTGCGGTCGAGGCCGCAGCACGCGCACCGCTGGCGGCCAGCTTGGCGGCGGCTGGCGCCATCCGCGCCCCGGCGGCCACCGCGCTGCCAACACCCGTTGCGGCGGCACCGACCGCAACGGCGGTTCCCGCTGCGCCCACCGCTGCCCCGGCCATCGCTCCAGCGCCGAGCTGCGGCGCCCCAGACACGAGGCCCGTGGCGATGCCCGGCCCGTAAATACCCAGGGCCAGCAGTGAGAGCGAAGCCAGCATCACGACAAGCGCGTGGTCGATGGATGGTTCGTCGGGCGTGACCTGGAACTCGGCGAACAGCCCGGTGCCGATACCGACGATCACCGCCAGCACCAGTACCTTCACGCCAGACGACACCACGTTGCCCAGCACCTTCTCGGCGAGGAAGGCGGTCTTGTTCCACAACGCGAATGGCACCAGCACGAAGCCGGCGAGCGTGGTCAGCTTGAACTCGATCAGCGTGATGAAAAGCTGCACCGCCAGCACGAAGAAGCAGAGGATGACCACCAGCCACGCGAGGAACATCACGACGATGGGCGTGATGTTGATGAACACTTCCGGGAAGCCGGCCATCTGGCTGATCTGGTCGAGGATGGGCGCACCGGCGTCGATGCCGGTCTTGGCCAGGTGCCCCGGCTGCAGGAACGTCTCCATGGTCATAGTCGAGCCGGAAGCCGTGAGGCCCAGACCGGCGAACGACCGGAACACAATGCTCGCCAGCCAGTTGAAGTTGCCGATGATGTAGGCGAAGGCGCCGACGTAGAGCACCTTGCGGATGAGCTTGGCCATCACGTCCTCGCCCTGGCCGGTGGCGTGCCCCAGCGCCCAGTAAAGTCCGGCCAGGGTCATGTCGATCGCCACCAGCGTGGCGGTGAGGAACGCGACTTCACCCCGCAGCAGGCCAAAGCCCGAGTCGATGTAGGTGGAGAAGACGTTGAGAAAGCGGTCGATGATGGCAACGTCGTTCATGGCCGTTCGTCCTGCGAAGTTGTGGGTGAGTCGAAGCTGACCGGAATCGCTGGTAACTCGGCCAGCGTCTGGTACTCGTCCGGCCCGGTGTGCCCGGAGAGGAAGCGCTGCAAGTCGGCCTGGGCGACCTTCGCGCAGAGCGCGCCGTCGTGCTCGCCGCTGTCGCATTGCATGCGCAGCGCATGCAGCCGCGCCGGATCGGCAGCCAGCGCATCGACCGACAGAACCTGCGGCCGGTCGCAACCGGCCAGCAGGCATGCAAGAAGGAACAGGACGGACGCGCGGTTCATGGCCTGCCCGTCAGTTGCGATAAAAGGTCACGGACTGCGGCGTGTAGGCCGTGCCGCTGCCGAGGAAGCGCCGCGTCACCTCGCGCCCACGCTCGACGGCGGCGGCCTGTCGCGCCAGTTCCAGCGAGGCCGCGCGGTCCTGTGTGAGCTGGAGTTGCTGCGACTGGATGGACTGCTTGGCTTGCAGAGCCAGGAGCTGGTTGGTCGCCTGCATGGCCTGCAAGGCGCCGGTGGCCGACTGGCTCTGGCTCACCAGATCGGCCAGCACGCCTTCGTCCTCGGACAGGTTCTGTGACACCTGCGCCTGCATGCGCATCGCGGTCTGCAAGCCGCCGAGGGTGTTCTTCCAGCGCTCGCGCGCGTCCTGGTACATCCGGTCGCCGCTGACGGTGGCGGCGTACTGTTCCGGGTACAGCCGCGCGAACTCGGCGTCCATGCGCCACAGGTCATAGGCCAGCCCTCGCGCCTGCGCGATGAGTTGCTTGGTCGTCTCCAGGTTCGAGCGCAGGCGGTTGACCACGTTGAACGGCAGGCTCGCCAGGTTTCGCGCCTGGTTGATGAGCATCTGCGTCTCGTTCTGAAGCTGTTTGATCTGGTTGTTGATCTGCTCCAGCGTGCGCGCGGCCGTCATGGTGTTCTGCACCAGGTTGGTCGGGTCGAGCACGATGTCGCCGATGCCGAACAGCGCATGCGCGGGCGGCACGGTGCCGATGGCCAGTGCGCAAGCGGTGGCCAGCGCGATCAGACGGGGTTTGAAGGAAGCATGGACCGTCATGGCAGTTCTCCTTTGGGGTGGTGGTGGAACAGGTCGGCCGCCCAGTCCAGGCCGTGTTGCCGCAGCCAGGCAGGAGCAAAACCAACGTGGGGAGCGGGGGTGGACAGCTCGTCGATGAGGCGCTGGTCCTGCGGTGTGGAAGCGCCCGCGAAGGCGAGCGTGACGGGCCCGAGGTCCAGGTCAAACAGGCGGTTGCCCAAACGCGACTGGTAGTAGTAGTCGCGCTTGGGTTGGGCGGTGGCAACGATCTCGATCTGTCGGCTGTTGAGGCCGAAGCCTTCGTAGATCGTGCGGATCTGCGGCTCGGTGGCCTGCGGGTTGGGCAGGAAGATGCGGCTGGCGCAGCTCTCGATGATCGCGGGCGCGATGGTCGAGTCCTTGATGTCTGCCAGAGACTGCGTGGCAAAGATGACGCTGACGTTCTTTTTGCGCAGCGTCTTGAACCATTGGCGAATACGCGCCGCGAACACCGGGTCGTCCAGGAACAGCCAGGCTTCATCAAGAATCAGCAGCGTCGGCGCGCCGTCGAAACGCTCGTCGAAGCGCGCAAACAGGTAGCCCAGCACGGCCAGTACCGCAGCCTTGCTGTGCATCAGCTCTTCCATTTCGAAGCACTGCACGTCCGCGGCGCCCAGCCGGTCGCGGTCGGCATCCAGCAACTTGCCGTGGGCGCCACCGAGCACATAAGGCGCAAGTGCCTGTCGCAGCACGTTGGACTGCAGCAGCAACGACAGGCCGGTGAGCGTGCGCTGCTCCACGGGCGCGCCCGCAAGACTGACGAGAGCCGACCAGATGGCCGCCTTCTCGTCTGGGCCGACACTGATCCCCTCATGCCGCAGGCGGCCTTCAACCCATTCAGCCGCCCAGGTGCGATAGCCCTCACGGTCGATGCGGGCGAGTGGCTGAAACGCGATCGAACCGTCAGCGCCCAGGTCGTAGTGCTCGCCGCCCAGACCAAGAATGGTGGCGCGCATCGAGCGCCCCATGTCGAAAGCGAATACACGCGAGCCGGGATAGCGGCGGAACTGCATCGCCAGCGTGGCGAGCAAAACCGACTTGCCCATGCCGGTCGGTCCGGCCACCAGCGTGTGCCCCACGTCGCCGATGTGCGTCACCAGCCGGAACGGCGTCGCGCCTTCGGTGCGCGTGACTATCAACGGCGGGCCGTCGAGGTGGTCGTTCTTTTCCGGGCCGGCCCATACCGCCGACACCGGCATCATGTGCGCCAGGTTCAGCGTCGAGACGATAGGCTGACGCACGTTCGCGTTGGCGTTGCCGGGAATGGACGACAACCACGCATCGACCGCATTGAGCGTTTCGGGAATCGTCACGAACCCGCGCCCCTGGATGGCGCGCTCCACCATACGCAACTTCTCGTCGGCCACGGCGGCATCCGCGTCCATGACGGTGGCGGTCGTTGTCAGGTAGCCGAAGGCGACTTGATCGCTGCCCAGCTCTTGCAAGGCGGCGTCGGCCGCCTTGTTGTTGGCGTCGGTATCCACCAGCGGGCTTTCCTGCTGGAAGATCGTTTCATGCAGCAGCGCGATGACGTTCTTGCGCTTGGCGAACCACTGGCGGCGAAGGCGTCCCAACTCCCGTTCCGCCTCGGATTTGTCAAGACATAGGAAGCGCGTACTCCACCGATAGGCAAAGCCGAGACGGTTGAGGTCGTCCAGAATCCCCGGCCAGGTCGAGGTCGGGAAACCCCGCACCGACACCACGCGCAGGTGCTGGTCGCCCAGCATGGGCGCCAAGCCGCCGACCAGTGCGGAATCGGTCAGCAGCGCGTCGATGTGGAACGGCACTTCGGGAACGCCGACGCGGTAGCGCCGCGTCGAGATGGAGGCGTGCAGGTAGGTCAGCGTCTGGCTGTCATCGAGCCAGGCGATTTCCGGCATCACGCCGTCGAGCAGGTCGAAGACGCGATCGGTTTCCGCGACGAAGGCTTGCAGGCGCTCGCGCCAGTCCACGCCATTCGTCGGCGTGTTCTCGTAGAGCATCTTGGCTGCACGGGCACGGGATTCTTCGGGCGGCAAGTACACCAGCGTCAGGTGATAGCCGCTCTCGAAGTGGTTGCCCGAGTCCTCAAAGGTGGCGCGGCGTTCCTCGTCCACCAGCCACGACAGCAGTTCAGGGAACTCCGAGTGCGGATAGTCGGCAGCGGCACGGCGTTCGGCTTCGATAAACAGCGCCCAGCCCGAACCAAGCCGGCGCAGCGCGTTATTCAAGCGCGCCGACGTGGCGATCAGCTCGCCTTGCGTGGCGCTGTCCAAATCCGGCCAACGAAAGCGTGCCGTGCGCTGGAACGAGCCATCCTTGTTCAGCACCACGCCCGGCGCGATCAGCCCGGCCCAGGGCAGCCAGTCGGCTAGCAGCGCGGGCCGCTGGCGGTATTCGGCAAGATTCAGCATGGCATCTCCCTCACACGTCCAGCAGCGGCTTGTGCTTGATGTGCCTGGCGAAGACCGGCATGAACTGCGGATCGACATGCACACCCCAGACCGCCAGCGAATGGCCGACGATCCAGAGCACCACGCCGGGAATCCACAATTGCAGACCCAGCCCGACGGCGGCGGCCAGCGTGCCGTTGGCAATCGCCACGGTGCGCGGCGCTCCTCCCAGCAGGATCGGCTCGGTCAGCGAGCGATGCAACGGCACTTCAAAGCCCGGAAGATCAGTGGCCGTGCTCATACGACGGCCCCGCCGGAGAAGCTGAAGAACGAGAGGAAGAAGCTCGAAACCGCGAAGGCAATGGACAGGCCGAAGACGATCTGGATCAGCTTGCGAAAGCCGCCGCTGGTATCGCCGAAGGCCAACGCCAGGCCGGTGGCGATGATGATGATCACCGCGACGATGCGGGCCACCGGCCCCTGGATGGATTCGAGGATGGATTGCAGCGGGCCTTCCCACGGCATCGAGGAACCGGCGGCCTGCGCCGTGCCCGCCAGCAACAGCATCAACACCGCGAGCAGCAACCCTTGTCCTGCAGGTCGGGCCAGGCGATGCAAACGCGCCAGCATGGGCAGCGGGGAAAGCAGATTTACAGAAAGATGGAAAGCATCAACGTGCGTCATGGCAGTTCTCCAGGTTGGTTAGTGGTCGGGCAAGGCGCAGCGGCAGCGGCTGCAAGAGGAACCGGCGGCAGCTCGGGAAGCTGCGCTTCCAGCGCATCCGCCAGGCGGTAGCCCGCGCCGTCGAAACCGACGACGCGAGAAATGGTTTCGATGTGGCGCTTGCGGCCACGGCCTGCGATGTGGATCACGACATTGACCGCCTCGGCGATCAGGGCGCGGGGCGGATTCACCGCCACTTCGAGGATCAGTTGCTCCAGGCGCAGCAGTGCGCCCAAGGCGGAGCCGGCATGGATGGTGGCGATGCCACCGGGGTGGCCGGTGCCCCATACCTTCACCAGATCCAACGCTTCGCCGCCGCGCACTTCGCCCACAATCACGCGATCCGGGCGCAGCCGCATCGTGGCGCGCACCAACTCCTGCATCGACACCACGCCCGCACGGGTGCGCAGCGGTACATGGTCAGGGGCAGCGCATTGCAGTTCGATGGTGTCTTCGAGCACCAGCACGCGGTCGCCGGTGGCGGCGATCTCGGCCAGCAAAGCATTGGCGAGCGTGGTCTTGCCGGTGCTGGTGCCGCCGGCGATCAGGATGTTCTGTCGCTCTCGCACGGCATGGCACAGGAACTCGGCCTGCCCAGCGGTCAGGATGCCATCAGCCACATAGCGATCCAGACCGATGATGCTCACGGCGCGCTTGCGCAGCGCAAAGGCCGGTCCGGGTGCGGCGGGCGGTAGGATGCCCTCGAAGCGTTCGCCGGTTTCTGGCAGTTCGGCGGTCAAGAGCGGTTGGCCGCGATGCACCTCCGCACCGACATGGGCGGCCACCAGACGGATGATGCGTTCGCCATCGGCTTCGGGCAGTTCGACGCAGAGCGGTGCACGGCCAGAGGACAGACGATCCACCCACAATGTCCGGTCGGGGTTGAGCATCACTTCCACCACGTCCGGGTCTTCCAGCGCAGCGGCGATCACCGGCCCCATCGCCGTGCGCAGCATCTGGATGCGGCGATCCTGGGACGCCGCCGCGTCATCCATGCGTATTGGGTCGGGGTGCAGTTCTTCCACCACGTCGCGCACCAGACTGCGGCCACGCAGCAGGTGGCGAGCCAACTGTCCGACGAACTGCTCGAAGCGCGCCTTGCCCTGTGCGCGAGCTGCGTTCTGATGGGCTTCGGGCACTGGCGTGCTGACGGTCAGGAAGTAGCGAATGAACAGCGCCAGCGTTTCGATCTGGATGTTCTGGTCACGCTCCAGACGCTCGGCCTGCCGCGACAGACGATCCAGCCGCTTGGCAATCGCCGCCTCGCGCTGGTCGCCGGCATCGGGAGACAGCCAGGCTGCCAAGGCAGCGGCGACGATGCTGGACTTGGACACGCCTTTCTTGGCGGCCAGCTCGTCCAGGCGCTTGGCATGCTCGTGCTGGATGAAAAGGTTCAATCGGTATTGGCTCATAGGTCAATTCCGTCGTTGGGGTCGAGAGATGCCAGCCGCGCCGTGCGTTGCAGAGCGGGATCGAGCTGGCCGGGAAGCACCGGGGTCATGTCGTCGTAATCGAGCAGCGACAGGTCACTGGCCGGGGCATCCATCTCGGGGGCGTAGGCAATGGCTTCGGACAGTTCGGGCTGGCGGCGTGGGCCGTCGTCGTCGGTCGAACCCAAGGCCTCCAGGTCATCGGCGGATGCCGTGGCCGGTGCCGCAGGAACCGCAGGTATTGCCAAACCGCTCCAGTCGTCAGGCCGTGCAGGCGGCACATCGGCATAGCGACCTGCCGTCACCGCAGGCGGTGGCAATACCCGCTGCTTGAAATTGGCGTCGGCGAAGTAGCGCAGCTTCTTCGCCTTGATCGGCGGCAGGCTGGACACCATCACCACCGCTTCGTCGGGCGGAAGCTGCATCACTTCGCCCGGCGTCAGCAGCGGCCGTGCGGTTTCTTGGCGCGACACCATCAGGTGCCCCAGCCACGGTGCAAGCCGATGGCCTGCGTAGTTGCGCTGGGCGCGCAACTCAGTGGCCGTGCCCAAGGTTTCGGAAATGCGCTTGGCTGTGCGTTCGTCGTTGGTGGCGAAGGTCACGCGCACATGGCAGTTGTCCAGAATCGAATGGTTCTGCCCATACGCCTTGTCGATCTGGTTGAGCGACTGCGCGATCAGAAAGCTGCGGATGCCGTAGCCCGCCATGAAGGCCAGCGCCGTCTCGAAGAAGTCCAGGCGGCCCAGCGCCGGGAACTCATCGAGCATCAGCAGCAGCTTGTGGCGGCGCTCGATGCCGTCGCTGCCGTCGAGCGATTCGGTAAGCCGCCGGCCGATCTGGTTGAGAATCAAACGGATCAGGGGCTTGGTGCGGGAAATGTCCGACGGCGGCACCACCAGGTACAGCGAGACGGGATGCTCTGCAGCAATCAGGTCAGCAATGCGCCAGTCGCAGCGCGAAGTGACTTCAGCCACGGTCGGATCACGGTACAGGCCGAGGAACGACATAGCTGTGGACAGCACGCCCGACCGCTCGTTGTCCGACTTGTTGAGCACTTCACGGGCAGCGGATGCAACGACGGGATGTTGGGTATCGCCCAGGTGCTTCGTCGCCATCATCCGGTGCAAGGTCAGCTCGAACGGGCTGGCCGGATCGGACAGGAAGTTGGCGACGCCACGCAGCGTCTTGTCTTCGCCCGCATACAACACATGCAGGATCGCGCCGACCAGTAGCGCGTGACTGGTCTTCTCCCAGTGATTGCGCTTTTCAAGCGCACCTTCGGGATCGACCAGGATGTCGGCGATGTTTTGCACGTCGCGGACTTCATGCGCGCCGCGTCGTACCTCCAGCAGCGGGTTGTAGGCCGCCGACTGTGCATCGGTCGGGTTGAACAGCAGGCAGTGCGAGAAGCGCGAACGCCAACCAGCGGTGATCTGCCAGTTCTCGCCCTTAATGTCGTGGATGACGGCGGATGCAGGCCACGACAACAGTGTTGGCACCACCAGGCCCACGCCCTTGCCCGAGCGCGTGGGCGCGAAGGTCAGGACGTGTTCCGGCCCTTCGTGCCGCAGGTAGTGGCCGTCATGCTGACCAAGAAAAACACCAGCAGGCTGCGTCAGCCCGGCCTTGCGAATGTCGGCGGCATCGGCCCAGCGTGCCGAGCCATAGGTCGTCACCTTGCGCGCCTGGCGCGAACGCCACACTGACATGGCGATGGCGACCGCCACGGCCAGCAGGCCGCTGCCCGCCGCGATCATGCCGCCGGTGTCGAACACCTGCGGCGCGTAGGCGTCGAAGAAGAACCACCACTCGAACAGCTTCCACGAGTAATAGACCGGCGTGCCGTACAAGTCGAACCAGGGCGATCCCAGGCGTAGCTGATAGCCCAATCCAGCGGCTGTCCATTGCGTGGCACCCCACACACCGGCGATCACGATGCCGAACACGGCGGCGATCTGCCCGAACAACACACCTTGAGCCTGCATACCATGGCCTCCGATTTCTCCTGCGCTGATTCCCCGTGGAAAACGCGGCACAAAGGCGTGCCCCAGGCGTCAGGATCGGTGCCAGTTCAGTGCCGGTCAAAGACCGTTATCGGCAGCAAGGTGATGTAAGGAACATTGTTTCATGCAGGGACGAAACCAGTAAAAACGCCACAGGCGCGAGCGCACTGCGGCGTGTCGAGAAAGAAAACGAAGATATGCGGCAAGCCGCCAACGGTCAGAACTTCGGCGGCGTTTCCGATGGCGTGTAAGGCACCTTGCCGTCGCCGAAGAAGCGCTTGTTCGACGCTTCGGCCACCCGGTTGCACAGCACGTCGCCCATCGTCGAGCGCTCGGTCTTGCACTGGCGACGCAGTTCCTTCAAACGCTCGGGATCAGCGGCCAGTTCGTCCACGGTCGGCACATTGGCTTGCTGCTTCGGCGGCTCGGACGGGCCGCAGGCCGTGAGTGCTGCAACCAGCAACAAAGGGGTAAGTCGCTTCATGGCTCGATGTCCTCCGGGGGATCGGGTTCAGGTGGTGGCGCGGGTCTCACGCCTTCGGGCAAGTCGATGGCCTGCACCCTTTCGATGAATCGAGACAGCACTTCCGAAGACTCACCTTCTCGATGCAGCAGATAAGTCGTTAGCACAGGGGAACGGCCCGCCAGAGGCCGCGCGACCACACCCGGCTCGCGCCTGGCCGCGATGTGTGGTGCACCAGTCAGGCCCAACGCAAAGCCGGCCGACACCAGCGCCATCATCAAATCGCAGGACGCCACGCGCTCAGCAATCAGCGGCTCCATGTCCGAGCGGCGCAGCACGCGCTCGACTTGGCGCGCATGGCCTTCGCATACTTGTGGATCGCACAGCACCAGAGGATGGCGCAGCAACTCTTCCAGCGGTATGCGCTTGTGCCTGAGCAGTGGATGCCGCGCAGGCACTGCCACCATCAGGGGGTCACTCCAGACTGCTTGAGCCACGACGCCATCGCCCAATTCATCGGACTGCGCGAAACCCACGTCGTAGAGGTCATCATGCAGCCCCTTGATCTGTTGTGACAGCGGCACCTCGAACAGCCGGATCTCTACTTCGGGCTCCTCCTGCCGGCACAACGCTAACAAAGCCGGCAGACGCGACGGCGTGATGCCGTCGGACAGGGCAATGCGCAACTGACCATGAAAGCCATTGACCGCAGCCGGCACGCTGTCGCGGGCTTGTTGCAAGGCCGTGAAGATGCGCGGCACATGCTCCAGAAACAGCTTGCCTGCACGTGTCAGCTTTGTGCTGCGGCTGGTGCGGACGAACAACTGTTCACCCAGGTCTTCTTCCAGCTCTTTGATGGTGCGGGACAGTGGCGACTGCTCGATGTGCAGCCGCTCGGCAGCCCTGGCAAAGTGGAGTTCTTCAGCCACTGCTAAAAAGCATCGAAGGTGGCGCAACTCCATATCGACTCCCTCTCCTCACTTAGCACAGCATCTTGCTGGGGCGTACGACCTGCTCTTTCATGAGGGCAGGCCGGTCAATACCTGTTCACCTTTGGGAGCAGGCGTTCGAGCGACATTCATGATCCAGCAAACGCATGAGAAATAGCCGATCAAGGCACATATCTCCACTACGCCACGCTCGCCCCAACGTTCTCTCGCCGCCTCGTAGGTCGAATCACTAACACCGTGCCGATGCAACAGTTCGGTGGTGAATGCCCATGCATCGGCCTCCTCCTCTGTCATCGTGCGAGGACGGGTCGCTTGAGCCATGTCCTCCAGTGTGGTTTCGGCTACGCCCGCGCCTATCGCCAGAGGAAAATGGACAGCCCATTCAAACTGATTACCTAATTCGCGAGCAACCATCAAAGTCACAAACTCGTTGCCATTTTTTGGCAGAACAGATTCAAACCGCAGATATTCTCCGACGCCGGCCAGTCGCTCAAGCAATACCGGGCTTTGCATCAAAGGAATGAAAGGCCCTTTCACTCCTTTTCGGGGCCCGGCAATCAATGCATCGGCTGCAACTCGTTGAGCCTGCGTCATAGACTCCATCGGCGGTAAGGGCAAACGCTCGCTGCGATTTTGACCAAAGCCTTGCCGAATGGTTGTGTTCATGAGTTCTCCTAAATGAAAGCCTATCGAGAATTAAAACGAACGAGCAATGCGCTGCTTGCCAGCAATGCTGATATCCCTAACCACAGCGCCGAATTGAATGGCCAGCCCACTCGAAGCAAAAAATTGGCTGCAATAGGGCCTGTCAGCTGACCAACAGCAAATGCAGCAGTCATTGATGCCAATAGCTTCTGTGCGTTATGACCTGCCTGTTGCCGCGCCTCCTGCAAACCGATCAAGGTTATGAGCATGAAAGTTCCGCCCACGCAAAACGCAGCTACCGAGAGCCCGAATAGGCTAGGTACGACGATGGGCATAAATATCCCAATGGCCATGACCACTTGCGCACCAGCCCAGATATATTTCCGGGGCCAACGCACAAGGAAACCTACGCACAATGTGGACAGGGCCGCAGCCATACCGAATAGTGGCCACACCCAACCAAAAAGCACTGGGTCATTGAGTAGCGAACGCGCTTGAGAGGGTAAATACGTCGCGGGAAGGATGTAACCGAAGCCGAACAAGCCATAACAAAGAACCAGCGAATACACGCCCCGTGGCAGTGGTGCCTCTAGCGTCATTCGCGTACCTCCCTGTGAGTGGAGGGGGGCGTTTTTCCTATCTATCTTGAATGTCATCAACGTGCCAATCAGCGCCAGCCCCGAAAGGGCAAGCCAAAGTACCGAGACTCCCAGCCCCAGCAGTGCGCCCACGTGACAAATCAGCCCGACCAAGGTAATGCCGATTCCGACGCCAGCAAACACAAGACCGTCGAGACGACGAACATCTAACGCCGCGAGATGGGCCAGCACGACACTTGCCGTCCCGACTAAAACCCAGGCGCTAGCGATGCCCGCGATGAACCGCATTCCCAGCCACCATGTGAAAGACTCGGGAACAGCCATTGCCGCAGTGCTCACGACGACAGCCCATAAGCCACATCGCATCAACACGAGCGCAGATATACCCCTCGTTCCGGCAAGCACGGCTCCTATGAAGTATCCCGAGTAGTTGGCTACCGCCAACCACCCTCCGCCAGAGAATGAAAGCCCGAGGTCTGCTTGCATCAATGGCAACTGAGGAGTGAATGCAAAACGGCCGACTCCCATCGCCACAGCGAGTGCTACAAGACCACTCAGAGCGATGCCAAGGCTTGTCGGAGCAGATGTGTGAAATTTGTCCATGCGCCATTCTGGCGCGCTATAATTTTCTCGTAAATTGAATTATAGAGAATTAATTTTCTTTAAATGAGAAACTTCGACCTGGACGATCTGTCCATTGTTCAAGCTGTAGTGGCGCACGGTGGCGTTGCTCGGGCGGCACAAGCTCTGCACCGTGTGCCGTCCAACATCACTACGCGCATCAAGCAACTTGAAGCCCGCATGGGGCTAGAGTTGTTCGTGCGTCGTGGTCGTAGTCTGGTACCCACAGAGGAGGGCCGCTTGTTGGTCAGCTATGCGGAGCGTCTACTGCGATTAGCTGATGAGGCAGAGTCGGCCCTGCGAACAGGGAAGCTACTGGGGACATTGCGTATCGGCTCGTTGGAAAGTACCGCAGGTAGCCGGTTGCCAGAGCTTTTGTCACGTTACAACCAAACTAACCCTGCGGTGCGGATTGAGCTTGTTACTGGGACAACCGGTGCGCTGATCAGCAGACTGGCGCGCCATGACATCGAAGCCGCCTTCGTTTCAGAACCTTTTCATGCTCCAGGTGTGGCTGCTGAACCCATTTTTCAAGAAACGCTGGTGCTCATTACTGGTTCACATATTAATTCATTGTCCAGTCTCGCTAGTATGGGAAATTTTGCACTTATTGCCTTTGCAAGCGGCTGCTCATATCGTCGTCTGCTGGAGCAATGGCAGAGTGAAAATGGGGTGAGTGTTTCCGGTGTTTTGGAATTCTCATCGTATCCAGCGATTGTCGCATGTGTCGCGGCAGGTACTGGCGTGGCAATTGTTCCGAAATCCGTTCTGGCCGGTTTGCATGCGGCTCAAATGGTGCGTGTCCATGAGCTACCCGCACACATGGCATCCAATAGAACGCATTTGATTTGGCATGAGGGAAAAGAATCCTTGGCACTGAAGAGCATGCGCCAACTTCTAATCTCAGCAGAGTAGATCAATCATTATTTTGAATGAGCCAGATGATTGTTTAAATTTGTGAAAAATATTTTTTAGGACAAAAAAATTGTTTCTCCCCATCCAAAAATCAGATATCCAGAAATGTGCTAGTTTATACACACAGGTTTTTTCCTCTCCACCTTGGAGCGAACCGTGGACTGATGAAGAAGCGGATAATCGTCTGCGCTACTTAATGGATAGCAAAGGGTTTTTTGGTTTCTTGGCAGAAAAAGATGGCAAGACCATAGGATTCGTTCTGGGTACCACTGAGCCCTTTGTAGGAGGAAATGCTTTTTATCTCCGCGAAATGTGCGTTTGCCCCACTGAACAGGGACAGGGCATTGGCAAGGAATTGATAGCGTATCTCCATACGGCGCTTGTTGCTCTTGATGTCTCTCGCTCCTACCTCATCACGCAAAGAGGCGGGCATGCGGCGCGCTTCTATGAAAAAAATGGCTATATCCAGGAAGTTGACGATGCCGTATACCAAGCTGATCTGAAGGAATAGCACATGCAGCGGATTCTTGTCAGTGCGTGCTTGCTGGGCGAGCAGGTGCGCTACGACGGTTCTCACAAGCGATCTCGCCACCCGATTCTTCAACAGTGGGTTGCAGAGAACAGGGTGATCTCCATCTGTCCAGAGTTATCAGGGGGCATGCCTGTTCCACGTCTACCGGCAGAAATAGCGTCCGGTGAGGGCGGAGAAAAAGTTCTCCAAAGACAAACGAGCGTTGTGGACTCATCCGGAGCTGATGTTTCTCACACGTTTATTGTTGGCGCACAAAATGCACTTCGCATAGCGCGCTTACACGAGATTCACATAGCTGTACTGAAAGAAGGCAGCCCTTCATGCGGCTCTCACCAAGTCTATGATGGCTCGTTTAAGGGGCATCTGGTTGCGGGGCAAGGTGTAACGGCTACATTGCTGAGAATATCTGGCATCTTCGTTTTTAGTGAGATGGAGTTCAACGATGCCCATAACATGCTGCTCCATCTGGAAGCAGACGGTATCGCTAGTCCAATTTTCCATAAGCCCTAAATCTCAATTTCTTTCGAACACCGCTTTGCTTCGTTCAGCAACCATGCACGGAACAAGGCTACATCAGGCCTGCTGGAGACAGCGGATGCAGGATATACAAGCCAGTAGCTGTAATCGTTAGGCTGGGTAATCGAGAAAGGCTGAACGAGACGGCCTGCCCGAAGTGCATCGCCAGCCAACAGCAGCTTTCCGAGTGCGACACCTTGACCGTCGATGGCCGCTTGAAGGACATGGCTGTGATCATCGAATTTTGGGCCGCTGCCAGCGTTCGGATTCATGACTCCCACATGAGTAAACCAGTAAGGCCATGCGTCCTTAGGGGTGTCGTGCAAAAGACATTTCGCAAGCAGGTCTGCGGGTTCCATCAACGGACGATCCGATGCCTGCAATGAGGGGCTGCAAAGCGGCGACAGCATTTCCCGCGCAATCAAATCAGCTTTCAGCCCTCGCCAACGTCCGAGCCCCGAGCGGATGCCTACATCGAAGCGGTCATCAGACACGTCCCATAGTTCGCCCGAGCTGGTCAGCTTCAGCTCAATGTCCGGGTGCATTTCCCTAAAAGCGCCCAGACGCGGTACCAACCAGCAAGTGGCAAAAGACGGCAACACCGTGATGCGCAAAGGCCCATCATCGCGTTCACGCAGTGAACTGCTGACGAAGGACAGCCGATCCAACATGGCTGTCAGTTCCGGCAGCCAAGCCTGTCCCTTGTCGGTCAGGCGCAGCGCATGTCCCGCACGCAAGAACAGCGCAGAACCCAGCCACTCTTCCAGTTGCCGTACCTGCTGACTGATGGCTGCCTGGGTTACGCACAGTTCCGCCGCCGCACGGGTAAAACTCATGTGCCTCGCTGCAGCTTCGAAAGCACGCAATGCGGTTAGTGGGGGAAGGCGTCTCATGACAGATGACCAGTTCTTGATTAGATATACTTATGGAGGGAATCAGTATAAGTCGCTGGCAGGTATTCAGGTCAAGGTGTCAAATGATTAAGTTATTGCGCCAGCCCTCGTAGCCCCAATGCTTTCGTTACTTCATATCTCCCCTGTTCTGTTGGTTCTCTCTGCGATTCTTATATTCAAACAACCGCCTGTCAGGGCGGCTCTTGTCGGTGCCACCCTTGCCGTTGCACTCATGTTCCTTGGCGCCGGGCAACCGCTTTCACGCGAACTCTCGCAATGGATCGCACAAGACACGCTGATTCTGTTTGTCAGCGTGGCGTTCGTACTAGCCCCCGGAATGATGTTGGTCGTTCTGATTGAGCGTACGGGCGCAACCCAGGCTCTGAGCACATGGGTAGGCAACCTAAAGCTGCAAGGCGTTCAGCAGTTGGGCTTCATCGTGCTGGGGCTTGCCCCTTTGCTGGAATCAATGACGGGATTCGGTGTTTCACTGATTGCCGTCATTCCTGTATTGCTGGCACTTTTTGACCGTGACAAAGCACTGCGCATTGCATTGGCTGGAATGGTCATCATGCCCTGGGGAACCTTGGGGCTGGCAACGGTGGTGGGAGCCACACTGCTAGATGTGGCACCAGCGAAATTGGCCAGTCAAACAGCAATCACAAGTGCGCCAGTGTTTGTTGGTTTGGCTTTGACGGCCACCTGGATTGCCGGTTATCGCAAACTGACTGCCTATATCTCAATGCTGGCCATAGCGATGCTGTTTGTGTCGGTTTTATATGTCGCCTCGGCTTGGCTTGGTCCGGAAATCGCGGGGGTGAGTGCGGGTTTCGCTGTCGTGCTGGTGGGGCTGCTGAAGTCATGTCCAAAAATTCCCTCCGCAATTCATTGGCCGGCAGCAGCATGGCCTTACATGCTGCTATTCTTCTGCGTTATCGCACTCAAGATACTTGTTGTTGTAACTCAGGCCGACATATGGCTGGTGGTACAAGGGGCAAGCATTGCATGGAAGCCACTGGCGTCTCCGGGAGTCCCGATACTACTCGTGTGCTTGGTTTTGCTTGCTCGACGAGATGAGCGCCTCGGGCTTCAGACGTTTTGGCAATCGGTGTCCCAGCGAGCGCGGCGCCCGTTACTGACGATTCTGTGTTTCTTGTTCATGTCACAAGTCATGGTGAAGGCGGGTTTTCTTTCGGGTGTGCGCGACAGGCTCTCTGCCATGGATAGTGAGTTGCTGCCATTCTTGGGCGCCATACTTGGGGGGATCGGTGGCTACCTCACAGGGTCAAACGTGGGCGGCAACGTTCTCATGATGCCAGCCATCGCAGACCTTCCAGCATCGTTACTTCCCAGCATGGCAGCCACACTGAACAGTGCGGCCGGCCATGCAGCACTGGGTTCTTTACCCATGATTGCTACGATTGCTGGCTTGGCAAAAATCAATAATCCAGAAGAACAACGTCTGGTGCGCTTCGCTCTTGTCGTTGTGGTAGTCAATATGGCCCTGGTGGGGTGTGCTGGTGCATTTTTGGCTTATTTTAATTAAAAGGATAATTCGGTGACGGAAAAAGGCTCAGTATCAGGCGGCATCAAAGATCTATTGAGAATTGAAGGGTTGACGGTTTTGTTGCTCAGTTTATTTGCATATTCTGAGTTTGGTTCGGGCTGGGGATTATTTGCACTTTGCTTCCTTCTCCCGGATTTGTCTTTGCTCGGCTATATCGTGGGTGCTCGGATCGGTGCGGTGCTATACAACACTGCTCACTCTTACGTTGGCGCTTTGCTTTGCGTAGCAGCAGGCGTGTATCTCTCTCAGCCATTGGCAGTTTCATCGGGAATCATCTGGATCGCTCATATTGGCTTTGATCGCTCACTTGGATATGGATTGAAGTACGAGAACGGCTTCCGATTCACTCACCTTGGAACAATCGGGCGACCAAAAAGCTGACGTTCAGCTCTACGAAACACTCGGGCTTCGGCCCAAGTTCCAAGACACGCCACCGCCGCGCACCGTCGCGGCGAGTTGCTGCCCCAGCCACTGTTCGATCACCGGCCGCCAGGGCACCAAGCTGAACCCCATGCCGTCATCGAGCATCGCGTAGCGACCGCTGGCAAGCATGACCGAGCGCCGGTAGATGCCGGCCACACGCTGACCGTCGGCGACGGGTCGATGCTCCAAACCGGTATCGGCGGCAATGTCCTTTGCAGCCTGCGCCAGTTCCCGATTGCGCAGCGTGCCCAAGAGGTTACGGGCGAGGATCACGCGCTGCCCGCGCCGCTCGGCCAGCCCCTGCTCAGCGAGGAACTCACCGCGCTGTTGCAGGGTGTTCTTCACCTCGCCGCCAAAGCCCAGGTCGCCCAGTCCCTTGCCGCCGCTGATCAACTGCTGATCCAGCCAGGTCGCGCCGATCACGCGCGCCTGCCGCTCAATCGGCAGGTAAGATTTGAGTTCCACGGCGACACCGCCCAGGCGCTGCGCATCGTACTGGCGGCCACGCTCGGCCAGGTCGTCCGGCACCTTCCATAGCCCTTCGGCCACACGCTCCACGATGCCAGCCCGGCGTAGAGCTTCCAGCCGCCGGACGTGGGCGGCGACGACTTGCTGCGGGTCGCGTCCGGGCGTGGCCCGGCCCTGTTCAATGGCCAAGTGATGATCGGCACGGTACAGGCCATCGCTCGCCAGCGCAGCGATGTTCTTATCGGCGGCGCGCACGTCGGCCGACTCCTTCACTTCCACCACCGCGCCCGTGGGATAGTTCGCCAGCTCGTCGCGGGCGTTCAACGCGACGTAGTGGGCCTTGCCGTCCACGCCGTCGATGACCAGATAGCCTCGGTCGCGCAACTCGTCGGCCACGCCCTTGGCGGCCACGCGGCCGATGACGGTACGGCCATCCTTGCCCGGCTCGAACACCGCCAGCTCGCGCGGTTGCCCGCTCATAGCCCGCTGCATGGTGCGGATGATGTCGCCGCGCTCGCCCAGGGCGCGCAAGGTCTTCTCGGCGTCGGTATGGATGGCCCAGGTTCCGGGCTGCACCTCATCGGCCAGGCCCAGGCGCTGCAAGCGTTGCAGGCGGCCGATCAGCAGCAGGCGTTGGCGTTGCAAGCGGGGTTCGTTAAGCCGCTCGACCTGCACCCGGCCATCGTCGCCAGCCTCGCGCTGCAAGGTACGATCCAGGCTCGTCCACCGCTCCTGTTCCACCTCGCGCCCCAAGGTCTGCTGGATCTCCAGTTCGGTGCGTGGCCCCAGCCACTCGGTCGCCAGTTCGGCGGCGCGGTGGCGGAAGCCGTGGGCGATGTAGTCGCCCGCGATGATGAGGTCTTTGCCGGTGTCGTCGCGCCCGCGCACGATCAGGTGGGTGTGCGGGTTGTCGGTGTTCCAGTGATCCACCGCCACCCAATCCAGCCGCGTGCCCAGGTCGGCTTCCATGCGGTTCACCAGATGCCGGGTGTAGGTGCGCAGGTCGTCCAGTTCCGCGCCGTCTTCGGGGGACACGATGAAGCGGAAATGATGCCGGTCGTCGGCGCAGCGTTCCTTGAAGGCATCCAGGTCGGCTTCGTCGGCCTGTGCCCCATAGGCCCGGCCCGGTTCGCCATCGCGGCCTGCGCCGTCGCGCTCGATGTAGCGCAGGTGTTTGGCGAGCGATTGCGGGCTGGCCCGCTGGTGATTGACCAGCAAGGTCTTGATAGTCACGCGCCGCGACATGGGCGTCAGCTTCTCCCCGGCGAAGCGCGCCGCCGTATGGCCGCGCCCCAGGCGCGAGCCGGGGCGCTGGCCGGTGCCGGCCGCCCCAGGACGGCGCACCGCCGACTTGCCGCTGCTGGCTTTGCCAGCCTGCTTGAGCACCTTGGAAACGAAACTCTGGCCTTGGCCCTTGCCCCGGTTCTTCGGGGCGCTCGGACGCACCCGGAAATCGTCATCGCGGCGGTTGGTCATCGCCGTTCTCCCTGCAAGCTCTGGCGTGTCCGGTCGTGCGAAGCACGCGGACATGCCTGCATTGGCGCGACCCTCGCGCCGAACGCGGCACGGCGGCAAAGCCGCTCCGTGCCGCACCACCCCCACGTGCAGACTGGCTTTCGACGCGGGCCGGTGCCGCGTCCTTTTGTCTTGCCTTCCGCCTTTGCCCTTCGCTGTCGCTCCGGGCGTCGGCGGCCCGGCGACGCTGCGCTGCCTGCAGCCAGCGCGCCGGTGAACGCGCCAATGGCCGCAGGCCGGGCGCGTTCGAGGCAAGACGCCTGCACGTTCTCCAGCCAGATCGGGCGCGCAACGCCGATCACGGCGGATGCGCTGACCGGGCCGAAATACCGACTGTCGAAGGACGCCGGATTGGTCACACTGAGCAGGAAAAGTTCGCCAGGGCGAAGCTGCCGGCATTGCGGCCAGGATGGCAGCGGCCGGCCCAGCCGATCAGCAGGCAGCACGGCGGCCGAAGGCACGCCGTCGATGCGCACCTGACCGGCGACGATGCAGACGTGTTGCGGCGCCACCGCGCCCACACGTTTGAGCAGCGGCACGCGCGTCGGCAGGTAGCCGCGCTGCGCAGCGAGCGTGGCAGCCGTGGCCGGCAGCGGCGACACGAGAGCCGCCCAGGCCAGCGCAGCGAAGCAGATGGCGGCCAGTGTCGCCGCGATGATGCGAGCGCGCAAACGTGAACGCGGGTGCGAGCGAGGACGTGGCGCAACGGTGGGTGTGCTGGCCGTGGTGATCGGGGCGGTCATGGCAGCACCTTCCCGGCCAGCCAGGCGGCCTGCCGCTCGGCGGTGTATTCGGGCAGCGCAAGGCGAGCCGCAAGACGGTTGCCAAGCGTGCGCCAGTACGCAGGCGACACGTCAATGGCGGCGATGCCCAGCGCCTCGATGGCGTCGATGCGTTCCAGCACGGCGCGCACGTTGGCATCGCCTTCGACGTGCAGCAGCAGGCGCGCGCCCGGCTGCACCCCGGGGATGCGCTGCGCCGCGTCCAGCGGTGTGCAAGCCTGCATCACCATGAGCTGCCAGCGGATCGTGCCGTAGTCGTTGGCTTGCCAGCGGATGCGGCAGAACATCGCGCCCGGCAGGAACACCGCGCAGCGCCGCCAGCGGTCGAGCTGGAGCGTGCGCGCCGGTTCGCCGAAGCGCAGATAGAGCTTGAAGCGATGTTCGAGGTAGGCCAGCGAAACGCGCGTCAGCGGCACGTTGCTGGCCTGGCCGGCGAGTACCGCGGGATGCAGCGACGGTGCAGCCGTGGCCGCGCCAGCGGCGGGCGAAGCGGATGCGGTCATGGCGTGTTCTCCCTGCGGTGTTCTGGAAACTCCCGCTCCAGCAGACCGCGCAGCAGGTCAGCCACGGTCACGCCTTGCGTGAAGGCCGACACCTTGATGCGCGCCCGCATGGCGGGCGTGATGTCGAGCGTGAGGCGGGCCGTGTAGAGGTCGCCTTTGCCCAGCGCATCGGCGTCGCCCTGGCGAATCCACGCCTCGGCGTGTGGATTCGCGGGCGGACGTGCGCCGATGCCGACGCGCTTGCCCGGGCGTTTGCCGTTGGGTGGCTGCTGCGCTGTCATGTCGGCCACCGCAGCAGTTCGTCCACCAGGGCGGTGATTTCGCGGGCGGCGGCGCTGTCGGGCGCTGTCTCGCGTGCGAGCCGACCAGCGGCCACGCTGTCGGCGAACACGATGCGCTGATGCACCTCCGAGCGCAGCGCGGGCAGCGGCTGTTCTGCGAGCGATTGCCGCGCCTCGCGGCCGATGATGGTGGTGCTGACGCGCCGATTGATGACGAAGGCCGCGCGCAGCGCAGGCCGGAACACCTGCGCCTCGCGGATCAGCGCCACCATCTCGGCGCTGGCCCACACGTCATAGGGGCTGGGCTGCACCGGGATCAGCACGCGCTCGGCCGCCAGCAGCGCGGAGCGCGCCAGGGCGGCGATGCGCGGCGGCCCGTCGATGATGACGTGATCGGCCCGCCTGGCGAGTTCTGGCGATTCCTGATGCAGCGTTTCGCGGGCAAGGCCCACGGCGCTGAACAGCCGTGGCAAGCCTTGCTGGCTTCTGCGCTGCGTCCAGTCCAGCGAGGAACCCTGCGGGTCGGCATCGAGCAGGACGACATGCTGGCCGCGCATCGCCAGTTCGCCCGCGATGTGCGTGGCGAGCGTCGTCTTGCCGACACCGCCTTTCTGGTTGAGCAGAGCGAGGATCATGGCGCGGCCCTCCCTGCTGGGAAGCCGGGCTTTGCCTGTCGTGCAAAACGCTGTTCGCCGTGCCGTTTGGTGGTTGTCCACCGAAACGGCGCGCTTCTACTAAAAGTTATGTATTTCTTGTTAGGGAAGTTAGAGGGGCGGCAAACCCGCGCCGTTATTGGCTTTCCGGTGTTTTCGTACTCCTGATAGCACGATAGGCGTACTCCCGATAGCACGATACCCGTTACTCCTGATAGCACGAGGCCGTCCACACCTTTTTCCCGAGTTATCCCCGTGCCGTGTGCAGCACGGGCCGGAACGTCAGCAGCTCCATCCCGTCGTCCAGCATCCGCTCGATGCCCAGGACGTAGCCGGGCAGCGACTGCCGCGCCACCAGGACGCGCAGGTCGTAGGCGAAGTCGGAGAAGCGCGCAGCGCTGCCCGACTTGCGGTGCAGGTGCCGGAAGTCGAATTGCCAGCCGCCCGGCTGCTTGCCGCCGTGCTTGCGCACCAGGCGGTACAGCCAGCGTTCGATGCCGCCCTTCAAGCGGAAATAGGCCGGGTCGATGGTCAGCACCAGGGCGGCATCGAGCACGCCAGCATAGAACCAGTCCGGCAGGATCAGTTCGATGCCCAGCGGAACGCCGCTGGCATCGGCCAGTTCCTTCCACTCGTTGATCCACGAGAAGCGATGCAATCGCCTTCCCGTGGTTTCGCGGATGGACGTGGCCACCGTGGTCGATTGCAGCCGGTCGAGCGCGGCTTTCAGCCGCAGGTAGTCGTTGAGCGACGTGCTGCGTCCGATGAAGCGCAGGATCTCGTAGGGGGTGGCGCGTATCCAGCGCGACGGGCGGATGCCCGCGTCGCGCGCCTCCACGATCTGCGAGGCGGCCCATATCAAAACGTCCGCATCCCAAATGGTCGCTATGCCATGCTCTTGCGTGCCTTCCACGCGGATGGTGATGCCGCCGGCGCGGAAGTCGATCGGCGCGATGCGCCGCGACTTGGAGAGCGAGAAGAACGGAAAGGCCATCAAGTCCTGGCTGTCGCGGGGTGCCATGTCGCCCGGCAGCGCGCGGAACAGGTCGAGCTGTTCGCGCTGCGGCAAGGCTTGCCCTGGCGGGCTGGACATGGCGACGGCCACCCACGCGCCAGCGATCAGCGGCCGTCACGGTAGTCGCCCGCGTGGCGTTCGGCATATTCCGGGTCGGACGTCGCCTCGTAGCTGCGCTGGTCGGCCCAGGCATCGAGGTCGGACACCGCGTACATGACGCGCCGGCCGAACTTGCGGAACTTCGGGCCGCCGCCGACCACGCGCTGTTTCTCCAGCGTGCGCGGCGAAAGGCGCAGGTACTCGGCGGCTTCGTCGTTGGTCAGGTAGCGTTGGGGCTGCGCAGGCGCAGCGGCAGCAGCGGCGGCAGGCCGCAAGGGAGCAGGTCGCATGGGATGAACCTCCATCAAGCCCGGCCGCACCACGCGGCCGGATAGAGGCACTTTCGAGAAAGCGAGGCTGCTTGCTAAGGGACGATCTGCGAGGGACGCGAAACGTCCCCCTGCTACAACGGCAGCAGCGGAAGCTGTGCCAGGCGGCGATAGCCGCCGCGCATCAGCGCCTCACCACGGCGCACCAGCCGCCGCACGCGGGCGCGCAAGGCGCTGTCCTTGTGCCAGTCGGCCGCGACCGCATCCACGCCGAACAACCCTTCGGCGACTTCGCGCAAGGACGCGCCCGCCAGGGTCGCGTCGAGCGCCTGCAAGGTGTGCAGCTCCAGCACCGCGCCGGGCGTAGGCCGGGAACGGGCCGCCGCCGCAGGCGCGGCAACCGTGGCGGCGGCCAAGGCATCCAGCTCGGCCACGAGCGTGCGATAGCGAACGCAGGGCATCGCGCAGGCGCGGGTCGCATACAGGTAGGCCATGCCGTCTTCCAGGCCCGGCCCGAGCGCGACCCGCAAGCAGCAGCCCGGCCAGTGTGACACCAGCACCAGGCGCTTGCCGTCGTGGATAAGTTGCTTGCGGCCAGGAACACGCCAGAACTCGAAGGCATGGGCCTCGGGCGGCGGGTCGGCATCCGGGTAAAGCTGCACCACGGCATCGTGATCGGGAAACCAGGCCGGATGCGCGTCGCGCGCATCCAGGGCTGAATCTTCCAACAGGCGCAAGCCCCACGCGTGCGCCGCGTCCGGTCGTCGGCGACGGCGCAGCCAATGGCGGCGGTAGTCGGGATTCCTGCGCAGGTATTCCCAGGCCAGCGCGGGGCCGTCGAGGTGCAGGACGTAGAGATAGGCCGCTGTCGGATACCAGTGTTCGGCGCTGCGATCAGTCATGGCGAAACCTCCCTGTGTATGGGATGCGTCGCCACCATTTCCGCGATACAGGAGCTATCGAAATACCATCAGGTCGTCTTCAAAAACTGTTAGTCTGTAACTAACAATTACAAGACAGTTTGGCTCCTGCGTGTTGCGGAATTCGTCTGAATGCGACGGCTGCGCCGTCAGGAAAATGGCGCGTAGCACTGGATACCGTGCCGCGCCCTGTGCCAAAGATCAGGACTGTTTGCAGCAGGGTTGCACCGCTTCGGTGCAAGCATGCGGATTCAGACCTGCACGGTCTTGACCAAGACTGAAATAGTCACAATGTGCCCCGGCTGGCCGAGCCGCACTGGCTTTCATCAGTCCGTGATCGCGCCGTTCTCTTGCGCCAGCCGGACGTACTCCGATAACGGACGCACCGCGTGGAAATACCGATCGCGTCGCACGGGCAACTTGCGCGGCCCGACGATGCCAGCCAGGTCGGACAACTTGACTGTCCCTAGCGCAGGCATTCCGATACCGAGATCAATCAGGCCGTAGGCCGTGTCGCCATCCGCAGGATCGAGCGACACGAGCAACCAGGTCACATGCGCGTCCAGAGTGAACAGGCGCACCACGGGCAGCGGGTCGAGCTGCTGACCAGCAGCGAGCACCGCGCCGTGGGCCAGCAGCCGGGCGCGTTCATCAGCGGTGACAAGCGGCAGGGTCACGGGCAGCCTCCCAACGAAACCAACGATGCGCGGATGCGCTTTTGTGCCGAAGTGCAGAACCGCCGAAACGCATTCGCGTGGAAGCACGGATGCGCAGAAGCGGAGTTACAGGAAGCCGGAAAGACACGGATGCGTGTCCCCTGTTCTGTCGGAATTCACAGATGCGGATTTCCGTAAAAGTACGAAAGCGGGCCTTTCAGCCATGAATGAACACTATAGATTGTAGCTCTATAGGGCTCAATGAGCTGTCATCTTGGTTTTCATGGGGAAACCAAGTCAGTGGCAGCGAAACACTCATTAGCAGCGGCAATACGGACAGTCAGGAAGGCGCGAGGCTTGAGCCAGGAAGCGTTCTCCGACGTGTCCAGCCGCACCTATATGAGTACGCTGGAACGCGACCTGAAAAGTCCGACCCTGCACAAGCTGACCGAGCTGTGCGAGGTCATGGAGGTTCACCCGCTCACGCTGCTGACGCTGGCCTATACCGGAGACGACCTGCGGCAGGCCGACCAACTGCTGGCGCAAGTGCGGCAGCAGCTGGAGACCGTGACGAAGAAAAGTGACACGCTATAGCGTGTGCGCATGCGCTGGCATGGCTGATCCGGCTCAGCCGGTTCAACGGTGTTCAAGGGGCGCCAAGCTGCGCGCGGCGGGGATAGCCCGCAGGGCTATCCCCCGGAGTACAGCGAGGCATGCAGCTGCAGCAGACTGAGAACGGGGCA
The DNA here is from genome assembly GCF_054779375.1 of Giesbergeria giesbergeri. NCBI lineage: Bacteria > Pseudomonadati > Pseudomonadota > Betaproteobacteria > Burkholderiales > Comamonadaceae > Giesbergeria > Giesbergeria giesbergeri. Next base: position 339,862 of record NZ_BAAGYJ010000002.1, on the reverse strand, counting down.
CGAGTGACCTATCCGCAGTGCGCGCAGGTTCTGAGTCCGTGACCACGCCCGAAAATATCATCATGTAAACGAACAACAAGGAGGAGCCAGGGATGCCATTCCCCATCTCACAGTGGACGCAGATTGCGCCCAACTACCAACAAGGAACGATACTTCTGGGCAACGGGGCGAGCATGGCTGTCTCGCCCGGCTTCGGCTACGGCTCATTGCTGGAGCATGCCCAGCGAACGGGATTGCTCGCCGATGATGTAAATCGCCTCTTTCGCTTTTTCGGAACATCCGACTTTGAGCTGATCCTTCGACTGGTCTGGCAGGCGTCCAACGTCAACAAGTCGCTGGAGATACCAGACCAGCGCACGCATCAGGCCTACCTGAACGTCAGAGAGTGTTTGATTCAAGCCGTTCGCAATGTGCATCCTGAGTACGATCTGGTGAGTGGTCGATTGCCCAGCATGTACCAGTTCTTGAAGGGGTTCGATACAGTCATTTCGCTGAACTACGACTTGCTCGTCTACTGGACGATGACCTATGGCCTGAATGTCGAAGATGGCCATCAGTTCAAGGATTGCTTTCTCGGGAATGGCGCCTTCGATGATGCGTGGCAAAGATTCCGTAACCGTTATCGGGAGCAAACCAACACATTGGTGTTCTATCCCCATGGAAACTTGGCTCTATGCCGCAACGCTGTGGAACAGGAACTCAAGATCCATAGTGCTGGAGCGGGCTTGCTGGAGGCAATCCTGCATGCGTGGCGCAGCGAGCAAGTCGTGCCGCTGTTCGTCAGCGAGGGAACGATGCAGCAGAAGGTGTCCTCCATCCAGAATAGCTACTATCTGTCCACGGTGTACCGGGAGGTGCTCACCTCGCAACGATTCGCGTTGACGCTGTTCGGTTGGGGAATTGGGGAGCACGACAGGCATCTGCTGAAGCGGATGCGTGGGACCGGAGTTCAGCGGGTGGCGGTCTCTGTTTTTCGTGGTAATCAGGTTGACTGCAATTACGCGTATCAAGTCATTCAAGATGATCTTGGACCTGTTCACGTAGATTTCTTCGATAGCGAAAGCCCCGGTTGCTGGATTCACGCAGTGCCACAGCCGGGACTTGGCCAATTAGGGCGCTACTAAAGCGATCCTAAATGCCCAGCCGTAGGCACTGGCCGGGCCGATTCGGCGCAGCCGGTTCGGCGGTATCGAGGGGCGCCAAGCTGTGCGCGGCGGGGATAGCCCGCAAGGCTTTCCCCCGGAGGCAAGCGAAGGTCGCAGCGCCGCAGGCGCGAAGGCGTGAGGGATTGGAGCCGAATGGGCGTGACGGCAAAGACGGCACGGGGCGCAGCCCGCAAAGCCCGGCGGAGCACCGCGCCGATAGGCCAGGCCCAGACAACCATTACAGACGCTGCCTCTAGACAGGAAGACACGGCCCGCCATGGGCCACGACCTGCTGCCGCCGCGTTGGAGGCTAACCTACTGCGCAGCGCCCCGCCGCATGGCGGGGCGCTGCGGGCGGCGGTCACGCCGCCTGGGGCTTGCTGCGTGACCAGATCAGGTCGTGCGTGCCGTCTTCGCCCTCGATCAGGCGGGCGTAGACCGTGGCCGCGAACGAAGGGTCGTCGAGGGTCACGGAGATGTACTCCCGCCCGGCCTCGCTGGTCTTCTTCCACGCCGCGCCGATGTCGTGGCTGGCCGCCTGCAGGCGGAAGTCCGGGGCTTTCTCGTTGTCGCCCTTGTCGTTGGGAACCAGCTTGACCTTGACGTTGAGCGTCAAGGTGCGAAGCGTGCCGGTGAAGCCGTCTTTGTCTGCGTTGAAGCTGCCGATGTTGGCCATGATGAAACTCCTTTTCGGTGGAACAAGGTTCGCGCCCATCGCGTCCTTGTTGTGATCCGGCCTGCGGGGGACGGGCGGGCTGCACCGCTTGCGGGCGCAACGCAGTGGAGAGCCGGGAGACGAAGAGAATTTGCCGCGCGAGGAATCTGCGCAGCTGAGGGGAAATTGTTTTCGCCGGACGGTTGCAGCCATGAAGCCAGAGGCGCAGCCGCGCCACCGCCAGGATTCACAACAACACAAGGACGCCTTGGGCCGAACCACTCCGAAAGGAGACTGGCCGACTCGACATCCCCGCACGAAGTCTGCACCGGCATGCTTGCCGACGCGGGCCAGGTCAAACACCCCGACGACAAGCGAGAACATCCCCGCCGCACTCTGCGGCGCCAGTCTTGAGGCGTGGTGTGGAATCTCCATGGCGAGGCTGAGCGGTATGTCCGTGAACCGTCCTTCGTGACGTGATGGGCAAGAACCGGCAGCGTTGAGGAAGACACGCATGCGCGCAACCTGTCTCAGCAAGCCACGGCGTATCCACCCCCGCCCCGCCCTGCCCTTCGCCGGCGGGACGCTGGCCTGGCCGATCCGGCGAAAACCGGTTCGGCGGTATTCAGGGGCGCCAAGCCGCGCGCGGCTGGGATGGGCCTTGCGCCGATCCCCTGGAGGTAAGCGAAGCGCGCAGCGCCACCGGGCGCGAAGGCGTGGGGGATTGAAGCCGGATGGCCGTGACAGCGAAGTCGGCACGGGGCGCAGCCCGAAAGCCCGGCGGTGCGGCGCACCGACACGCTACACGGCTCCCGTTTACCACTTTGTCAGCCACCACGACAGCGAAGTACGGCGTCCGTGGGAAAGCCAGGGCATAGCAATATGGAAAATCAAAGCATCACTGAGGTGTCCCGCATGCGAACTGCATCCATGGTAATTCAAGCCAATGGACGGCAAATGCCCGCAGCGTGGACTCTGAAGCAAACCAAGAACATGAAAGGGAAGGCATCTTGAAAGAGTCCGAGAACATCGTTCGGTACTGGCATGCAGTCGAGTTGCTGCAGCCGCAATCGGCCCCCAAGATCAAAAAGCGCAACAGTCCCCATGGGGCATTCATTCACGACACGCCGTGCACACGCCCCATCCCTCCTTGGGCACCCGAGAGCATCGTCAGCAAGCAGGCGCTTCCCGACACGCGCGCATGGAGCCACACGCTCTATGCCCACCTGTACGACAGTCGGCTCGTCGCCGCCGCACTCCAAGAACTGTACGGTGCCGACCAGGGCTACCGCGAACCACAGAACCGAGAGTCAGCCCTGTTCGCCGCGAAGTTCACCATGAGCGGGCAACTGGTGGAGGACAGTTTCGTGCTCTCCAGCGAAGCCTGGCTCCTCGGACGGGCGTTGGCGAAAAAGGACTGGACGCGCGGGTTCGAGGACGATCAACGAGTCGCCGCCGAGCAGGCGCTAACGCAGCTGCCGGGCCAGGTGTCCGGCGACGCGCTGCGGGACTTCACCCGGTGGGTGCTGCAGTTCCTCGGCGTGGCGGACTTCTTTGCGACTGTTGAGCGCCCACCACTGCGATTCCGTTCCCAACCCGTCAAACCCGACAAGCCCACATCGGAGGACGATCCGCTCAACAGCTTCCTGCTCGACGATCTGGCCACCGTTGCTGACAGTCTCAGCAAGGGCGTGGCGAGCGAAGCGTTGAACCAATACCTTCGCCGCCACAATCCGCAACCGCGGCTGCACATCGACAGCGACGACGCATCCCGGTCGCTGATCGAGCGGCTGATGCCGCAGGCCCATGCCGATAGCTGCTGGCCTTCCGAACGGCACCTGGGGCTTGTGCATTCCCAGCAACTGGCCGTAAACACGGTACTGTCCAAGCTCGCTGACGGACAAGGACTTCTGGGAGTCAATGGCCCGCCGGGCACGGGCAAGACGACCCTGCTGCGCGACTTGATCGCCGCCATCATCACCAGCCGGGCCGACGTGCTTGCTACGCTGCGCCGCGCATCCGACGGTTTCGCCAGCAACGCGCGCGAAGCCTGCAACGATGGCGGCAAGGGACAGGTCGCCTTCAAGCTCAATCCTGCGCTGTACGGCTTCGAGATTGTAGTCGCTTCGTCCAACAACGGCGCCGTGGAGAACGTCACCCTTGAACTGCCCCAGCGCGACAAGATCGACGAGAGCTGGCTGCCCGAGGCCGAGCACTTCGCCGACCTGGGCGAACTGATCACCGGCAAGCCGGCCTGGGGATTGATTTCTGGTGCGCTGGGCAGCAAGGCGCGGCGCAAGGCGTTCGTGGACCGCTACTTCTACGGGCAGAGTCCATCGGCCAGCCAAGGCAAGGTGGACAGCAACGAGGATGCCAACGACGAAACCGACGATGAGAATGTCGTCAAGACCTTGTTTGCCAGCCCGGCCACTGCTGCCGGGGCCGATGGCCTTCAAGCTCCTCCAGAACTACAGAAGAAGGCGCCGCAAGGCCTGATGGCATGGCTTGGCGGGCATAGTCAGCTCAACAAGGAGCGCAAGCCGGAAGAACGCCAAGCCCTGTGGCAGCAGGCGGTCGCCGAGTACGAGGCGGCCAAGGCGCAGGTTCGCTCGGCATGCGCCGATGCCTCCCGCATCCGTGCTCTGATCCAGACGCTGGAAACGACCAGGAAGAAGATCACCGAAACGACCGCCACCGTGCAAGCGCTAGAAAATCGCTTGGAGCACACGACGGAACAACAGGCACGTCTGGATGCCGAGGAACGCCGCCCCGCCAATGCGGCGTTCAAGCATGCGCTGGAGGCGCTTGCACAGCACCAAGCTAGCAAACCAGGGTTCTGGGCGAACCTATGCAGTCTGTGGGGAGCGTCACGCACCTGGAACACTGTGCTGAAACTGCTGCAAGACCGGCATGGTCTCGCCAAGGCCGAGTTCGACCGCATCGCACGACTCGCCAAGCAGTTCGAGGACTCCAGGCAGCAACTGGATCTGCAGATCGCCAATGCGCAGCAGGCGTTGAAAAAAATGCGGGCGGAAAATCAATCCCTGACGCAACAGGCCAGCGATCTGGCCAGCGCTTGCCGGGCCGACCATCTGCTGGCATGGCTGCGAGGCGGCGTCATCGGTCGTGGCGACACCATCGAACTGGCCGAACCCTGGAACATCGAGGGCTGGCGACAGGCCCGAGCGCGCGTCTTCGTCCAGGCACTGAAGCTGCATCGGACGTTCTTCGAGCTGGAGGCGGCACGGATGCGCTCCAACCTGTTCCTGATCAACGCGATGTTGACCGGCACCCACCTGCAAGGACTCTCGCACGAGGCAATTCGCTCGGCTTGGGCCTCGTTGTTCATGGTCGTGCCGGTGCTCAGCAGCACCTTTGCCTCGTTCGCGCGCTCTTTCCGCTCGTTGGGGCCGGGGGAGATCGGCTGGCTGCTGGTTGATGAAGCCGGACAGGCAACTCCGCAAGCAGCGGTGGGGGCGCTGTGGCGCTCCCGGCGCGCGCTGCTGGTGGGTGACCCTCTCCAGCTCAAGCCGATCGTCACCGTGTCCGACGCAGTGCTGGAACACATGCGCACGCGCTACCGCGTCGATGCGCATTGGCTCCCCAACAGACAGTCCGCGCAGACCTTGGCAGACCAGGCCACGACATGGGGCCGTCTGGCGGGACCGGCCGACAGCAAGACGTGGGTGGGGTTGCCCTTGGTCGTGCATCGGCGCTGCGACAAGCCGATGCACGGGCTGGCCAACCGCATCGCCTACGACGGTGCGATGGTGTACGGCACCATCGCACCGCGCGCCGACAAGGAGACGCGCGCGCGCCTGCCGACCGGATGGATTCACGCCAGCGGAGCATCTGACGGGAACTGGGTGCCGGCCGAAGGAGAGGCTTTGCGGGCACTGCTCGCCCTGTTGCGCATGGACGGCGTGGATGCGGCCGACATCTCGGTCATCACGCCCTTCAAGGCTGTCCAGGAAAACCTCAAACGCCTGCTCGGCGACACGATGGTTTCCGGAACCATCCACACCATGCAGGGTAAGGAGGCTCCCATCGTCATCATGGTGTTGGGCGGCAATACCGAAGGTTCCGGCGCACGGGAGTGGGCGGTCTCGGAACCCAACCTGTTGAACGTGGCGGCCACACGGGCAAAGCGGCGCTTCTACGTGATCGGCGACCGGAACGACTGGCAGAACCGGTCGTTGTTTTGCGATGTCATGGACCTCTTGCCGCTCCAGCGCCTCCCCGAGCGCGAAGCAGTATTGACGTCCCAACCTCAATAGAAGTGCAGGACTGGAACATGAGCCCATCCATTCGCTTCGTCCCGATCACCGTGCTGTGCCTGCTGCTCGCAGCCTGCTTCGAAACATTTCCGCCGGTCTCATCGGCCGTCGTGACCCATCATCAGGGCGTAAAACCACAAGGCGCAACGCAGCAACTCTCGCCGGAGCAAATCGCTTCGGTGTCTGCATGGCTACAGGATCACCGCTGGGGCTGGTATCCCGTGACCGCCACCTACGGTCCCGGAATTCTGATTTTGGCGACGCATGCCGATGGCACGCTTTTCCGCATCAACCTGATGCAGAAGGTGCTGATCGTGGGACAGCATCAGCGCAGCCTCTCCAAGGAAGAGAGTCGGGAGTTGCATTCAATGATCGGTACGAAAGATGATCGATAGAGCCCTTTAGACAGGCCCAGATGAACCCGATGGCGCGCGGATGCTTCGATTGCCGCCTGTCGCGAGTCTGCGGTATCCGACCACATCGGGCAGCAGGCACGATGCTGCTGTTGGCCTTCCACACCGGGCGCGGCCACTGCCGCGCCCGGATTTTTTGGTATCCACCGGCCCCAGGGCGGGACGACCTGGGGCCGGTGCTGGCTTGCCTATTCCTTCGTCTCGATAAGCCACCACACGGCACGCGGCAAGGTGCGGCCCGTGATGGGGTGAATGTCCGTGAGGTCAGCGCAGGCCGTCCAACCGCGAGGCGGACGGCGCCCGCGCACGTCGCCGTGCCAGCGGCGGACGCGCACCGCGCCTGGTGCGTAGGTCGCCACCATGCGCGGGCGGCTGATAGCGGTGCGGGTCATGGGCGGTTCTCCTTCCAAGCGAAGCGCCCCGATCGAGGCCGGGGCGCTTGCCTTTGGCGCGGGTCAAGCGGCCAGCGCCTCGGCGGGCTCATCCGCCACTGCTTCGGCATCCTCCGGGGCTTCCTGCTGCGGGCCATCTTCCGACGCGGCTTGCTGCGGGCCATCGGCCTTGAAGATCGCCGGCATCCAGCCCGTGCCATCGGCCAGCCGTTCGGCTTCGCTGGCAATGTCGGCCTTCTTGAGCTTCGCCAGCCGCGTGACGTGATCCGGCGCGTACTCGCCCACAGCTTGCAGAATCGCTGCCTTCGGAACGTGCCTGAAGTAGCCTTCGGCGGTCGGCTGCCACCATGCGGCCATGTCTAGGCCCACGGCCTGCGCCAGTTCCTTGCCGGGCTGGCGCGGCGCGGCGCGGGGCGTCACCACGTCTACCGTGGAGGCCACGCACACGGCCAGCAGCTTGACCAGCTCGCCTTGCTCCATCGCCAGCAGCGCACAGAACAGTTCGGCGCTGTCCTCGGGCAGCTTGCCGGCCCATGCCTGTTGCAGTTCGCGCAGCGCCTCGGCGGCGGACGATTCAAGCCAGTCCGGGGCCATGCTTTCCAGCCGGTCTTGCGGCGTGAGGCGCACGCCCAGTGGCAGAGAATCACGGTTGAGGCCGTAGCCGCTTTCCTGCAAAACGGTCTGCACCATGCCATGCACCAGCGCGGCCAGCGCCGCTTGCGGATGCCGGGCGACTTCGATTTGCAGCGCCGCCGTGCGGTGCGCACTCAAGCGTTGCGCCAGCCGGTCGGACATGGCGGCGGTCTTGGGTTGCTCGTCGTCCTCGCCTTCGGCGTCGTTCGCAGCATCGTCGCCGAAAACCTGACGCAGCCGCTCCAGCGTGCGCAGCGCCTTGGCCTCGGCCTCGCGCAGCAGGCCGCGATGAATCACGGCTTCGCCGTTGCGGTCGATGGTGACGATGGCACCGGCGGCGGCCTTCACGGTCGCGCCGTAGTCCTGCAACCCATCTTCCAGCGCCTGCAACTGTTCGCCCATGGCTTCGCCTTCCTTTTGCAGCGCGTCGGCCTTGTCCTCGTCCTCGGCATCCAGTGCGGCGTCGAGCGCTTCGCCCACCTCCTGCATCTTGGTTTGCAGCTTCTCGATGCGCTGCGCCTCACGCTTGCTCGGTTCTCGCCGCTCCCTCTGCGCACGCTGGAAGGCGTGCAGGTCGGCATGGGTGACGCCGGGCGTGGCATCCACCCATGCCCAGCCTTCGGCCTTCACCTCGGCGGCGATGCCTGCCAGCTTGTCTTGCGCCAGCCGTTCCAGCAGCGCGGCATCGGTCAGATACACGCCCGCATCGCCTTCCGCGAACAGGTCGCGGCGCACGCCACCGCCTGCAGACTCGTAGGCATCCAGCCCGACAAAGCGCACCAGCGGATGCCGGTAGGCGTCGATTTCGCGCTCGGTGAGACGTTCGCGCAAGTTGGACGGGTGACGCTGCCACGTCGGAGCATCGTAGAAAGCACTTTCCTGCGCGGTGTGGTCGTCGGTGATGACAAGCGCCATCAACTGATCGAGCGTGACGGCATCGGCGCGGTAGTCGGCCATCAGGCGCGGCGAGACGTTGGCCAGCTTCAAACGGCGCTGCACCACCAGCGGCGTGACGGAAAAGTCCGCCGCAATGTCCTCGATGGGCCGGCCTTCGGCCACCAGCGCCGCGAACGCTTCAAACTGGTCTGCCGGGTGCATCGCTTCACGCTGCACGTTCTCGGTGAGGCTGGCGGTTCGCGCCGTGCCATCGGCCACCAGCAGGCAAGGCACGTCCCATTCCTTCGGGATACGGCGCTTCTTCGCCAGCAGCTTCAATGCGGCCAGCCTGCGGCCACCGGCCACGACTTCGTAGTGCTCGCCATCGGCGGCGGCGATCACGATGAGATTTTGCAGCAGGCCCACGCGCTGGATGGATGCGGCCAGTTCGGGAATGGACATGCGCTGGGTCTTGCGCACGTTGCGGCCCGTGGGGCGCAGCAGCAGCCGCGACAGCGGAACCAGAATCAGGTTCTTGCTAGGGTCGGCGGCTTCCAGCGGGATAGCGGCAGCGACGTTGATGGCGCGGGCTTCGGTTTGGGTAATGGCGTTCATGGTGTATCTCCAATCGAGTGAAACAAGGGAATGGAGGGGAACCGCCCCTCCGGCGGTGGGACAATTCAGGCCTTGAGGACGCGCATGCCATCGGCCAGCAGCCACAGGGCGCGGTTCAGACGGATGTTTTGGTCAATACCCTGCACCGGGCGCGTGCTTTGCCTGCGGCCATTTGCGGCGCGGCCATGCAAGCCACCCTTGGTCAAGTTCTCCTGCGTGCGGTTGAACACGCTCCACAGGTCGGGGCGGCGGTCGTCGAACCGGCGCGGCATCAGGACTTGCGATTCCGTGATGGGTGCGGGCTTGTCCGGGTCGTCGTACTTGAGGGACAGCGCGGCACGGGCGAACACTTCGGCTTCGCCATCGTCCAGCGTTATGCCGCGCATCAGGTCGCGGGATGCCTTCACCAGCTCGAAGCCGCCCAACACTTGATAAGCGCCTTCGATGACGTGCCCGGCCACGTCGCCTTTGTGGGGCACGCGCACGTCCGCCACGGTGTCGCCGCAGACAAGGCCATTGCTGCAAACGAAGCGGAACATCCCGGCCAGCATCTGATAGCTGCTCGTCCCGTCATGGGAATTGAGCAACACGATTTCATTGGCTTCCGCTCCGTTGATCTGGCTGGCATGGCGCAGGCGCAGCATGTGTTTCGTGTGCTCGCGCTTGCCTTCATCGCGCACGCGGGTCTGCGTCACCATGAAGGGCTGAAAACCTTCCTTGCGCAGTTCGGTCAGCACGGCGGCGGTGGGGATGTAGCTGTACCGCTCGGAACGGCTCTCATGCGGGGCGTCCGCGAAGATGGACGGGGCCACGCGGCGGATTTGGTCATCGGACAGCGGGGAATCGCTGCGCAGCGACGGGGAACGGGAAGCGAAACGGGTTGCGAGTTGCATGGTCTTTCTCCTGACAAAAAGGGTTGCTGTTCACACCGCACACCGGATTCCAAGATTCGGAGCCCAGCCTTTCGGCTGTTCGGTGCGGTCGGCACGAAGAACCCGGTTGGCCTCGTTGCCACCGTCTTTCCTGAGTTCATCGCCCGCGACGGTCAGGAGCGCGCGGACGGGGGCCGTCAAGGAAACAAGCGCGGGGTTGGTGCGGCCCGCAGGCGCAGCCGAGGACACGGCCCTGCGCGCCTTGACGGCACACGGCCGCGGGCTACAGTCGCGAGCAAGGTGATGGGGTCAGGAGAGATGGCTGGACAGGCAACGGCCACCTTGATGTGCTGACCGTACGGCAAGCGAAGCGCGCAGGCCCGGATCGGGAAGCCGGGCCGGAGGCGTCAGCCGAGCGGAGCGAGGGAACGATGGAAGCCCGAATGGGGCGAGACGCCGCAGGTGGCTCGATGCGCAGCAGGACAGCGCGACCGGCCATGTCTTCTTGGCCGGGGACGCCCATTTCAGCTTGAGCAGGTATGGATGGCTGCAGCAGTTGAAATCTACGCAAGCACCCCCACTTTCCCTCTCGATGTTCGCCATCTACACAAGGGGAGGGATATGGCAGATTTTTGCATCACGGCCGTGCGGTACAACCAAGACCACAGTCACATCGAGTTCGTTCGTGTAAAAGAAGAAAAACCCGGAGAAATCGGGCCGAATCGAACTGTGCCGCGAGCGTTCGTGGCCGACCTCATTCGCCTTGGCAAGGTGACATTCCAGACCCGGACAGAAACGCCCGAAAAAAAATGGAAGGTTGGTGCGCAGGTGCATGTCATCGACGATGTCTACCTGACGACCAACAAGAACAGCACCAAGCGGGACAATCTGGAGAACCTGCCGGAGTTCTAAGGGGCTCGTGTTGCCTCGCGTCGGGTTTGAAGGGGCGTCCTGCGACGCCCCAGGGCCGGGTCAAACGACGACCCGCCCAGCCAGGCGCGCATCGCGCGCATAGGCGCTCAACCGCTTCTCGGCGCGGAACGACAGGTCACGCTCGATCGGCAGGCCCAGCCCACCGCGCACAGTCGCCAACTCGCCTAGGCTGACCCAGCCGATTTCCGGCATCCCCAAGCCCAGGTCGCACAAGCCGAAGGCGTGATCGTGGTCGTCGGGATCAATCTCGGTCAGCAGCCAGGTCGCGCCAGCGTCCGGCGTGAAGAGCTTGACCACGGGCGCCGGATCGAAGTCCGGGTTGTCCAAAGAGTCGCGGCCGTTGGCCAGCAGCATCGCGCGCTGCGCGTCGGTGATGAGTGCGTTGTTCATGGTGAACTCCTGAAGATTGCCGGGCGGAATTGCCCGTCACCTCCGGGGCACGACGCAGCGCAAGCGGTCAGGGGTCGAAGACGGCCGGAGGCCGCCAGCGTGCTTGCACGCGCAGCCCTTGACGGCGAGAACGCCGTGGCACGATGAAGGGAACAGCAAGACCGCCCCACCCCACCACACACGCAGACCTGCCTTTGGCAAGTGCGCAGCACGCGCAGGCCTGTAGGACGGAGCTACGCCACTGGGCGCAGCAAAAAGGGGCCGAAGCCCCCGTGGTTAGAGCAGGCCACATTCGGCAAATGAAGTGGTGACCGCGCCGCCGACGACGACGTGATCCAGCGTGCGCACGTCCACCAGCGCCAGGGCCTCCTTGAGACGCTGGGTCAGAACCCTGTCGGCCTGGCTCGGCTCGGGACTCCCGCTCGGATGATTGTGCGAAAAGACCACCGCTGCCGCGTTGAGCCGCAGGGCCTCCTTCACCACCTCGCGCGGATACACCGATGCCTGGTCGATGGTGCCGCGGAACAGTTCCACGTACTCGATCAGCCGATGCTGGCTGTCGAGGAACAGAGCCGCGAAGACTTCGTGCCCAAAGCTGGCCCGCTTGGTGCGCAGGTAGTCCATGACCAGCGCCGGCGATGTGAACAGTGTCCCGCGTGGGTTCTTCAGATCGATGACCTGGCGTGCCGCCGCCAGAATCTGGTCCGCCGACACCAACAGGTAACGCCCCTGTGCGTCACGCACCAGCAGCGAAGAATCGAGAGACAGAGAAAGTTGCGACATGATCGTGCTCCGGTTGCTCAGGCGGAATTGCCTGGAACCGGCCCCAGCACGGCGCAGCGCAAGCTGTCACAGGGTCGAAGACGGCCATGGCCGCAAGCGCCAAAGGCGCGCAGCCCTTGACGGCGAGAACGCCGTGATACGGTGAAGGGAACAGCAAGACCGCCCACAGCCCACCACCCGCAGAGATGACGGATGGGCAAGCGCAGCGCGCAGGCCCTCAAGGGCCGGAGGCGTCAGGGATCAAAGCCGGATGGCCGCGACTCGGCACGAGGCGCGGGGCACAGCCCGCGAGCCCGACGGCGGAACGCCGGGATGCACGCAATAGAGTCAGCAGATCAGAAGTCGAAAATCCGTGCCAACTTCAATCAATGTCAGTTTTCTTGATCTTCGGGATATGCCGCTTGGGGAATCGGTACCCAGCCCTCGCGGGTGATGCCTGCCCCGATGCGTATGTTTTGGCTTTCGGTCGCAGCCCAGTGTCCGCCCCGGTGCAATATGGCACGAATCACCGACTTCCGCGGATGATCCTCATCCGCCTTGGCAGAGCTGCAGATTGCATTCCAAGTATGCTTGTCTGGCATGCTGTCCAAGCGTGGGCCAACCAGTTGGTCCAGAATTTCAGTCGAGACATTGTGCCGCCCACCATGGTGAGGCACCTGAAAATACCGAATGCCCGGTAGCGCGAGTCCGGCGAAAGGCGCGTAGCCAATCACTTCTTGCAGCGCCTCACGCCCGGCATCGCCAGTGAGCATGACACGATGACCGTTCAAGACGGCCGACTGCACCACGCTCATTTCATTTTCACGACTGGTCGGCTCGGGCGGGAAATATTCTTCTCCCCACAAGGACTTGATGTAGGCGGTCGCAGCCTTCACAGCCCGGAATATGCTGCTCAGCGCGCTATCTAGAGCACTTTCTTCAACAGCTTCCGGAGTCTTCGCGGAGTCCACGATCAGGTCCAGGTAGCGTTCCAGGCTAGGAGCCATGACCGTGAACGGGCCGATGCTCTGCCCCTGTAGAGGCGCATGGATTGGAATTTTCTTCGCCACCGCAAGATCCTCAAGAATTGCTGTGGCATCGTAGATGGAGCGCAACTTCCGTCGCAGTGCTTCAACCGATTCATAGGTTTCAAAGCGATCGATCAACTGGTCTGCGTATATCCACGGCCGGTTGATCCAAAGATTCTTGACCGTGCATTGCTCCAGGACTTTTCGCAGCCCATTGGCGTGATCGCGATCGGGGTGCGTGAGGATCACATGGTCGATGACTGTGGTTCCATAGAACGTCTTCAGATGCTCGACGATCTGATCCCCTGTATCCAGATACCCACCGTCAACGACGTGTACACCCTCCGTACCATTTACCGAGTAGCGCAGCGTGATCGCATCGCCGCTTTTCGCGGTTTCGACGCCAAGAAAATCGATCTCGAAGTAATCAGCCATACATCCCTCTTGTTCTATGCCAACAAAGTGCCGGTGGCTTCACATCTACCAGCGATCCACAGCACACGTGAGTCCTGTCGGAGTCCACACCAGCGACACGGCGGGAAGCCCGCCAGCATCCTCTGCGATGCCGCGCAATGTATTTCGATCTATGCCCGAATGTGGGCCACCTTTCGGGTGGCTGTGCCAGGTGCCGATGAAGGCGAGATACCCCAAAGAGGCAGCGTTTGCGGCGCGCAAATTTTGAACAAGCCCATTGGTTCCGAGGACGAAACGGGCGGCCTCTCGCACGCTATCAGGCGGCGCCTCAATAAGGCCCGCAATGGTAATGGTTCGATTTTCAAACGAGATGCGGCCGACCAAGGTCCCGCCTGTTTCCAGTGCTCCCCAGCGCAGCGCTTCAGCATGGATCGCTTGCGCGACCGGGTGCAGAACTCGAATGTTCCAGCCACCATCGTCGGCTACGTCGAGCACGGTGGTCGGGCCAAGGCTGGTGCGGCTCCATGCCATGCCGAGTCCTTCGGCATCCGATATCCCGGCGCAAAGCGTCGCCTCCTTCGGAAGCCCGTCAACGAGCCAGCGCTCCAATTGCAAACCGGCCAGTGACGCAGAACGCGAAACAACGGCATCAGACATTGGCATCGTCAGGGAACGGCAGTTGTCACCCACGAAAATGCGTGTCGGCTCAGAGGTGTCACCGGAGATCGAGGCACGCAGCTCCGGCACAAACCGGCAGCACTCGAACAAGAATGCCGTAAGGTCGTCAACCCGACCGGCCCGGCCAGGTCCTTCGAGCAAAACCGCGACGCAGCGCCCGTGTCCATACATCACGATCCTTGCCAGTCGCGCAGGGGATTGGTTCAGCGCCGTTGATTGTGCTTCTGCGGCCAACACCTGAAGTGAAGCCGTCGCATCCACGATGAGGGCAGCATCCTGCGGAACGGTTGCAGCAAACTGTTCAGGATCGACCAAGAGAGTCGCTGCGTCGGTGTCGAACGCTCGCGATTGAAGATGAGACAGGCTTTCAAAGGCCGTCTTCATCAACGCAGACTTCCGCGGTGGGACCAGCACCGATGCCCGCTCAATAAGTGCATGTCGCGCCGCGTTATGAGGCGACATGGATTCGTTATCGACGAAGGTCACTGAGCCGAAACCCGCTCGCCCCAGTTGCAGCGCAATTTTCGATCCCACGCTTCCGCAGCCGAGCACGACCAGCGACTGCGATGTGGCCGCTGATGGAATGCCGGACGTCCTTGCCAGCAATTCGGGAGACAACGAATGCGCGTGAAAGGCTGGGTGAACCGTGGCGTTTCGCTCCAAGAGCGATTGAGCGTTGAGTTCGTAGCGCACCACATAGGGCAATACCTCGACACTTCTCCCCGGGGAGCCCACAAGCGACGCTGGCCTTTGTACAGCCAGAATCACAATCGCGTACACGCCATGCAACCAGCCCCGCGAGTCCTGCTGCCGATCCAGGATCGAGCGCCCGTAGTAACCATCCAAGCCTTGGGCCAAAGCGCCACGATCAATGCCGAGTTCTGCTGCTCGATCAAGCAGCGTCGCAAGATCGACAACCGTCTCCGGTTGGTAGTGTCCGACCACATGCGGGTGGCCTCCGGTCATGGTAGCCCGGGCAATGAAGGCGGCGGTGTGGCCGTTTGCCCATTTGCCCAATTTGTCGTTGTGAGTCTCCTGGTAAAACACAGGATCGACTTGCGGGGTCAATTCGGCATTGATGATGGCGTATAGACCGCCATCAATCGTCACGTAGCCTGCGGGGACTACCAGAATGGTG
The DNA here is from genome assembly GCF_054779375.1 of Giesbergeria giesbergeri. Classification (NCBI taxonomy): domain Bacteria; kingdom Pseudomonadati; phylum Pseudomonadota; class Betaproteobacteria; order Burkholderiales; family Comamonadaceae; genus Giesbergeria; species Giesbergeria giesbergeri. The sequence goes on along the minus strand of NZ_BAAGYJ010000002.1, from coordinate 324,641 downwards.
CCGTCAGCGGGAGCTGCGGCCGCAACCTTCTCGGCACTGAATACCACGGTCGAAGGACAGCTGTCTCGTCGAGTCGGCTCCCACCCCTGTTCAAGGTCCAGCAACGTGCCCGCTGCGGCCTTGTGCAGCCAATCGATCAACTGATCGACAATGGCGTCTAGGCCAAACCGATGCAGCAGTTCGTTGAGCGCCCCCTCGAACAGGCAAGGCGAGACCAACTCGCCCTCGCGATGAGGGTTGATATGCGGCAAGTTGAGCGGGAAGTCCGCACGCAAGAATGGCTTGGGCGCGGACAGGGGCCATTCAGTGCCGAACACCAGAACGCATGTTTCGACCGAGCGTACTCCGGTCTCGGATACCCCTCTGCGCCGAGACCTGCTTGGCAATTCAACGGCAACATCGACTTCAATCTGCGTCAACGCGCCCAATGCCGTTGGCTCGCCAACGCGGACAAGGCCCCGATGCCGCTGAAGTTGATGCAGTGCGTCCGCGATGCGGTCCGTCATGATGCCCCGTGCGGCATGGGCGTGCGCGCGGAGGTGATCACGGCGGCAGCCTTCGATCCGGCTTCCTTCTTCGAAGGAGGCTGCACACCCTGAGCGGTGACGGTGAAAACGAGGGGCTCCACGGATTTTTCGCTCGGATATTCGCCCGTGCAGTAGAACTCGCCTTTTGCGTCGTTCACGATCGCCACGTACTCACGCTTCGCGCGGATGCAGGGCGGATCGCTGTCATCGTCTGCGATCGGCTTGCAGCTGGCGACGATAACGGCACCATCACGGGTCTGCGAAAGTGCCTTGCGGGCATCGGCGTCGAGTTTGGCCTTCTCGCCGAAATCGGACCAACTGTCATAGGACAGCGAATGCCAGGAGCAGTGATGCGGTGCCTGCATGATGTCGTACTCAAGCACATCGGCTTCAGTCTTGTGGCGCTGCCACTGGCGGTTCCAGATGAATACCTCGGCATCGCCACCAGTCAGGAATTTCGCGCCATCCGGCGTCTGCGCATCGGCGGCCAATGTGATGTTCAGGATCACGCTGGACTGGTTCTTGACTAGGCACTCTTCCTCTTCTTCGTCGTCCTGGGCATCCAGGGGAGCCAAAAGAAGCGCGGAGAAGAATGCCGAACTCTTGCCATTGATCGTCGAGAAGCGCGTGTCCACCTTCCGCACGATCGAGGTGAGATCGTCGGTTTTTCCGTCGATGTCCTCGCCCATGATCTGAATGCGGTCACCGTTCCCGACGGCAAAGTTCTTGTCCCGGTTCAGTTGCACGCGCCGGCGTGCCTCGGTGTTGAAGGCCTTGGCGTCGTCGCTCAAGGTATGAGTCTTGCTGGTGCGTCGAAACACGATCGGGGACGACCACATCTCGCGGATCACGATCTTCTTGTCCTTGTCGTCCTTCTTGTCATCCGGGTACTTGGCGAGCGGCCCCAGGTAGAAATGCCGCGTCAGGCCGCGGCAATGATCCTGATCCGGGTGGCTCAACAGGAAGGCATCGACATACGGCCTACCGTTCTCATCCTTCTTCAGCCGTTCGCGCAAGTCCTTGGCAACGTCGCGCACGTCCTTTCCGGGGTCGTCGGCGTCCTGTCGGATGTTGATGTCGATCAGCAGCGTCGTCGCGTCGAGGTCGCCGAACTTGATGAGCGTCATGTCCCCGTTATCAACGGGGAAAAACGTGATGGTGGTGGGCATGAGGGTCTCCGGGTAGACGACCGAAGGATGATCGCGTATAGTTAATATACGACTATTTTTTACGCCCTTCTACTTTTTAGACGCTATTGATGCAAGAGCCCCCTGTTACTGCCGCCGAGCCCGCTGAATCCAAGGGATTAAGTTGGGGGCTGGAGAGCAGACTTCAATTCATCGATTTTCGTTTGCGCTGGGAGCGGCGCATCAATCGAATGGATCTCACTGAGCACTTCGGCATCTCTGTTCCCCAGGCTTCACTGGACATTGCCAAATACACAGAGTTGGCGCCGGGCAATTTGGTCTACGACCGCAGCTCCAGGACCTACACGGCAGCGCCGGGCTTCCAGCCGCTGTATCAACGAAGCTCGGCACAGCGCTATCTGGCAGAGTTGCTTGCAACCAAGATGGGTGTTGTCGAGCCGGCTGCCAGCTTCATCGGTTCTGCGCCAGAGACGGATTGGGCACCTTCCCCTTGGCGCACGATCAATGAGCAGACTGTCGAAGCGGTGGTTCGGGCAATCCGGCAGCGGGAAGCCATTCGGGTGAGCTACCAGTCCATGACGTCCCTGGACGAATCGATTCGCTTGCTGTCACCGCACGCCCTTGGCAACGACGGTTTTCGCTGGCACGTGCGCGCGTTTTGCCACAAGCGCCAGCGCTTCAGCGATTTCGTTCTCGCCCGAATTCTGCGCATCGACGGTTTCGAGCTGAGCCAAGTTGACTTCAGCCAGGATGCGCATTGGCATACTGTGCTGATGCTGGTCCTTGCGCCGCACCCTGATTTGCCCCCGGCCAAGAAGCGAGTCTTGGAGCTGGATTACGGCATGGAATACGGACAGGTCAAACTTCCATGCCGCCAAGCGTTTCTGTACTACACGCTGAGGCGTCTGGGCCTGCATACCAAGGAAGCGCCAGACCCTCTCGCGCAGCAGATCACGCTGAAAAATCGCGATGAAATCCAACCCTATATCGATGCCTTGACGGCACAGGCCTGACTTCATATGACAACCTTTTTTGAGCTGGTCAAGGACCCCTACGAGCGCAAGGCGCGTGTGGTCCCCGGACTTCTTGTGGCCCTGCCGGTGCTGGTGCCGCTTCTGTGTGTCTACGGGCCAAAGCATCCCGTGCTTACAGGTGTGATCGGCCTGCTTGGTGGCTGCGGCGCTATCTATGCGCTGGCGAGTGTCGCCCGCGGGCGCGGGAAACAGCTTGAAGAGATGCTGGTTGCAAAGTGGGGCGGCATGCCCACAACCATCGCACTGCGTCATCGCGACAAGTTTCTCGATGGTGTCAGCAAACAGCGTTATCACACGGCGATCACGGCCAAGCTGGGTATCGACATGCCAACGGCAGAAGAAGAGTCAGCAAGCCCTGACAAGGCGGACGATATCTACGTTGGCGCCACCAAGCGGCTTCGCGAACTCACGCGCTCCAACAAGCAGCTCTTGCTGAAAGAGAACATTGCCTATGGGTTTCACCGCAATATGCTGGCGATGAAGCCGGTCGGTATCGTGTCGTGCATCCTGGGCATCATCTACGGATTGCTGATTGCGAAGGTTCTGCAGGTAGTCCCACCCCATTTTGACCCAATGCACCTTGCCGATCCGGGGCTTGCCGCAGGCCTGACGTTGCTCATTTCGTTGGCCTTGCTTGCTGCTTGGCTGCTGTACTTCGATCAGGGCGCAGTCAGGCGGATGGGGTTCGTTTATGCGGAACGCCTGTTCGAGTGCTTGCCGTCTTTGTCTTCTTCGGCCCCGAGAAAAAAGCCTGCAAAACCGACTGCGGACTAAGATTCAACGCACTCTGCGGATAGGCATAGGCGCGTAACTCCGCTGGAATGTTGGCCTATCGGCTGACTTTCGGCAGAGGATGGTCAAGTCTCGTGGCTGGCGGCCACGTGATTGCGATGCAGGTCCGAAACCACGGCGATCAGCCTGTTGATCGGTTCGGCCAGCCGCTTCGGCAATACGCGATGCTGGGTATGGGTTTTCAGATCGGCGATCCAGCGATGCGCCACCCATACGTCCTCTTCGGGGTGGTTGTTGTCCACGCCGTTGCAATACTTGTAGCCAACGAGCGCATCGGTGTGCGACAGCAGGATGCGCGCCATCGTCATGTGGAAGCGATGGGCCTGGAGGTCCGCCGGGCCTCTGGGACGCGGTAGGGTCAGCCGTAGGCATCGCTGGGCGTTGAACTCACTCCAGTCGGGGCCAACGACTTGCCCCGCGCGTTCCAGCATCTTGCAGGACTGCTCGTTCTTGCCGTTGACCAGGGCAACGGCGACCGTACCCTTCGGGTACTCCAGCTTTTCGGCGAGTAGGTTCATCCAGCGCACCAACTTGTTCAAGGTCTCATCGTCGGCAAACACAAGGAACTGATGGCGTTGCTCGTCATCCAGAAACGCCGGCAATTGCGCGTAGAGGGGGTACAGCAGGTCGTGGAGATAGATGTAGGTCTGCCGGCGTCCTTGCTCGTGGCTCCGCGTGGTTGCGGTCAGTACCCGCTGTGCCCACTCGGGCGTGAGTTCGTCCAGCGCCATCTCGGTGATGTCGATGGAGATCAGCGGGAATCCTAGCGACTTTCCGATCAGCGCCTTCCGCCCGTCAAAGGCGTGGCCGAGTTCAATTTCAACGCCGCCCAGCACCATCGGCTCGGTCTGGACCGGCGGCCCGAGCACAGCCACGTCAAGCCGGAATTTGCTGCCGAATGGTGTCTCCAGGGGATGCTCGGTTGCCACCTGGTCGGCGCCGAGCAACAAGTTGCCTTCCAGCGGATAGTCCGACGCATCCGCATCCTTGAACGCCCACGGCATCGCAAGCCCGGCATGCAGGCGTCGTGAGAGTTCAGCCGCAACAAGTTCTTTCGCCCGCCGGTGTTCAGGGCTTTCCTGCACGGCGCGCCACCGGCTGGCCTCTTCATCGTCGAAGTGCGCTTTGGGGTTGAAGGTGTGCTGGGCAGGAAGCACCCGGAAATGGGAGCGCCGACGCAACTTCCCACTCTCGAAGGAAGGGCTGACCCATGTCACCAGCTGCTGTGATGCGCCGGGAGATACCAAGGGCCACAGTTTGCGCGCATGCTCCCGGCTGCGAACGTCGCGCGCGGCGATCGTGGTCTGAAAGATCCCTTTCCGAGAGAAGACAACGATCGCCTCGTCCATTCTTGTCTTTCCCTTATGGCGATACGGCCGCTAATTTCGTGGTGCTATCCAGCTTGCGGTGAATCAGCGATACCAGCGTCAGGATGTCCAGTGCGTCCTGTTCGGACATCGGCCAGTTCGTCTTGGGTGCATGGGCCAGCGGATTGCGCACGGCGCCAAACAGGCCGATCAACAGATTGGCAAAGCCTTTCTGCTCGCTCTTCTCGGACTCTGTGGTGAGCGGCCCCAAGGCCAGAACGGGCTGCTGGCCTGCGAATGCCTTGTTCACCAGCTCAGCGCCATCGCCATTCAGGCCCGACAGCAGGCGAATCCGCTCCGCAACGCCTTTCGTTGCCTCGAAGACCGCATGGAAATAATTTTCGTCCAGTAACTCGGCGCGGCAGTAGTTCAGCACTTCCGTATGCACGATGCGACTTTCCAATGCAGCCTTGAGCCGTCCCGCGCGGGCTCGCGCGGCATCGAGCGTCGTGGCCTTGTCGGCGTACCCGACCTTGCCGTCGTCACGCACGTAGAAACCGGAGAAGGCAAGGACGACATTGAGTTCGTCGCACCGCCAGGCGAACGTCGCAGGGTCGCGGGCGTAGTTCACCGGGTTCATCGCGCGATTGATGAACATGATGAGATGGTTGCCGATTTGGTGGTGGTTCTGTGCGCCGGCCAGCGCATTGAACAACCGCTTCCACTTGGTCATGCCGGGCGACGTGTCGGCAATCTCGATTTCTTGCCGCAGGCGTTCGATCTGCGTGCCGCTCAGGCCACGCTCGGTATCGGCGAGCACGCGGCACGCAGCTTCAAGGTGCTGTGAGCTGAACGGTGGAATGCGTGTCATGAGTCTTCCCTGTTGCCTCTCAAGCCCATTCAAGCATGGTGATGACCACCCGCCCCTCGGTTCCAACCTCCACAAACAGGGCATGCTCGTAGCCAAGCTGCTGCTTGTAGCCCCGAAGTTTCCGTAGGTCGATCTGTCGGTCAACGCGGCTCGTTGACTTCTTGAACTCCAAGACCAGATAGTTATTTCTCGTGCCTCGTCGATGAACGATCACATCTGGAAATACTGTCTTCGCCTCATCATCCTCGCTGTCCGGATACAGCTCCAGATGCCCGAGCCTCTTCGGCTCAGCGCCATCGCGGTTGTATTCGCAATCCACGGTCCAATCAGGAAAATGCCGTTGGAGATACATCGCGAAGCGAAAGGTGATGGATCGTTCGTTGGCGTCGATACCGAGCAAGTCATGGTCGTTTTCCAGCAGTTCGGACAACGCGCGGGCCACGGCCTCGCCTGGCGGATGGTGATTGAGGTACCGAATTTGTTCTTCGGACAATGCCATATCCATGCTCGCCTACTGAAGACTCACGTCAAAGGGCGCATACACCGATCGAAACATCGTCAGAATTTTCCGTCTGGCTTCGTCCAGTTCGTCGGCAACGCGATGCGTGAGCATGTACGTGGGGCAATTCGGCTGACCGCACCCACAGTGTCTGATCTCCCCTTCATTGAGACGGGTCACAAAGATGCGGCGAAGCCCATCGACCTGGCGAACCACCTTTGCAAGCACTGCGCGGATGCGTTGATCTCGAAGATGATGGATCGAGGGGATACGCCTGATCTCGTCTCCTTCGCGCGTCCGCCAAACGCCTGTGTTGAGTGCGCCAATGGTGTCTTCGATCGCCTGCTGAAAAGCAGGCAGAGAGCTTTCCTGCTGAAACGGTGTCCGAAAGGCCGGGCGATCGAACACGGCCGCCATCAATTGCAGTGCATCGGCGTCCGAGAGATCGGGGAAATCGTCCACGAACTTTCGGATCTCCATCTCAGCGTCGGGAAACTCGATGCCATGGACGAAACGGTGCAGCAGGTACTCGGCGCGAAGCCGCAGGTTCTCCTCGAATTCCACGCCCGACCATATCGTCACATGCGCAACCCCGAGGGATGCCGCGGCTTGCTCGATTCGAGTTCGGCTGGCGTCCGAAACAGGGCCACGAGAGACGAACTTGAAAGCATTCGGCGTCCCGCCAGCGGCTTTGACCGCCTTGGACATGTCGCCCTTGGCCTTCGCTAGGGTCAGCGTGTCCCGGTTCGCGCATTGGATGATGGTCTTGCGTGCCGGCTGGTCGTCGAATGGCTCGATACCCGCGATGTCCCGCCCTTTGTCGCCTCCCGATTGGCCATGCCAGATCAGGTCACGCCAGCCAGCGCGCACGTGGTATGCAAAGACAAGGCGCTCAAACTGGATGCCGCTGTAGTCCTCGAAATGAATCGGAGAAACCGTTATCGTCGCCATACTCTCCCCCTTTTCCTTGGCTATTTGTCTTCAGTACGCCTCTCTACGCTCCAGTGAGTTCCCGCGATAGCAATTGAAAGCCACCATGTCGTCATGCGGTGGCAACTCATATCGCCGGACAACCACGGAGTTCGACATGGAGAATAACCCGACAGGAAACATAGGCCGAGTCAACGGTACCGAGATGCGCTCGCCGTCCGCCCTCCCCCTGCCCGGCTCGATCGCCTACGGCGATCTCCCCCAGTTCCCGAAGTACGGCCTGCTGCCATTTCGGCGCACCATCCGCCGTCATGAGTTGCGTCAGATCGTCCCCTTGGCCGAAACGACGATCTACGAAATGGAGCGTCGCGGCGAGTTCCCACGGCGTTTCAATCTGACGCCGCGCTGCGTGGTGTGGGACCTGGCCGAGGTCGAGGCCTGGATCGAGGAGCGCAAGCAAGCCCCTCCCATCAGCGCCGCCAAGCCGGATGTACACCTGCGAAAAACCCGCCCTGTTCGGGCGGGTTCCGGTCAGGAATGAGGCTGGCGACGGCCTCATCCAACGAGAGATTCCAGCTCCTTGGAAGCTGAGCGCGATAACCGCCGCCCCTCCTTGGCCACGTTGACCTGCAAGGCAACGCACGCCACCTCCAGAACGTCCATGGCCAGCGAGTAGCTACCCTTTGCCTGCAGCCAGGTCAGCACATCCGCCAAGTGCCAGATCGATGCGCTGCCTTCATGCACCGGCGCTGGGAAGGTGCCCGGATGGGCCAGCATCAGCTTGCGCATGTTCTGCCGCGACACGCCCACGATGTCGGCCACGTCGGTCAGCCCAACTAGATCAGGCGCGACCTCGATCAGCCTGGCCGATGGCACGACGCTCCGCACGTCGGCCAACGCGCTGCGTACAGCCGCGTCCGCACTGTCCGCCTCTCGGGTGAACTCCAGCGCGAGCCGCCCCGGCTGCCCGATGCCGACCAGGGCATCGTCGCACCCGGCCTCGCCCAGACGCTCGACCAGTGCATCCGGGTCACGGTCATCGTCGGCGAGTTGGTATTTCAGGGTGAAGGTGTATTCCATCGTGCTACTCCTCGGCATCGTCGGCTGCCTCCTGCTGCTTGCGGTGCGTCGTGCAGTTATCCACGACTCGCCGCAAGGCACGCGCATGGTTGCCAGGGTTCTTCGGCGTACTCCACACGCTGGTGATACAGAACTCGCCGCAGCGACACTCCGCATCGTTGTACGGACAATAAATCCGCCCCCAGGCGTGGCTGCCACCGACTTCCACACGCCAGCCCTGCCCTTCGGCGTGCCTGAGTGCTTCCTCGACTTCTTTCTTCGGATGAGAGGACCGGGCCATCAACAGTCTCCAGTATGGGAATGATTGCCAAGGTTGTCAAGTGACAACCTTGGCCCTGCTTCAGGCCATCGCACTCAACACCGGCACGACCACGTTCTCCGGCATCAGCTTCGGCACGTAGGTCTGCCCGTCGATCCAGGCATCGACCATGTTGGCCCACTCCTGAAGCATGTGGCGCCGCTGCTCGGCGTACTCGGCCTTGTTGTAGATCGAGCGCGAGGAACGCCCTTCTTCGTGCGCAAGGCACTTCTCGATCCAGTCGCGGTTGAACCCGATCTCGTTGAGCAGCGTCGAACCCGTGCGGCGCAGATCGTGGACGGTGAACGGTTCCAGGGGCAGGCCTGCGGCCTTGGCCCGCTGCGCCACGATCTGTGTGACCCGGTTTAGGGTCGCGTGCGACATACAACGGTCAGAGTCGTAGCGCGACGGCAGCACGAACTTCGAGCCGGCCGCGCAGGTGTGCAGCGCCACCAGGATGTCAAGCGCCTGGCGCGACAGGTAGACCACATGCGGGTTGCGCCCCTTCATCCGCTGCTTCGGAATGGTCCAGGTCGCGCTCTCGAAATCAACCTCGTCCCAGATAGCCTCGATCAGTTCGCTCTTGCGCACCAGCGTCAGCAGGACCATGCGCAACGCCAGCCGAATGGTCGGATAGGTGGCCACCGACTCCATCTGCCGCGACATCAGGCGGATCTCCAGCGGCGACAAGGCGCGGTCCTTGGGCACGAAGGTCGCAATCGAGGCTGCGCCCACGTCGGCCGCCGGGTTGTCCACCTTCTCCCCATGCAGGATGGCGAAGGCATAGACCTGCTTCACGATGTCGCGAATGTGCACCGCGGTGGCCGGGGCGCCCCGCCCTTTCACCTTGCCGCACAAGGCACGCAAGTCGTCGGCGGTGATTTCGTTGAGCAGGCGGTTCTGGAAGGCCGGCAGGATGTCCCGATCGACGATGCTCTTGCGCATCGCTCGCGTGCTGTCGGCCATCCGGGCACCGGCCATCCACTGGGCGGTCATGTCGCCGAAGTTCTTGGCGGCGGTCAGGCGGCGCTTCTCGCGCTGCTTCTCATGCGCCGGGGACTTGCCCTGAGCGACGGCCTTCTTGGCGTCCAGCAGCTTTTCGCGGGCCATCGCGAGCGAAATGCCGGACGGCCCATACCTTCCAATGGTCAGCGTCTCGCGCCGGCCGTTGAGACGGTAATCGTAGCGGAAGGTGACGGTACCGGTGGTTGATACCGTTACGTACATGCCGTCGCGGTCGGAAGCCTTGTAAATCTTGGACTTAGGCTTGAGATTGCGTAGTGCGGTGTCGGTAAGCATCGAGGTTTTTCCTCCTGTTCATGACGGCTTTTACCGTCAGGGGTCAGGAGACCTGCTGATGCTCGGAAAGCCGCATGAAACAAGCTTTCCTGAGGAGTGATTTACCGTCAAAGACCGGTTTGGTCTGGATAGTAAACGGGAGGGTCTTAATCCGGCCTCCGGTTTCTACCGTCGCCTCTACCGCCAATCCGTTTTGCTGATCGGCGATAGCCACCGATAGCTGCCGTGACGCATTTCTTTATAAATCAACACGTTAGGACAGTTTTTCGATAGGTCACGATAGTCCCCGAAGGACCTGATTTCACTCCCACTCAATAGTTGTTTGCGACCACAAACCTAGAATTTATGCGGGTTTGGAGACATACTGATCCAACAGTACCATCATCAATACCATCACTGCAATCGTTCACTCAGATTTTGCATAACGCCTCGTTTTTTCTCCATCTCCCGCTGCACCTGTGTCTTGAATTCGTCTCGACCCAATCGATGGGTCTGGTACTGACGCCGCAGCTGGGAGATATTCAGGTCAATCTCGCGCGCCTTGGCATTGGCCTGTGCAACAAGGTTGCGTCGCATCACATCAGCCGGATAGCTACCCAATTTCACCCCAACCGATGATGCGATGGCCTGCGCTACCGACATTTCACGACCGAAGGCATCAGTGCGGCCATGTGCAGCATCGCTGACCGAAGACCATGCGTATGTCTGTCCGGCATTCTTAACCCCCGACGCCTCCTCTAGTGCCCAGCCAACTGGATTGGGTAAGAGCAAATTGGGTGCAAACGCCTTATAAAAGTAGTCTGCCAGCTTGGCTGTCTTCTGGGCAACGGTATCGGTCTCTTGTGTGATTGGCTTACCGGTGAAGCTCGTCTTGTTCAGTACCACTTCAAACAACATGGCCAATGGCCCCGTAGGCATCAACCCCGGCAACATAGGGATGGCAGCATGCCCTTGGCCCACATCAAACACATCGCCCACCGGTATCCAGCGCCGAATGTCTAAATAAACGGGCGAGTCATGGGCATCATTCCACGGCATACGAATCAGCTTGGGCACCATGCCCCAAATAGCACCGGCCTTCTCTTCTGGTAGCAGCTTGCGCTCCTTGTCATCATCGCCACCAGCCAGCATGCTCCCTAACGCGTTAAGCCCACCGGCCAGCGCCATGAGCTTGAGCAGCTTGTGCGGCTTTTTGGCGGCAATCTCTGCCAGCATCGGCACTGCCCGATAAGTGAACGCCAAAAATGGCCACCCAGACTTGCGCATGGCGTTGATCCAGGGAGCATTGATGCTGTAATCCAAAAATGACTTGCGCGCCACCTTGCCAGCGGCCATGTCATCCAAGCCATCCTCCTTAGCCTTGAGCCATGCTGCCAGCCGAAACACATCATCCTCAGCTTGGTAGATGTCGATCATCGCCTTAGCCGCTTTACCCATCCCCTTGCCCGGTTTGCTGGCGACAGCAGCTGCCCAGCTATCGGAAAATCTGCCGTGGCTGGCGTGTTGTAGGGCCGCCATTACGCCTATTTGCGCCTGCATACTGCCGCCATCGTCTTGCCCAAGCTCTTCCTCCAGCGCCGCCAGCAGCGGCTCCAACTGCTCGTTGGCAATCTCTTGGGTGGCCCACGATCCGGTATCGCCACCACTGTCCTGATACCTATTTAGCACCTCCTGTGCCGCCTCGCGGTCAGTAATGCCGCCCAGTTTTTGGCTAGCAGAAAGCAAAATGCGCAAGGCTTTGGTCACATGGCCGGCCCCCACATCATGCCAATCAGCCATCACAAAGTTGGACATGACATTGTTCATGTGCACGCTGGGCGACAGTGCCGTCTTGCTGGTTTTCCACAGCGATAACAACTTGTCATATTTCTCACCAAACGGCTTGAAGTGCCCACCAGCAACCACTTGACGCACATCATTCCAAATCGGGCCAGGAAGATAATGATTGGCCAACTTCCCATACTTGAGCACCTCTGTGCCGGGTATCTTCACATCCGGAACCCTCACCCATTCATTGGTGGCAAAAGTGTCACGCATCCGCTCAGAGGCATCCACTACAGTGCCATCTACCTGATCAGCGTCTTTCTTGCCATAGTTTTGGGCCATCCACTCCAAATAACGTCCCACCTCCACATCGTGGATCATCATCTGGAGCGTCTTGGCAATGGCAAACCGGGCCTCGTCAATTTCACCCATCTGGGTGCGCTCATTCTTGGTAAAGTCGCGCCACAGCACCACCTTCCCTGCTTGGGTGTCGCGCACTTCCCATGTTCCTGCCGGCGACCAGTCACTGAGCTTGTCGCTGTACTTGCTGGGGATGGGTTCGCCAACAGGCCAGTACGCCACCTCCTGCAACTTGCCCGGTTGCTTACCCTCCATGCCTGGCAAAGGCTCTACCCCTTCACCAGACGGCGCGCGCCGCTCTAGGCGGATGAACTTCTGCCCCTTCAGAGATGTATCGACCTTGTAGGGCACCACCTTGCGCCCCCACCATTCAGGAGCGGCATTGCGCATCTCAGCCATAGAGGCAAATTCGCTCAGGCCACGGCCTTGGTATTGCTCCCCTAAAACGGCAATAGCCCGTGAGCGCACGGCTTTCTCTTCGGCGCTCAGGCCCAAGGTGTACTTCTCATAGGATCGATGCAGGTAGGCGAACTTATGCCGCTCGTACGCATCTGGGGACAACTGCCCAAGGCGCACCGCCTCACGGCTCAGCTTGTCGATCATTTGCTGCACTTCTTTGAGCACCTTGACCGACTCTTGGGGTAGCCCCTGCATCACGGAATCATAAGCAGCCGCGTCAGCCCCCTCCTTCATATTCATCCACTCATAGGCCACCCGGCTCTCAGCCCGCGTCAGGGTGGCCAGTTTCTCCACGAGGGCGCCCGTCTTGCGCAGCTGTACCCGCTGGCGGCCTTGGAGTAAAGAGCGTTGGTCAATCACCGCTTCAGGTACCCCGTAATCTGAAACGACACCCGCCTTAACCCGTTCAGGAATCAGGCGCTCCAACAGAACAGCCGCCTTGTCGTAAACATTGCGAGTCACCCACTCAACACCGGTGACGCGGGTAATGGCATGGGCTACAGCATCCAACGGTGCTGTACGCCCTACAGACTTAGAAATCAGCTGGTTGGCCCGTTCGGCAGCCGAAGGATTCGGGGCTTGACTGAATGCGTCATCTGCGGTGAATGCCCAATCGCTCTGGGTAGCGGGGGCATCGTCTTGAAGACGGGTGAACACGCTGCGCACGTAGGCTTTCGCTTCTATGTTGGTCATGCCACGCAAAAAGGCAGCAACTTGCCCAGCATTGAATTTATCCGCCATCTTTGCCAGCCATTGCACAACCCGACGGTAGGTATTTGCCTTCACATTGTTGGATTCTTTGCCTCCCTCAGTGTCTTCAGCCAGCCGTGCCAAGGCTTCGTCCACCCCGCGTGCCCGGGCGTACTCAACCCCACCAAATCGAATAGCTGCAGCCCCTTCGCTCGTCCGAACCCACTGATTGGCGAATCCCCGTACCCACATGTCACCGGTATACAACGCTGTCATCTCAGCGATAAACTGGTCTTTTGTCAAAAACCGGCGCAATCCGTAATGGAGCAATTCATGCCAAAGAGTCTTGATCACCTCAGTCCTGTTCGGGATCTGGCTAAGGAAGAGATGCACCCGACCACGATGCACAGCACCCGCGATAGCGTCGTTATTGCTTGCTCCCGGCAAGACCCCTACGGCGCTATCAGCAATGACAACAGGAGCCTGATGAGCAAACTGGGCCAAAAATTCATCAACTACCTGCGTCGCCTCGCTGATTGAGATGCCTGCCCCCTTACCCGGTGCGTAGACAATAGGGGACACCTGCACAGCATCGCCCCACTGTTGTGCATTTAACGAGCCATTGAGCGGGGCAGCCCTTGCGGCTGTAGGATTCTTTGTGGGATCGCCGAGACTCAGGCGGGAGTCGGGGCTTGGTGAATCCGCGCGTTGGGGAATATTTTTTGCAGCGAGGCGATCGATTCGCGCTTGTTTTGCTGTAACGACTCGAGTTCGGAGCTCGTCAGCCGATCGGAAGCCAATGAGGTATTGAGCTTCTGCTGCGGTAAGCTACTGGGAGCCGAAGCCGAAGAGTTCGCGGACAACTTCTCCATGACGGGCCTCCAGTTGGTTGACGGTTTTGCGATCAGCTTGAATTTTACCTCCGCGCATGGCATTGACCAACACCACGGAGCCAGCCACGTCACCGCCACTGCTTTGAATATAGGCGGCCAAGTCGGCCAAAGTGCTACCCATAGTGGTCACGTCATCCACCAGCACATAGCGTCGGCCAGGCTCAACATAACCTGAAAACTCAGCACGGGCCAGTAAACGCTCCATCGCACCCGCCCCAGTGTGAAATGCACGATTGGCCTGTGCAATGCTGGTATCGACCTCTGCACCCGAATTGGCCGCATACATCATGGCCAGAGCATTAGGGATCTGATTTCGCCCTGCCGCCTCTTCAGCATGGACAGGAACAAACACCACATCAGATCCAAACTTTTCATGGGCCGATTGCAAATCTTCTGGCTTCACAAGATCCTGCACCAGCGCGGCGGCAGCCATGAGGTCACCTCCCTTCGCTGCCTTGTAATCTGGGTGCGCCTTCATAGGAATATCATTTTTGAAGGTGCCAATCACCGTGGCGCTGCCTTCATTAAATCCCCTGCCCCCATGCGCCCGAGATGGTGCAGCGGGTGCAGACACGCTCGCAGCAGAATCTTTCAGCCGAGACAAGCGCGTGGCCCCCACGTACCCTGATGGCTGCCCGTCGCGCTGGCCGGCCACATAATCGCGTGCAGCGCGCACCAGATCGGCCACAAACCAGTCAGCCTGTTGCTGCTCATCCAAAGAGCCATTGAGCCAAGTGGTGAGGCGGTCAGCCAGCTTCTCATAGCCACGGCGATCAAGAAAATCCCGCACCTTTAGCACTACCTTGCGCCAACCCTTGAGCTGGGCCAGTTCCTTGGTCGGAATGTCAACAATCACCTCTTCCGTGGCTTCAGCATCTGACAGACGGCCCCGCTCTTGTAGTTTGGAGGCCTGTTTTCGCACACTAGCGTTGTGGACCCAAACCATTTGCATGGCGGACTTCAAGCCCTCCACACCCAGAACGGCCCGTAGCCCAAAGTGAGCCGCCTCATGCTCTGCCAGCACATGCTCAGCCTGCTCAAGACTTTGCAAGCCAGACCCGAACAGGTAGAACTCTCCTTCGTGCATCGCACCCTGAACGTCATACCAGGCATCTTGCCGGTTGATGTATTCCATCAGGCTGTAAGGTGCACTGGATGGGTCAGCCAACACATTCACCTTGGGCATATTCGGCATTCTGGCCTTTAGCCGGTCAGCCAAGGCTTGCAGATCCTGCAATGGGACGCCAGGCACACCATCGACAGAACCGGCGACGCCTATAGCCAACCGTGTGTCAGCGCCTAGGGGTGTCTTTTCTGCCTCTACTGGTTCTCTGCGGCTATCGACTGTGGCTTGGCCTTCTGCTGCTCCCGGCTGTCCTGCTGCGGCATGGGGTCGGGGGGCTGCATCGCTTTCAGGGCTGCGGTGATCGCCCTGCGTATCTGGGGATTGCTCTCGACTTTGCCCATCAGGGAGCGAACTTTCTCGATCGACTCCCCGCTGGGAGTCTTGGTTAGAGTTGTCATTTGGCGTCACCTCTCTGGCTTGTGTCAGTAAATCGGATCGTGATGGTGCAGGCCCCACATCACCAAGGATTGACGATTGCCGTGGGTCTCCAACCTGCTCCAGTGCCTCGTAATAACGCTGGAAGAACTCTGCAATCCGCCGTGGGCTGCGCATGTTGTCTGCCAAGAACTGCATCAGTGCGGCTGTTTCTGGGGAATATTTGGGGCCAGTCAGATCCGTCTGTGCCAACTCTTGCGCCACCGTCCAGCCCTTATCGCGCAAGGCAGACAAGCCTTCTACCGCCTGTACCAAGTCGGGTGCAATGTCTGCCTGATGCAAGGCCCCAGCCTCCATGCGCTCGCGCGCCGATGCAATGGTAGGTGCCACTCGCAGCAGAGCCTTACTGATATTGAGCAAGTTGTTGTCCATGCTCTCGGTCATCCGGCGCAAGGTGGGTGAATCCCCATACGCCTTGGCCAGTACCGCATTCTGGATGCGCCGGTACCCAGCAGCCGACAAACGCCCGTCGGCCTCCATCATCTCGCTTTGTTCAGTAATGGGCAGCGTGCTCCTGAACTGGCGAATAAAGTCACGGCTGTTAGAAAAATCGCCATCCTCCGTGGGGTTGAGGCCCTCTAGGCTATTGAGCCGAGCTGCATCCGCCTTGGCCTGCTCACTGGGGCTCATGCGCTGCACCGTGCTGGCATTGGCTTGGCGTGCAAACTCAGCCCGGTTGACGGGCGTGGAGCGCACCCGTACCAATACCGGTTTGGGCGTCACATCCACTTGGGCTGGATCAATACCAAACTGGGCGGCGTTGTCCCGCAGGAAGGCTTTATAGTTTTCGGCCTTCTGGCCTTTGGCCTGGTACACGCGCTTGAGGGCAATCGTTCGGGCATTGCCAGACTCCACCAAGCCGTCCATCCCCACAATCGGCGCACCGGTGGCGGCGTCCGCCGAAGCACCCAACCGTTCTGGATCCAGCTTTTGCACAATGCCTGATACCTGTAACTCACTGGCACTTCGGCTGCGGTCGCGTGGCTGCAACTCTTGTGGATACAGCGGATTGGGTTGCAAGCCCTCAGTATGGGATGTGACCAGATCATCTGCACTCATCAGCGCATAAGTGCCAGCGAGCTTCACGCCAGAGTCGGTACCAAAGGAAGTAGGTGCCCCTTTAGCCGCCTGTGGCCATGTCGCTGCAATTTGGTTGCGCTCTTGCTCCAGCATGGCCGCCTTGACTGCCAACTCTTGGCGTGACTGGTCAAAAGCGGGGCCGTAGCCGTTTTCTGGGGTCTCATCCTGCAACCGCTCCCGAACGTGCGCCAGTTCAGCATCCAGCTCCACCGCCCGATCCAGTGCCGTCAGGGCCACCGGCTGCTTGAGCGCCTGTTCGGCAGCACTAATGGGGGCATCGTCGGTAATGGAGGAATTTTCTTGACTGGAAGTAGCTTGCTCAGGTGGGGCAGGTGAAGTATCAGGGGTGGGCGCTGATGTTTGTTCCCCTGAACTTGGGGCGTGCCCATTGCCCAGCGCCTGCTTGCCATAAGCAAAGCCGTGCATCCCCCCGCCCATTGCCAAACCAGCCGCAGCATTTTGGGCAATCGCCCCGCCGACATCCAGCTTGGCCGATTGATCCGCCTGCACCACGGCACCATGTTGCACCGTATCCTCCGACACGCCTTGAACCACCTCCTCCACCGTGTCTTGGCCAACCCGCTTGGCCAGCTCTTTGCCCGTCATGCGGTCAACACCGGACACCGTCTTAGCTGTCGCATCACCACCGAATATCTTGTTCGTGATGCCTGTCCCTAGGCCTGTGACCACCGCCGAGGGCAGTGCTGCCTGGTCGGCCAACTCATTGGCCAGCCGTTCACGGGCCTTATACGGATTCTTGACCTCCGCCATCAGCTCCTTGTACCGATCTGAGGATGCGGCGAGCTTATCCAGCGGCATCCCCATCACCTGCTGATAAATCCCCTCCGAGGCATTCATGCCCGATGAGGCTGCCTCTGACAAAAGGCCAGCACTAGAAGCCCTAGCCACGGCCTGCTGTTGCAGCGGCGCCATTGCTGCGGCCGCCGCTTCCGCCTGTGCTGCTGCCGTTCCACCCGCTTTGGCTACGCCCACCGCAGCCGCATCGCCAACATTGGTCGCTGCCGCCAGCTTGCCACCGGCGGCCAAACGCGCCATACCCACGCCCATCAGCATATCGGGCACCGAGCGGGCCATCGTGTGGGTGAAGGCCATCGGGTTGTCCGCAATGGCTTTGAGGTTGCCTACAAACCCTTCGGCTTGTGCCGTTGCCTGCTGTTGTCGCAACAGTTCGGGGTTAGTAGCCGCATCCGCTGCCATGATGGCTTGGGTGCGACTGCGGGCATCCTCTTGCAGGCCTAAGCCCATCCGGGCCATCATGGTCATGGGGTTGGCCCAGCCCCCATCTTCGCCCACCTTGGCGTTTTCCAGACGCTGCTCAGCGGCAAACTGCGATGCCATCTGTGCAGTCTGCTGGATATCTGGGTTCGCCTTGGCATCCATGCCTTCCAGCTTATTCGCCAGCCATGTCACGCCGCGATCAGCCAGCGCGACACCACCAGCCACCGCCGCCAATGAATTAGCCGCCGGTGCCTGCAAGAACTTGCCAATACCGCCTTGGATACCCAAAACGCCGGTACCAATGCCACTCGACACTGCACCGGCATAGTCCCCAGCTTTCTGTAGCGCAGTCCCTGGCATGGGTGCCTTCGGGTCAATGCCTGCCTCCACAAACAGGTCTCGCCCACCACCATCCAGCGGCGCTTTGGGATCAATGCCCGCCTCTGCAAACAGATCACGCCCACCAGCTGGGCGATTGCGATCAATCCCCAACTGGGCAAACACGTCGCGCCCCGCAGTGCCCGGTGCTTGCTGCGAGGCACCAGCCGACAAATTAGAACCACCCTGCGCCGAGCCAATCACGCGTGTTAGCTTGTTCACATAGGCCGGGTCAGTGGCATAGCCGCCTGATTTCAATGCTTGGGCAAACTCTTGCGATGTCTCTGCTACCCGTGCATCCGGGTATTTGCGATCCAGCAGCCGCACGACATCCCGCACCGACTCTTCGTAATCAGCGTATTGGCGGTAACGATGGTTCGATCCCTCCGCCTTGTCAGTGGCTCGGATGCCTGTTCCATCCTTGGAAAAATCCTTGATGTTGAACAGATTGTGGGTATCTACCCCGTCACCCTTGATCGTTGCGGCCCCGCCACGGGTTTCCAACTTGGACAGCCCCAGCAAAAAATCATAGTTGTAGCCCGTCTCCTGCGCCACCTTCTTGATGGCATCTTCCGGGGAGAGCTTGGTATCACCCCCCTCAGACCCCCTGACCTCAATTCCCAACTCAGCGAACAAGTCCCGTGCCATAACAAACCTTTGGTTGAACCTCCAAAGGCTGCCATGCTTGGTGGCTGTCCTTGCACCTCCTTGGACAAGAAAAAGCCCGCACGGGGCGGGCTGGTGAGAAGACGATCAAGCCGTCATTGAGCCAATTGAGCCGGTGCCGCCACCCAACCGCCGCGCCAGCCGATTGGTACAGGCTTGGGCCAGCCCAGCCAATTCGATATTGCTCAACAGGAAGCCGGGGTCGTTGATGCAATCAATCAACTGGCGAGTAGAGGTGACAAACTCATCATGGCCCACCCGCTGGATAACGGCAGGTGCGGCCAACTTGCTATCGGTGATGAACGAGAGCAGCCAGCGGCCAAATTTCCATTCATCATTGCCCGCCAACACCGATTCAAAAACGGCTTGTTGCACTTGGGCACCGGCTTGGGTGGCAGTTTGCATGGCGGCGTGGATGCGTTGCAAGTCCGGCACCGGGGGCATAGGAGCATCACCATCGAACACGACACTGTCGGCATAACCATCGGGCAACTTTCCCCGCAGATAAACACAAGCCTCGTCGTATCGGCTGGCAGGCAGTTCCAAGTAGCTGTTGACCCGGAACTTTTTGTGCAGGCGGTTCCACGTTTCCCCGAAGCCTTGCACGCCAGCATCGACCACCTGATGCACCAGTTCCTTGATGTCTTGGGCTTGGGCCGGATTGATGCGCTCGTAGTCGATGGCCGGGTTGTACGGGCGTTGGGTGGAGGGCTGTTGCTTGAGTAGCTCCTGCTCCATGCGCTCAAACTCATCGGCAAATGCAATCTGATGCTGCACAGCCTTGGCCCCTGTGAACTTACCGACGACAAAATGGAAGCCCTTCTTGGTCATGCGTATGACCTGATAGGTTTGTCCGTTCTGCGGATCGGTGTAGGGGGTCTCCTTGAAATTAAGGACACCCCACTCGCCTGCATCTGCAATGCGCGCACGAACGATGGCAAGCACGTTGTCATGACGCTTGCCGTAAACCTTGGCAATGTTGTGTGTGGTGGTGGTGGGCTTACCATCGACGATGGCGATGTGGTGGGCTATGGATGTGCTTGGCGTTTGGATAGAATCGGGCACGTTGAATCCCTTTGTAAGAGTTGGGGTTGCTTCATTCAAGGCCTCTACCGTTGGCGCGGTAGAGGCCTTATCTTTTTCAGGCCTGCTTTCCATGCTGGGCCTCCTCTGCTTCACGACTTGCTTGAAGTCGATAAGTGATTTCATTTGCCAAGGATCGCCGGTTGTCGATGGCTTTGTGCTTCAGGTAGTCCTTCAACTCTGGCGGCAGCTTCACGGGCGTAGCTGTGATCTTTTGCTTCATATCTTTCATGTTTCATCCTTATTACGCGAAACGTTATCGAATCAGCGTAGCCTCAAAGATACCATGTGTTCATTTTGAACACAACACATCTATGTGATTTTTTCGGATATTTTTCACACATCTCATACAATGCACAAAAAGGATGGTCATATGGTTGAACAAGATAAGCGCCGCGCGAAGGCTTCATCGGAGACGACGAAGACAGTGACTGTCTCCGTTCGCCTTGATCCAAAACTGAAATACTTGGCTGAGTTAGCGGCTCGCAAACACCGTCGAACCTTAAGTAGCTATATTGACTGGGCTGTTGAAAGTAGCTTAGAGCGTGTGTTCCTCCACGAAGGCGACCGCTACGACGACAAAACTAGCGTTGCGGATGAGGCGCGCCGACTTTGGGATGTCGATGAAGCAGAGCGCTTCGTCAAGCTTGCCATCACTTACCCGGAACTAATGAATCTTGAGGAGCAGGAGCGCTGGAAGATGCTTGCAGACACAGATCTGCTTGGCCCTGCGAAACACAGAGATCTAAATGGTGTAGTTGTATGGAATCAGCCTGTGCTTGAGGATGTGGTTTACCCAACCGTTCGTCAGCACTGGCGAAGCTTGGTGGCAGCGCATGAAGAGGGGGTTGACGCACAACGTGCATGGGTTCAAGAGACCCTCCAAAAAGTTAAGGCGGGGAAAATCTATTCTGATTACCCAAGGAAGGCACTCACAAAGACACATGCTTGTGGTCAAGTGAATGACGACGATATCCCGTTCTAACCTCGCACGGGCGACATCGAAGCAGATGGAATTTTGCTGAACCTGATTGGTAGCAGCTCCTGAGCTTGTAGCGCAACAGGGAGCTGCACCGCCTCGCAACGACCCCAAGGCGGAAGGTATGACGATCTCCGTCATACCCTCGGATTTGAGACAGGTAGATAATGGCCCGATGAGCTTTTTTGTTGCCAGTTTTGGTGAGTTGCCTGTGCGCTTTGTGCTGCGCAGTGGTGATTTGTTTGTCTCCAAAGATGACCTGTTCGCAGCCATCACTTCTTGCTTTACGCCGCGCATTCAGGCGCTGGGGGTGCAGTTCATTGAGCACGGGCTCTCCTTGTTAAGCGACAGCCACGACAAGCGCGCCGCAGTGATGGGCGACAGTGAGATTGGCCCGGCGGTTCATTTCCATGCAGCGGGCAGTCTGCTGCACTCTCTGAGCGACTTGACGGACGTAGACAGCGATGATTTGCGCGAATCCAGCTTTCGCGTAAGCACTTTGCTGCGCTGGTATTCCGCTGCCACCGCCCGTGCCGATGAACACTTTGGAAGAACCGTGGTCGATCTGTTGGGCTCTGTAAAAAAACGCCTTGATCGACTGAACCCTCCGCTTACGGTGGAGGTCACTTTCAGCGATGGTTTCTACACGGCAGAATGCGACGCACTGAACCTGGTCACGGAGGCCAAGACCCTAGACGAGTTGACGGAACGCACTTGGCTGTTGGTGCCTGACTTGATCGAGTTGAACGATCTGCCGATGGATGCCGATTCTGTCCGGCTTCGGTTTGACTTGGTGCAATCCGCCCAGCAGCGCGTTGCACTCTGAGCGATGGGTTCCGGCTTTTACCCGCAACTGCGGGCGCTGCTATTGCAACATGGCTGCGTGATGATCCGACAAGGCAAGGGCAGCCATGAATTTTGGGAAAGCCCCATTAACGGCGCACGCTTTCCTGTAGCAGTGACGGTAAACACCCGCAATACAGCCAATGCCATTTTGAAACAAGCAGGGATCAAGGCAAAGCTCTGATAGTGCAGGCTCACATCCCCAACCGCCGCTTCACCACCTCTTCAGACACGCCATGCCGTTTGGCGGTATTTGCAATGTCTTGCGGCGTTACATCTTTGAGCGGTTGACCAATGGTATTGGGGATCGGTTTGCCGGTGCTTGGCTTACCCCCGCTGGCAGGAGTAGGTGCAGCCCCCGGTGCTGATGCCGCTCCACCCCTGACCTTATCCATCCAGTTATCACCGACGAGCAAACGCATATTCTTGTCCACCTCCTCATCGCTTGGGCTTAGACCATCTGGCCTTTTCATCCCTTTCACCTGAAGAAAAACGTCCTGCGCTGACTTCGATTTCCTTGTCGTCGCCATTTCAAGGCCAGACTTCAAATCAGGCACAACACCCGCACGCACCAACTCCTGTGCGTGCTTCAGTTCGGGTGATGAGTTTTTCGCATCTCTCAGAGCATTCCGCCGAGTTTGGAGCGCCTTGTACTCTGGGCTGTCTGGGTCATGCTTGGCCATCTCGATACTGATACTGGCATCCAGCGCCGCAACATCATAGACTGGCTTCTTGGCATCAAACTCCTGCCGTCTCAGGCTCTGATCCGTTGCTGCACGACCATCCGAAACACGGGCATGGCGAATAGCCTCATTCTTAGCCGCCGCATCGTTATTGTTGGCCACCACGCTCTTTTGCAGCTCATTGCCCCGTTGGATGCGTTCAGCAACCTCTTTGTCGATCAAGGTCAGGTTCTTATAGCCCCGCTCGTAATTGCCATTCTCCATGTCTTGCAGAGCGGCCACCATCACCCCCAACTGGTGCGGGGCCAAGCGCACCTCCCGCCCGGTGTCTTTGATCTTGAGGGTGGTCATCCCGTATTTGGGATCAAAGTCTGCGACCAACTCCCCATAGCTGTTGTTCTCTGTCAGTCGCTTGGCCAGCGCCGTGCCCATCTGGGGGTTGTTCTGCAACTCGTGCATCGTGACGCCCACCATCTTGGCCGTAGCAAAGTCTGAATTCAGCGCATCCAACTGGGCACCCAATCCACTTGCGGCCACGATATCCCGTTTGGCTGTGGCTGCATCCATCAGGGCCTGCAACCGCTTGCTTTCACGTTGAAATCGCTTTTCGATGGGGGCGATGGCCGGATGAGAAGCTGCTCCCCCAACATTACCCTGTGTCTGTTGGCCAAGTGGCTTGGTCGGGATATTGTTGGTCGCAGGATTGGCTTGAGGTTCTGATATCAGATTGGTTTCCACAGCAGATTCAGCCGAGGCATTGCCCTGCCCCGTCAAAGCAGCCATGCCGCCCATATCTGCTGGAGGTGCAGGAGGCTTGCTCTCCTGACTACTGAGGCGCTGGAGATAAGAGGTCATTCCACCCACATCGGCCCCAGCACTGAGATCGGCACGGGGCATCTGTCCCAAGGCAGTATCCAGCGCCCGATTGCGCTGCTGCTCATCATTGAATCGGGTTTGCTCCCGCGCGTCGATTTCCTCCTGACGGTTACGAGCGATTGCATGCTCATACATGGAAGTGCCACGATTGATAGCGGTAGGGTCTACATAAAAGGCCATAACAGTTATTCCTCAGACATTCAGAATGCGCTTAGCAAATCACTAGAAGTCAGATCCAGACCCGCATTACTAGAGAGAAAGTCCCCAAAATCCCCACCCAAGCCCAGCAAGTTGGAAACACCGTTCCACCCGTTCTTGGCAAAGTAGGAGGTGGCCGCACTGCCCAAGATGCCCAGTCCAGTCGATACCACCTGACTAGGTAGGCTGCTTTGCCCCTTCAACACATCGAGCTGGCTTTGCTTGAATGCATTGCCGGTGTTGATCTCGTGCATCCGTGTGGCCAGCGACCCCAAGCCCAACTGGTAGTCGTTGGCCGTCTTGGTTGCATTGGTTTGGGCATTGAGCGCACTGGCCGAAGCATTGGAGCCCGCAGCGGCTGCACTGGCCATCGAGGCATCAGCCTGCATCTTTCTTGCTGCAGCACCGGCCCCCATATCCGCACCGGCCAGCCCCACCTTGCCCAGCTCGCTGCCCATCTGCAAATACTTGGTGCCCAGCTCACCAGTCTTGAGGCCCATCGTATTGATCGCCCCAATGCCCTGCACCCATTCGCCCCGTGCCTTTTGATCACTGTCCATGGCAGCCGCAGACTTGCCCAAGGCGGTTTGAGCCGCCGTTTGGCTTTGCATCTTGGCCATCAGGGATGGATTGGCCATGCCCATCGACGCCATGCGCCTCTCCATCTGGCCCAGCTGCTGATCTGATGCCTGCTGCACCCCGGCAACGGCGCGGCCACGCTGCTGCGCCTTATAGGCATCAGACCCCAGCATATCCACATGTTGCATGAACTTCTTATCGTACGGCTGGTAATCTGCTGCATACGATTGACCCAACTGCATGCCCAAACCATTCGCAGCCTCTGCCCCTTGACTGGCCATACCAGCCATATTGCGACCGTACCTGTCCGCAAACACCTCTGGTGCCGCATCAGCAAAACCGATTCCCATAGATACCCCCCCCGTTTTCAAATAGAGCCGAGGGTCTTGCCCTTGGCAATCAAACTGTTCATAAACCCAGTGCTTGAGCCACCCTGACCACGAAATAGGCCATCTAAGAAACCTTGCTCAGAAGAAGATGGGGTAGATGTGGGCGCTGTGGTTTGCAAGGCCGGTTGGGCCAGTGCTGTAGCTGTTGAGTCCGCAGGGCCTGCACCGCTAGGCGTGCGATCCATGATGCCGTCCACCACCATCTTGGTACCCATCCTTGCAAAGGGTGTTGCCCCCGCAAAGCTCGACCCCGCCACGCTAGAACCCACCCCTCCTACCAAGCCGCCAGTCAGCATCCCCTTGCCCACGTCGCCGCCCGTCAGCGCACTCATAGTTCCACCTGTTAAAGCACCAGCGGCTGCAGCAGAACCAAAGGCACCCAAAGCAGGCACCGCGGACTGAATACCGGCGGCCAAGGCAGAACTGGCTCCGGCTGTAAAGGGTGCTAAAAGAATGGGCAGGGCTGGAAGAACGGCATCCTTAAAGAAGCCCTGGCTATTCTCTGGTGCGTCATACACCTGTGCGTCACCTTGGGGCACCAACTTATCCCCATTGCGCACATACAGCGAGCGCACTGCTTTTTGCCCAGTGTTGCCCGTCTGGCCCGGCAAGCCCTGCGCCATGCCCCCGACCAAATACACGTCCTTGTAGCGTTCATCAATGGCGTCATACAGCCGATTGGCATCCAATATCTGTTGGTCTGGGGTCACCACCGCTTTGCTGCCTTGGCCTGTCGTGCTGCCTGCCACCGTGTTGTAGTACGAGGAAACATCCATGCCCAACTGCTGTGCCACCCCCGTCAACTGCTTTTGGTAGTCCTTATAGTCCGATGCCCATCGGTCTGGGTTAGGGCCACCCGACCACTCCCCATTGCCATACACCGGTGCTTCGGAGGACATCCGGTCAAGCCCTGTAGCCGCAGCCCCCCGCTTGATGAATGAACCAACCGTGTTGCCCCCTAAATCCCATTTCCATGTGGAGCGATCCATGCCATCGGTATTGACCTCGGATGTGCTCCAGCCTGTGCCGGGCGGCCCCTTCTGGCTTGGGCGCTCACTTTGTTGCTTAAACAGATCATCCGCCCAACGGGCATCCAACTCTGGCACCAAACTGTGCTGTGCAGCTAAACCGGCAGCCCCTGCCCCACTGGCACCAGGACTGGTGCCAACGATGCTGGATGCCAACGGGGAGCCATTGAATAGGCTGCCCAGAAAATCAAGTTCTGCGGTCATCTAGTCATGCTGCCATGCTTGTTGGAGCCGCTGCATCCCGCTCCAACGCAGCCTGCATATACAAGCTGTAGAGCAACTGGTACACCTGTGCATGGGTACTGGTCTGGCCCGTCAACTCCCCCGTCTCGGGGTTTCGCAGGGCAATCGTGCTGTCTGGGCGGAACTCCACACCCAGCATGCCAGCAAACTGCTCACTGGTGACGCCATTGATACTGGCGCATTGGGTTTCCTGAAACGTAGCCACAGCGGCTCCATTGAGGGGGTTCTCGACTGTCATGGCCCGGCATCGCACCCATGTGCGGCCTGTGGCCTGCTGTTCCTTATAGTCTGGCATCGTCACTCCTTAAACATAGATGGGTATCCAGTAATAGTTCCCACCGACCAAAATTTGGGCGTATCCGGCAAGAGCCTTACTGCCAGCGGTGGCGCCGGTGAAGCGCAAATAGTTGCTGGCGGTCACACCCCCCAGAGACCCTGCATCCACGGCGTATGGAGTGGAAGTGTGGGTATGCGTTTTCGCAGAGAAGTTGGCCAGCACATAGTTGGCGTTGTTGGCATTGATCTGGCTAGACACGCTGTCCTGAGTCGGAGGGGTGTAGCCCAATGCTGTGGTCACATCCGAGCTGCTCAACGTCACTGGCCCGGCGCGGCCATTGAACGTGGTCACGCCACCAGATGCAGAGGGCGTCACCCACTGGCCCAACCCATTCAAAAACGAACTGGATGAACCATTGGGTTTGGCAACGGCCGTATTGCCCCACAGAATCGTTCCTGACCCAATCAGCGCCAAGTCCGCCGACTGTCCAGAGAACACGCCGCCATAAGCACTGACGCCCCCAGTGGCAACGCCAATCACCCCCGCACTGACATTGCTGCCTTGTCCACGGGCCTCGCCCAGCAGTCCAATCGAAAGTGCCGATGTCCCCGTAGCGATGCCATAGTGCCCTGCATATAAGCGTGCCGTGCTATTGCCCGTGGCGGTGACTTTGGACGGGCTCATGCCAGAATAAGAACTCAACCAGCCAGACGAGTTGGTCATGTAGAAGGTGAACGCCGCCTCGCTGGCCCACTCCGCGCTGCCATAGGTTGCCGTCACATCCAGGCCCCCCCGAATTCGCACCCCCGCATTCATGTAGATGCGGCTGCCACCCGAAGGCAGGTTTTCCACGGAAAACGGGATGCTGCCTGCCGGGGGCGCTGTCGTCATGCCACCGCTGTAGCCCGGGGCCACAATGGCAAACTTATCGGCAGACATGATGATCGCGCTGGTGGCGTTACCTGCACCGTTGTCCGTCGCAGCCAGTCCAATCCCCGCCCATGCCCCACCAGCTGTGACCTTGACTGTGTAGCGGGCCTCGTACCCCGCTACCTTGCTGGCCGTGGCCGAACTCTGGGTTTTTACTGCCGCAAAGTCTCCCGTATCCAATCGGGCCTGCACCTGATTGATAGATTCAGCATTGGCCGAATCGCCGTTGGCCCGCGCTGTCTGCTCATTCGAGATAGCCGATTCCGCCGTGCCCACCCGTGTTTGCAGAGTCGTCACGCTGCTGGCAATGGCCGTGGTCTTGGTCACTTCGGTACTGAGGGACTGCTCCAGCGTGGCAATGTTCTGCCCCAGACTGGCCCCCAGCTGCGTCACCTGCCCGGCAATGGCCCGGTCGGCATCAGCATAGGCAAACGACAGTTGCCGCACCCCTGCTGCCGCCTCCCCCATCGCGGCGGTGATTTCTTCCAGCTGGCGCGCAAACCGCGCTGCTCCATCTTTGACGATGGTTTCCACCCGAGAAATATCCGTACCGCGCCGGGCCGCCTCTTCGGCAATGCTGGTCATCAACTCCCGGCGCAACTGCTGTGGCACCCAATCAAACCGCGAGGGATCGCGCACATCCTGCCACTGCAAAGGCTCCATCAGTTTTTTGAACAGAGCAGTTTCTGTGATCGCCTTGGCAAAGGCATCCATATCGGCCCGCTCGATGGCCTTTTGGGCTGCGGCATCCACCAGCGGGGCCGCTGCCGCCACAGCCCCTCCGGGGCGCACGGTGATACTGCTGCCCCGGCTATTGGCCATCAGTACATCCACATTGAACCCAATGGCTTGCAGGTCACGCAGCGTCAAAGCCCGGTTGAGCGGATCACCACGGGCACCATGCAGCACCTCCAACTGCTCCTGCACCCCATCGGCCCAGCGGTTGATCTGGGCATCCTGCGTGCGCAAAGAAGGCAGGCCTGTTTTGCGGGGGGGATTGCTGCTCATGGCACAGCCTGCAATTCGGCGGTGGACGATGCCAGCGTCACCCCCGTGATGCGCGCACGGGATTGCACCTCCACCTCATACTCCAGATAGCGGCCCGCAGGCATGCGCACCGGCAAGGTGTTGGTCACCGTGTAGTGCCCCACCGCTGGGGTCAGTAGCACCTCCACCTCAGAACCATCGGGCCGGATGGCATAACCAAACACCCGTACCGTGGCTGGTTCGGTGGCGCTTTGCTCGCCCAACACCCGCAGCCAGCCAAACCCTGTATAGGTCTCCAACGTCAGGCGCTTGCTGTGAAAGCTGGCCAGTCGGCGGCGGGTAGTGTCGGTGAACAGCTTGACCGCCTGGCGCGTGCTGGCCAACACCCCATAGAGGGTGTCGGTGCTGCGGTCAGCGTAGATGGCCGATAACTCGCGCACTGGCGGATCGGCATCCCCCAGATGCACATTGACCAGTTTGCCTGTTTGCAGATGCAGGGCCGACAACCACATGGCGCCATTGGGATCGGGATGGCCGTAGAGGAAATACAGCACCCCGTCATGCTCGGCACACTGTAAATGGCGCACATGGATCAAGTCCATATCGGCCCAAGCCACCTTGCCCGTGGGGGCGGGCAGAAACACCTGAATCCCCGTAGGCGAAGCCAAGCACAGGCCATCCGGGGAAGCAAAGATCACCCCGCCCTCCACTGGGCAGACAGACCGTGCCGACACGCAGGCCTGATTGCTGCGCGTATCGTCCTTGCTCATGCTGGAGGGATCACTGCCAGAGAGATACCAAGGCCCCGTCTCTGTCAGCACCACCAAGGTCTGGCCGAACACCCCCAGCCCCACAATCGGATATTGGAAAGTGTGGGTGTACTCCGATGGCCAAGCGTAGGGCCGAAACACCTCAGAAAAATACACCGTCTTGTCGATGAACCCGGCCATGAACCCGTTGGGCAGGGCACAAATGCCTTGCAGGTACTTGCCATTGACCACCGGGGGCGGCTCCCAAGTCATGCTGGCCAAGGACTCGAGCAGGGCCGCGTTGCTTTTCTTGTCCGTTACCAGGTTGTCTGTCAGTGCCTTCTCAAACACCAGCTGGAAGGCGCTGGCTTGGCTGCCGGAGTTGCTGCGGTACAGCCGCCACTTGGCATAGCCATAGCTAGCCATGTCCATAGGTGATGGCATGGCGGCCTCCACCAGCACCTCATCATTGCCATCTAACTCCAACAGCTCGAACTCGGCATCGGTATTGCCATTGCCCGGTAGGTAGGGCATGGACTCCTCGCCCCAGTCGTTCACCAGCGTCCAAGTGTAGGCACGGGTTTCCTTCAGCTCTACACCGCTCAGGTCGCCATGGCGCCCGACCACCTGAATGCTGACCAAATAATCCAGCGCCGATTGGCGTACACCATCAATGGCCTCGGCATAAACCGCCATCACATCCGCATGGGCCGTCTCCAACAAATCGCGGGCACCAACAACGGCAGTAGCTGTCAGCCGTCCCACCGTATCCGTCACCATGCCTGAGCCGTCATCGATTAAGTCGCTAAATGCCTCGGGCGTGGTAGCGTTGTACAGCGTGCGCAATGCAGGAGTGAAGTCCAAACCCAGTGATGCCTGGTACACCGCCCCTTGTTTGCCCGCCTCGGAGGCACTGGCCGCCTTGTATAGCACCCGCTTTTGGGCATCCAGCAAGGTCTTGGCTCGCGCAATCGTCTGGGTCGTAATCTGGCCCACCCCGCCGGTCAGTTCCTGCTTCACGGCAGCCATGATGGCCGCTACCGCCGTAGCACGGTTGCTGGAATACAGGGTCAGCGCATCACCCGATTCCACCAGAACTTTGGCAGAGTCGGCCACGACCCCCACGGCAGATTGCATCAGGTCGTACACCGTCTGGGCAAAGGCGGTGTAGGCATCATTGATCCGGGTTGTTGCAGTGCTACCGTTGAGGATTGCTGCCACATTGCTGATCGCTGTCTCACCCACCTTGCCATCGAGCATATTGGTCAGTACGGCATAGCGAAAGTCCAGCCGTGCAATCGCTTGTGCCAAGTCGGCATTCTTCGTTGTGTCAAACTTCTCGGCCGCCTTGTCTAACAAGGCATGGAGCTCACTGCTGGAGAGCAGCGGCTCATCGGGCAAGCCCGGCTTGGCAATCCCCAGCAAAGCCTCCCATGCTGCGCCAGTGCGGGCAAAGCTATAGGTGGGGTAAAACGCCTTGAAGACGATAGCGGCGCATTTCGTGTTGGCCAAGGTGTGGCCCCACATAGTGGTCGATGGCAGCGTGCTGCTGATCCAAGGCACATTGACCAGGTCAGCCAACAACACACGAGCCTGTGACAACTCCATGGATAAGAAGGGGTCTAGCCCACCATCTGGAGCTGCACCGATCACACGGGCCTGGTAGGCCTTGTCACCCTCGCCAGTCATGCCCAAGCTGTAGCCCGCGGTGCCCGATGTGTGACAGTCCATGTAGCCAGGTCGGGTGGCACTGGCATGCTGGCCCTGCCACTGCGCCACCAACAGCTTCTCGATGCCCACCCACATCTCATAGGCAATCGCATCAAAAGCAGGGCCAATCGTCTGTGCCGTCAGTGGATCTTTCTTCACCACGGTCAGTTTGAGCTTGGCCGTGGGTGGGGGTACGCCCAGCTTGCGCCCACTGGCATAGTCGTTGTCTTGCCAGAACACACCCGGTGCGGTACTGCCATCGCCCGTGACGTAGATGCGCTGGCGGGGAATGCTGGAGCCATCGGCATCGGGCACCAGGGCACGGGCCACATTCATCGGGAAGGTGGTGCCAAACAGGGTTTTGGAGCCGGTCTTGTAGTACATCAAGGACTTGACCGGGCCGGTACCGCCAAAAATCTCAATGGCCTCGGGCGCGCCATCCTCTTGTAGCGGCGTGAAGGTCTGCACCAAGGGAGACAGGTTATCCACCTGCTGGCCTGCCTCCATCGGCAAATCGCGCTTGGCCACGCCCAGCTTCATGCCACCAAACTGGTTGATATGAATGAGCCCCATCACTGCTCCTGGCTGATCGCTACGGCTGCGTCATACGTGTCCGCGCATCCATTGCCGCGGGCGAGGGACTCGTCAAATGCTGCCGCCAGTTCTCCCGCTCGTGCATCAGCGCGGCTGAACAGGTCGGCAAGCACCAGGGCGGCGCTGTCGTCTGGCGCGCACTGTCCGGCAGCGGTGGCTGCTTGGGCACGATGGCGATGGGCTTCAATGAATCCGGCGAGATCGTGCTGCAACCCGACAGAAACAGCGCGGGCGCGATCAGCATCAGCATGGGCCACAGCAATGGCAGCTTGGGTTTCTTTGTCTTTTTGCTCAGTGTCATGGCGGTGTTGGGTTTCGAGGTTCTTTTTCTGTGCCCACGCCAGATCTTGCTGGTGTTCCAGCTCGGCGGCATGGGTTTGGGCTTGGTGCAGTTGTTGGCCTTGGACATACAGGCCAAGGGCCAAAATGAGAGCCACGATGGGCCAGAAGACGGATGTAGTCATTGCCATACCATCCACCAAAACCACGGCGTCACCGCCATGTAGAACACGATGGGGTTCACGTCTGGGCCTCCATGCAGGCTTGGTAGCGATTGAGCTGCCGCGTCCATACGCCACGGCAGACCTTGTTGCCGGGGGTAGAGCAGTCGTAGCGCCAACGTTTGGGTGCGTACTGTTCCCACCCTGCAATTGGCTTGCTGCTGGTCACAAAGCGATAGGCCAACAATGCTTTGCACGCCTGCGGGTGCTGTCCTGCCAGCAGGTGGGTTCGCATAGGCGATTTGAGCCATGCGCCTACGCCGAATTGATATGCCCAGTCCCAATACTGGTCGTATTCTTCCTGGTACAGCTCGACACCCGGTAGTGATTCTCGGAATTTGACCTCTTCTTTGTCGATGTGGGCTTTGACTTTGATCAGGGCACGCACGGGTGTAGTGGTGTCACCCATTTTTACGGGTGTGCCGTCCTCGTGAAAGGTGCTGCCAAAGCCCAGGGTAGGCCGGTCGCCTTCGGTCGGGATGACAGCTTTATCGCTGTAGCCTTCGCGCTCCACCATACCCAGAAAGCCGGCGATTGACAGCACCAATGCGGCCACGGCTGTGCGTTGTTTATTGCGGGTCTCCATCACAACAACCCAATCTGCTTGGCTGCGAACATTACCGCCAGCCCAGCGGCTCCATATACGGCAGCAATCACCCATTGGCTTACTTGGTGCTGCATCGGTTGCTCGCGCTCAAGTGCATCGACACGTGACTCCACAGTGTCAGTCTTAGTGCAGCACTTGTCGATTTCCTTGAATGCGCGCTCCAGTGCTTGCGATGCCTGCGCCTGACGCTCCTCAATCAGGGCTAGCTTGGTCACAGCGGCAGTCAACTCTTTGACTACCCCCTTGATGTCGCTCACATCGCCGTGCAAGGTCTCAATGCGGGCCGCTACTTTGTGCAGCAGTCCAACTTCATGGGTGGTATCTGGTGGCATATCGCCTCCTCTTGTGGGTGGAGTGGGGTCAAACCCCTTTAGATCTATTGCAGTGGTTGTGGTCGATGGCGTCCAGCAGGCGGCACAAGATGCAGCCCCAGCGCCTGTTGCTATCGCGTGCCCGTGCAGCACGGCTAGAAATGGTTTCGTCTTCGCTGCCATTGAAGGCAGCATTTGCGTTTTGATCTTTTGATAAGGCCAACTTCCATGCCCGGCGCGTCGAGAACGCCACCGACCACAGGTAGCGAGCCCACCACACCACTTCAGCTACCAATAGAAGCAGCACCAAGGCCAACAGAATCAGCCGGGTTTTGAGGCCAGCGTCCAACCTCTTCAGCGAGGCATTCATGGTATTAACCCTATGCCGAATTAACCTTAGTTGTGCGTGACGGTAACGCCGCGCGCCACCAAAATGGCCTTGCTTGCGAGACCGGCTGCGCTGGGGGCGGCCAAGACCGCCCCTCTTTTCACCACGACAGATGGTTACAGTGTGTAGGGGTACTGCACTACCACCTGCTTGCCATCGAACTGACCTGCGCTATCAGGAATCAGGGTGTAGATTTTCCCGGTGGGGTCGTCCCAATTCGGCATCACGGAAATGTCAAACGCAGCCCCAGTATCTGTATCGGTGTGGCGCACAGTGCCGAAGTTAAAGATCGTGCCGTTCTTGGGCTTGTGGGTCAGCGTAATCTTGTCAGCAGTCACCGTGCGGGTTTCCGTGTGGAACATCGCACCGCCAGCATTGCTGGCCGCCTGTACAAACGCCTTGACAGCAGCCGCACTGGCGATCTGGGTGTCGGTGACACCAGCCAGTGTCGTATCAGTAACCAACTCATCGGACTGGATCACCTTGTCCAGATCGATAGATTCGGTGACACTGATGAAACCTACCTTGGCCTGTTCAGCATCGGTGAATGCGTTGGTGTCGGCATTGGACTCGTAGGCCGTCTTGATGCTGGACGCGGTGTTGGCGTTGAGGAACGTGTCCTCATCCATCAACACATCCCACGAGGTGGCCACACCTTGCGCGTCAACAGCGCCAGGCTGATAGACAACCCACTTGGTGTCGCCATCATCCAGCACGCGAACGGTGTCGTTCAGGGTCAAGCCGGTCAGAGCATCACGCTCGGTGCGGTCGGCCACGCGGTAACTGGTGCCCAGTGCCAACTTAGCGGCCTCGATGGACGCTTCACGGGCGGCTTCTTCGGCGGTGATGGCGGCAGCACGGGCGGCAGCTTCGGCAGCAATGGCCGTATTCAGGGCAGCTTCAGCAGCTTCAGCGCGGGCCTTTTCATCCAGCACCTGTTGAGCCAGAGCGGCTTCGGCAGCTTGGGCGCGGGCCAGCTCAGTGGAGTCGGCAAGAACTAATGCGGCCAGATCGGCATTCAGGCCATAGATTTGAGATTTGGAACGTTGCAAAACGGCCATGATGGAAATCCTAAAGAGTTAGACACCTTGGGGGTGCGGTCTAACCAGATTTCCGTCTTGGGGGGACGCTTGCACATTGCGTGCAAGTTTGCAAATCTCAAGAGAGTCGCTTGATTCGTTGAAGAATCGGTCGGTATTCTAGTCGATAGCGATTGAGCAAAATGGAGAACTGATCGTCTGGAATGCAAATTCTGAAAGACCCGTCCTGATTACGCTCATAAGGGTAGCCATGATGCTGCATTACCGCCACCAGCGCCGTGTCTTTGATGTTGTTCTTGTCAATCATGGTGCTGCCGCAGTGAGATAGCTAACCACCGCATATAGACCATCTGCGGGGGCTGGGCGGGTAAAAAGAACGCTTGCACCAGCCGTTTGCACTAGGTGATCTTCGACAAGGTAATCGCGGTTCGTCAGTAACACACCCGCTGCATCAAAATCAGCTGGCGTTAAGTCAAGATAGACCAGCGCCATATTCCAAACCACTGCACCTAGAGGGGCAGATGGAAGCGTAATTTGACTGGATTGAATGAGCAGTGGCTTAGTAGTGACAAGCCTAGCTGCTGGCCCAGGCGGCCCTGCTTGCCCAAACTCAAAAAGCTCAATGATTTGAACTTTCTCTATGAGCATTTCAGTCGCCACGAGTCACCTCCCGACTCACAACAACCATGCCCCTCATTTTGCGCATCACGGTTCCATCTGGAAATCTAATCTCAAGATCGTAGATGCCGCCATCCCAATCAATTACGGCAGTGTCATCAGCCTCAATTCGGAGTCGAATGGTTCCTGCTACCCCTCCAAGAACAATGCGTCCGTTTTCGGTAGTCAGTCTCATAAGCACAGTTGATGAATCGAGACCTGGGCGAATGTGGGCACGAGCCGTACAGCCTGTCAGATCTACCGGTATGGCAGTTTGCGGCGAGTCCCCCATCTTCCAAACCACAATGTCATCAAACGTGGCTCCTTGATCTATGGTTAGTTTTCGCTTGAACGATGCCATGCCCGTCCCCTATCAAGCCTGGGGCACCGTGCGGGCTGCTGCCCCTGTGGTGCGAGGGGCTACGGCCACCGTGGCTTTGATCTCGATACCCAGCGCATTGGCAAACGCCGCATAGTGGGCTTGGGCACGCTGGGCATTGCCTGCGTACTCGCTGTCCTTCATGTAGGCCCGGTACAGGATGTAGTCCTGCAACACGTTGCCGTAGATGTCGGGCAGGGAGATTTCTCCAGTCACCGCCTCGAATGTGGAGCCATCAGCAGGCTCTGGCACATCTGTTGGATAAGCTGAATACACCAAATCGACCTGCGCGGCCGCACTGGCTGGCGGGTACACAAAGAAGGCCGTGGGGTCGCGGGGGTCGTAGGTGTAGTGCAGGATCTCGGTGGTACCGGGGAAGTTGTGCCAGCCCGGCAGCTGGGCATCCAGCACTTCCCGATTCGTGACCCGGATGGCCGCCCGGCTGCTCGATGGGGCCGCATTGCGGATTACCTCAATCAACTTGGATCCATTGGCGGGGATAGCCTGACGGGCACCGGCCACGCATTGCAGCGTGGTGTGCGTCACCATAGCGTCAGGCCGATACACCACCACTTCACGCTGGCCATCGTTGAGATAGCGCACCAGCTCAGGCACTGGCCAGCGGATGGAAGTGTTGTCTTGCAGCGTGTCGATGACACGGCGAATAACGGATTGGGCTGTGATGCTCATGGTCAGTCCTCAGCAAAAACGGGCGCGAACCCTAGGAACGGAACCCGTGGCACCACGCCATGCCACGACCGTTTTGGCTGCAATCGCAGCTTCAAAGACCGCTTTCGCGGACATGCTCAGATCACCATTCAGGAATGCAGGTATCAGGAAAAGACGGTGTTTTGCACCGGCCACAATGTCTTCGGCATGCTGGGCAAACAAATCGTTGGGGATGCCCTTGCTCGAATGGCTGGGCATCAAGGAGACCTCGGTGGCCACGAGTGACCCCGCAGGCAGTGGCCGGGTCAGGTGAAAGGTCTCACGGTCACGGCTGACAATGCCCGCCACTGGAGCCGCCGCCTCTTGATAGTTGAATGGCAACCCGTTATGGGAGAGCACTGGCATGGGCTGACCATTGACAGTACATTGCTCAATCCGCACCACCGTGGCGCCAGTAGGCACTTCCAAGTCGTACTCACGCACGTTGTTGACAACGCGCACGGCGTCCAGCCATTCACGCCACAGCCTGGTGCGAGACAAAAACTCCTGTGCCGCACGGCGCAAAGCAAAATCAGCCGTTGGTAAAGGACAAGCGGGTAAGTGCACCAGCAAGTCTGGATAGAAATCCGACCAGGTAGACATAGCGCGATCAGATCAAGCCGTCTTGGCCTTACGGCCCCCACGCGCGGGTACAGGTGGGGTGTTGGCCTCAATCGGCAAGCCACCCCCCATGTCCTCAAAATCGTCCGCCTCGCTGAGTTCGCTGTGAGGGACAGCAATGGCCAAGGCGCTTTCAAAATCGGCTTCTTCGCAAGGAAAGAACAGCCCACCTTCAATCAGGTGTTTGACGGTGGGGGCATGATCCACCTCACAAGTCAATTCCCCATCTATGTCCATCTTGAAAACATAGGGGGTGCCATGAAGGCCATTGACGATGACCGTGCCGTCATTGCGCGGCTTGATAGAAGTTTGCAGTTTCATGGTGCCAATCGGTTGGAGAAACTGGAGGCACAGCCCCCCAACTTCAGAGAGAAGGAACGCAATGCCGCCGCTCAGGCCGAGCGATAGATCAGCGTCAGGCCCACTTCACCGGCCTGCGCAGATGCCGCTCCAGTCGTGAACTTGATGCCGATCTTTCGGTCGCTGGTCAAAGACTGAGCTTCACGCACCATGGCAGTCGAGGTGCCACTGAAGGCAGCGCCAGATTGGCAGGCCGTGATCCCAGCAACCCAGACAGTGGCCAGATCAGTGCCCGCGTCATTGAGCAGGCCCACCGAAGCCACCACGGTGGGGGCAGCATTGGTATCGAGGTCGTCACTGTCAAAAATCAAACTCACCGGCACGGTACCGGGCGGCAAGATGCCGATAGCCCCCACCCCATTGGTCACCAGATCCGTGGTTTTGAGATTCAACGCAAAGCGCACCGACACCAGCTCACCGCCAGAGGGGGTTTTGACCTGCTTGCGACCGGCCAAGAAATCATTGGTATTGGCAAACATCTTCATCACCCCCGATCAGCGGCTCGCACAAGCGGTATCCAGAGAGAACAGCCCAAAGTCCTGCGGGCCTGCATCGGTCTCAAAACGAACCTTCTTGGTACCGAAAATGCTCGATGTGGTGATCACCACCTTGTCCCCGTTGTCGCGGGTTTCTTCGTGCCAGTCGAAGCGCAAATTGGTGCCCGGAGAGCCGTAGGCCACCACACCAGCTTGGGAGCCCATGAACAACGCCCGGGCAGACTCGACATTGGAGGCCGCGCCCGCATCGTTAGAACGGATGACGTTGCGATGGCTGTGCAAAATACAGCCGCGATACATACCCAGACTGCTCTTGAACAGCGGGCTATTGCGCCCTTCAGCAGCAGCGGCAGCACGCTGAATGTCCAGCCACTGGCCCGCAGCCGTGTCACTGCGCAGGTCATCCTCTTGGAACGTGTGCATCACACAGACAAAGGTTTCTGCACCATCGATCTTGCAGGGCTGGAGCGTGGGGATATTGGTGGCCCCGCCCCCTTGGCTATCGGCGCGGGTCTTGGCGCGATCAATCAGGCGCAGATTGAACTTGTCGCTGGCGTCGATGTTGTTGTACGCCGTAGCGTCACCGCCATACAGGGTGTGGTCGGCATCGGGGTCGGTCAGCAGGTTATTGGCCCGGCCCGTATAGCCCATGGGCAGTAGGAAACTGGGGTTAATGCCGCGCTTGCCAGACAGATAGATGAACATCAGCTCATCCTGCAAACGTGCCCACCAGCCCGATTGCTGCTGCTTGGCCCGCGCACGCAAGTCATGCAGCGTGCGCTTACGGGTCATGCGACCGCCGGTATTCACACCGCAGCGTGCTTGGTCGATGTACACCGTATCGGTGTAAAAGCGTTGGCGTTCTTCGTTGCCTTCGAGGTTGTCTTCACCCTCGACCGGGGCCATGGTCAGTTCGGCCAACAGGTCATATTGGATCTGCTCCCCCGCATCAGACTCCAAATCCGTCAGGATCTGGATGGGCACTTCGGCATCAGCGCCGCGTGCCATGAAACGGGTGTTGAAATACGACTTCTGCGACGAGTCAACGGCCAACAGGCCAGCCCAACGCTTAACGGCTTTGGGGTCATTGACCCCCACAATGGTACGAGCCATAGAAAACTCCTTGAGGTTTACAAGCCTGAAGGAGCACTCCTGCGCTCACAGCGGACAGCGTTTACTTACTGCGGTTGCAATGAAACCATGCTTGGTGGATGTTCCAACACATCCTCACTGGCATCGGGCAGGCATTTCTTAATACCCACCTCACGGGGGGCCAGCACCCGCACCCTGGAACGCTGACCACTCTTGTGCACAAACTCCACCCGCACACCCAAGAATTCAAGCGCCTCCCCGGGGCGCAAATCCATCGTGGCGGTGCTCAAGTCACTCATCAGCGGCCGCCACGCAAATACTGCTCACGCTGGGCCTTGGGCATACGAGCAAGAGCATCTTCCAGCTCTAGGCCATCTAGGCTGTCGAGCTGGGTGAACTCACCGCCATTCAGATCAGTGTTCGCGTCATCAGCACCAGGCACCTGTGCCAAGGTCTTCGGGGCCGTTTCCAGTGGTGTTTTGCGTGGCGTTGGTGCAGCAGCAGGCGGGGCAGCAGGGGCTGGGGCTGGCGTAGCAGCAGCCTTGCCTAGGCGTTGCAGCACGTTCTTGTGGGCCTCAGCGTGGATTTGCGCCACCGATTTGCCAGCAAAGTCCGGATCGCCCGCCAGAAAATTGGCATACCGATCAAACATCGCCGCTTGCTTGGGGTCGTTGTAGTCGATCCCATCGGCCTTGGCTTGGGCCATCACAGCAGTCAAAGAGGTGTTGATTTCTTGGTGCCGTGCCTGCTGCTGCATCTCGCGAGCAATCTCGGCCTTGGTTTGGAGCGAGGTCAACTCGTTGAGCTGGGCGCTCAGGGCGTCACGCTCGACTTCGTACTGATCCACCTCGATCTCGCCGGTACGAAACTTTTGACGCAAATCGGCCAGCTTGCCATTCACATCTTGCTGGCGTTGCTCGAAATCGTCGGGCAACACCACTTGGTACACCGGCGCGGGGGCTTTGGCAACTTCCACTACTTCTGCCGCTGGGGCCGATGCGGGCATGGCAGTGGCTGGAGGTTCTGCAGTGGTGTCAGGAGCGGGTGCTGGGTCTGTGGTGCCCAGATCTTCGTCACCCGATGGCGCGGGTGGCGTATCGTCGCCATCTTCGGCGGGGGCCATCGCCGCCAGCTTGGCCATGGCCGCTTTTTCATCTTCGCTGACATCGCCATCATGGATGGCTGCCAGTTCTTCGGGTGTCAACAGGGCCTTGTCTTGCTCAGACAGGGCGAATGCGTCAGGTGGGGTCGTGCTCATGGTGTGCTTCCTTGTAGAGATCAGGATTCGTCAGTACCCTCTTGCGCCACGGATGCCATCGATAGCATCTTGGCCTTGGCCAGCTTCGACACGGCCGCCATGCGCTTGGGGTCTTTTTCAATCTTTTTTGCTTCCAGCAGCGTGTTCAGATCAGACTCGACATGCCAGTCGGTTTCATTTGCGACATCCGCGCTGAGGGACTTGTGTTTAGTGGCCATGCTTGCTCCAGTGGGTTTTGCTGGGCGAGACGATGCCATGCTTGGTGGTGGGCGTCCTTGATTCACCCTGAAACGGCATGAGAGTGCCGTTTGTGCCAAATCAAAGTGCGGTTGGGATTTGTTCTTACGCTGTCTTCGGGGAGATTCAGTTCATTGATAGAGTAGGATGGTGCCGTTTTATGTTAGGGTCAATCAGCATGGCGTTGTCTTCTACCCCTAGCTTCCCTTCCAGAAAGGAATATTTATATGTTTAGAGTAACTGGTTCGGCGACTGTTGAGTTCGTGACTGAAGAAGGAAAAACTGAGCAAGAAATTTACGGTTCTGAATTCAGTTTAGAGGAAGGTGGTTGGCGTAACTTGGGAGACAATGACCATCAGTACGAAGCACTATTCATTTACTTCGGAGAAGAATTCGAAATTCGTTTCCAGGCAACCTACTTGAACGGGAGTATTAGTGTCTACGACCTCTCCACGCGCGGTCGGGTCATGATCCTTGATGACAATATTAATGTTGAATGGGGTGGCAGTAGCAATCCCGAGGATGACTACGACGAATAACAACAGTGGGTTAACAACTTTTCTCAGCCGACCCGCATACTGCGGGCGGCTTGCTTGCTTCGTCACGCCGCCATAGACCCCGCCCCACCACCCAACCGCCGCGCCAGCCGGTTGGTGCAGGCTTGGGCCAGTCCTGCCAGCTCGGTGTTGCTCAACAAAAAGCCGGGGTCGTTGATGCAATCAATCAACTGGCGAGTAGAGGTGACAAACTCATCATGGCCCACCCGCTGGATGACGGCAGGGGCGGCCAACTTGCTATCGGTGACGAACGAGAGTAGCCAGCGGCCAAACTTCCATTCATCATTGCCCGCCAACACCGATTCAAAAACGGCTTGCTGCACTTGGGCACCGGCTTGGGTGGCGGTTTGCATGGCGGCGTGGATGCGTTGCAAGTCCAGCACCGGGGGCATGGGGGCACCGGTATCGAACACCACACTGTTGGCATAACCATCGGGCAACTTACCCCGCAGGTAAGCGCAAACCTCATCGTACTTGGTGGCAGGCAGTTCCAGATAGCTGTTGACCCGGAATTTATGGTGTAGCCGGTTCCACGTTTCACCGAAGGTTTGCACACCGGAATCGACTACCTGATGCACCAGTTCCTTGATGTCTTGGGCTTGGGCAGGGCTGATGCGGGTGTAGTCGATGGCAGGATCGTAAGGGCGTTGTGCCGGGGTAGGAGCCGTGGCATCCAGAAACACCCGAATGACCTTGAGGTGGAAGGCGGCGCTGATCCATGCGGCGTAGGCGATGACCAGTTCGCGGGAGGCGTAGGTTCCGACCTTTGGTTTTGACGTAATAGCGGGAATTCCCGCTTTTTGAATTTCCTCCAGTAGGTCTTGCGCTTGCTGGTTGCGCAGCCATTCACTGGGTTTGTGTTTCGCTTCACCGCCTGCGGCTTTGTGCAGGTCGTTGAGGCTGAACAGATCACCGACCCGACGGACGGTTGCCCCACCAATGGTCAGTGCAGGGGTAGAATTTGACATGGAGGTTCCTTTCTTGTTTGTTTGGGACACTTCAATTGACGCCTCGGAAGGTGAGATTTCCGGGGCGTTTCCTTTTTCAGGGTTGCTTTGCATTGCAGCCCTCCTGATCCTTCTTGGCTTGCTCAATGAGCTTGTTCACTATCCATGTGATGGATCGCTCTTGTTTCTTAGCAGTCCACTTGAGCCACGCATGGGCTTCCTTGCCAACGCGAATCTTCAATTGCACATCTTCAGAATGATTCATTTGCTGCCCTTAAAAATGGATCACCGTGATCCATTTGTCGCATCATAAACCACCGTGATCCAATTCAAGAAAGACCATATGAACCACTGTGGTTTATGATCCGCACATGAGCCGTGAAGACCCACAACTAAAGATCAGGTTGCCTGCCGATATGAAAGACCGCATTGAGGAGGCGGCAAAGCAAGCGGGGCGCTCCATGAACGCCGAGATCGTGGCGAGGTTGGAGCAGACATTCCAAACTGGAACTCCAGGCGCTATAGATGTTGGCTGGCTTGCAACAGAACTGGCACAGCGGTTGTCTGGCAACGGGCTACAACTTGCTGTCATTGACGCTGCTTCATCCTCACCCCTAAGCTCTGACGTGCGCACCACAGCGGTGCCGTTGTCAAAAGCAGAGCAGTCGCCGATAGAAGAACCCCACAAGACATAAACCCGCTGCGGGCACAGAGGCTGCCTTTACGCATCCTTGCCCCGCTCTGATGCGTCCACACTATCCAGCTTGGCCTGCATCTGCGCGATGCGCTCATCACTGGCGGCCTGGATTTCTGCCACCCGCGCACGACTTTCTGCGTCGATGCGGGCCACCTCTACGCGGGTATCGGCATCGGTGCGAACCTTCATCGCCTGCGATTGCAGCTCGGCCTGAGCGCGGCGCAGCTCATCGGTCAGCCGCTCAATCTCTTGGGCCGCTTGGGCCTGCACTTGGCTGGCCATGCCAGAGGCCGCGCCACCATTGCTCCCGGCTTCTGCCTCCAGCTTCATCGCCCGCGCATTGATTTCCCGAATCTTGGCCCGCTGCTCTTCCAAAGCAGCCATCGCCATCTCCTGCTGCATCTGCATTTGCTGGGCCTGCTGCGCTTGCATCTGCTGCAACTGGGCTTGCTCCTCGGGCGTCATGGGCTTGGTTTCATCGCGCTCGCCGGTCAGTTTGCGAATCTGATCGGCTACCTCGTCTTTATTGGGCAAGTCGGAGTACTCAAACGCCATCGTCAGCAGGCGCAGGGCCACTTCCGGCGGCAGCCGCTGGGCGACATTGCTCAGGCTCTCAAACATCGCCGCCCGTAGGGTGCCCGAGTAGTCCTGCTCAGACACCACAAAATCCGAGGCGCTGGCCGTAATGTCGTTCAGATAGCGCACCGAGCCGTCGGGCTGGCGCTCTGGCTGGTTCACGCGCAACCACTCAATCGCCCCTTTCTGGCCCGTCAGGCGAATCACCTTCTCTTCGCTGTAAAACTGCTCGACCAGACTGTTTTGCTTCTCACCTTGCACCTGCACCGCCAGGCGCAGATTGTCGAAAGGCTCAGTGGTCACCACGCTACCCTGCAACTGCCGGGCCTTGATGGCCTCGCCCGATACCGCATTGGTCTGGCGGCCCATGTTCTCTTGGCTCACCCCAGCGGACTTCTGGATACTCTGGGCATCCAGCGTCATCATCTGGATCTGGCCCGTGGCCCCATCGGTATCCCGCCGTATACTGAATTCCTTGCCCGGCTTCTTGATGATCACACCATCAGGGCGGCTCACCTCATCGGCGGCTTCATTCCAATCTGCCACCGCCCCTTCTTCGGCAATGATCTGGTTGGTGTTGAGCATGAACAGCGCCTTGCTGGCCCGCTTGTTCAAGTCACGCTGCAAATCCCGCACCCGGCGCACGACCCCATAGGGCATCCGGTCACGGTTGCGCCGGTAGCACCAGATGGGGGTCAATGTGAATCGGTTGTGCCGAAACACACTCGGCCCCATGGAAAGTACGTCCGACTCGGTAAAGACAGCGATATGCACCCGCATCGTCACCTTGTCGATGATGCTCCCGCCCTGCTGATTCAGGGCTTGCACCAAGGCATCGTCGCCCTCATTAAAGTAGCTGCCCTTCATCGGGCCGCTGGCCACGACCTTGGTTCTGACGGGCTCACGGTACTGGCACTCAAAAAGGCGCACCCGGCGACGCTTCACGTCCACCATCATGCCCGTCCCTTGGGCATAAACGGCACCTGACGAACTGGCGCTATCGCTCATTGGGAACTCAACCTCGTCTTCCGCAGACCAGCTGGCATGATTGCGGCTCTCTACCGCCCGCCGGATGCAGTTCTCCCGGTCTGGAAACATCATCACTGCGATGTCTTCATCTACCCACCGCCAGCGAAAGATGTAACGGGCATCGGACAAATCCAGCTCATAGCTGGCACTGTCGTAGAGGATGTTGCGCCAATCCTCATACTTGGAATACAGAACATCCTGTGTCGGGTCATCGCGCACACCATCATCCATCCAGCCAATCCCGCCTTTCACGGCATCAGCAAACGCACGCGAACGAAGGAACTGCACCCTGTTGATGTCGCTGACGTACTTGAGCACCTGTGTCTTGATATCAGCAATCTGCACATCGTCTTCAGTGCGTGGCAGCACCTTCCAATCCACACGGGTTCGGCGCTCAGTACCAATCAACCAGTCCACCATCGGGGCAATTTCGTTGAACACCAGCGGCAACTGACCACGATCGAGCAGCGTCTGCTTGTCGTCTTCATCCCATTGCAGGTTGTCGTAGAAGTCGTGGTCAACGGCCATCTCTAGCCGGTTGGCCGATTGCTTCTCCCGCTCGTAGTAATACCAAGACAAGAGCTTGCTCAGGGTTTTGCGCGCCCCTTCACTATCGAGCGGATGGGCCTGCTGTGTTACGAGGGCACCAGCATCTGCCGCCAATTCGGCTTGGTATTGATCGCCAGAGGCACTGTGGTCGGATGAAATCTCAAACTCAGGCATAGGTCACACCGCCATGCTCAAGCTTGATGTCCTCTTCGCCAACGGCTTTCCCATCCTCACGCAGCAAAAGTCGCCCATAGGACGCCTTACTCAGCACCTTCGGTGGGGAACTGGGCATACGGATCAAGTCCGGCAGCCCCTCGTTGATGATCGTGGCCACACGAACCCAATTGGAGCGACTGGCCTCGATACCCAACACATCGCACGCAATGGCACACTGTTTGGCCAGATATGCTGGGTCGTCATATTTGTAGGCTGCCGACTCCATGACGATGTACCAAGGTGCACCAGGCCGGTAGGCTGGCATAAGCACCATGGCACGCTCGTCATTGACCCATGTGTAAACGGCGAACAGATCACCGTGCTGGCGCGTCAGGTGCGCTTTCCGTGTATCGATGGTTGCTGGCATAGTGCAGTGACGATGCCATGCTTGGTGGCTACGCGGCCATGCCAGAGCGGCGCCTGCGCACCGATTGCTCCGTTCTAGCCACCGCCCCAGACTGAAACCGCTCTCCTCCCTCGGCCACCTGACCAAACTGCCGAAACGCATCGGCACCGTGGGAGTTGTTGTCATGCAGCGGCTCACTGCTCCAGCGGCCCATCTTCGTGTTCCACACCT
The DNA here is from genome assembly GCF_054779375.1 of Giesbergeria giesbergeri. Taxonomy (NCBI): domain Bacteria; kingdom Pseudomonadati; phylum Pseudomonadota; class Betaproteobacteria; order Burkholderiales; family Comamonadaceae; genus Giesbergeria; species Giesbergeria giesbergeri. The sequence goes on along the minus strand of NZ_BAAGYJ010000002.1, from coordinate 279,815 downwards.
TTCGGTAATTGGCCAGCCGCTTGATCCCGTCACCGCAGCCCGCCTCATCAAACCAGCATGACGAGAACTGGTTGCGCGTGGACTGGATGCCGCTGATGGTCGATGTAACGCGGGGGACAATATCAAACCGCTGGCCAGGCATCAGGCCCTCCAGCATCTCTTTGATATTCTTGTTGGTATCTGGCGTCTCCCCCATGCGCTTGTATCCAGCATCGTGCGGCAGATAGTGGGTGCCAAACGCCACCCCCAGCTTTTGCAGCCACCCCACAAAGTGGATCAAATCCTCACCGCTGGCCTCGTAATAGCGAATCCAGCGGTTCTCTGGCCCTACACGCTGGTGGCACCAAATGGCTGTCATGTCGCCGCGACCAATGTCCCAGAACGTATTGACCGGGGCCGCTTCCATAGGCAGTGCAGGGAGAATACGCCCCTGTTTGCGGGCCGTGGACAACTGGGAGGCGTAATAGCAGCCCTCTGTAGAGACCTGAAAAGCCTCTTCCGGGGTGCTGGGATACTCTTGCCACATCAGCGGGGCATCGCCAGAGAAGTCGGAGTTGAGCGTGGTCACATACCAAGCGCGCTGGCCCTGCGTCAGTTCCCGGCCAATCTTCGCCTCAACCTCCGAAAAGTAGGCATTGTTGGCTTCCGTGAACACCACCCCAGTCGGATCAATGCTGTATTCAGGTGCCTGCCACCAAGCAAAGAAGTGGAATCGGTAATCCTTGGGCGTTAGATGCGCCCGCTGCTCGGCCAACGCCTTGGCACGCTGGGTCATGTCATAGAACTTGCCATCCTGCCCTTCAGCAGTCGATTCGATGATGCAGATACCAGAAAGCGGCACGGCGGGGATAGACCCAGTGACCACCTCTTGGGCCTTCTCGGGGTACTTCGCACAGATTTTTCCGAATTCCGAGATGTGCAAGCGGTGAATAGTCCCAGACCGCATGGACGTGGCCACACGAATGCTGGAGCCATTGTGGGCGAACTCGATTTCATTGGCCGTGCGTTTTGCAAACGGCATCTGGGCCTTGAGTTCTTCGGGCAACTGGTCGTATGCGAACAGCACCTTCCCCCGGAATATTGCCTCGGCCGCCTCACGATCCTGCGCCACGATGCCGCACCGGATAGGTGCCTTCGAGAATAGAGCCGTATCGAGCCACAAGATGCACACCAATGTCGTGAACCCCAGCTGCCGGGCCTTGAGAATGATGTTTCGATGGTGCAGCCGTGCGATCAGCCTGCGCTGCGCCCGGTTGGGCTTGAATGTGATGACCAGATCATCGCCGGGGCTGCCCTCATCGCCCTCATCCCCCTTGATGATGATCTTGTAGAGGTTGGACAGCCGCCACATGGGGTCGTCCAGCTTCATGGCCAAGTCGTCCACCTCACTCACTGGGCAGGCCATCGGCACCCCCATCTTTGACCACGCCAACCACATTGCCGCGCAGACCCTCCATCAGCGTTGCCAGAGGGTCAGCCTTTTGTTTGTTGTCTTTCTCATACAGGCCAAGGTGCTTGAACAGCTTCTCCATCGCTGCTGACTTGTCGTGCATCTGAATCTCGATGCCAAACTTGGTTTGCTTGGCCCCGGCATACAAAGCCCGCGCTTTCTCAGACAGATGCCGGGTATCTTTGAGTGCCACACGCGAAATGCCATCACCGCCGCACTCAGGGCATTCGGGGTTAGGCAACAGAATTGGGCTGAAACCAATCCCACCTTGCTCATCAAACTCCGCCGGATCGTTGCCTTTGTCCAACCAGATTTCCCGGTCATGGTTGAACTCTTGGATGGTGCGCTGGTGCTTGAAGCCCTCGCCGTAGCAGCACCGGCAGCAGCCCACCTTCACATCTACCAGCTCGCGCGGGTCTGCCGTGGCGATGTTCCACGCCTCTAGCAGCACCTTGTCTGCGGTGATGGCGGTACGTTCCTGCTGCTCTTTACGGGCCTGCGCAATCGCCTCCTGAATGCTAAGTTTTGCTAAGAGTTGAGAGGCTTGCTCATTCGCAGTGTGTTTGCTGTAACCAGCACGGATAGCTGCTTGTGTGCCATTGAGATCTACCAAATACTCATGAACAAACCGCTGCTGCTTGGGTGGCAACACAGCTGGCCTGCTGTCCGGGCTGCCTTTGGGCAGGTTTGTCTTGGGTTTTCGCATCATTGGCGCAGTGTCTGCACCGGCCCATTGCTAGGTCAAACCGCCAAGCATGGGCGGTAAAGAACCCCCATCACCGCGTCACTCTGTCCTGCGCTCGGTTGCTAGCCTCTCGACTGCGCCAGACCTCGACACGAAGTTGTGCGGCCACCTGCCGCCAGCGCAACTCCTCCTCAACCTGCACAGCCTCCCGTAGTCCTTCCAGCAATTGGATGTACTCTGGGTGGCTGTAGGCGTACTGCTCACGGGCGTTTGCGGCCTTTTCGGTGCATTCGGCCATCAGCAGTGCCTTTTTACTTTTCCGAAATTCTTCGAGATAGACCCGATTAGCCTTGGCTTGGGCAAATTTCACGGCGTTGGACACCATGAAATCCACCACCCGGTTTGGGTCGATCTCGCTCACCCCCGCAGCTCCCGTGAAGGCACAGCACGGCGGTAGGGCCACGCAACCATCGCCGCGTCACGGCTGTGTTCATTGGTGCTTCCACTCCAACCGGTGATGCGCGCAAAGCGGCCAGCATCCACCTTCGCCCCCTTGCTTGCCGGGCTAACCCCATGTGCTGGAATGCCTAGCTCTTCGCAGATGGATGCAATCAAGCTGCACCAAGCATCAATCTGCCCCACGTTACGCGCCATCTTTGCACTGGCAGCGGCAGTTTTGGCCCGGGTCCATGTGTGACTTTGCAAACGACTGTCCTCAAAAACAACCCGGGCAGGCATCCGTTCTCGCAATGTGCGCTCGATTTGGTGGGGGGCGATGGTCTCAAGATGCTCCAGTACACCATCCGCAAAAACCGCAATGCCGGTGTGAGCGCCGGGGTCGATGCCCATGATGCTCATGCCACCCGCCCCCGCCAGCTTTCCCAGTCGAACGGGATCGATTGCCCACCACCCTCGCGCAGCCGATCAAAGATACGTTCACCCAGATATTCCTGCACCTCATCCAAAGGCAGGTTAGACAGCATCAAGGTTGGCTTGCGCTTTTCGTAGCGTTCGTTGATCACATCGAACAGGATCTGGCGTTCAGTTTCGCTGCCAAACTGCACCCCCACCTCATCCAAGATCAGCAGATCTGGGGATGCCAACGCCGCCACAGCTTCGCTTTCAGTCTCCCGGCTGCTACGGCTCCAGGTGTCCTTCACTCGGCGGATAGCCCGCTTGACCGTCATGAACAGCACCGTCCGGCAATCGCGGTGCATCAGGCGTAAACCAATACCAGCGGCTAGGTGCGTCTTCCCGGTACCGATATGGCCAATGAACAGCGCACTGCGCCCGGTTCTAAGCACCTCGTCAAATCCATCTGCATAGGCCGTGGCAAAGGCCAGCGCCTTTTTTTGCTCCGGCGTCTCGGCAACATAGTTCTTCAAGGTGCGGTCTTGGAAACGCTCCGGGATGCCAGAGTCACCAATGCGCTGCTGCCACGCTGCCAGTGCATCTGCACGCTCTTGGGCTGCTGCTTGCGCCTGCACTTGGGCTGCCTTGGGACGCTCACATTCAGGGCACTTTGACCAGATGGCGCCGAAGTAGTGTGTCGAGGTGTACGGGCCGTGGGTGTCGCACGAAATAGTGCGTGGGGGCTGGCGTGTGTCCAGCAAACTGCCGATGTTTTTTATCATCACAGCATCCCTCCAACGTAGCGTTTCTCTGAGAATTTGGTGGTGGTCTTGGGTGACTTGCTGCCAGCACCGGCACCAGCCACGGCAGCACTGGCCATTGCGGCGGCGCGCTGCATTTGGCCCTTCACGGTGCCGATCACGTAGGCAAAAGCGTTGCTGGGCAAGTTACCGCGCTCACGCATATCGCGGGCTGCCTGAACAAAGCTGTCCACCGTGGCACCAGCATCGAGCAGGACGCGCAAGTCAGGGTGCGATGGGTTGGTGCTGGCCATGCCCTCGGCCTTCAGGGCCAGACACACCGCGCTGGCCATTTGGCTCTTGGGCGTGGTGCTGCAAGGGGGAATGTTGCCTAGGTCGTCGTCTGCATCATCAGCTGCAATGGGGCTGATAGAAACCACACCCACACCGCCGTCAGGCGCATCCCCCGGTTGAGGCTCACGCGCTGGTTGATCAATAGCTGCCGCTGGCTGTGTGTTGGTATTGGTATTTAAATATCCCTCTCCTTCTCTCTCTCCCTTGGATGCCATGTCGCTAGGGACAGCATCGGGACAATCTTGGTTGTCGCTAGGGACATCTGTTTTTGGCTCTGGGCTGTCGCTGGCGATTGGATGGCCCATTGGTCGGCCTGCTGCCAGCCATTCTTCATATTGGGGCAGGGGGTAAGCAGTCTTGTTGCGCTCGTTGTGCTTCTTGATGCGGGCACACTCGGTCTTCCAGCGTTGTTGCAGCTTGGACTCCCAAGCCGTGTTCGCCTTCTCAGCCACCGTCTTGTGGTACAGGCGGCCATCGCTGCATTTCACCCAGCCATGCAGGGCACCTGCCTTGTGCTTGCGCCACTCACGCACTACCCGGCCATAGCCCGCTAGGTTGGCCAACACCCGGTCATCGTCGGGTAGGCTGCCAGCGGGCACCTGGTGCCAAGCGGAGCACCACAGCAGCACCGCCGCCCAGCAGGCCTCTGGAGATTCAGTGAGCGCCATGTCGCTGTCGCGTAGGCGCTTCACATCCAGCAGCATGAACGGAAAATCCCGCAAGTCGCAGTCTGCGGGGGTCAGGGGGGCTAGGGTGGTGGTGCTACTCATGTGCTCTCCAGCTTCTTGGCGCGATAGCGCTTGTACCGGCTATTGCGGTTGTCAGCGCCAGACTCAATCAGGGACAGTGCTTGCAAATAAAGTAAGGCCCAGCACACCGACTTGGTACTGCGCTGGGTAGCCAGCAGGAGCTGTGCGTGGGTCATCCATGCGCCTGTCTTGCGCAATACAGCCAGCACCGCCCACGATGCCGACCCCACTTTGATCGTGCCCGGCTTGGAGCCTGTGGGGCTGTACCGGGGCACCTCCAGCGGCATAGAGTTTCTGACTCCATTGCGCCCAGACGGATAGGTGCCCATACGCTGCAATTGCGCTGTCGTCCATGACGACGGTGTTGGCGTTCGGAGTGTGGGGTTCACAAAATCCCCCGGCTATTCGTCGGGTGGCCTTTGGCAGCGCCGCGTGTCATCCTCACGGCCATGACCAAACGACCGAAGGCGTGGCGCTCCAGTACGGCATCTTTGTATTCCTGTACCGAGATGCCGTGCAGTGTGGCCAAGGCCGCCAGGGCTTCTTCCATACCAATATGGCATTCGCTGTGGTCTGCGGCCACATGGTTGCCCATCCTGCGCTGTGCAATAGCCAGTGCCCCCCAAGCGTCTTGCTCTAGGGATTCACGGATGCACTCCGCCTTGGGACGACTTCTCAGGGTGGAAATGGTGATGAACGCATCATTGAGCTCATCGGAGCACGGAACATCCAGCCGAGAGGTCATCTTCCCGCCGGGGTCGGTGCGGCCACTGCGGGCCAACATGGTGGTGGAGTTCATGGGGTCAGGCATGGGCTGGCTCCTGAATGGTGGCCGGGGTTGCTTTGCCACAATGGGAGTTCCTCAACAACCCAGCAAAAGCCCCGGCCATGAAAGAAAAAGATGTCACCGCATCATTGGTGAAAGCCATAGAACAGCTGTACCAACGATCCGATGCTATGACCGATCTGATTGCGCTCATTTGTCTGCACCTTCGGGCAATCGACTCCACCACCGCCGAATCCATTGCAAAACTGTTGGAGGGCCTGCCAAAAGTCGAGTCAGCCACGATGACCGAGGAGTTGAAATGGCTGGCTCAACACTTGACACCGATCTTGCAGGGCGATCCGGACGCGCCACTGCTCCTGAGCGTGCGAAAACCCCCGCCTGTTCGAGATCGCGAAGCGTTACGCGATCTGCTTCAGGTTCTGCCCGGAGGGAAGCAAGAATCGCCTTAAGTTCTTGCCCATCCTGTGCAGAGTTGGTATCAATGGCAGGAACTGATAGTGCAGCCAGAGCAGCAGCCGTAGCCTGCTCATTCCTACCGTGGTGTTGGGTGGCCTGTGCGGCCAAATACACCTGCGCCACCTTATGCCCAAAAGCCACAGGGTCACGCTCTGTGGTGGAATTGCTGCGCGCCCACTCGGTGGCGGCCATCAGGAGAAGATCAGGCATTTCCCACCCCCTGTTCGGTGGTGGCGGCCTTAGCCGTGCCGCGCAAGTAGGCCCAATCCACATCCGGGCGCAGTTCTTCGCAGGTGATGACGCGGCGGCTCTCACGCTCGAGGACGATGCACAGCTCAGGACTGGCAGGCTTGCGCCCCGTCAGCACTTGATAGAGGTAGGCATCACCAATGCCGCTTTTTTTGGCAAGCTCGCGGCGGGCTTCAATGGGAATTTGCGTCATACGCCGAATTCTAGCGTTACGTTAGAAATCATGGAAGCGTTTCGTTGATTTTTTTGTCTAGCGAATTGCTATAACCCTGCCATGGAAAAAATAGACCCGTCTGTTGATGCGCTCAAGCACCTGTGCCAGAAGGTGGGCGGCCACAAGATGCTGGCTCTTGAAATTGGTGTTAACGATCAAACCATCTACCAGATCGTCAGCGGAGTAAAACTGCCATCAGGCAATCCCAAAGGCGTAGGGCCAACCCTGCGGCGCAAAATTGAAGCGCATTACCCCAACTGGCTGGCCAGTGGCAAAGGAGAAACAGCCCCGCTGACCGCAGGGCTTGGACTGGCGCCAACGTCGATTGCGCTGGAGAACAACCCAGACTACCCAGCCGTGCGCCGGGTTCAGTTCAAGCTCTCCGCAGGTGCCACAGGCTTCGGCGTGGAGTACCGTGAAGAAGATGGTGCCCCCATCGTGTTTCAGCGCCAGTGGTATGAAGGCCGTGGCCTCCGCCCCGACAAGCTGTTTGCTATCAAGGTAGCCAACCACAGCATGGAGCCGGGCCTGTTTGATGGCGACACAGTAGTCGTCAATACTGACAGCGTAACGCCCAAAGATGGCGTAGTGTTTGCCGTCAATTACGAAGGCGAGATGGTCATTAAACGGCTGGCGCGTGACGGCGGCCAATGGTGGCTGTGCTCAGACAACCCCGACCAGCGCCGCTACCCACGCAAAGTTTGCGATGAGCACAGCATCATTATTGGTGAGATTGTGCATAAGCAAAGTGAACGAATTTAGTGCGCTCTGAATTTAAAAAATTAATTGGGGAAACTAATGCCGACCGAAAAAAATACATCTATCGCCAATCCAGATAAAGCATCATTGGTTGATAACCATATTGATGAACTGCAAAAAATTACTGATTACGAAATCAGAGAATGGCCAATTGAAGTGTTGGTGGAAAAATTCATCAATGGCCGCGAAACTGACGAATCTGAAATATTTATACCGGATTACCAAAGAGAAATGATTTGGTCTGCAAAACAGCAGTCTAGGTTTATTGAGTCCATACTAATAAAATTGCCAGTTCCATTTATTTTCGCTGGCGATGTACCTAATGGCCCTAGAAAAGGATGCCTTGAAATTATTGATGGCTCCCAGCGAATAAGAACACTTGATAATTTTTTATCTGGGCGACTTGAATTAGAAGGCCTTACAAAACTCACCAGTGCCATTGGCTTAAGATTCTATGATCTAAGCAAGCCACGGCAACTTCGGTTTAAGCGATCAACCATTCGAGTAATTGAACTAACTGAGCAGGCCGATGAAGATGCACGCCGAGAAATGTTTGATCGCCTAAATTCTGGCGGTACAAAGCTCAGTAATATGGAGATACGCCGTGGTGTGATTGATGGGCCATTTATGCAGTTCATTACTGAATTGGCATCAGACCAAAGATTTAAGAATCTTGTGCCTCTTAATGATCGTAATATCAAAAGAAAAGAATATGAAGAAATAGTTCTGCGCTACTTTTCATATCTTAACAACTATAAAAACTTTGAAAAGAGTGTTGATGGTTTTCTAACTGAATATCTTAGGGAGAAAAACAAGAATTTTTCTGATAATGAGAAAAATAGCATGAGGGCCGAGTTTGACAATATGCTTTCATTTGTGGAAAACAAATTCCCCAACGGCTTCAAGCGAAAAGATTACACTACTGTTCCCAGAATTCGCTTTGAAGCGATTTCTGTTGGTGTCTCATTGGCTCTCCGTGAAAACCCAACCCTACAACCAACAACCGTAGATAGTTGGCTTGATAGTCATGAATTCATCAGGCATACCCGGTCAGATGCTAGCAATTCTCGACCAAAACTCATTAATCGCATTCACTATGTGCGTGATAATTTACTAAATCGATCTCTTCAAGAAGATCAAGATACGGCAATCGTAGAATCAAGCGCCAATCATGATGCCCCACCCGATGAAGAAGATATCTTGCTTCAAACAAGTCTTTTCTCATGAATTGTGTACCAATTACTGATGCCCTCCTGCAAGATCGCAAAGCAGAAGTCGATGACTATTTGAAGTTTCTTGAGGTGGCTTTAGAGCGGAATTCTATCATCTCTGCCAATGGCGGAGCGACTTCGCTATCGCTCTCTATTAATATAACCCATACACTTAAGGCCAATCTGCTTCTGTTGCTATACAGCGCAATGGAGGCTACACTCATCCAATTATTAGATGAAATGCACGACGCTATCAACAGCAACTGTGATAGTGCAGATAACCTCAATAGTGAGTTGCTTCGTCTTGTTTTAAAAACATTTCAAAAAAATGCAAACACACAATCTTTTTCTGCCAACTCTCCTCTGCATCAGGAGTTATTCAAGCACTGGATGAACGACTGGCAAGGAAAAACCACTGCAAAGGAAAAACGCAGTGACGGTATTTCCGGAAGTGTCGATGGTGTGGTTTTCTACAAACAACTCAAGAAATTCGGTGTAATTGCAGCAACACCAAATGACAAGCCACCCCCTCATTTAACCCACTGGGCACTCCAGAAAATAAAAAATGATCGCAATGATCTCGCTCATGGCGAAAAGAGCTTTGTTGATCTAGGGCGGATGCTCTCACTGGAAGAGCTTAAAATAAATGCAGAGGCTGTTTTCGTTACTCTTAAAAATATAGCCCTTGAAGTTGATAGCTACCTATCTAGTAAATGTTACTTGGCCATCCCTTCTACAATAGGATCAGCTCAGATAACAGGTGCTCTGCCATCAATAGGTAACGAAACATAGAGTGAGCGGGCCACGGCTTCGCCCAATTTTGGAGGAACAGCGTTACCAATGAGCCGCGCAACAGACTTAATAGTTACCTCGCCACCCTCTGGCACAAATTGGTAGTCTTCTGGAAACGATTGGAAGATAGCCGCCTCACGCAACGTGATAGCCCGATTTTGCTCTGGATGACCAAAGCGCCCATTGCCATAGCCATTGCACAGTGTCGTCATGGTGGGTGCTGGTTTGTCCCACTCCATGCGACCATACACTCCTGCCGAATGCTTGCCGCTTTCCCGTTGGTGACACGCAGCCACCAGATGCTGGGGCCAGTCACGCCAAGTGCCCCCCGGCTTGCTGGCACGAATGCGGGCACGGTTCAGCTCCGAGAGCGTAGAAGCCACATGCAAGGGGTCTTTTCTGCTGGCTTGCCCGTCAGTGAGCTTCTCAAGGTGCCCTATTGCCTGTCGCACTGTCACCCATTTCTCAGGCCCCTCATGGGTGGGTTTTGGCACCGCTACAGGGCCAAGCCTTGAGGCTACTAACACCAAACGCTTACGTTGTTGAGGTGCACCATAGTTGGCAGCACTCACTACCGCATAGTCAACGTGGTAATTGCCACGTTGTAGCGCCTCTAAAAAGTCTTGGAATGGCTCCGCTTCTTGCAAGCGGGGTACATTTTCCATTGTCACCAAGTCCGGCTGGCACTCACTGACCAGCCGGGCAAACTCGCAAAGCAGCCGCCACTTGGCCTTATCCACTGTAGCGGTATTGGCGTAGCTAGAAAAAGGCTGACAAGGTGCGCATCCTGCGAGGAGACGGACAGCACCAGGAGACCATAGCGCATGGAGCTCATCACCCTTGATCGTGCTGACGTCACGCAGGAAAAACTTTGCTCCTTTGTGGTTAGCTTCGTAGGGAAACTGACACGCAGGATCAACATCTATCCCCGCCACGACATGCACTCCTTGAGTAGCAAGGCCATAGCTCAAGCCACCAGCACCACAAAACAAGTCGATACCCTCAATGGTGGGATGAGTAGTCTTTTTCTTATCAGTCATGGAATTCTTTCAATTTTGCTGCGGCCACCACCAAGCGATAGTCGTTGCCCTTGATGTTGAAAACGACGCGGCGATTTTTAAGAACTTTTTTCTACCTGCTTCAGCTATGGGCTATTGGCCCCACACTCAGGCGCAGTCCCAGCGCGTGCGTTACCTTCAAAATGGTGGCAAAACTAGGATTGCCCTCGCCAGACAATGCTTTGTAAAGGCTCTCGCGCCCCAGCCCTGTGTCCCGTGCTAATTGAGACATGCCACGCGCACGCGCTATGGTGCCTAACGCGCTGGCGATAAAAGCCGCATCGTCCCCTGCTTCTTCTATGCAAACCTGTAGATACAGCGCCATGTCCTCTTCGGTCTTGAGGTGCTCAGCACTATCCCATTTGCGTAACTTGATGCCCATGATGATCTCCTACAGTTGCCGTGCCAGATGCAGCGCCGCCTTGATATCTTTGGCCTGAGTAGATTTGTCGCCACCGGCCAGCAAAATCACCAACTCCATCCCGCGCTGGGTGAAATACACCCGATAGCCGGGGCCATAGTCGATGCGCATCTCAGAGACGCCCTCACCCACGGGTTTGACGTCACCAAGGCTTCCGCGCTCGGCTCGGTCAATGCGCACCTGAACCCGCATCGCGGCTTGCCTATCTTTTAACCCCTCAAACCAAGCATCAAAAACTTGGGTGGTTTGAATACTGCGCATGGCCCAATTGTATCCTATTTGATACACAAAGTACTCCTTCCCACCCACCACCCATACCTATTGGAAAAACTAGGGGTTTACCCTATGTTTTGAGAATTTATAGCGTTTCGCTTGTTTTATTCTATCGTTTCGCTAGAATTCTACCATGCCGCAAAAAACGCGGCGTGGGCACCGGGTCATCGGACAGGCACGCCCTTGGCCTTTAAAAACTCAACACGCAAAGAGCAGCCGAAAGGTTGCGCTGCCAAAAGCTAGGCAGTCCCAGTCCGCCGAAGCGCGGTACACGGGTAGGGAAGGGCCTGCGCAGAGAGGGCAGGAGGATGTCACCAGCAAGGTGCCGAATGTTGATTCGGCCAAACGGATACCAGAGTCCGCACGCCTTAGAGATAGGGCGGAAACCTGAGCATCGCGGGTCGGTGCTGTGGTTTCCACAACAGGAGATAGGCATGGAAAACGTAAACAACACTGGCATCAACATCAAGTGCTTCTACAAAGTGCCACGCGGATTTGGGCTGCCGTTTGCTGGCCGCTGGCTCAAAGCTATCGGCCACCGCCTCAACTGCGTCGAGTTTGTTGCTGCCGGAGGAACCGTCGCAAGTCTTGATAACGAATCTGCGGAGTTGCTGGCCCGAAATGCAGACGCCACTCGCCTCACAAGCCCACAGGCATTTCACTGACGATTTGCCAGCACCCGGCCCAGCGCCGGGCCTTCAAGTGGATACCTTACGGATCGTCGTCTTGGCCGCGACGAATAACTCTCCGGGGTTGTGTTGAGGAATGGTGCCCCATCCAAACCGCAGGGTATCCACTTGAGGGCAGTGAAACATTCAACGCACGACAGGCCAGAAATGACGCGCATACCGCGCAGCACTGCCTTCTACTTTTGACAATTTAGAGGTGATCGAAATGTAGGAACCCAGCCAGCCTGCGGCATGCAGGCGCGCACCCCCTCCGCGCTTAGAGGGGCCATCAGGTAGGCGCTTTGCCACTGGGACTTCCCGGTGGGGAGCGCAAAGCGTCTTCCTGATAGCACCATAGAACATCAATCAGAGAAAACCTATGACAATCGTCAGATGAGGCGGCTCTGCACCGCCAAGAGCAGAAAAAAAGCAGCTTTTCTACCCGGCCCAGTGCCAGGCCTTGTGCGATGCCTACCGAGTGTGGGTATCCCAGAGGGTGCTGAACAAGCAACAACACCGGCAGTGTGAGCGCGCAATCGCGTACCAGCGCCCTCTACCTATCAACCCCAGCCCGCGCACCCAGCGGGCTTTTTCATATCCTGACCATGCCAGCACCAGACACGAAACCACCAGAATCTTCAGCCAAGTTGCTTGCAGAAATGATGCAGCGTGAAATCTTGGGACATGGAAACGACGCAGCAGTTCTAGCTAGGCTAGAGGCGCTCACTGAAGAAGTACGGGCGCTGCGTGAAGAACTGACGCCGTCGCCGTCTGGCCTTATCACTGGCCGCCACGCAATCATTGAGTTTGACAGGCTATGCACGAGACTGGAACAACCGCACTGGAACAACCGTAGCCAACTTTCCTGAAAAACGTTCCAACTTAAACACCCCACTACACAGAGAGATTTTTACGTTTGGAACATTTACGACTGGAATGACCATCAGAAATGTTCCAGATGTTTCAACTCCCCAGCCCGCACTAGCGGGCTTTTTTTCGCCCATCCCCAAGGAGAAGTCCATGTTCTACACAGCAAACCCTGAACTCGATGCCGCCCGGCATGAAGATGCAATGGAAGCGGCGCAAGAGGCCACTGCCCATGAATACCAACAGGTGGCAGCCGACATTCGCTACCTGTTCACTGAGCTGGTGATGACTGCGCCACTGATGCGCCTGACCGCACCGCAACTGCGCAGCACCGGCAGCGGCATCTTGCCCGTGCCCATCATCGAAGCCATCGACGACTCGCTCACCTACAGCAAGCCCCACGATGCACTGATGGCCGTCATTGCGCAAAGCCAATGCCCACTGGTGGCCCACTTGCGCGAAGCGTTGGCCCAGCACTGGATCGACCACCATGCTCAAGATTTGGCGGGGGTGTGACATGAAACTGCCCATTAAAGCCATCTCAGCCCAAATGGTGCCCTGCTATCAAGTTGGGGTCATCAGCATGACACTGGAGATGTCCAAAGACCAAGTGCTGCGAATGCTCGATGAGATGGCCAAGCAAGTCACCCCCGAAGTGCTGGTGGAAATGCTGGACTCGGTGCTGGAATGCGCGGGGGTGGAGCAATGAGCCGCTACATCGTCAAGATTGGACGCCATCAGTTTGACGCCATCGGCCCCAGTACCAAGGCCGTCTATAACCAAGCTGCCTTGGATTACCCAGAGGCGCGCAGCATCATTGTGCTGTGCGTGCGGCAATGAGCCGCATCACCGTCTGGATCATCACAGCCGCTCTCGTAGCGGCTTTTTTGTGCGCCGGGCCTTCTATCGACGGCCCGTTCCAAGAAAGGCTGGTCGCCAATGTGCCTTAACCGCTGTAACCAAGGGCGCGGCATCTGCCCACACCCAGAAGCGTGTTTTCACCCCGACAGGGTGGAAAAGGCACTGACCTTGGGGCTGTGGCTGGGGCCACTGATCACATCGATTGTGGGCTTTGCGGCATGGCTGGTCAGCTAGAAGAAGCTACCTGCCGCACAGCCAAGGTCTGCATGGACTTTGGCTTGGCCCAGCAAGTCGCAAAGAAAGACCGGCGCAACTACCACATCCCCATGTCCGCCTACCACTGCAACAAGTGTGGGTGCTGGCATGTGGGCGTCTATCCAACACGGCGGCCACCGGGGCCGCTGCCCATTCTCGATACCAATCACCAATTTTCAGGAGTAAGACCATGAATACTCCGATGAGCAAAGCTGAACGACAGGCCTTCTTGGATGCCCGCCGCCAAGGTATCGGCGGCAGCGATGTGGCGGCCATCTTAGGATTTTCCCCTTGGAAAACGCCACTGGATGTGTACCTGGACAAGACGGCACCACCCCAACCCAACGAGATGAGTGAGCCCGCCTATTGGGGCACGGTACTGGAAGACGTAGTGGCCCAAGAATACGCCAAGCGCAGCGGCTGCAAAGTGCAGCGCGTGCGCCAGTTGTTGCGCCACCCCCACCACCCCTGGGCACTGGCCAATATCGACCGTGCCATCGTCACCCCTAGCAGCCGGGCACGGTTGGATAGCGGCGGTCACTTGTTGGGGGTGGAAGGCATCCTCGAATGCAAAACAGCCAGCGCATACAAGGCCAGTGACTGGGGCCGTGATGGTGATGATGAAGCTATCCCCGTCCACTATGCCGCCCAAGGCATGTGGTATTTGGCCGTGACTGGGCAACCGTGGTGTGATTTTGCCTGCCTGATTGGTGGCCAGAAATTCGTCATCAAGCGCATCGAGCGCGATGAAGAAACCATCGCCAGCATGGTGGAGCAATGCCGCGTCTTCTGGTTTGACCATGTGCTCAAGGGGGTTCCACCAGCCATCAGCAATGGCGCAGATGCCGCCAAGCTGTTCCCACTGGACAACGGCCAAGCCATTGAGGCCAACACTGAAATGCTGGCCGCCTACAGCGATGCCGTGGTATTGCGGGCGCAGATTGAGGCCGCAGAACAGACCCTAGAGCAATGTCTGGACACCCTCAAGACATCCCTAGGCGAAGCCTCAAGCATCACCCTACACGGGCACAAGCTGGTCAGTTGGAAATGCCCCAAAGACAGCCGAAAAACCGACTGGCAGGCCGTGGCTATCGCCTGCGGAGCCAGCAAAGAACTCATTGCTGCCCACACCCATACCCAACCCGGCAGCCGCCGATTCCTCTTTGCCAAGCAATAACGATTTCACAGGAAAAACCCATCATGACTACCGCACTCAAATCTGCCGTTGCCAAAACTACCTCTGCTGCTGTCAGCTACAAAGAACTGCCACCCAAACAGCAAATTGCCTATCTGCTGACAAGCAAACGGGCAGAAATCGAGAAGATGCTGCCCAAGCATCTCCATGCCGAGCGTCTGCTCAAGGTAGCTCAAATTGCCGCTACCACCACCCCAGCCCTAGCTAAGTGCGATGTCGCCAGTTTGGTGGGGGCCATTGGGCAGTGTGCCCAAATGGGACTGGAACCTAATACCGTGTTGGGCCATGCCTACCTGCTGCCCTTCAATACCAAACGCAAAGATGCCGGTGGTCAAGAGCGATGGGTGAACAGCGTTCAAGTCATCATCGGTTACAAAGGCTTGATCGACTTGGCCCGGCGCAGCGGCCAGATCATCAGCATTGCAGCACATGAGGTTTGTGAAAACGACCACTTTGATTTGGTCTATGGCTTGGATGAGAAGCTGGAGCACAAGCCTTGCTTGGGTGAGCGCGGCCAAGTCATTGGTTTCTATGCAGTCGCCAAGCTCAAGGATGGGGGGCACTGCTTTGAGTTCATGAGCCGCTTGCAAGTGGAGCAAATCCGAGCTGCGGCAGAAGCCAAAAACAAACGCCCGAGCAGCGTCTGGAAAGAGCATTTTGTGGAAATGGGCCGCAAAACGGTTATCCGCCGCTTGGCCAAGTATCTGCCGCTGTCCATAGAGTTTCAAACGGCGGCTGCACTGGATGGAATGGCCGAGGCTGGAAAGGATCAGCACCTCGACACTATTGACGGGGAGTTCAGCATCCTGCCTGACGATGCACCGACCGTGGTTGACCCTGAAACTGGGGAAGTGCAAGAAATGCTGGCATCCAGCGCCCCGCCTGCACCAGAAATGATGGCGCCGATGCCCACACATGGAATGGAAACGGCACAAGCCATGCAAGCGCCCCAAACGCAAGACGAGTTCTTGCGCGAGTTCGGTAGCGACTGATTGGAGCAGAGTTCCGTGTTTATGCCGGAATCTGCGCCACTCGACTGGCCCCAATTCCACGGCCTAGGCCGCTGGCTGCACCAATCACCTAGGCCGCGCCCGTGGCCTGCTGATGCGCTGCGGGCGCTGGCGTATGCAATGGCGTGATACGCAGGAGAGAAAACTATGAGCGATAAAAAACTGAAGTTCTGGAAAAAACCAATCACGGAAGATCGTGTCGCTGTTTTGCGCAGGGGCTCGAATGGTGATGAATGCAAGTTTCAATTCATGCTGTGGGCAGATGGAACTAGCCTAGACATTTCTGGCATTCACGGTGGAGAGCCAGTTTTTAGGCCAGCAATATGCGCATGGGAAGCATGGAAGGGGGTATGGGCACTGATGAGTTCTGGCCCCGATATGCAAAAAACCAGTGCTGCCGAATCGGCAAAGCTGCGCGAACGCATCCGCGAACTGGAACTTATAGAAGAAGGCGCACAAGATGCCTTTGCTGCGGTCGTTGAGAAGAAGCGGCAGCTAGAAGCCGAATGCGCAAGGTTGCGCAAGCTGCTTGATGGCGCTCACGAAACTATCCGAAAACAAGCCTCTGGTCTTCGATATTAGACAACCCCCAAAACCACCAACCAGCCCACCTAGCGTGGGCTTTTTTACGTCCCAAGGAGCCTCGATGGCCCAATCCGATATGTTTTCAGCAGTTTCAGCAGAAGTGGTGCTTGCGCGATTCAATCTCGTACTGCCATCGTATCAAGAGCGCATTCGCTATCGCGATGTATCGCGCCGCCTCGCTGAGTTGTTCAAACAAAATGAATTCGATCAGTTACGCGAGCTGTCCATCACAGCAGCACCCTTCTGGGGCATTGCCGGAGAGGGATGGCTCAAGCTGTACGCACCCGATACTCTCGCAGCAAAGCATTGAGAACCCACCAGCCCGCACCACGCGGGCTTTTTTTCACCCAAATTTCAAGGAGCCACCATGCCCACCACCAATTTCTCCATTGGAGATTCCGTCTCTGTCGCGCTGCGCACCCACGGTGCCAAGGTTCAAAAAATCGGCCAGGTCGAGGCCATCATCCCACCTTATGGTGATTTGCCTGACGCCTACCATGGGGAAGTGCCTGCCCTTCCTCCATCGAGCCAGTCCACCTACATCGTCCGGGTGCCCCACGACACCGGCAAAGGCAAGGGCAAGGCCTTCTGGCTCACTGGCGATGCTCTCACGCTCCAAAAGACCTGCCTCGGTTGCGGCTCCAAGCAAGACGCTGATGGTCTGCTGGCCTGCGGGCATTGATAGGGAGAACTGACATGGCAACAACACAACGCCCAGCTTTCAAGATCAACCACCCGGCCAGCATCAAGCACATCAACGTGCGCAAAGAAGGCGAAGAGGGGAACGAGGTTCTGGCCCTCGACCTAAAGCTGGTCTTCAAGGGTCTTGACCGCAACTTGTGCGCCTACTTTGATGAAGCCCTAGAGGCGTTCCTGTGGCGCGGCGACACCGAAGCACTGATTGTCCGCAACGACTTTCTTTCGCCGGTGCAATACGCCAACTATGTGAGCGGTGCCTGTGTGCACATTGGTGGCCGCGACTTCGATGGCTCGGAGTCACCACCGAAAGCGTCGCCTTCCTGTCTGGCCTGCTACACGATGAAGGCCGGGTTGAAATCACGGGGCCGCTTGACCTTTTCGATGCAGACCCGGTGCCGATTAAGCCGGTACCCACAGTGCAGGCCCTGCCGCTTGAGCAGGGTATCGATGGCATTTATGCCTTGCCTTGGGAGGGTAGCGCAGCATGACCAAAAAACTCGGTTGCAACTACGAGGCACCTACGTTTGGGGCCTACTACCCAGATGGCCGATGCCTTGATGGGTATATGTGGGATTTGGATGCTTGTGATGAGCAACAAATGCTGACCGGCGGCCCAGAAATGGCATGCCCATACTGCAACACCCGTGAGCATATAGAGGACACCCTTGCAGGGTTTTCGGGCAACTCGCGTCAGCGGCGCAAAGCAATCCGTAAAAAGATCAAAGAAATTCGCCAATGGGCATATCACCGCTCATCGTTTCCACCTGACGGCGGCCCGTTGTTTTAGGTGAATCTACTTTTGATCGAAACACATCACACCAGCCCGCCCAGTACGGGCTTTTTTAAATTCCCACCTCCATAAAATGCCCCCGCATCTATCCCCAAAGATTTACAAAGCCTTGGCCGCTGTTTCTGCCTGCATTGGCCTATCCTTCAGCGCAGTCACCGGGCATTTCTTTGTTCTGGGTTTGCAGCGGATGGAGCCTAATGAAACTGCTCGTGATGCACTGGCGATTGCAGGATTGCTGATGATTCTGGCAGAGGTGGCAGCATTTTTTATTGCCGCCCTCCTACCCAGCAGGGTTATGCGGTCTTTACGCTGGCTGCTGCTGGGAATGGGATTGTTATTGATGGCGTTTGAAACCGTCACCGTATTTACAACCCAGCAAGTGCTGATGCAATCAAGTGAGGCCAGTCGGGCCGGTACACAGGCCCGCATTGATTATCTATACACCAGCATTGCCAAAGCCCAGCAAAGCGCGATTGCCATGCGCCAAACTGCCCAAGAGCAGGTGGGTAGTCGCTTTATCAACCAACGCCAAGATGGTGCCCAGCTTCTGCAAGCAGCTCAAGCGCTGGAAGCACAAGCCGATGCCCAAGCGGTAGAGTTGGCACGGTTGCTGGCACAGCAGCAGCACACTTTGGCACAGGCACTGGGACACAGCGGCACCATTGCTTACAACACTGCCCGTGCTGTGCTCATGAGCATCACGGGCTTGGTGCTGATGAGCACAGCGGGTGTGCTCCTGCGTGCCAACTGTGCTTTGCCTGTGCTTGCTACCGTGCCAACTGTGCCAGCACAAGCACAAAACACCGTGCTTCCCTCTGTAGGCACCGTGCCAGACTGGGGCAAGTGGCTGATGATGACAGGCACAGCCATTACCCCGTCCAGCGTGGTTTGGGCCATGCCTGTGCCCACTGTGCCAGCCCAAACCGTGCCGCCAGAAGCACAGCAGCACAGTCCGGTGCTTAAGCCAGTTGCGGTACCGGCCACCGAAATCCCCAGCACGCCCACCGCGACCGACCAGCGATATGCCAAGGTGCGGGCCGCCGTGCTGGGGGGTATGAACCCAAGTGTGCGGGCTATTCAAGAGTTGGTGGGGGGCAGCACGGGGACAGCGCGGGAGTTGCAGGCAGAACTGTTGGCGGAGGGGGTGATTAAGCGGTGGAGGAAAAGTTATCGTACTATTTGAATAGTAGCAGTTGAATGCTATTTCGCAGTAGACATTCTTATGCGATGGTCATATATAAATTCCAAATTTTTAATTTTTAATTTTTATAAAGATGAAACAAGGCCAACCAATGTTGAGCCGGATGCAGTTATCTCATTAACCCCTGCATTCAATGATTCTTCACGTAGATTTCTAGCAGCCCAAGAGCCACAATAAATAAATATTGGTATTTCTGAATTCAACTCCCTCACTCTCTTCGTAAGATCAATCCCAGCATGATCTCCTTCTGGCCGCCCCATATCCGAAATTATCAAATCATATTTATTTTCCAAAAAAAGCTTAATGCCTTGATCTGTACTAATGGCTACATCTACACTTTTCACTTGATCTTTCAAATTCTCCATCAAAGTGCTATTATTTCTCGGAATATCATCAACCCATAGAATGCGTTTCTTTCCTTTTTTCGTATTGACTCCTAAATCATCCATGATAGATGCATCACTCTGTGAAATTTTCTTTTCTAATACAGCAATTTTCTTAGCAAGATCAGCAATAATTACTCTCTGCTGCTCAGATGCCTCTTCCATGGTAAGTTCATTACCTCCAACCTTAATCGTAAATTTCCTTCCTTGCGCCGAATCAATCAGCCCTTTTATTGGCTCATAAAGCTTATACACCAATACAGCAATGATTAATGGCCACGCAAGCCCAGAAATCGAAGATATCAGCTTTGAAAACGAATCCACTTCAAGACCCTTCCGAACAAAATTACTCAAACAATAATCCCACCAAAATTACCAACATAGATCCCAACATCCACATCACCATTGAGTAGATACTTTTTACTCTTTTGGTCTATCGTGATAAATATCGAGATAGTTGGCCCTTGGTTTATTTTCCCACCAGCAATCAATGCTTTGAGATATGCACTTGGAATGATAACGAATTCATTATTTGTCTTACGTCGCAAAACAAATACATAAAACATCGTCGAATCATGGTTCGACTGGAATGATGCATTCTTGATGGTAAAAATAAACCGCCCATCACGCTCCGATGCCGTCTTGACCTGAACGTGGAAATATTTCCCGCCCTTGCTGGCAACAATATCAATGCCGGAATCAACTAGCATTGACGATGCGTTGTACTCCCAAAACAGAAGCTCACTCATCACTGCGAGTTCGCCAGCCTTCCCAAGAAAAGACCTATCAGCTTCAGGCGGCACGATGACGGGCGTTGTTGACACCGACCTGTCAATCTTGACCCGGTACCAGCCCCGCTTGAACTGCCCTTTCTTTGCACCCTCTACCTTCGCAAAGGAAGGCTTTTGCGTTTTCAGCTTCAAGTTACTGGCAAGGGCAGATTGGATGCGCCTAGAAAAATCTTCGGCAGACAGGCCCATGTTCTTGTTGACAGACACGGCCGCTGCCGCGATCTCGTCAACGTGCATCCCCTTCATGCCTGCGTTTTTCAGGATGTCCCGGACGACCTCAAGAATTGGTGTCAATTTGACCATCGCTTCCCCCGCTACTTTTTTGTGGAAACCAACTTTCTACCATGACGCCACCATCTAGACAGGCCAGCAGTTGCCAAGGTATGATGCTTGTGCCTCGAAAGAGGTGGAGCGTAAGAACTCCAGTAACAAGCGGATGAACCGCACCCGATAGTCAGCGGTTTTTTTGCGCCCGGACATTCCGCGCCTGCACTTTGCAGGCGGTTGATTTGCGGCCGGGAGGGCGACGGATACAAGACCCGCAAGGGGAAGAAGTCCGCCAGGCTTGTTACTGGTTCTTAACCTCCCGGCCACCTCGTTGGCGGCGCGTAAGAACGCTCCAGCGAGGCTTCAAAGTCTCAACAAGGAGCCGCGCCATGTCGCAAACCATTCAAACCTTCGCCATTGGCGAAATCGTCGTTCGTCAACTCAACGGCCTGTTCTCACTCAACGACCTACACAAAGCAGCAGGCGGAGAAGACAAGCATCGACCGAGCTACTTCATCAACAACGAGCAAACAAAGGCGCTGATTGATGAAATTCAAATAGCCGGAATTCCGGCTATTACTGCCAAGCCAAAGATTGGCACCTACGCCTGCCGCGAACTGGTTATTGCATATGCCACATGGATCAGCGCAGCCTTTCACCTCAAGGTCATCCGGGTGTTTCTGGATGCCACTGCACCGCATCCCCACGATCCGGCCATCGATTACACCCGCATCAGCCCCGCCCAAGCCCAAGGCATTAAAGAGCTGGTGCATCAGGTAGTGGATGCCGGTGTGCAAGGTTTCGGCGAAACGTGGAACCGGCTGCACCATAAATTCCGGGTCAACAGTTACCACGAACTGCCCGCCACCAAGTACGACGAAGTGTGCGCTTACCTGCGGGGCAAGCTGCCCCCGGCACCGGCCCCCAAGCCAGCGGCCATGCCACGGCCATCGTTGATGGAACGTTCGCCCCGGCGCTCCACCCTAGTCAACTTCGATGCCCGGTACAAATACATCGAGTTGCGGGCCGAAGATGGCGAGCCGGGCAATGCCTTTGTATCCAACCTGCTGGACGAAATCCAGTTCGGCCTGATGTTCAACGGCTGTGCCGCCCACGTCAGGTTGACAGTGGATCGGGCGCGAGAAATCGGCAATGCCTTGCTGGAGGTTGCAGCAGTGCAAGCCGTGGTTGAGCAGCGTATTGCAGCGTAGCCCTTAAAGACCAAAACCAAAGCCCGCACAGGGCGGGCTTTGTGAGTGGCAAGCGAAAGGACAGACTGTCAGTGCTGACTCAAAAGCCGACTTTTCTGATGGTCTGCATCCTTCCCAAAATTCTTCTTTGCCCACAACACGAGCGGGCTTTGATCTGCACGCTCTTTTGCAGCAGCCTCCTCTGCAGCAAATGCTTGGTAGCTTGTTATGCGCGGCACTTCCTGCTCCATCAATTCCTGAAGAGGCGATCCTGGGCGCTGCTGCCCAGAGGAAAGAAACTGTTCCAGTTTATTCATGTCCGCACTCCTGTTCATTCGAATGAATGCTCAAGGCGAGCTGCGTATCTCATGTTCAGATTCGCATCAAAATAATGTTTGCGCCGTATCCACACAAGCCCTTCGGACTTGGTAATCGCAGCGACATCGATAGGCCCCCCAACCGACTCGGATGACGAGGTTACACGCTCTTTGAGCGATTCCAAACTTAGAAGAGACTCCGCAAGGTGCGCCATCTCCTGAACGCTCAAAGATTGCAATACTCCAAGAAGAGGATGAAAGTTCTGCTGCCAATTTTTACTCTTCCATGCTCCCATGAAGTCTGTTTGGCACCTCTGAGTAATCGACTGAACGAGTTCTTTCGGAATATCCACGCCATTTTTTTTCAGCTCCTCAAAAATGGCAAGAAAAGCAGTATTTCCCTGCTCTTGGATTATCTTCTCCAATGAAGCACTGAAACCTTCTGTGAACATATTGATCATAGATGCCTGAGCTAGCGGCTGGATCATTGCGGTGCTAGTGTGCGTAACCTCAAATGAAGTTACTTTCTTGTAGGCAAGCTCCTCACCTATGTGACCGTAGACAGCGAAATGTTCATACGCAGGGAAGATTTGATCTTCACCAAAACCAGCGATCACAAGTCCAGTGCTTCCGAGTACTAGTTCTGGATAACAGTAGCGAATTTCGTGCCCGAGAGCCGCAAGTTCATGTGCATTTACAGCATCTAGCCCAGCCTGAAAAAGTTGCTCTGTGACACGTGAGACCCAAGGAGTAAGCGCGTAGCGATCTAATATTTCGTCAAGAGGTTTTTGTGTCAGTGCCTGGCAAACCCCTCTGTCCTTGATAAGTGCTTTCAGGCGCTCCACCTCTTTCGCCCAACAATTCCGTCTCTCCTGTAACGGAACGTCTGTGTCGAAAATTCGGCGACTCATCTCATTCAAGGCTACTTTCACTGCTTCGTCAAACTGGCTTTCGATCCAGGAGGTTCGAAGCTCCGCCGGAAACAACTTATTGTTTCCACTCAAGAACTTAAGGAGTGCAGTGCTGTACTCATCGAGACGGCTAAAGGATGTGTTCCCAAGCTGCGTTCTGAAGAGTTTTAGAGCAATCTCCCAAGGGAGCAAGTCTATTGTTGCAGAGCCGAAAATTGTTGCGGCAACATTGCCGCCCCGCGAGAGCTCGAAAATCTTGTTCGCTGACTTAGAGTACCTTGGATGATCGCCGCCAGACGTAGTGACAGCACTATCAGCCCCTAGCACGACCGCACGCTTATTAAGAATCAGAACTTCACTAGTCACCGATGCACCCTCTGTTTTGTTATCAAAGAGGATAACGCACACTCTACTACACCCCCCATGCAGTAGCACCGCCCAGTGCGGGCTTTTTTTCACCCTCCCCCACCACGCCCCGCCAGTCGGGGCTTTTTCTTTTGGAGCACCACTATGACCACCACCGAGCCTATCCGTTACATTCGGCGCAAGACGCTGCTAGAGCGTGTGCCTTACACCGACCGGCACATCCTGAACCTCGAAAAGAAGGGGCAATTCCCCAAGCGCCGGGTGCTTAGCGCACGCTGCGTGGCTTGGGTAGAGGCGGAGGTAGAAGCATGGCTGAAATCCCGCCAAATTGGCTCTTTGACCCCGCCATGCACCCATCAGTCCTGACCTGCCACCCAGCGGTCAATCATGTCGGCCCAGTCCTGCAACATAGCCGTCCGCTGCTCCCGGTATTCGGCCTTGTTATAGACCGCCCGCACCCCTTTTTGCTCATGGGCCAGACACTTTTCTATCCAGTCGGTGTTGTAGCCCGACTCGTGCAAAAGGGTGCTGGCAGTGCGGCGCAGATCGTGGGGGCCAAACTTGCCCAGCTTTTGCCCTTCTTTCTGGGCCAGTCGGTAGACCAAGGTCATTACCTGGTTCAGCGTGGCGCTGCTCATCGGGCTGTCGATATCGTAGCGCGAAGGCAGCACAAACCGAGAGCCACCGGCCATGGTCTTCAATGCGACCATGATGTCCAGTGCTTGGCGCGACAGAAACACCAGATGGGGTTTCCTGCGCTTCATGCGCTCTGCTGGAATCGTCCACACCGCATCGGTGAAATTGACCTCGCTCCATTCAGCGTTGGTCAGCTCACTTTTGCGCACCATCGTCAGCAGCAACAGCCGAGCAGCTGCCCTGATGCTGGGCGACGTGCCAATACGCTCCAGATAGCGATAGAACAGCTTGATTTCTGCTGGCTCCAGTACCCGATCTCGGGGTTCAAATCGGGCAATGCTGGTAGGTGCCACCAAATCAGCCGGGTTGCTCACCGGCTGGCCTTTGGCGATGGCAAATTTGTACACCAACATCACAATCTCACGCGCATGGACTGCCGTGGCCGGTGCCCCCCGTGCCACGATGGCGTTGGCCAGCATCCGCACATCCTCGTGGGTGATCTCGGCCAACTTCACATTCTCAAACTTCGGCTTCACATCTCGCTCGTAGACAGAGCGCCGCATGTCCCTGGTGCTGTCTGCCATCTGGTGCAGATCCAGCCACTTCTGTGCCCAAGCGCCAAACGTCTCACCAGCGTTGGTACGGGCTCTTACCCTTGATTTCTCTCTGGCCGGAGACTTCCCGGCCGCAATCATCTTCTTGGCCTCATTGAGTTTGTCGCGGGCCTCTCCCAGCGTCAAACCACCGGCACCGTAGCACCCCAAGGTAAGGGTCTCCTGACGCCCATTGATGCGGTAGTTGAACCGGAACGACACCGTTCCTGTAGGCGTGACGGCAACATACAGGCCATCACGATCAGGCATTTTGTAGAGTTTTCCTGTCGGCTTGAGGGTGCGCAGTTTGGTATCGGTCAGCATCGAATCCTCCTGAATTCGGCTGCAATACCAGCATCTAGAAATAGACCATCAAAGACGTGGTATTGCTTTAAATATCAACAAGTTAAACCGATACAGTACCATCACTCAAAGTTTGTGATGGTGTTGGTATCGTGCCACCTCGATGGTATCTGATAGCTTTAGTACCATGAAAAATGCCATGAAAAAAACAGTTCTTGGCAGTTCCAGTTATTTCCAGTTGTTTCCATATTCAGGAGCAAAAAAGCCCGCAGTGATGCGGGCTAGAAGGCCATTTAGTTCCTGTCAGTTCCGGTAGTTTCCGGTTGCCGGATTATTCCCACTCAATAGTAGCTGGTGGTTTGCTAGACACATCGTAGGTGACACGATTGATACCACGCACCTCGTTGATAATCCGGCCAGAAACCTTTTTCAGCAATGCATAGGGCAATTCAGCCCAGTCGGCAGTCATGAAATCAGAGGTTTGTACGGCCCGCAGCGCCACCACATAGTCGTAGGTACGGCCATCGCCCATCACGCCGACGCTTTTCACGGGCAAGAACACCGTAAAGGCTTGGCTGGTCAGGTCATACCAACTCTTGCCCGTGGCTTCATCCACAAAGTTGCCCAGCTCTTCAATAAAGATGGCATCGGCACGGCGCAACAGGTCAGCGTACTCCTTTTTCACCTCACCCAAAATACGCACCCCCAAACCGGGGCCAGGGAAGGGATGGCGGTACACCATATTGCGCGGCAGGCCCAGCGCCACGCCCAATTCGCGCACTTCGTCCTTGAACAGCTCGCGCAGCGGTTCTAGCAGTTTCAGGCCCAATTGCTCAGGCAGACCGCCAACATTGTGGTGGCTCTTGATGGTGACCGCCTTTTTGCTCTTGGCTCCGCCCGATTCAATCACATCAGGGTAAATAGTGCCTTGGGCCAAGAAGGTTGCCCCCTTGTGACCGCCATCACCGGCCTTGAGCTTAGCGGCTTCAGCCTTAAAGACATCGACAAACAGGCCGCCAATGATCTTGCGCTTTTGCTCTGGTTCTGACACCCCAGCCAGCTTGCCCAAGAACAACTCGGAGGCATCCACCCGAATCACCTTGGCGTGCAGCTTGCCTGCAAACATCTCCATCACCATGTCGCCCTCGTTCAGGCGCAACAGACCATGATCGACAAAAACGCAGGTGAGCTGGTCGCCAATCGCGCGGTGAATCAGTGCAGCCGCCACCGACGAATCCACACCACCTGACAGCCCCAGAATCACTTCTTCATCACCCACTTGCTCGCGGATCTTTTGCACCGCTTCCTCAATGTAGTCCCCCATAATCCAATCGGGGCGGGCTTGGCAGATATCCAGCACAAAGCGATTGAGCAACGCTTGGCCTTGCACCGTGTGCGTCACCTCAGGGTGGAACTGCACCGCGTAGTATTTGCGGGCTTCATCGGCCATCCCAGCAATCGGGCAGCTGGGCGTGCTAGCCATCACCTGAAAGCCGGGGGGCAATTCAGTGACCTTATCACCGTGGCTCATCCAGACCTTGAGCATGCCGTGGCCTTCGGGGGTGGTGAAGTCGGCAATATCTTGCAGCAAAGCCGTGTGGCCGTGGGCGCGCACTTCAGCGTAACCAAACTCGCGGGTGTGGCCGCTTTCGACCTTACCACCCAGTTGCTGTGCCATGGTTTGCATGCCATAGCAAATGCCCAACACCGGCACACCCAATTCAAACACCGCTTGTGGTGCTCGGTCGGTGCTGTCTTCATAAACGCTGGCATGGCTGCCCGACAAAATCACCCCCTTGAGCGTGCCATCTTGGGCATAGGCGCGCACCCAATCGTCAGACACATCGCAGGGATGGACTTCGCAGAAAACATGGGCTTCGCGCACACGGCGGGCAATCAGTTGCGTGACCTGAGAACCAAAGTCGAGAATGAGAATTTTGGAATGTTGCATGGCGGTAAAAAGAAAAAGGCCCGAACACCGCTGGCTGGGTTCGGGCCTGTGGCGGTACAAGAATCAATCGGCGCGGTAGTTGGGCGCTTCTTTGGTGATTTGCACGTCGTGGACGTGGCTCTCACGGATACCGGCCGTGGTGATTTCGACGAACTCGGCCTTCTCGTTCATTTCTGCAATCGAGGCGCAGCCGCAATAGCCCATGGCGGCACGCACGCCACCGGCCATCTGATAGACGATCGATACCATCGAGCCTTTGTAAGGTACGCGGCCTTCGATGCCCTCGGGCACCAGCTTATCGGCATTGGGGTTGCCGGTGCTGGACTCCTGAAAGTAGCGATCGGCACTGCCCTGCTGCATGGCACCAATACTACCCATGCCACGGTAGCTCTTGTAGCTGCGGCCTTGGAACAAAATCACCTCGCCGGGGGCTTCTTCAGTGCCAGCAAACATGCCACCCATCATGATGGTGCTGGCGCCAGCGGCCAAAGCTTTGGCAATGTCGCCCGAATAACGAATACCGCCATCCGCAATCAATGGCACGCCCGTGCCCTTGAGCGCCGTGGCCACATTGTCAATCGCCATGATTTGCGGCACACCCACACCCGCCACAATGCGCGTGGTGCAAATAGAACCGGGGCCAATACCGACCTTGACGGCATCAGCACCAGCCTCCACCAGCGCCAGCGCCGCCGCGCCGGTAGCGATGTTGCCGCCCACCACGTCAATTTGTGGGTAGTTTTGTTTGACCCAACGCACGCGCTCGATCACGCCTTGGCTGTGCCCGTGGGCAGTGTCGACCACAATGGCATCTACCCCAGCCCGCACCAGCGCCTCTACACGCTCTTCGGTGCCAGCGCCCACCCCCACAGCAGCCCCCACACGCAAGCGGCCCGAGGCATCGCGCGCGGCATTGGGAAAGCTGGTTTGCTTGGTGATGTCTTTGACAGTGATCAGGCCTTTGAGCTCAAAGGCATCATTGACCACCAAGATGCGCTCAAGCTTGTACTTGTTCAGCAGCGCCTTGGCGGTTTCTGGAGAAGTACCATCTTTTTCATTGACGGTGATCAGGCGCTCGCGTGGTGTCATGATCTGATGCACCTTGACGTCGTAGCGGGTCTCAAAGCGCAAGTCGCGCCCCGTCACGATACCCACCACCTTGCCGCCATCGCACACCGGAAAACCAGAAATGCCCAATTGCTCAGACAATTGCAACACCTGCAACACCGTGTGTTCTGGCGTGATCACGACTGGATCGCGCAAAACACCCGATTCGTAGCGTTTGACGCGTGCCACTTGGGCCGCCTGCTCTTGGGCCGTCAGGTTTTTGTGCACGATGCCAATACCGCCTTCTTGGGCGATGGCAATGGCCAAGCGTGCCTCTGTCACGGTATCCATGGCAGCGGACACCAAAGGCAGGTTCAGCTCGATGTTGCGGGAGAAACGGGTCGCGAGGGACGTGTCCTTGGGTAGGACTTGGGAATAGGCTGGCACCAGCAACACATCGTCGAAGGTGAGTGCTTTTCCAAGAAGGCGCATGTGAAAGCTCCAAAAAACCAATTGTAGCCGCCAGCGCCGCTACACTTCGAACCATGAAAAAGCACTACCCCCTTTTGCTTGCACTGCTTTGCACCCTGTCATCGGGCGCCTGGGCCCAATGGCAATGGGTGGAAAAGGATGGCCGCAAGGTTTTCAGTGACCGCGCACCCCCCATAGACATTCCAGAACAAAACATTTTGCGCAGGCCAGGAGGACATCAGCGCACGGTAGCCCCTGTGGTAGAGACCACACCACCGGCTGATGAGGCGGCAGCAACGGCAGCACCCAAGGCCAGCAAAGTAGATCCTGCATTACAGGCCCGTAAAGCACAGGCTGATGCAGCAGAAGCGGCCAAGAAAAAGGCCGAGGATGACCGTGCAGCCCAAAGCCAAGCCGAAAACTGCGCGCGTGCTCAAGCCGCCAAGACCACTTTTGAGTCAGGTCAACTGCTGCGCCATACCAATGCCAAGGGAGAGAGCGTGTTCATGGATGAAGCCACGCGCGCTACTGAGCAGCAACGCATCCAAAAAGTCATTGACACCAACTGCAAGCGTTAAAGCGGGGCCTTGGGGCGGGCAAACAGACCTGCTGCGCGTGCGCCCTGACGGGCAAAGCGTTCACGCCGGGCCACCTTAGGATCTACCGTCAAGGGGCGGTACAGTTCTACCCGGTCGCCATCACGCAGCGGTTGCGCAGGTGCCATCACCTTGCCCCAAATGCCACAAGTGGGCCATTGCTGCAATGGCAGCTCTGGGGCCAGTAAGGCACTGGCCCGCACAGCATCCGCCAAGGTAGCGCCTAGAGGCAATTGCAATGTGCGCTCCAAGACTTGGCCGGGCTGCAAAGAGGCCACAACGCTCACGCTCAAAACAGAGGGCAGCATCTCAACCATAGACCTGCTGTGCGCGTTTCACGAAAGCATCGACCATCGTAGCGGCAATGCGGTCAAACACTGGCCCCACCAAACCAGCCAGCACCTTGTTAGAAAAACCGTAATGCAGCTTCAGCTCCACCCTAGAGGCCCGCTGCGAGCCATCGCCCACGGCATGGAAATGCCAGTCCCCATCCAGCCGTGAAAATGGCCCCTTGACCAATTTCATTTGCACGCGCCGCCCTTGCTCATGGGTGTTGCGGGTGACAAACGATTGGCGCAAGCCACTCAGGGCAATGCCCACTTCGGCCAGCATACTGCTACCGTCTTGTTCAATCACGCGCGCCCGATCACACCACGGCAAAAACTGTGGATATTGGTCTACCCCGGTGACAAGGGCAAACATCTCTTCGGGGCTATACCAGATCAATACGGACTTGCTGACGGTTTTCATGGAATGCTGTGGGGGAAACTAGAATCGCAGTTGCGCGACGGCAGCAATTGTAGGGAGGCCTTTGATCTCCCGGTTGGCGCCGCAACTATTTCCGATGGCCAAGAAACCCCAAACCTCCTCCCGCATTGCCGATAACAAAAAAGCGGCCTACAACTATTTTTTCGAAGAACGCTACGAAGCGGGCGTAGTGCTGCAAGGCTGGGAAGTGAAGGCACTGCGCGAAGGCAAGGTGCAACTCACCGATGGCTATGTGGTGATTCGCGATGGCGAGCTGTTCTTGTTTGGCTGCCAAATCAACCCACTCAAGACGGCATCTACCCACGTCAACCCTGATGCCGTACGCACCAAAAAACTGCTAATGCACAAGGATGAGATCCGCCGCCTGATTGGCAAGGTGGAGCAAAAAGGCTACACCCTGATTGCCCTCAATCTGCATTGGAAAGAGGGCCGCGTCAAATGCGAGGTGGCACTGGCCAAAGGCAAGGCAGAGCACGACAAACGCGACACCATCAAAGAGCGCGAAGGCAAACGCGAAGTCGAGCGGGCCATGAAGGTACACCACCGCTAAAGCGGGGCGTACCGGCGGTTGAACTCAACCCACCAAGGCGGCCAACGGGTGGGCGTGGGCCGGCCAAGGGCTGGCAAAGAAAGATTGCACCAGCTCAGGCGATACGTCTTCAATGCGCTCCGGGCTCCAGCGCGGCGACTGGTCTTTGTCCACAGCCAGCGCACGAATACCCTCCAGGGTTTCGCTTTGACCAGGACGCAAATAGAAGCAATGGCGCACCAAATCACGCTCCATACGCAGGTCTTGGGCCAAGTCCATGCTGCGGGCCCGGCGTACCTGCTCCAACACCACATGCAGCATCAACGGTGAACGCTTGCGCAACAAGGCCGCTGTGGCCTTAGCCCAGTCGCTATCGGCAGCTTCCAGTGCCGACACGATGGCACTGACGCTACCAAGTGCAAAATACTGGTTGATGTCGGCATGGAAGGTTTCCAGCTTGGGCACGGCTGTTTTCAATTGCTCTGCCACAAAAGCACGCACAGCGGCGCCGTTGGCAAAAGTCTGCTGGCCCAATGCCTCCCAGACGCTGGCTTGTTGGTCAGCGGCCAAGAAGCCATCGGCCAAGTTGAAGGCAATGGCATCACCAGCACCAATGGTTTCACCCACCAGCCCCAGCCACTCGCCCGCACGACCGGGGCAACGGCTCAAAAAGTAGCCGCCCCCAACGTCCGGAAACAAGCCAATTGCCGTCTCGGGCATAGCCATTTTGGTACGCTCCGTCACAATGCGCAGCGCAGCACCTTGGCTGATGCCCATACCACCACCCATCACAATGCCATCCATAAAGGCAATATAGGGCTTGGGATAGCGGTGGATCAGGTGGTTTAGGGCATATTCTTCGGTAAAGAAATCTTCGATTTGGGGATCACCCACGCTGCCCGCTTGGTGCAAAAAGCGGATATCGCCCCCAGCACAAAAGGCACCAAATGGGCCTTCTTTGTTGCTGCCCCGGATGGCTACAGCCAATACGGTAGGGTCATCCTTCCAGGCCAACAAAATGGTCATCAAATCACGCACCATGCCCAACGAAAGCGCATTAAGCGCCCGTGGACGGTTGAGCGTGATCAACCCCACCTGTCCACGCACTTCACTCAAGACCTCAGAGACCGTCTCCGTCATTTTTCTTTCCTTCTGGTTCATTTACGACACAAAGCGTCCATTGTGCGATACGGCAGGGTACCGATTGCGCCATTAGGGTTGGAATAGATGACTCCATGCAGCCATGGCAGCTGATTCCTAAAAAAAAGCCACCGCAAAGGCAGTGGCTTTTGTGCTCACACCGGCACCCAGTGCCGGGCAAAGATCAAGAACGACCAGCACGCTTGCGATCGCTCTCTTTGAGGTGGCGCTTGCGCAGACGCACACTCTTGGGCGTGATTTCGACCAGTTCGTCGTCCTCGATAAACTCCACGCCGTATTCCAGCGTCAGATCAATCGGGGGCGTGATTTTGATAGCATCTTCCTTGCCACTGACACGGAAGTTGGTCAACTGCTTGGTACGGGTGGCATTGACCACCAAATCGTTATCACGGCTGTGGATACCCACAATCATGCCTTCGTACACTGGATCACCGGCCTTGACGAACATACGACCCCGGTCATCGAGCTTGCCCAGAGCGTAGGTGAAGATTTCGCCTTCGTCCATCGAGATCAGCACACCATTTTTACGACCAGCAATATCACCCTTGTGTGGTTCATAGCTGTCAAAGATGTTGGAGATCAGGCCCGAACCACGGGTCAGGTTCAGGAATTCGTTGGTAAAACCGATCAGACCACGGGCCGGAATGCGGTATTCCAAACGGACACGGCCCCGACCATCGGGTTCCATATTGACCAGTTCACCCTTGCGCTCGCCCAAGGCTTGCATCACACCACCTTGGTGACCTTCTTCGATGTCGGCAGTGACCAGCTCAATAGGTTCGTGCTTTTCGCCGTTCACGTCTTTGAAGACCACACGGGGTTTGGATACCGCCAGTTCGTAACCTTCGCGACGCATGTTTTCCAGCAAGATGGTCAGGTGCAATTCACCCCGGCCAGCCACTTCAAAGATACCGTCTTCGTCAGTTTCCTTGACGCGCAGGGCCACGTTGTGTTGCAGCTCTTTTTGCAGACGATCCCAAATTTGGCGGCTGGTAACGTACTTGCCTTCGCGGCCAGCCAAGGGGCTGGTATTGACGCAGAAGTTCATGATCAGGGTAGGCTCATCCACCTTGAGCATGGGCAGCGGTGCGGGGTTGAGCGGATCGGTCACCGTCACGCCAATACCGATGTCAGCAATACCGTTGATCAGCACAATGTTGCCGGGGCCGGCTTCGGTCACTTGCACACGGTCTAGACCTTGGAAAGTCAGTACCTGATTGACACGCCCCTTGAACTGGTTGCCATCTGGGCCTTCCATCACCAGCACGTCCATGCCGGGCTTGATGGTGCCTTGGCTGACACGGCCTACGCCGATACGGCCGACAAAAGTGGAGAAGTCCAGCGCCGAAACCTGCAACTGCAACGGAGCGGCTGGATCTCCCTTTTGTGCGGGCACATGCTTCAGCACGGTGTTGAACAGGGCCGACATATCAGGGCCCCACTGCTCACCAGGAGCACCTTCTTCCAGCGAAGACCAGCCATTGATACCCGAGGCGTACACCACCGGAAAATCCAATTGCTCATCGGTGGCACCCAGCTTGTCAAACAAGTCAAAAGCGGCATTGACCACCTTGTCGCAGTTGGCACCGGGTTTGTCTACCTTGTTCACGACCACGATAGGCTTGAGGCCCAAGGCCAGCGCCTTTTTGGTCACGAAACGGGTCTGGGGCATCGGGCCTTCTTGGGCATCGATCAGCAACACCACGCCATCGACCATCGACAGCGCGCGTTCGACTTCACCACCGAAGTCCGCGTGGCCGGGGGTATCGACGATGTTGATGTGGGTACCTTCCCAGCTCACGGCACAGTTCTTGGCCAAGATGGTGATGCCGCGCTCACGTTCGATGGCGTTGTTGTCCATCACGGTATCGACCACTTTTTCGTGGTCGGCAAAGGTGCCTGACTGGCGCAGCAACTGGTCAACCATGGTAGTTTTACCGTGGTCAACGTGGGCGATGATGGCGATATTGCGAATTTGTGTGCTCATAGTGTTTCCAAAATGCTGGCAGCAGGGGCGGCCAGCGTACGACTTTCTAGAATTTGTTGAATT
Organism: Giesbergeria giesbergeri; assembly: GCF_054779375.1. Taxonomy (NCBI): domain Bacteria; kingdom Pseudomonadati; phylum Pseudomonadota; class Betaproteobacteria; order Burkholderiales; family Comamonadaceae; genus Giesbergeria; species Giesbergeria giesbergeri. Next base: position 246,304 of record NZ_BAAGYJ010000002.1, on the reverse strand, counting down.
TCAATCGGACTGAGCAGGCGATCGGGCACCAGCTCTCCCGCCACGGTGTGCCCCACGCCCAACAGTGTGTGGGGAGAGTGACCAAACACAGCCACTGCGGGATGGTTAGGCCAAGCACCCCGTCTGCGCACCCCCGACAGAAAGCGCCCAGCATCTTCGCTGCCCAATGTGACATGCAGATGGTCGGCCAGCAAAGCCTCGGGGGGTAACAGACAGGCCAACCGCTGCGCCTCGTTCATGGCCTCAAAGTCGGCCAGCGTGACACAGCGTTCTACCCCTAGGCCACCGGTATCGGTGCGGCGCAAAAAGGTCAGGTGGGCACCACAACCAAGTGCTGCGCCAATGTCCTCGCCCAGGGTACGGATGTAGGTGCCTTTGCTGCATGTCACAACCATCCGAATCACAGGATGGCCCTGTGCATCAGATGACAACACCAAGCGCAAAGCGTGAATCTCCACCTCGCGGGCTGCACGTTCCACTTCTACACCCGCCCGTGCATACTCATACAGGGCTTTGCCATCCTTTTTGAGCGCACTGTACATCGGTGGCACCTGACGGATAGCCCCAGTGAACTGCTGCTGCACTGCTGCCAAACGCTCAGGGGTTAGCATCTCGGGCGTGATGGCACACCGTGCCAGCACATCACCCTCGGCATCACCAGTGGTGGTGGTCACACCAAGATAGGCAATGGCTTCATAAGTCTTGACGGCCTCTAGCTGCAATTGGCTGAACTTGGTGGCAGCACCAAAGCACAGCGGCAGCACGCCAGTGGCCAACGGGTCCAGGGTGCCAGTGTGGCCCGCTTTTTCGGCGCGCAGCAACCACTTGGCCTTTTGCAAGGCATCGTTGCTGGAGAAGCCCAGCGGCTTATCAAGCAGCAACACCCCATGCACAGGGCGCCGCTGCACCCTCGTGCGTGGCGCGTTCATGCTCAATCCTCTTTAGCGCGAGAAGAAACTGCCTTGGCAATCAAGGCGTTCATGTCTGCCGCCCGCTCGGTAGTGCGGTCGTAGACAAAATGCAGCGTGGGCACGGTATGAATGTGCAAACGCTTGAACAGACCATTGCGCAGGAAACCTGCGGCCTGGTTCAAGGCATCTTGGGTTTGCTGGGGGTCACCCACCAGCAAACTGAAGAACACCTTGGCATGGGCGTAGTCGGGAGTGACCTCTACGCCTTGCAACGTCACCATGCCCACACGCGGGTCTTTCAACTCGCGTGCAATGAGTTCGGTCAAATCGCGTTGGATCTGATCGGCCACTTTGAAGGCACGGTTGGGCGTAGCAGACTTTTTGGCAGCCATGATTACAGTGTCCGCGCGATTTCCTTGATCTCGAAGAACTCCAGTTGATCACCTTCTTTGATGTCATTGCAGTTCTTGAGCTTGATACCGCACTCGAAGCCTTCTTTGACTTCCTTGACATCGTCTTTGAGGCGACGCACAGACTCGACATCGCCAGTGTAAATAACGATGTTCTCGCGCAGCAGGCGGAAGCGGCAGTTGCGTGTCACTTGGCCCGACGTGATGTAGGAACCAGCCACTGTACCAATCTTGGAAGCCACAAACACGGTGCGGATTTCTGCCGTACCCAGTGCCTCTTCGCGCTGCTCGGGAGCCAACATGCCCGACATGGCGGCTTTCACTTCATCAACAGCATCGTAAATGATGTTGTAGTAGTGGATATCGACATCGTTGGCTTCGGCAGTCTTGCGAGCGCCAGAGTCGGCACGCACATTAAAGCCGATGACAATGGCCTTGGAGGCAATCGCCAAGTTGATGTCAGACTCGCTGATGCCACCCACACCCGCATAGACCAACTGCACGCGAATCTCATCAGTAGACAGCTTGAGCAGCGAAGCGCCCAGAGCTTCTTGCGAACCTTGCACGTCCGCCTTGATGATGATGGGCAGGGTTTTGACCTCGCCCGCTGTCATGTCGGCAAACATGTTCTCCAGCTTGGCCGCTTGTTGCTTGGCCAGCTTGGTGTTGCGGAACTTGCCTGCACGGTAGGTAGCCACTTCGCGGGCGCGGCGCTCGTCCGACAGCACGACAAAATCGTCGCCAGCCTGTGGCACTTCGGTCAAGCCTTGGATTTCGACCGGAATGGATGGGCCAGCCGTTTTAGCCACCTTGCCCGCTTCGTCCAACATGGCGCGCACGCGGCCAAAGGTTTGGCCTGCCAGCACAATGTCGCCCACCTTGAGCGTACCCGACTGCACCAGCACGGTAGCCACAGGGCCGCGGCCTTTGTCGAGTTTGGCTTCAATCACCAAGCCCTTGGCTTGGCTCTCAACCGGGGCTTTGAGTTCGAGCACTTCGGCCTGCAACAGCACCTGCTCCAGCAACTCATCAATGCCCATACCCGTCTTGGACGAGACCGGCACGAAGGGCGAATCGCCACCGTACTCTTCGGGCACCACTTGTTCGACCACCAACTCTTGCTTGACACGCTCGGGATTGGCATCGGGCTTGTCGGATTTGGTGATCGCCACCACGATAGGCACACCAGCCGCCTTGGCGTGCTTGATGGCTTCTTTGGTTTGGGGCATCACGCCGTCATCAGCGGCCACCACCAAAATGACGATATCGGTGGCTTGGGCACCACGGGCACGCATGGCCGTGAAGGCCTCGTGGCCGGGGGTATCGAGGAACGACACCATACCGCGTGGGGTTTCGACGTGGTAAGCGCCAATGTGCTGTGTAATGCCACCGGCTTCGCCCGTAGCCACTTTGGTGCGACGGATGTAATCGAGCAGCGAGGTTTTACCGTGGTCAACGTGACCCATGACGGTAACGACCGGGGCACGTGGCAGCAGGGGCACATCTTGCTGTGCTGCTTCATCCGTGAAGGCTTCGGGGTCGTCCAAGGCGGCCACCACGGCTTTATGGCCCATTTCTTCCACCACAATCATGGCGGTGTCTTGGTCGAGCGGCTGATTGATGGTGACCATCTGGCCCATCTTCATCAGCGCCTTGATCACTTCAGATGCCTTGATCGACATCTTGTGCGCCAATTCGGCCACAGTAATGGTTTCGGGCACATGCACTTCCAGCACGCGCGCTTCCACCTGTGCTGCCTGGTTGTGCTGCTCATGACCACCACGGTCATTGCGGTCGTTGCCACGGCGGCCCTTGGGAGCCGCCGAGCGCCAAGCACTGCCGCCACGACCGGCACCTGCACCGGTATCGCCACGGGTTTTGATTTCTTTTTTCTTGGCTGTGTCACCTGCCCAGCTGGACGACAGCTTGGCCGACTTCACCTCTTTGCCTGCACCAGCTGGTGCAGGAGCAGGGGCTGGCGCACGTCCGGCAGCCGTGCCAGGGGAGGCTGCGGGCTTGTGCAGCGTGCCTTTTTTGGCATCTGCAGCGGGTTTGGGCGCCGGCTTTGGCTCTTCGGGCTTCTTGGCCACGAGCACCTTGGCGGGTGACGAGAGCATAGAGCGAATGGCAGCGGCCTCGGCCAATGCTTTGCGGCGGCGCTCGTCCAAATCGGCAGCACGGGAGGCCTCTTCAGCGGCGCGGGCCTTGGACTCTTCTTCGGCTTTGGCGCGTGCGGCGGCTTGGGCTGCAGCCCGTGCAGCAGCTTCAGCAGCGGCTTCACGCGAGGCTTCTTGCTTCATGGCAGAGGCTTGGGCCTTTTTGCGGGCTTCTTGGGCTGCATAGGCTGCGGCACGCTCAGCGGCCTCACGCTCACGGCGCTCACGCTCTTCGCGCTCCTTGCGTTTCTCGGCCAACTCCTGCTCTTGACGACTGAGCAGCTCGGCTTGCTGGCGCGCTTCTTCCTCACGGCGCACCAGATCAGAATTCTGGGCTGGCGTGATATCCGGAGTAGAGGCCACCGTTTCGGCTTCGGCCTGCGGTGCCTCTGTAGAGGCGGCATCGGCCGTTTCTTCGCGTTTGATGAAGGTGCGCTTTTTGCGCACTTCCACCTGAATCGTGCGGGCTTTGCCTGAAGCGTCAGCCTGCTTGATCTCGCTGGTGGAGCGAGTGACCAGCGTGATCTTCTTGCGGTCAGCGGCATTGACACCGTGACTGGCTTGCAGATGCGCTAAAAGCTTTTGCTTATCAGCCTCGGTCAGGGCATCCGATGCCCGGTTCTTGGTAACACCGGCCTGCTTGAGTTGCTCCAGCAGGGTTTCGGGGGATTTCTTGAGTTCGTTGGCGAACTCGGCAACGGTGGTGCTGGACATATGTGGTTTGTACCTCCCTGACCTTTATTCTTGCCCTGCGAACCAGTGTTCGCGTGCCTTCATGATCAAGGCTTTGGCTTCTTCTTCGGACTGGCCGGTCAGGTCGGTCAGCTCGTCGATGGCCAGATCGGCCAGATCGTCGCGTGTATGGATGCCACCAGCAGCCAGCTTGGCAATCAACTCGGGCGTCAGCCCTTGCAGATCGCGCAGCTCTTGCGATACATCGTCCACGCTCTCTTCCCGTGCGATCTCCAGAGTCAGCAGGGCATCCTTGGCCCGCACTCGCAGCTCGTTGACGGTATCTTCATCAAAGCCTTCGATGTCGAGCATCTCTTGCAGCGGCACATAGGCCACTTCTTCGAGACTCTCAAAACCCTCGGCAATCAGGATATCGGCCATTTCTTGGTCGACATCGAGTTTTTCCATGAACAGGCGGCGCGCCGCATCGGTCTCGCTGGCCTGCTTTTGCGCCGACTCGGCGGCATCCATGATATTGATTTTCCAACCTGTCAGGTCGGAGGCCAGACGCACGTTCTGACCACCGCGACCGATGGCAATAGCAAGGTTTTCCTCGTCTACCACCACATCCATCGCGTGTTTTTCTTCATCGACCACAATCGATTGCACATTGGCTGGTGCCAGTGCGCCAATGACGAATTGGGCGGGGTCTTCAGACCACAGCACGATATCCACACGCTCACCAGCCAACTCGTTGGTGACCGCATTGACACGGGTGCCGCGCACACCGACACAGGTGCCGATAGGATCGACGCGGCGATCATGCGAGACCACAGCAATTTTGGCACGGCTGCCTGGGTCACGGGCACAGCTCTTGATCTCGAGCAGCCCCTGCTCGATTTCAGGCACTTCGTTGCGAAACAGCTCCACCATGAAGGCAGGTGCCGAACGCGACAAGATGATGGGCGCACCACGCAAGGTCAGATCCACGTCCATGATCATGGCACGAACCCGGTCGCCACTGCGCAGGTTCTCTTTGGGAATCATTTCGTTGCGGCGCAGACGGCCCTCAACGCGACCTGCTTCCACAATCAGATCACCCTTGTCCATGCGCTTGACGGTGCCTGTGAAGATCTTTTCGCCACGCGACATGAAGTCGTTGAGCAGCATTTCGCGCTCGGCATCGCGAATCTTTTGCAAGATCACCTGCTTGGCTGCCATGGCACCAATGCGCCCAATAGGCAAAGACTCGATGGGCTCTTCGATGTAGTTGCCCACCTCGACGCCGGACACGCGCTCTTGCGCATCCATGAGCAGCTCTTCGGCCTCGGGGTTTTGCAGCCCGGCATCGTCGGGCACCACCAGCCAGCGGCGGAAGGTTTCGTAGTGGCCGCTGTCGCGGTCAATGGACACACGAATGTCCACTTCGCCTTCATAGAGCTTTTTGGTGGCTTGGGCCAGTGCCAATTCGACAGCACCCAGCACCACATCACGCTCGACATTTTTCTCGCGTGAAATGGCTTCAACCAACATTAACAATTCGCGATTCATGCGACGACTCTCCTGTTTCCTTCACCTGCATTGGGCAGCTCGGTCATCCCGACCCGGGCCACCCAGACGTTTGTTGCGCTCATCCGGGCTGACCGGGCGCTGGAGCATGGCCTCGCCCCTTGAAGTCGACAATGGGTGCCAGACGGGCGTCACGCAACTCATCGAGCGCAAAGCCTAGCGCCTGCAATGGGGCAGGCACCCGTTTTTTGCTAACTTTCTGGCCCGGCTTGGGCGGCGGCTCGTCACTCCAGACAATTTGCCAGCCACCCGTCTCAGCACGTTCTAGGGTACCGCGAAATTTTTTCCGATTGGCGTTGACCTGCCCATCGGCTGCCGCACCTATCGGGGCTTTGAGGGTGATATCGATGACTTCACCCTCAAAACGCTCAAAATCTTGCTGATGGCGCAACGGACGGTCAATACCAGGCGAGGAGACTTCCAGACGCTTGTAGTCCACGCCATCGACTTCCAGGGCAAATTGCAATTGGCGCGTGACCTTTTCGCAATCTTCGACCGTGACAAACTGCTCTGGTGTGGTGGAGGCACCTTCAACTGGCGGTTGCCAAGGCCAATCAATGGTGATGCGTAGCAGACCCCCCGCAGAGCGTTCAATCTCTACCAGGTCATAGCCCAGACCCACCACGGTTTGTTCAACGATTTGCTGCAATGCCACGTGTTTTGATTCAGTCCCAGAAAAACAAAAAACCCGATAACCCCCAGAGGCTTCGAGCTCCAAAAGCAAACGACCAAAAAAAACGGGCGGTGGATACCCGCCCGTGTGGTCGTGAGGGTTCTATTGTAGCCTGCAAACCGTGCCTTGGCACAGTTTGCCCCACAGAAAAAAGGATGTCAGGGCGCAAGTGGCTTGAGCAGTTCGGCAACATCGTTGGCGGTAAACATAGGCTCTTGGCGGGCCGTGGCACCGCTGTACATGCTGTCAGCCAATTGCGCTTTACGCTCTTGCAAGGCCAAGATGCGCTCTTCAATCGTGCCTTGGGCCACCAGCTTGACCACCCAGACGCTTTGCGTTTGGCCGATGCGGTGGGCGCGGTCGGTGGCTTGATTTTCTACCGCTGGGTTCCACCACGGATCGTAATGGATCACGGTATCGGCTTGGGGCAGGTTCAGGCCGACACCGCCGGCCTTGAGGCTGATCAAGAACAGGGGCACTTGGCCGCTGGTGAATTGTTGGATGATGTCATCTCGTTTTTGACTTTGCCCGGTCAGTTTGACCCAAGGCAACTGGCGTTTTTCGAGTTCGGCTTCAATCAGGGCCAGCATACTGGTGAATTGGGAGAACAGCAAAATGCGCCGCCCTTCGGCCAGCATCTCGGGCAATATCTCCATCAGGTATTCCAACTTGGCCGAGGTTGGGACTTTGCGGGCGGCCTCTAGGGGTACCAGTTGTGGAGCGCAGCAAACCTGGCGCAGCTTGAGCAGAGCATCCAAGATGGTCAATTGGGATTTAGCCAGTCCTTGGGTCTCTAATGCGTCACGCACACTGGCTTCCATAGTCAGGCGGATGGTCTCGTAGAGGTTGGCCTGTGGGCCTGCCAGTTCTATGCGCATCACGGTCTCGACCTTTGGAGGCAGATCGGCAGCCACTAAGGCTTTGGTGCGCCTGAGCATGAATGGTGTGACACGGGCACGCAACTGTGCCAAGCGGGTGCTGTCGCCCCATTTTTCAATGGGTTGACGAAAAATTTCGGTGAAACGTTTTTGGCTCCCTAAAAAGCCGGGCATCAGAAAATGGAACAAGCTCCAGATCTCACCCAAGTGGTTCTCCATCGGGGTACCCGATAGACACAAACGGTGGCGGGTCTGCAATTCACCGACCACCTGTGCCGCTTGGGTGCTGGCGTTTTTGATATTTTGGGCTTCATCGAGCACCACCAGATGCCAGTGCTGCGCCAACCAACGCTTGCGGTCGCGTTGCAACAGAGAGTAGGGCGCGATGACCAGATCGCAATCGGCGATGTCTTCTACGACAGCATGGCGATCTTTTCCATGCAACACCAAAGAGCGCAATTGCGGACAGAACCGTGCCGCTTCGCGCTGCCAGTTGCCCATGAGGCTCACGGGGGCGATGATCAGGGCAGGGACTGTCAGACGCCCGGCCTCTTTTTCAACCTGTATATGCACCAAGGTTTGCAAGGTCTTGCCCAAGCCCATGTCATCGGCCAAGATGCCACCCAAACCGTGGTGGCGCAAGAACTGTAGCCAGTTGAGCCCCTGTTGCTGATAAGGGCGCAGCTGGGCTTGCACGCTGGTGGGGAGGGGCACGTCAGGCAGTGGAGACTGGTGGTGAAGTTGCTGCACCAACGAATGCAAAGCCGTAGCACCGGCCCACACCGCCCCCTCACCCAGGGCCGCACTGGTGCGCAGTGCATCCATGCGCGACAAGCGCAAACTGTTGGCAGTGAAGTCGTGCTGGCGGTCTCCCACCAAGTCAAACAGTGCCGCCAGCCAAGGCTGCAAAGCAGCCGTGGGCAACCGCAGAAAACCCGTAGTACGGTGAGGTGCTGGCACAAACAGGAAGGGCGGCAGTTGTCGCTGGCCCGTCTGGGGGTCTGTGGGGCTGTGGGCGACTGTGGCAATGATCTCTGGCAGCAAGGGCAGAATGTTGTGGCGTTGGCCGTCAATTTCTATGCCCAGTGACAACTCAAACCACGGTGAGGTAGCAACAGCCTCCGTACTGTCTTCTAAACCGGGGGGGATGCCCTCGGGTTGTAGTCGCACATTCAACTGATCGGCGCGAATAATCCACTGCTGCAAGGCTGTATCGGTGGTGATTTGGAAGCCTGCCGTCCGCAAAGTGGCAAAGTCCTCATCCAACCATTGCAACCACTGTTGGCGCCCTGCGGCATGGCCCAATTGAAACTGGCCGTGATCGCCAAGGGGGGTCAGGCCCAAACCCAGCAGTTGCGCCATCGCATGTTGTTCGGCAGCCAAGTCTCGGTGCAACAGCACTTGGTTGGTTTGCCCTGCCGTGGCCTCCACCAAGACGGTGGCTTGTGCTGTAGGCCACCAGCCCGACAGCCCTTGGTAATCAAAACGCAGCTGGGCGCTGAGCATGCCCAGCTGGCCCTGTTGGGGCGCAGGCGTGGGACTAAGGTGCAATTGGGCTTGGGGGGAGACTCCACGCAGCACGGTGATGTCTTGCACCACAGCCGGCAGCGGCAGATGGCCCAGTTGCTCTATCAGCGTTCGTTGGTGCTGCTTTAACAGGGTCTCTGAGGCTGGTGGAGCTTGCAGCAATACGGCCAACTGTGCGGGGGTGAAGCCGGGCATGTGCACGGGGCCGCACAGGCCGTGTGCAGCATCCAGATACAGTGGCGGCTGATTGGCACAGAGTTGCATGCCCTCTTGTACCGCCACAGCCTGCAATTGCCATAGCGGGGCAGCGCCAGTGGGGGCGATATCCTTGGTTTTCCAACTCCACTGTGCTGTGTGTGCTTCGCCCCATTGCACCGGCATACCAGGTTGCCCATCGGTCTGGGTCAGAAACAACCGTTTGGTGCTGGCAGCATGTTGGAGGGCAGATGCAACCATCGGCCCTTGCAAAACCACCCCTTCGTGCAGTATGCGATGGCCTGTCGGGCTGCTTGCGTGCTGCTGCGATGGTTGGGCCGGGCGCTGTGGAAGGCAGCAAATGCTGCGCAGCAATTCCACCGTAGTGCGATCGTCCTCGCTGGCTTGTTGGTAGAGGGGATCGCTCGGCAAGGGCAGATGGTTGAGGTGGCGCACCTTGGCCCAACCACCCGCCTTTTTGGGGTAGGACTGCACCAGGTGTAGGCACAGCATGGGCAGCCTATCAGCATCAGGCACGGTGCGCTCTTCTGGTACGGCCAGCGCCAGCAGGTACAAAAAACAGTCTGCCCGCTGGGGAGGATGATTTGCTGTAGTGGGGGCTGTACGCGGATGGCTTTGCTCCAGCGTATGTAACCATTGCAGCCATTGCGTGTCTATCAGGGCACGGGCTGTAGCCTGTTGCTGGCGTTGTTGTTCTGCCACGCTTTCTTCTGAAGCGGCTCGCTCGGCTTGCAAGGCCTCAGGGCTCAAGCGGATGGTTCCGGGCAGGCCGATGTCCGGAAAGGCTTCATGGCCGTGGTGCGAAGCATGCAGCAACAAAGCCACTGCATGTTTGCATTGGTGGCCGACTGGGCAACTGCACTCACTCTCCCAGCTATAGGGTTGACCAGTCATATCGACATGGACTTCAATGCTCAGTGTGTAAGGTGCCGTGGCACTGCCCTGAACCTGACCAAACACTTGCCAATGGTCATCCAGTGCTTCAATATCAAACGCGAGGATGGCACCTTGGCGGTACAGCTCTTGCCCTCGCTGCCCCGTGGAATGGCCCGCGCCGTGGGCGATGGTGGTCAGAGGAATCCAAGGAGCCTGAGCACTGGACGGTCGAACAAAGCGGGACATGGGGGATGGAGAACAATCAGCAACATTCTGCCGTTATGGGTGGGCTGCACGCAGACGCTCAAACAGCAGTTGTGCTTGGGGATCGATACAGGCGGGCGCAGGAATGCTGGCCAACATACGGGCCAGCACCCCGGCCTGTGGGGGCAATGGCCCCAAAAAACACACCTGTGTGGTGTTGGCCAACAACAGGGTCGGAAAGGTTTCAATGTCCAAGTCACCAAGCAAGTCTGCTTCGTCCTCGACATCTACCCAGACAAAGCGCATGTGCGGGTGTTGCACTGCGGCGGCGTTAAAAACATCGACATAGGCATCGCAGGTGCGACACCAAGCGGCACACAGGCAAATGACCCAATGGGTAGGGGCGATGGAAGCAGAGGTGGGCACAGGTATGAAACTGGAGCGGGGAGCAGCGCCGATTGTGCCCCAAGCCATCGGCGTCACCACTGGGCCTGTAGTGTGCAGGCACCAGCCCAGACAGCCCCCATCGGCACGCGGTCTTTGACTGGCAGGGCTGTCAGTACGGAACTACACTGGACAAATATTGTCCTCTTAATTTACTGCTGGAGTTTTACGATGGATGTCTCTCTCACCAACCAGATCATCAACACGGCCACGGCCATGAATCAGGCCAAAACGGCGCAGGAAGTGAGCACGACGGTGCTCAAAAAGAGCATGGACATGCAGGAGTCTGCGGCAGCAACGCTGCTTCAGGCATTGCCCCAAGTGCCCCCCTTGGCGACATCGGGCTCTTTAGGTACCCAAGTGAACACCTACGCCTAAAACACGGGTTGACCTAAGCGGGTTAGTCGTCGGCATCCGGGCGGGCATACCAGTCGATAGGGTCTTGCTGCAACACCATGTCGATATCCAACCCCAAGGCCAACCCTACTTCGGCCGGAAAACTGACGGCCAATTCTTTGTCGTTCATGCCTGCTTCGCGGGCGCGGGCACGCCAAGCAGCCAAATGAATGACCCCGGCCAAGGGCTCATAGGCTTGGTTGTCAAAAGGGGCATCTTGGTAATTGATGGCGTCAATGACCACCTGTGGCAGTTGCCAGCGCCGCGCCAATGCGGCACTCACATCGCCATAACAATACCCCAACAGCCGCAGCTCCAGTTTGCTGCGCCGAATGTCTAGCGGCGGTAGCAAGGCATTGATGGATGGCATTCTGTCGGGGTGCCCCCAATGGATGAGCAGCTCACCCAATGCGTGCAATAAGCCCGCCGTGTAGGCGGCTATCTGGTTTTGCTGCACAGTGCCCGCCAAAGAGCGGGCCAGTTTGGCCGTGTTGCGACTGTAGCGCCAGAAGTGTTGCAAATTCATGCCCGGCACCGAGCGCGAAGTGGTTCCTAAGGGTGCTGTTTGCACCAAGGCCCGCAGATGAGCCACCTCTAGCAGCGCCAGCGCCTCGGAAATGCCCGCCAACTGCCCTGACAGGCCAAAATCTGCCCCATTCGCCAGCGCCAACAGGCGGGCAGCCAGGGCCGGATCGGTGCCAAACAGTTGATTGAGGCGGCGCAGATTGGGTTCATCTTGCGCCAACTCCGTCATCAGCAAGGCTACGGCGCGCGGCAGGCTGGGCAGCGCCGGGGACATCTCCAGCAGGGCGTGCAAGTCCATAGGTGGTCAGTGGCCCTTGCGTTGCTGCAATTTGGCAAAGGCAGAAGCCATTGCCGAGGGGGGCGCTGTTGCAGTATCCCGGCCACGGGCTGCCTGCTGTTGGCGGCCAGCGGGCGCAAAGCGATGGTCTCGTGCGCCATCGCGGCGGGCCGGGGCGGCATCGAGTTTCATGCTCAGGCTGATGCGTTTGCGCTCTACATCCACTTCAAGCACCTTGACCTTGACGATATCGCCGGTCTTGACCACCTCACGGGCATCACTGACAAACTTGTGCGCTAACTGGCTCACATGCACCAAACCGTCTTGGTGTACCCCCAAATCGACAAAAGCACCAAACTGGGCCACATTGCTCACCGTACCTTCGAGCACCATGCCTTCGCGCAGGTCTTTGATGTCTTCTACGCCTTCGTTAAAACGCGCCACCTTAAAGTCTGGACGCGGGTCGCGGCCTGGCTTTTCTAGCTCACTCAAAATATCTTTGACGGTAATGACACCAAACTGTGGATTGGCAAACAGCTCTGGGCGCAATGTTTTGAGCATCTCAGCACGGCCCATCAATTCGGCCACAGGTTTGCCTGTGTGGGCGATGATGGCTTGCACCACCGGGTAGGTTTCGGGGTGGACGCTGGTCATGTCCAGCGGGTTGTCGCCCCCCCGGATGCGCAAAAACCCGGCCGCTTGTTCAAAGGTTTTGGGCCCCAACCCTGTCACTTCGAGCAGTTGTTTGCGGTTGCGGAAAGCCCCGTGGGCTTCGCGCCAACGCACCACGGCTTTGGCTACGCTAGGCGATAGCCCCGACACCCGCGACAACAACGGCACGCTGGCAGTATTGAGATCGACGCCCACCGAATTGACACAGTCCTCCACCACGGTGCCCAACGTGCGGGCCAACTCGCTCTGGTTCACATCGTGCTGGTATTGACCAACGCCAATGCTTTTGGGGTCGATTTTGACCAGTTCGGCCAGTGGGTCTTGCAAGCGACGGGCAATACTGGCCGCACCACGCAAGCTGACATCGACCTCGGGCATCTCTTGGCTGGCGTATTCGCTGGCGGAATAGACCGAAGCCCCGGCCTCACTGACCACTATCTTTTGCACACCAGTAAGGGACGGACTGGCCTTTTCCAGCAACTTGATGAGATCGGCAGCCAGCTTGTCGGTCTCGCGGCTGGCGGTGCCATTGCCAATGGCAATCAGTTGCACACCATGCTTACGGCAGAGCTGGGACAGGGTGTGCAGGGCACCATCCCAATCCTTGCGAGGCTCGTGGGGGTACACAGTGTGGGTATCGACCAGCTTGCCGGTGGCATCTACCACAGCCACTTTCACGCCGGTGCGGATACCGGGGTCTAACCCCATCACCACCCGTGGCCCTGCTGGGGCCGCCAGCAGCAAATCGCGTAGATTGTCGGCAAACACTTTGATGGCGACTTTTTCGGCTTCTTCGCGCAAACGCGAGAACAAATCGCGTTCGGTAGACAAGCTGAGTTTGACGCGCCAGGCCCACGCCACGCATTTGCGGATCAGATCGTCGGCGGCACGGCCCGCATGGCTCCAGCGCAAATGGACGGCTATTTTGCCTTCGGCCAAACTGGGGTGACCGGGTTCGGGTTCTATGGGCTGCACCAGTTTGGCATCCAATATCTCCAGTGTCCGGCCCCGAAACACCGCCAGCGTCCGGTGGGACGGCACGCGGCCTATGGGCTCGTCGTAGTCAAAATAATCGCGAAACTTGGCTACTTCAGGATCGGATTCGATCTTGCCATCTACTTTTTTGCTGCGCAGCAAGCCTTCGGCCCATAACCACTCGCGCAGCGATTGCACCAGTACGGCATCTTCGGCCCAACGCTCCGACAAAATATCGCGCACGCCATCCAACACCGCAGGCACGGTAGAAAAGTCCGGGCCAGGCTTGCCATCGTCCAAGGTTTGCGCCGGACGCAAAAAGGCCAGCGCCTCTTGGGCAGGATTCAGTGTCGGATCGGCCAGCAGTTGGTCGGCCAGTGGTTCAATGCCGGCTTCTTTGGCCATTTGGCCCTTGGTGCGGCGCTTTTGTTTGAACGGCAGGTAGAGGTCTTCCAGCTCCTGCTTGGTTGGGGCTGCGGCAATGGCCGCGCGCAGAACATCGGTGAGCTTGCCCTGTTCATCAATCGCCTTGAGCACAGTCAGGCGTCGGTCTTCCAACTCGCGCAGATAAGACAGACGGGCTTCGATCTCGCGCAGCTGGATATCATCCAGCCCTTGCGTAGCCTCTTTGCGATAGCGAGCGATAAACGGCACCGTTGCGCCGCTGTCGAGCAGCTCCACGGCTGTTTGCACCTGCTGGGCCGTCACCCGGATTTCTGTGGCAATTTGCCCGATGATTTTTTGCATTGCTAAGAACAGTGAGCCTTGCGGCAGCCATCAAAAAGCGGGCGAGTGTGCCACAGGCATTTTTCAGATTTTTTATTTGATCAAAGCCAACATGTCTTTGAAGGCAGGGTGCTCACAACTACCCAACCATTCAAAAGCCACCATCTCCGTGGTGACCAATTCAGCACCCGCCCCGGCCAAGCGGTCAAAGGCCGCATCGCGGTTGCGTTCAGTGCGCGAGCTGCACGCATCGGTCACGACCCACACCTCGAAGTCTTCGGCCAAGAGCTCTAAGGCCGTTTGCAAGAGGCAGACATGGGCCTCACAGCCTGCAATCACAATGCTGGGGCGCTCGGGCGCCGCCGGTTGCGCTGGTTTTTGCAGGTGTTTGGGCAGGCTGCGCGCATTGCCGCCTTGGGGTTTGACGGGAGGTCGCAACCAATCGGCCAAGCCATCGGGCACTGCACTGAAGTGCATTTTGTTTAAAGTCTTGCGGCACAGCGCCCGCAAGGCCGCATCGTTGGGGCCAAGGCGATCAGGGTTTTGCTCCGTGCCCCAAACAGGCACGTCCAACATCTGTGCCATCGTCGCCAGACGCACCGCATTGGCCAGCACCACTGGGCCTTCGTGGATGGCAGGCATCAGACGGGTCTGGTAGTCCACCAGCACGAGTTGGGATTCAGCAGCGTCCAGCAGCATGGAGAGGTCTTTCTTGAGTTCAATACAGGGGCAGATTGTCGCAGCGCCCGCTAAGGCTGTAGCGTTTGCAAGGCATCGCTCAACGCAGGTGCCAGCGCAACACAATTGCTGGGGTGTAGCACGGCATCTGTGCTCCAGAAGTGCTCAACTCCGGCATCGTGCAGGGCTTGCAATGCAGCCGCATCCAACAAGGCATGGGTCACAGCCACGTCCACTGAAGTGGCACCAGCGGCCCGCAGCAGTGCTGTGGCTTGGATCAGTGTATGCCCAGTGCTAGCCATATCGTCCAGCAACACAACTGCCCGCCCTTGCACTGGCACAGGCGGCAAGACAATGCTGACCTGTCGGTCGCCATGGCGCTCCTTGGTACAAACCGCATGGTCTAGGTTGTGGCGGGCCGCTGCTTGGGCCACCCATTGTGCTGATTCGCCATCGGGCCCCATCAACAAGGCACCCGCACGCTGTTGGACGATCCAATCGGCCAACAGGGGCGCACCACTGACCACGACCGTTTGCATGGCGGGTACCGCTTCGTGCAAGGTAGCCACCCGGTGTAGGTGTGGGTCCACGGTCAGCACAGCATCAAACAGGCCTGCCAGAAAATCTCCCACCACACGCTGGCTCACGGCCTCGCCGGGGTGAAAAGCGATGTCTTGGCGCATATAGGCCAAATAGGGGGCGACCAGCGTCAGGTGCTGCACGCCCAGACGGCGGGCCGTCTGGGCCGCCAACAGCAACTCCACCAGTTTGTCATTGGGTTGGTGCAGGCCACGCAGCAACACCACCCGTGGCGGCAACAAGCCTTGGGCATCGACTGGCAGTGTCAATTTGAGCTCCCCATCCGGGAAGCGGTGGCGTGCAATAGGCCTTGCTTGCAAGCCAGTGGCACGGGCCAGCCGCTCGGCGCTGGCCTGCTCATCGGCGAAGAACAGCAAACAGGTGGTGGGGCTGTGCAATGCAGTCATAGTGCTCAAAACTCCACAAAGACACGGGGCAAATCGTCTGCCGTACCAATGCGGTAGGCACTGGCCCGGCTGCTGGCTTGACGGGCAAACTCCAAGTCGGCGGCATAGCCCGCATAGACACGGTACAACACGTCCCCTGCGGTCACGGCATCGCCCAACTTGCACAGCAGGTCAACACCCGCCCTTTGCACTTTGGGCGCACCCGCCAAACGGGCAATGCGGGCAATTTGCAAATTGTCGATACCCGCCACCACCCCACTGGCGGGCGCAAGCACCTCAAAACTCAGCGGCCCCAAGGGGGGGTGGTTGTGGTCAAAGTCTTTACCGCCTTGGGCGGCGATGATGTCACGCATCCGTGCCAACGCACGGCCTGAGTCCAGAATATCGCGGGCAATGGCATAGCCATCACCACCGCGAATGTCTGGATCGCACTCAATCAAGCGCCCGGCCAAGCGCAGGGCTTTTTGTCGCAGATCATTGGGGGCTCTTGGGTCGTTTTCGAGCACCCGCATCACATCACGCGCTTCCAGCACTGGGCCAATACCGCTGCCCACTGGCTGGCGGCCATCCGTAATCACCACATCCAGCGACAACTGCAAGCGCCGCGCCACATACTCAAACAAACGGCGCAGGCGCTGGGCCTCGGGCATGGAGCGCACCTTGGCCGTGGGGCCAATCGGGATATCCAACACCAGATGGGTGGAACCCGCCGCAATCTTTTTCGACAAGATAGATGCCACCATCTGCCCTGGCGAATCAATCGACAATGGGCGCTCCACCGAAATCAACACATCATCGGCTGGCGAGAGTTGGGCTGTGCCCCCCCAAGCCAAACAACCGCGATGGTCGCGCACGATGTCGGCCAGTTGCTCTAAGGGCAGTTCCACATTGGCCAGCACCTCCATGGTGTCTGCCGTGCCTGCAGGCGAAGTGATAGCGCGTGAAGACGTTTTGGGACACAACATGCCATGTGCGGCCACAATGGGCACAATCAGCATAGAGGTGCGGTTGCCCGGAATGCCGCCAATACAGTGCTTGTCTACCACCCTGGGCTCATGCCAATCCAGCCGCTGGCCCGTAGCCACCATTGCATCAGACAGAAAGAACACTTCTTCTCGGTCGAGTTCATCGCGGTTGCAAGCCACCACAAAGGCCGTCAGTTCGATCTTGGAGTAGCGATGTCGGGCAATGTCGCGCACGATGGCATGAAAATCCTCGCGCGCTAGCCGTTCACCGGCAATTTTTCGGAACAGTGCCCCCATGGATTCGGGCGGTTCTGCCTGAGACACCGTAACGGTATGACCATCAGACACCCCCAGTTGGGCAAAGGCATCTTCCGATAAGCCCAACTCTTGGCAGCCCACAATCGACAAATCATCGACCACATTGACCGTAGCCAGAATGCGCCGCCCATTGCTGCGCACCTCGATTTTGGACAGGGCTTGAAAGCCCTCCGCGCGGTAGACGGCGCAATCGCGGTGCAGATAGGCAACGTTTTCACGCCAAGTATCAATGGCCACACGGCGCACCGCCAATTGAGAGACGGGCACTACCACTGGGGCAGACTCGGCCACTGCCATAGCAGAAGAGGGGGTAATTTCAGCAGTCATAGTGACAAGACTACACCGGATTAACCGGCCCGCGTACCGGGTCTGCACAGGCAAGCATGGCAAAAGTGAGTGCAATGACAGGTTTTTCTGGTTTTGGGCTGGCCTTGACCGTGTTACCCTTCGCGCCCATGTCTAAATGGTTTTGCATCCTGTTGATTGCTTGCGCCAGCGCCCATGCGGCCCCTGGTGCAGCACCCGCCGACGACGCAGTACAGGTTTTGAACGACAAAAGCCTGCTCAACCAACTCGTTGAAATCCAACACAACGTGGCAGAAAAAGCCCAGAGCAAACTCTCCGCAGTCGGGCAAAACGTGAGCCAGACCGCACACCAGGTGGCCGATAGCACTGCCGATTTGGTGATCACCTCCATGGGTTTTTTGGGCTTGCCCTACCGCCGTGGTGGCAGCAGCGCAGAAACTGGCTTTGATTGCAGTGGCTTTGTTCGGGCGATGTACCAACAAACCGTTGGCATGCTGTTGCCGCGCCGGGCCAGCGATCAGGCAGCCTCCACCCAAGTCATCGACAAAAAAGAGCTCAAGCCTGGCGATTTGGTGTTTTTTAACACGATGCGCCGTGCCTTCAGCCATGTGGGCATCTATGTAGGCAATGGCAAGTTCATCCATTCGCCCCGCAGTGGCTCCGAAGTGCGTGTAGAAGACATGCGCGAGAGCTACTGGGCCAAGCGTTTCAATGGTGCCCGCCGGGTGGCTGGCATTGACGAAGGCGCCAAGACTTACTGAACCACACCACCCGATGGTGTGGCCCGCCCCATAGTGCAGGCCAAGGGCGGGGCCAGTTGGTTCAATCTTCTCCTTGGATCACGCGGTTACGGCCACTGTTTTTGGCACGGTACAAAGCATCATCGGCTTGGCGCAAGACACGCTGGTAATCGGGGTGCCCATTGTGGGCAGCCACGCCCACACTGATGGTCAGGTGCAGGGTATGGTCTTGCGGTAGACGAAACGCCTCGCGCTCGATCAGCTTGCGCAGCTTCTCGGCCATTTTTATGGCGTCGCCCAGTTTGGTATCTACCAGCAAGACTAAAAACTCCTCGCCCCCCATGCGGAAGATGTAATCTCCACCACGGCTGCTGTTGGTCAGTATGGCTGCCATCTGCTGTAGCACCATATCTCCGGCTTCATGCCCATACCGATCATTGACCTGTTTGAAATGGTCAATATCAATCGCCAGCAAGGCAAAACTGCTCTTGCGCTGGCGAGAGAAATTAATTTCTTTACTCAACACCACGGGCAAAAACTTGCGGTTGAGCAAGCGGGTGAGTACATCACGGCCCGCCTCTAACTCGTTGTTTTGTGCAAACAAACAGTCCAGATGGTAGGCAATGCTCTTGGTGGCATCGCGCAATTCGCGCAGACACAGTACCCGGTTTGCTTGCAAGGAGGCGGGTGCCAAGGCAAACATGGGCAGTAGCACCTCGTCTACCCGATCTATGGCATCCAAAATCATTGTGGCTTCTGTGGAGCCATGAAAGGCATGTGCCCCCTTGTGGCGAAACCACAGGCCAAACTCTGAAGAGCCTAATCGGGGGAGTTGGGCAGCATCAGCCCCCACCGCCTGATCGAACATCAACTGGTTTTCCCAGGCCAACAAGGCGGCACGCTGGCGCTCGCGTTCAGAGCCTACATGCTGCGACACCGAAAACAGACGGTAGGCTTCTTCGGCACGCGAGTTGCGGTCGTTGGCCGAGGAGTAGGTCTGACTCATGATCTCCATGGCCGTGTCAATCACCCCCACCGCCAGCCGGGTAGCTATGTGTGCTTGTTCACCTTGCAATTCTGGGTCTGCATGGAGCAGATCGACAAATCGCTCTTTGAGGCATCGGGCACCCCGCAGCACCAAATGCACTGGAATGCCAATACGGGCATGCACTTCGCCAATATGAATTTGCTGCGCCACAATCGGCAGCAGGTCGGTATCGCTGCGTGCAGAAAATACGGTAGTGATCCACCGCTGCATAGAACCATGCAGGCGCTCCTGCACTTGCTCATGGGAGAGAAACTGCGATACCACCGCATCTCCGAGCATTTGCTCATAAAAATAGCTCGCCAGAGCCACTTGGTGGGTTTGCGCCTGTAAATAGATGCGTTCATGCACCCCATTGGGCACCACAGCCAACAACCGACCCCATTCGCGGGCCAATTGTTCGGGAGAGATTTTGGGCATGTTGTTTTTTGAATCCGACAAGGGGCGCAAGCTTAGCCGCAAATCGGGAACCGGGGCACACGCTGGTGTATCACATCGTGAATGGAAAAAAGGTCTTTCTGGCAAGGCCGTACTATCCCTTGTTAATGGTTCATTTCATGTTGCAGGAGGTGCTGTATGTTTTCGTTGATTGGAACGCTGTTCGTGGGTTTGATCGTGGGGTTATTGGCCAGGGCGCTCAAGCCTGGCGATGACAAATTGGGTTGGATCATGACGGCGGTGTTGGGGGTGGCTGGCTCGTTTGTAGCAACGGCAGTCGGCAATTGGTTGGGCTGGTACCGGCCTGGTCAAGCAGCAGGCTGGATCGCTTCGGTGTTGGGTGCGATCACCTTGTTGGTGATTTATGGCCTGATAAAGAAAAAGGACTAACGGGCATGAGAAATACATTGCCCAGCGCCCAAACGCTTGCTGGAGCCGATCCGGCCTTGCAGGCGGCGGTGCAACGCAGTCGGCGGTTATTGCATCGGCGCGCTTTGATGGCAGCAGTAGCTAGCAGTGTGCCTGTTCCTGGATTGGATTGGGCTGTGGATGCGGCCCTGCTATCGCGCCTGCTGCCGCAAATCAATGCCGAGTTTGGCCTGCTGCCAGAGCAAATTGCACGGCTAGATCCCCACCAACGTGAGCAGGTACAAAAGGCCGTGGCAATGGTTGGCTCGGCGCTCATTGGCAAACTCGTGACCCAAGATTTGGTGCTCAAGTTGGCCCAAACCGTGGGTATTCGCATGGGCAGCAAACAACTGGCGAAGTATGTGCCATTGGCTGGTCAGGCGCTGTCTGCCGCATTGGGTTACGCCACTTTGCGCTATTTGGGTGAACAACATCTGTGCGACTGTGTGCAAGTGGCCAAGACGGCGCAACTCACCTTGCCAGCGCCTGGGCGCTGAAATGCTCAGAAGCTGGGGCGCTCTCCAGCAGGAATCTGCGAGGGCGACAGGGCCGGCGGCTGCATTGCAGTGGGGTTGGCTGTGCAGGTTTGCGGATCGCTAAAGTAGGCCGCAGGGCCATGTTGCTGTAAACGCTGCAAATAGCAGCCATAGTGCTTGGCCCAACCAAAAGCCTGTGTGTCAGCCAGCAGCCCTGGCACATTGGCCACCTTGATCTCTTGGATATACAGGTGCTGGCCCGCAGTGGCTTGCAACAAGCCTTCGGTCAACAGCATGTCAGACAGCAGGTAATTGGCATACGGTGGCGCAATGCCTGTGTGCTGTACGGTAGCATCTAAGGACAGAGGTGCCAACTGTTCAATGGCCGCGGCCAAATCGGTACGTTGGAGCAAGGCGCTGTGGTGTGGCTGTGTGGTGGGCAGCAGCCGTTGCACGGCTGTTTGCACACCCTGTGTCACGGGGCGGCTGATGGCCGTCATGCTCACAGATTCAGGCAAAGCAGCCGCAAGATCATGCAATTGCTCTTGCAAGAGTTGACGCGCTTGGGCCAGTTCTGTGGCATTCAGGGGTTGCAGCGTGCAAGCCGGTGGGGCCTTGGGGCGCAACTGTTGGCACAACACCCGATGCCAAAATTTTTGCCCCAAGGCTTTACCATAGGTGCTGCGTTCCCCAGCAATTTGCAAACTGCCACCACCAATGTCCAGAATGTGGCTGGTTTGCAGGCGTGCGCCCAATTTTTGCCGGGCAGCAGTGTAGCCATAACTGCCTTCTACCGTTTGGGGGATTACCAACAGCGCCACGCCGCTGCCGGTATGGATCTGTTGCAAAGCAGATAGGGTTTGTTCTGCCGACTGGCTCCAAGCCAGACGCCACGCCGAAAAGCCTCCGGCCACCCGCTGACAACCAGAATCCAATTGGGCTTGCACAGGCAACTGGCGCAGGGCCGTGGTGGTGGGGGCGATGATCTCTTGCAGCCCACGCCCAGCCCAAAGGGGGCTGAGGTAGTCAATGTCGACACGGGCTGTGGGCTGGCTGTTGGACGCCCCCACCCGTATGCCAGAAGACCCCACATCAAAAGCGATGCGGCAGTGTTCGTCGGCATGGGCGGCCATGGCCGTCAGCCCCAAGCTGCAAGCCCACAAGCACTGGCGCAGACGGAGATACATCACAGGTGCAGATAACCCATGATGCCTGCACCCAACCCCAGTGCAGTGGAGCCATAGACCCCCAGCAACATCCACCGCTTGCGTGTGAGCAGGGCGATAGCGGCCAACGCAATAGCGACTTGCAGCAGCGTGGTACCCATAGCCCAACGCTCATGCACCCGCATCTCTAGCTCGCTCTTTTTGTTGGCGGTCTCGGCAGCCAGCTCCAACTTTTCGGCTGCCGCCTTGATCTCCACTTTCTCTTGTTGGTAGCGCCCTACTTCTTGGCGAAATTTTTCTTGTGCATCACCCGACGTCAGGGTGACCGACAGCTCCGCCAAATTTTGCTTGTTGCTTTTGGCTTGGTAGTAGTTCCATTGGTTGGAGGCGGCCGTTTTTTGAATCGAGGCTTCGTTTTTGTACAGCAGCGCGGCATTTTGCGAATGCCCACCCATATAGCCAAACACGGCACCAATGGTTGAAATAATGGCCGTCAGTACCGCCAGGCGCGACGTGAAATCATCGCCGCCATGATGGGCGACATGCTCAACCTCATGGTCGTGCGGGCCATGAACGTGAAATCCACCACCAGACATGCAATTTCCTTGGAAACAAGACAGGGCGGCTATGGTAACAAGACCAGCGCAAAGCTGTGCAGAAGGGCCAATGGTTTGCCGGACAATCGGCGGCTTTGTCTTCTGGAGAAACCCCCATGGCCTTTGCCGACCACTTACAACAGCTCCCCTCTATTACCCATCTGGCCGCCCTAGAGCTGATCGACAGCACTGGGCATGTGGCCGCCACCATTGAGAACAAACCGGGCAAAGCCGGATCGCTGGCAGTTTATGCGGCTTTGGCAGCCCAACATGGCGGCATCAATGCAGCCGCTGCCCAACAAGGGCTGGATCTGTTTGCCGAACACACCGACGATGCCCGTGCCCATCCTGGCAAACATCCCAACATCGACCGCCTGCTGGCAGTGGTGGCATCAGGACAAGGCTATACGGTACGGCTGATTCCAGCATAAGCCCCGCACGTTAATACCTGCATAGCTTCTTTGTGTTCAAAAAATCATTATTTGCATACAATAAGTCTATGTTTGGTATTTTATTGGTGGCATCCCCATGGTGGCAAAAGACTTACAGTACAAGGAAGTTCGGGGTCTGAGCCGTGGTTTAGGGCTGATCCGGGCTCTGAACCGGATGCCGGGCGGGTTTGCATCTACCAGCGAGTTGGCTCGGTTGTGCGGCATTCACCGCACAACCGCCAAGCGTTTGCTGGAAACCCTGCGTGCGGAAGGTTTGGTGCGCTCGGGGAGTCGCGATGGTCAATACCACTTGACCCAAGATGTGCGCCAGCTCAGTGAAGGCTTTTGTAATGATGCCTGGATTGCGCAGGTAGCCGCACCGCTTTTACGGTCGGCGGTACGCGAGTTGCTCTGGCCTTGTGATTTGGCTACTGTGCAGGCGGGTTGGATGATTGTGCGCGAGTCCACCCACCGCTGGAGCATGTTGTCACAGCACCATGCCATGCCCGGCGATCGAATGCCCTTGCTATCGACTGCACTGGGGCGTGCCTATTTGGCGGCCTGTAGCGCCGAAGAGTTGGAAGCTCTGCTGTGCTACTTGGATGAGAATACTGCGCAGATGGATGTGGACCCTTGCCAACGCAGGCATATTCACCAGATCGTGGGGGAGACCCGCACCCGCGGCTTTGCTTTCAATGATGGCGAGTGGAGCAAAGAGCCGCATTTTGCGGCGGTGGCCGTGCCGTTGCTCAGTGCAGGTTGTCTGCTGGGTGCCCTGAACATGGTTTTTCCCAAAAATGCCATGTCTCTGACAGAGATTACCGAACGCTATGTGCCCAAGCTGCAATTATTGGCCGTTCGCATTGGAGCGCATATTTCTTTGCCACCCACGCATTGAGCAAAAAAGGTGCTGCATCGCCACTTGGGCAATACAGCACCTATTCAAAACCCAGGGGTGTCGCAATGTTCTCCGTAGAGCACCCTGTGTTCAAGCTCCATCCCAACCACCATCAGGCTGGAGCCTGTTTCTGGCGTTAAAACACGTGGCGGATGCCTACGGCATACACATTCTGTTTGCTGTCGCTCGACGTCGTGACTGCCATGCTGGCCTTGCCACCGTTGTCTACCTTCTGGTGGGAGTAAGCGCCATAGACAGAAGTGCGTTTGCTAAGGTAATACAGTGCCGAGAGGTTGAACTGGCGCACGTCTTCATCGCGTACTGATTTATCGTTGAGGTGCTGGTATCCAGCAGCCAGATGCCAACCGCCCACGGGTATTTTGACCATCAGGTGAAGCACATCACCATCGCTGTCCTTGACGTTTTTGGCGTTCTTCTGGCTGGTGTAGATACCAGCGAGCTTAGCCATGCCCAGATCGTAGCCCACCCCAAGTGCCCAAAGCTTGTCATCATCGGTGGTAGCGGTACAGCCCGTGGTGATGCTAGAACACTTGCGTACGATATAACCCAAGCCAGAACTGAGCGCACCAGCGTTGTAGCCCAGGCCTACCGATGAAAGCTGGCCAGTCTTGGCGCTGCTGGCATCGGGGCGTGATTGCCACATGGCGTTGAATTTGAAGCCCGAGAACTCTGGTGAGGTGTACTTGAAAGAGCTGTCGATGCGGGTGCCACCGAGGGTATTGTCAAAGCGTGCCACCGTCGAACCGGGGGCTGCAATGCCATCGACCGCACCACCGCCCACACCAAAGGTGGGAGCACCACTGAGCGCAATCAAATGATCATAAACAGGGGTGTACTGACGCCCCAACGTGAGAGTCCCCAGAGTGCTGGAAGACAGCCCCATGAACGCTTGTCGGTTAAACAACGTGGTGGTGGAAGAGCTGGCACCAGTGGTGACATTCAGGCCACTTTCCAGAGTGAACAAAGCACGCAGGCCACCTCCAAGGTCTTCGGTGCCACGAAAACCAAAGCGCGATGTTTGCAGGTAGCCTGAAGCCATTCGGGTTTCGCTTTGGCCCGCATTGTTGCTGTTGTGCATTACACCGGCATCCACAATGCCATAGAGGGTAAGGCTGCTGGTGGCATTTTGTGCCAGTGCGGGGGTGCCTATGGCAGCGATGGCCAGCGCGAGAAAATGCTTGTTCATGCTTGTGTCCTTGATGTTGTTGTCGTGGGCCGGGGCTGGAAGGCCCACTAGCGGAAAAACACACCCCCTCTGGAAGGAGGTGGCCGACAGATTTTTCAAGGATTAGGCCGTTAACCCAACACTGTGCATCGGGTGCACAGTGTGTTCGGGCTTGTACCAATGGTCAGAGGTATTAAAACATGCAAATAAATACCTATTTATTATTTTTGTATACCAGAACCTTCAGTGCCCGATCTGGCGACACATCGGCAAACACCTGCGGATTGGCAACCTGCTCTTGCAGCGCCAGCGTGGGGGCCAATGCTTGCATTTGCTCCTGCAAAAAGGCCAGTCCCAGTTCGGGCGCATTCAGGCACAGCAGTGCATGACCGCCCGGTGCTAGCAAATCAGGCAAGCGCCGCATGAGTCGGGCGTAATCCTTGGTGGCAATGAAACTACCCTTCTGATAGCTGGGCGGGTCCACAATCACCAACCCATACGGGCCATTGCGGCCAATTTTTCCCCAAGAGCTGAAAATATCGTGGCCCAGAAAACTGGCACCACCGGCCAGCCCATTGAGTTGGTGGTTGTGTTGCCCAATCGCCAGAGCGCCCCGCGCCATGTCCACATTGACGACTTGGCTGGCCCCTGCTTGCAGGGCTACCACGGAAAAAGCACAGGTATAGGCAAAGAGATTGAGGACTTTGAGTTTGGGATGACAAGCAGTATGGTGGCGCACCCAACGACGGCCCTCCGCCATGTCCAAGAACAGTCCGTGGTTTTGCCCGCGCAACACATGCACCCGAAAACGGCTACCGTTTTCTGTGACGATATGGGGTTCGGGCACACTGCCCCGCATGAGCCGAGTGTGGGCATGGCCTTCTGCACGGCACTGGAATACCCAATTGAAGGCTTGCTCAGGGGTCAATTGCTGCCAGCGTTGTTGCAAGGCGCTGCCCAGTATGGACAACACATCTTCCGCCACCGGCTGGAAGCTGGTCAATACCCAAACCGGCGGATAGGCGTCCAGTGTCCACTGTTCACATCCCGGATAAAGCCCCCCCCGGCCATGAAAGATGCGCTGCGCATCTTGGGGCAGTGGCATGGTGGCAATGGCGTCGAGCAGGGCTTGCATTGGCGTAGGACAAAACATCAAGCCAGCCACTTAACGACAACCCGCTTCACCAACCCAAAAAGACTCCAAGCCCAAGTCAAGCGACTGTGTACCTTGCTGAAAATACACATGCTGATCCAGTGCCGACACCCCCAAATAGGATTGGGTGCCGGTGTAGTAGCGGTAGGCACTGAAGGGGGGGCGGCCTGTGGTCTGGGTGCTGGCCGATGGCCACAACAGATCGGTCACCATACGCTCCGCCCAATTGAACAAACAGTCTGTGGAGCTGACCGTACCAGCCACCGCCACACGCAAGGCCTTGCTCCAGCCATCGTAGTAGCCATACATGCCAGGGCGCACTTGCAATAGCACCTGTGAACCGCCAGAGGCTGTGAAGTTAAAGCCCGACGTGCTGGCCGCTGGTGCGGGCGTACTGGCCGAGGCGATGGCCTCTACCCCAGACAGGCGAATGTCATCAATGTACCAACCAATGCCCCGGCTGGATTGGGGATAGAAAGAACCACCGACATAGGCATAACGCAAGCGCAACAGCACCGACTGATCAGCAAAGGCCGCCAGCGAAACCGATTTGCTGTTAAAGCTGGATTCACCAAAATTAGAGGTGGTGCCGCTTTGTTGCCCAGCTTGGCGATAAATTTCCTGCCAGTTGCTGCCCTCATCGGTAGAGACTTCCACCAGCGCCACTTGGTTGGCGCTGGACAAGCCCAAACGGCTAGCAAAGCTGAGTGTGGCACTGCCGCTTGGCACAAAGGCCGACTGGAGTTGCAACGTCTGGTCGGTGCCAGTGGTGTGTGCCAAATGGAAGGAGCGCCCCCCGCTGGCCGAGATATCGGTAGCAATCGGGCTGTAGCCGGTGCTGGTGTTGGCAACAAAGGCGGTGGTACTGCCTTCTGCCCCTTCGTCCAGCGCATAGGGTGCCAATGTAATGGCACGCCATTGGAACTCAGTGGCCGCGTTGCTGCCTGTAAATTGGTAACTGCCGGTTTGCCCGGCAACCAGCGTGGTGGCTCCGGTGGGTTGTAGGTTGGGGGTGTCTGTGCCCGGCACATCAGGATCAAACACCGTGACGCTGTAACTGAAACTGCGTGTCTGGCCGCCCACACGGACATTGCTCACCGTGACTTGATAGACCGTATCGGCACTCGGGCGGCTCCAACTACTGCCATCGGTATAAGTGCCAGGCAGCCAGACCAAGGTAGGCTCACCATAGCCGTTTTGCAAAGTTTCTAGGCGGGTGGCCAAAGCGCGACCATTTTCGGTCATGCTGACACTGGCCCCAGAGAAATCCGCCCCCGGATAGGCCAATGACCAGCGGGGATACACCGTGGTGTAAGGCACAAAGCCCGCAGGGGGCCAAGCCACAAAGTCGTCGCGCACAGTAGGGCGGGTAGCTCCTGAGTTGCCATCAAACACCCAAACGGCATTGGCCGACAAGGTGTTGGCCGCGCTGGGGGTCACATCCCCCACCCCCATGATCTTGGTCTGTGGGTACAAGAGCCAGCGCCGATGCCCCACAGGAGCGTTGTTGCTGCCCTGATCGCGGATGTAGCCGTTAGCCACCGAATCAGCCCCGGCCTGGCCCAGCGACAAATTGGAGTTACGGGCACCTTCTGCACCTTCGGCGGTGTAGCAGGCCCAAGCACTGTCTGGATAGTGGCTCAGTGCGCCTTGGGCCGACATCATCAGTGCCGTTTGTTGTGCCTTGCGGTTGTAAGTGCTGTCCAGTCCAATGCTGGCGGGCACGCCAGCCATCGCTCGGAACCAGTTGATACGGCGCAGTGTCGCCGCCTTATAGTCACTGTGGGTGTCACCTGCCGTACAGGTAGACAAATCGCCACTCCAGCCACTGGCCACATTGTTGGAAGAAGCAAAAACGGTGCGATAGAAAAGCCGCGCTGCCTCTCGGCTTGCGAGGCTAATCTGATAGCCTGCGTCTTGTGTGGTGCTGTACGGTATCTGTCGCCAGCGTTCTACCGGCGTATCTGGCAATGTGGAGGGCGACTCTGGTGCGGTAGGCCCAGCAAACGGCACCCCATTCCAAGCGGTTGCATGGGCTGTGGTCTGGGCGAACGCAGAGGCATATCCTCCCAAGGCCAAGGTCAGGGCGGTCATGGCGGGTAGGATGCGTTTCATAGTGTCTTTGAATGGTTCAAGAAGAAGGCGCTGTATGCAGCTTTGATTTTCCCCCATTCTGTTATGGGGTTGGCACATGGTTCAACATGGCCCGCCACGACCGCCACTGGGGCATGAAGGCATCCATCACCGACACAAACCGGGCGTTGTGGCTGGGTTCAATCAGGTGGGCCAGTTCATGCACTACCACGTACTCCAGACACTGCGGCGGTTTTTCGGCCAAAGCGGTATTCAAGCGAATAGATTTTTTGCTCGGGGTGCAACTGCCCCACCGGGTTTTCATGCGCTGCACCAACACGCTTGAAGACTTTACGCCCATCAAGGGTTCCCATTTCTTGAGCAGGGGCAACACTGCTGCACGGACTTGCTCTCGATACCACCCCTCTAACAATGCCGCCCGCTGCTGGACAGATGTGCCAGGACGCACATAAAGCACCATCTGCGGGTGTTGACCCTCCATACGGGGCACCGTGTCGCACTCAAACACGGTCAATCGATGGTGCTGGCCCCACAGCACATGGCTCTCACCGTCGATAAATTGGTGGGGGGCTGGACGCGGTTGCGCCTCCATTTTGCGCTGCTGGGCCTGAATCCACGGCCACTTAGCCAAGGCGAATGCCCGAAGGGTGTCCTGTGCCATGTGTTTTGGCGCAGAAATTTGCACTTGTCCGCTGGGTGGGCCAACACGCAAATACACATGTTTGATGTGTTTTCGGACGACATGGACGGTGGTGCTGCCCAATGCAATGGTTTCAATCATCACTCTGGTGGCGATGTGGCGACTTCCGTCGGTAATGGAAAAGGCTGCGCAATCCTCCTAGGACATGCGCAGCCAGCCACTGGGGCACCCACCTTGTCAGTGGCTGGCAAGCAGCCTCACTTTTTGCTGGGTGGCAAATCGGTGCAAGAGCCGTGCGCCACCTCTGCCGCCATGCCAATGCTCTCGCCCAGCGTGGGGTGTGGGTGGATGGTTTTGCCAATGTCTACTGCATCGGCACCCATTTCAATCGCCAAGGCAATCTCGCCAATCATGTCGCCCGCATGGGTGCCCACCATGCCACCGCCCAAGATTCTGCCGTGGCCGTGCGCCTCGGGTGAATCGTCAAACAACAGCTTGGTCACGCCTTCGTCGCGGCCATTGGCAATGGCGCGGCCCGAGGCTGTCCAAGGGAACAAGCCCTTTTTCACCTTGATGCCTTGCGCCTTGGCTTGGTCTTCGGTCAGGCCGACCCAAGCCACCTCGGGGTCGGTGTAGGCCACGCTAGGAATGACGCGGGCATTGAAGGCGCTGGCCGCCAGTTCCTTGTTGCCTTGCAGTTCCCCAGCAATGACTTCTGCCGCCACATGGGCTTCATGCACGGCTTTGTGCGCCAGCATAGGCTGGCCCACGATGTCGCCAATGGCAAAGATATGCGGCACATTGGTACGCATTTGGATATCGACATCGATAAAACCGCGCTCCGTTACCGCCACACCAGCTTTGTCCGCCGCCAGCTTCTTGCCATTGGGCGTGCGGCCTACCGCTTGCAGCACCAAGTCATACACGCCTTCGGACTTGGTGCCATCCAAGCCTTCAAACTGCACCTTGATGCCTTCGGGCGTGGCTTCTGCGCCCACCGTTTTGGTTTTCAGCAGGATGTTGTCAAAACGCTTGGCATTCATCTTTTGCCAGATTTTGACCAAATCGCGGTCGGCCCCTTGCATCAGGCCGTCCATCATTTCGACCACATCCAAGCGTGCGCCCAAGGTGGAATAGACCGTGCCCATTTCCAGCCCGATGATGCCACCGCCAACGATGAGCATTTTTTTCGGCACACCGGCCAGCGCCAGCGCACCTGTCGAATCCACTACGCGCGGGTCATTGGGCATAAAGGGCAGGCGCACCGCTTGCGAACCGGCAGCGATGATGGCTTTTTGGAAGGCCACCACTTTTTTGCTGCCGGTAGTTGCTTGGCCTGTGCCAGTGGTTTCTTGCACTTCCAAGTGGTGCGAACCGACAAACTGACCCAGACCACGCACGATGGTCACTTTGCGCATCTTGGCCATGGCCGCCAAGCCGCCGGTCAGTTTGGCAATCACCTTTTCTTTGTGGCCGCGCAGTTTGTCCACGTTGACGCTGGGTGCGCCAAAATCCACACCCAAATCCCCCAAGTGGGCCACTTCGTCCATCACGGCGGCTACGTGCAGCAGGGCTTTAGACGGGATGCAACCCACATTCAGGCAGACACCACCCAAGGTGGCATAGCGTTCTACCAGCACCACCTTCAGGCCCAAGTCGGCAGCGCGGAAGGCCGCCGAGTAGCCACCGGGGCCACCACCCAGCACCAGCACATCGCACTCCACATCGGCGGAGCCGGTGTATTGCACCGCACCCGGTACGGGGGCCGTGGGGACGGCTGGTGCCGCTGCTACGGGGGCAGCAGCTACTGGGGCTGTCGCAGCAGCAGCGGGTGCTGGCGCAGCCGCATCGCCTGCGGCCTCTAGCACCAATACCACACTGCCTTCGCGCACCTTGTCGCCCAAAGCGACTTTGAGTTCTTTCACTACACCAGCGTGGCTGGAGGGAATCTCCATCGAGGCTTTGTCGCTCTCAACGGTAATCAGGCTTTGTTCTGCCTTGATGTTGTCACCGGGTTTGACCAGCAACTCAATCACGGCCACATCGGCAAAATCGCCAATGTCTGGGACTTTGATATCTATCAGTGCCATAGCGTGGCCTCCTTACAGCAGCACGCGACGGAAGTCGCTGAGGATTTGGCCCAGATAGACGTTAAAGCGTGCCGCAGCCGCCCCGTCAATCACGCAATGGTCCCAAGTCAAAGACAGGGGCAACATCAGGCGCGGCACAAACTGTTTGCCGTCCCAAACGGGCTCCATTTGGCTCTTGCAGACACCCAAAATCGCTACCTCAGGGGCGTTGATAATCGGGGTGAAATAACGGCCACCAATGCCGCCCAAGCTAGAAATGGTGAAGGTGGCACCACTCATGTCTGCCGGGCCAAGTTTGCCATCGCGCGCTTTTTTCGCCAGCTCGCCCATTTCTTGGCTGATTTGGAAAATGCCTTTTTTGTCGGCATCCTTAATCACCGGCACCACCAAGCCATTGGGCGTGTCGGCAGCAAAACCGATGTGGTAATACTGCTTGTAGATCAGTGCATCGCCGTCCAAGCTGCTGTTGAACTCGGGGAACTTCTTCAGCGCAGCCACGCAAGCCTTGATGATGAAGGCCAGCATCGTCACTTTGATGCCGGATTTTTCGTTCTCTTTGTTGGTGGAGATACGGAAGGCTTCCAAATCGGTGATGTCGGCATCGTCATGGTTGGTGACCGCCGGAATCATGATGGCGTTGCGCAACAGATTGGCACCGCTGATTTTTTTGATGCGGCTGAGTTCTTTGCGCTCAATCGGGCCAAACTTGGCAAAGTCCACCTTGGGCCAAGGAATCAGGCCCAGTTCAGAGCCACCACCCGTACTGCCTGATGCAGCAGGGGCTTTGGCCGCTTGGGCCAAGGTTTGGATGGCCCCCGCCATGACCGACTTGGTAAAGCCTTGGATATCGGCTTGGGTGATACGGCCTTTGGGGCCAGAGCCTTTGACTTCGGCCAGCGGCACGCCCAACTCGCGGGCAAACTTACGCACCGAGGGCGAGGCATGGGGCAAGCCCAGTGCCGGGGTGGCGGTGGGGTTATGGGCTTGGGCCGCTGCTGTGGGTGCTGCCGCAGCTACTGGGGCAGCGGCTACTGTTGGGGCAGGGGCAGCCACTGGAGCTGGCGCAGCACCCGCTGCACCTTCCAGAACAGCCAACAAATCGCCAATGTTGACCTTATCGCCCACCTTGACTTTCAGCTCTTTCAGCACCCCAGCATGGCTGGAGGGAATCTCCATCGAGGCTTTGTCTGACTCTACGGTAATCAGGCTTTGCTCGACCTTGATGCTATCGCCGGGTTTGACGAACACCTCAATCACGGCCACATCTTTAAAGTCGCCAATGTCGGGCACACGCACTTCCACTGGGCCAGCAGCCGCTGCCACCGCAGGGGCCGCTGCCGCTACTGGGGCCGCTGCCGCTACTGGGGCAGCTACAGGTGCTGCCGCCACAGGGGCCG
The DNA here is from genome assembly GCF_054779375.1 of Giesbergeria giesbergeri. Lineage (NCBI taxonomy): Bacteria > Pseudomonadati > Pseudomonadota > Betaproteobacteria > Burkholderiales > Comamonadaceae > Giesbergeria > Giesbergeria giesbergeri. The sequence goes on along the minus strand of NZ_BAAGYJ010000002.1, from coordinate 214,186 downwards.
GGGCTGCCGCCACAGGCACAGCAGCCTCGCCAGCGGTTTCTAGCAGCAGCACCACGCTGCCTTCTGCCACCTTGTCGCCCAAGGCGACTTTGAGCTCTTTCACCACGCCTGCGTGGCTGGAGGGAATCTCCATCGAGGCCTTGTCCGACTCAACGGTGATCAAGGATTGCTCAGGTGCAATGCGGTCGCCGGGTTTGACCAACAGCTCAATCACTGCCACTTCACTGAAATCCCCAATATCGGGGACTTTGATTTCTACCAATGCCATGTTTGTCTCCGGTGGGGTGGTTTAGGCGTACAGCGGATTGACCTTGTCGGCATTGATGCCGTACTTGGCAATGGCTTGGGCAACGCGCTCGCGTGGCACCTCGCCTTGTTCGGCCAAGGCGGTCAGGGCCGCCACGACGATGTAGTGGCGGTTGATTTCAAAGTGTTCACGCAGTTTGCTGCGGAAGTCGGAACGGCCAAAACCATCGGTGCCCAGCACCTTGTAGCTGCGGCCTTGCGGGATAAAGGCGCGGATTTGCTCGGCATAGGCCTTGATGTAGTCGGTGGAAGCGACGATGGGGCCGGTGCTGGTGTTGAGTTGCTGTGCCACAAAGGGCAGGCGTGGTGTTTCTAGCGGGTGTAGCAGGTTGAAGCGTTCGGCATCTTGGCCGTCGCGGGCCAACTCGTTAAACGATGGGCAGCTCCAAACATCGGCTTGCACGCCCCAATCCACCGCCAGCAGTTCTTGTGCGGCAAACGATTCGCGCAAGATGGTGCCCGAGCCGAGCAATTGCACCCGTGGGCCAGCCACGCCTTGAGCGCCGGGTTTGCTCAGATACATCCCCTTGATGATTTGCTCTTCGGTGCCGGGCTGTAGGCCGGGCATGGCGTAGTTTTCGTTCAGCAGCGTCAGGTAGTAGAAGACGTTGTCTTGTTTTTCTACCATGCGCTTGAGGCCGTGGTGCAAGATCACGCCCACTTCATGGGCAAAGGTGGGGTCGTAGCTGATGCAGTTGGGAATGGTGCCTGCCAAGATATGGCTGTGACCGTCTTCGTGTTGCAAACCTTCGCCATTGAGCGTGGTGCGGCCCGAAGTGCCGCCCAGCAAGAAGCCCCGCGCCTGCATATCACCCGCAGCCCAAGCCAAGTCGCCAATGCGCTGGAAGCCAAACATGGAGTAATAGACATAAAACGGCACCATGATGCGGTTGCTGGTGCTGTAGCTGGTGGCGGCAGCAATCCAGCTGCTCATGCCACCGGCTTCGTTGATGCCTTCTTGCAGAATTTGCCCCGCCTTGTCTTCTTTGTAATACATCACTTGGTCTTTATCGACCGGGGTGTATTGCTGGCCCAAGGGGTTGTAAATACCAATTTGGCGGAACAAGCCTTCCATACCAAAGGTACGGGCCTCATCCACCAAAATCGGCACCACGCGCGGGCCCAAAGCTTGGTCACGCAGCAATTGGGTCAAAAAGCGCACATAGGCTTGGGTGGTAGAGATTTCACGGCCTTCGGCGGTAGGCTCTAGCACCGCTTTGAAGGTTTCTAGCGCGGGCACCGTAAAGCTCTCTTCGGCCTTTTGGCGGCGTTGGGGCAAATAGCCGCCCAGCGCCTTGCGCCGCTCATGCAGGTACTGCATTTCTGGGGTGTCGTCTGCCGGTTTGTAGAACGGCACTTTAGCCAACTCGCTGTCGGGCACCGGAATGTTAAAGCGGTCGCGAATATATTTGATGTCTTCGTCAGTCAGCTTTTTGGTTTGGTGGACGGTGTTCTTGGCCTCGCCCGCTTTGCCCATGCCATAGCCCTTGACGGTTTTGACCAGCAACACCGTGGGTTGGCCTTGGTGCTTGACGGCGCGGTCAAAAGCGGCAAACACCTTTTGCGGGTCGTGGCCGCCCCGGCGCAGGTTCCAGATGTCATCGTCGCTCATGTGGGCCACCATCTCGAGCGTGCGCGGGTCACGGCCAAAGAAGTTTTTGCGCACATACGCCCCATCAAAGGCTTTGAAGCCTTGGTAGTCGCCGTCTAGCGTCTCCATCATCAGCTTGCGCAGCGCACCGTCTTTGTCGCGCGCCAGCAGCGGGTCCCAGTCGCTGCCCCACAGCAGCTTGATCACGTTCCAACCAGCGCCCCGGAATTCACCCTCCAACTCTTGCACGATTTTGCCGTTGCCACGCACCGGGCCATCCAAACGTTGCAGGTTGCAGTTGATGACGAAAATCAGGTTGTCCAAGCCCTCGCGGGCGGCCAAGCCAATGGCACCCAAGCTTTCGGGTTCGTCCATTTCGCCATCGCCGCAAAACACCCAGACTTTGCGGTTGCTGGTATCGGCAATGCCACGGGCGTGCAAGTATTTGAGAAAACGGGCTTGGTAAATCGCCATCAGTGGGCCTAAGCCCATCGACACGGTCGGAAATTGCCAAAAGCCGGGCATCAATTTGGGGTGCGGGTAGCTGGACAACCCCTCGCCATCGACTTCTTGGCGGAAATGCAGCAGTTGCTCTTCGGTCAGGCGGCCTTCTAAGTAGGCGCGGGCATAAATGCCGGGCGAGACATGGCCTTGGAAATAAATGCAGTCACCGCCGTGGTTTTCGCTCTCGGCCTGCCAAAAGTGGTTGAAGCCCGTGCCAAACATGGTCGCCAGCGAGGCAAACGAGCCAATATGGCCACCCAAATCCCCCCCGTCTGCCGGGTTGTGCCGATTGGCCTTGACCACCATCGCCATGGCATTCCAGCGCATATAGGCGCGCAGACGCTCCTCAATCTCGATGTTGCCGGGGCAATGGGCCTCTTGGTTGGTCTCAATCGTGTTGACGTAAGCCGTATTGGCGGAGAACGGCAGGTCGATGCTGTTTTGACGGGCTTCTTCGAGCAATTGCTCAATCAAGAAGTGCGCGCGCTCTGGGCCTTCTTTGGCAATGACCGCACTCAGGGCATCGAGCCATTCGCGGGTTTCTTGGCTGTCGATGTCGGGGCCGTTGTGCAAGGCCTGGGGATCGGTCGGTGCTGACATGGTTTGTCTCCTATCGGTAAACCGTAAAGAAAGTATGTGCGCGCAGGGACGCTGCATGGCAAGTTTCGCACATTTTTGCATTATTTCAAATAATGACCATTAATATCACAATATAAAAAATTGTTGCAACTGCACATTTTGTGGCGCACGGTCAGCCCCCCAAAGTCAAGCCGGGCCGCCCTACACTTGCAGGCTATGGTTTCAAGTTTTATCACTGCCTCCCGCCAACGTACGGCGGCTTTGCTGCGCCGGTGCGATGACTGGTGGCGCGGCCTGTCGCCCCACCACCAAGACCGTTTTGCGGCCCTGGCCCCGTTGGCGGCGGTGTTGTTGTTCATGGCAGCCATCGTGGCGGCCTTTTGGTATTTGCGCACCGAAGAGGCTGAACGCGAACATGAGGCGCTGCGCCGCGATGTGGAATACGCCCAGCAACGAGTGCGTCTGCGCTTGCTAGAGCGCCAAGAGCAGGTGATGCGCATTGCCCGTGATTTATCCAACCAAGATCTGGCCGAAGAAGCCTTTGGTCAGCGGGCCGAGGCCTTGGTCAATCAGTACCCAGAACTGCAAGCCATCACTTGGGTAGATGAATATGGACGTACCAAAGCCAGCCATCCAGCCCCTTCATTGCCGGGGGAGCTGATCCGCAGCCGTGGCGAAGTGCTGCAAGGCGATGAAACCGCGCAAACCTTTGATTTGGTGCGTGAGCAGCAGCAGCCCGTGTATGCCCAACAAACTGCCAAGGCCAGCCAGCCTGTACCCTTACTGCAGTTGCAAGTGCCCCTGAATGTGCAAGGGCGCTTCAATGGTGTCGTGCTGGCCGAGTACTCCGTCGATGGCCTGATGCGCTACGGCACACCTACTGAAGTGCTGGCCCGTTATGCCATCACTTTTCTGGATGCAAATGCACAGGTGTTGGCAGGAACTCCGCTGGCCCCGCGCACACGCGCTCTGCCTTGGGGCAACATGGGCGTTCATGACGCCAACGCCTACGAAGTGCCCATTTCTCCAGTGGGCGACCGACTGGTCTTGCGGGCGCAGGCGTACCGCACCTCGTTGGGCGTCGTAGGCAGTGGCTTATTTTGGTTGGTGGTCACCCTCAGCGCCATCACTGTCTGGATGCTGCTGGCTACTTGGCGCCACACCCGTCGGCGTATGCAAACACAGTTGGCGCTGGTGGCCGAGACCAACTTCCGCCGGGCAATGGAAAACTCCGTATTGACCGGAATGCGTGCCTTAGACATGCACGGCCAGATCACCTATGTGAACGCAGCGTTTTGTCAGATGACCGGCTGGAGCGAAGAAGAGCTGGTGGGACAAATCCCCCCCTACTCCTATTGGCCTGAATCCGATTACGAACACCTGCACCACCATTTGCAAGAGGAGCTATCGGGCAAGACCATGCCAGGGGGCTTTCAAGTGCGCGTGCGCCGCAAAAATGGCGTGCTGTTCGATGCCCGGCTCTACGTCTCGCCCCTGATTGATGCAGTGGGCAAACAAACCGGCTGGATGACCTCGATGACCGACATCACCGAGCCCAACCGCATTCGTGAGCAACTGACCGCCTCACATGAACGCTTCACCATTGTGCTGGAAGCGTTGGATGCCTCGGTCTCCGTGGCTCCATTGGGCAGCCAAGAACTGCTTTTTGCCAACAAGCTGTATCGACAGTGGTTTGGCTCTCATACGGCGGGGCACCTGCAATTGGTAGCGCAGGCCGGTGTGCTGCCCACAGCCACAGCCACCAGCGCCGACGATGAAGATGGCCTGATGGGCCTGCCCACCGATTCGGTCACCAGTGCCCATACCGAAAACGCCGAAATCTACCTGCCCGAATTGGGCAAATGGCTAGAGGTGCGCTCACGCTATCTGAGTTGGGTGGATGGTCGATTGGCGCAGATGGTGATTGCCACCGACATCACCCCGCGCCGTTTGGCTGAAGAGCAAGCTGCACGCCAAACCGAACGGGCACAATCGGTCAGCCGCCTGATCACTATGGGGGAAATGGCTTCTAGCGTGGCCCATGAGCTCAACCAGCCCCTGACCGCTATCAGCAACTATTGCAATGGCTGCATTTCACGGCTGCGCAATGGTCAGCTCAGTGAAGAAGCCCTGCTCACTGCCTTGGAGAAAACGGCGCACCAAGCCCAACGCGCAGGCCAAATCATCCAACGCATCCGGGCTTTCGTCAAAAAGAGTGAGCCCAACCGCCAATTGGCCGATGTGGCCAAAATGGTGGCCGAGGCCGTGGAGTTGGCCGACATTGAACTGCGCCGCCATAACGTGCGCCTAACGCACCATGTGGCCGCCCGCCTACCGCCAGTGATGGCTGACGCCATTCTGATTGAGCAGGTATTGATCAACCTGATGAAAAACAGTGCCGAGTCTATTGCCCACGCCAACCGCCCAGCATCGGGGCGCAGTGTAGAGCTGCGCGTGGTGCCCAAGACGATAGAGGGGCAGGCTGTAGTGGAATTTGCTGTGCAAGACACAGGACAGGGCTTGGCTGAAGAAATCCGCGACCGGCTATTTGAAGCCTTTTTTTCCACCAAGCAAGAAGGCATGGGCATGGGCCTGAACCTGTGCCGCAGCATTGTCGAATCGCACCAAGGCCGGATGCAGGCACAGAACCTCTACAACGGCTCGGAAGTAACGGGTTGTCTGTTCTCTTTCTGGTTGCCACTGGCAACCCCCCTCGGTGATACGGCACCCACTGTGCTAGCCAATGCCTCCCCGGCCAAAGGGCTATCGCATGGTGCTGATGCCGAAAAAAACCGCTAAATCAATGGGCTGAATGACAAAATGCAGGCGCCCGCTCTTCAAGTACGGCTGTCACAAAGGCCACTGTATGTAGCGGGTTTGCTGTTGTTGGCACTCGTGTTGATCGCAGCATGGCCGGTGACCGACTTTTGGCGAGAGCGCCAGCGCATCTTGGCCGATGCGGCCAGAATGGCCGTACAACAAAGCCAGCTCATGGGGCGCTCGTTTGGTGACACCTTTCTGGCCACCGACTATGTGCTGCGCGATGTGATTGGCAGGGTCGATCTTGCCAAAGATTTAACCTACCCCCACCCCGATACCAGCACCAGCCAGCGCCTCGATACGCTGCTAAAAGAGAAAATCACCACCGTGGTGGGTTTGAGTGATCTGGTATTGCTCAATGGCGACTGTCTTTTTGTGGCGGTAGCCATGTACCCGTTTCGGGGCACCAAGAGCCGGCAAAATTTTTGTACCGAAAGCCACGTCACTCCGGGGCAAAGCCTGCGCATTCAGTATATGCCGCAGGATAAATCGGTCTCTCAGCGCCCGGTGGTTCTCATATCGCGCATCGTTGGCTCAGCGGAGGGGCGCCTTCTGGGCGCTGCAATGGCTGTGATTGATCTGGAATATGCCCAACAATGGATTGCCGCCTTGGCCGTTGATCACCATGACGTCCTGACGATTGTGGACACCAATGGCACCTTGTTGGCACGCAACCCATTCCAGCCCCAATCATTGGGTCGACGCACTTCATCGCCATCGGGCCAACCCAGTTTTGCCGAAATCGGCGATGCGGCCACCTTCATTGCAAGCTCACCCATTGACGGGCGCGAACGTGTCTTTGGTCTGAGCCGGTTGGCCCGGTTTCCGTTTGTGGCCATCGTGGGTTTAGACAAAACGCGCGTGCTGGCGGGCTGGCAACGGCGTGCATGGCAGTTTAGTGCTGGTTTTGTGGTGCTGGCCCTGTGCTGTGTGGTGGCGTTGCGTGCGCATCTGGCGGCTGTGCGCCAAGCGGAGGCGATGCGCGTCTTGGCTACCACCGATGCACTCACGGGCATTGCCAACCGCAGGCACCTGATCGATATTGGCAATCAGGCGTTTGTCCATGCCAACCATGACGGCCAAGCACTCTCGGTGCTCATGCTGGACATCGATAAATTCAAATCCGTCAACGACCGATGGGGTCACGCCACGGGTGACCGTGTCATTCAAACCATGGCCCAGCTCATCGCCTCGACCCTGCGCGACCAAGACACGGGTGGCCGCCTTGGTGGCGAGGAGTTTGCGGTGATTCTCCCGGCAACGGACGTTGCCGAGGCCTTGACGCGCGCCGAGCAACTGCGTCATTTGGTGCAATCGTCAGAAGTGCTGCACACCGATGGAACCACCATGGTGAAATTCACCACCAGTATTGGTATTGCCTCGCTGATGCCGGGCGATGGTTCATTCAATGCCCTGCTGCAACGTGCCGACAGGGCGCTCTACCGGGCCAAACACCAAGGCCGCAATTGTTCAATGCTGGCGGAATTGACCTAACGCCACGGTATGCCCAAACCGTGTGGCCCACCGTTGCGCAGGGCTGCCTGTGTCGAATGCAGGCGCAGAACATCTACAATGGCTCAGAGGTCACCAGTTGCCTGCGCTCGTTCTGGCTGCCACTGGCCGTGCCTTCTGGTGATACTACAAATACTGTAGCAAACGCACACCCCCAAGGACAATTGCATGAGTTTGATTCCGAAAAAAGGCACTGTTTACGTGGTCGATGACGATGAGGCCGTGCGCGATTCGCTGCAATGGCTGCTCGAAGGCAAAGATTACCGGGTACGCTGCTTTGATTCGGCTGAGTCGTTTCTGGCGCGCTACGACCAGCGCGAAATTGCGTGCCTGATCGTGGATGTCCGCATGGGCGGCATGACGGGTCTGGAGTTGCAAGACCGACTGCTAGAGCGCAAGTCCCCCTTGCCCATCGTCTTTATCACTGGTCACGGCGATGTACCGATGGCCGTCAACACCATGAAGAAGGGGGCACTGGACTTTATTCAAAAGCCCTTTAACGAAGACGAGCTGGTGCATCTGGTCGAGCGCATGTTGGAGCATGCCCGCGAAGCCTTTACCGACCAGCAGCAAGCGGCCACCCGTGAAGCCTTGATGTCCAAACTCACCACCCGCGAAAGCCAAGTGCTGGAGCGCATTGTGGCGGGCCGCCTGAATAAGCAAATTGCCGACGATCTGGGCATCAGCATCAAGACCGTCGAAGCCCACCGTGCCAACATCATGGAAAAACTGGGTGCCAATACGGTGGCCGATTTGCTCAAAATCGTGCTCGGGCAGAACGCGCCCAAAGCGTGACCCTCTTGCCACCCTGTCTTTTTTTTCCTGTTCTTCATTTTTCATTGCACCATGACTGCCCAACTCATTGACGGCAACGCCCTTTCTCGCCAACTGCGCACCGAAGTGGCTGCGCGCGCTGCTGCCCTCAAAACCCAAGGCATCACCCCCGGTTTGGCCGTGATTTTGGTAGGAGACAACCCAGCCAGCCAAGTCTATGTGCGCAACAAAGTCAAAGCGTGCGAAGAAGCCGGTTTCTATTCGGTGCTGGAAAAATACGATGCCAGCCTGAGCGAAACCGAACTGTTGGCCCGGGTGGAGGCACTCAACAACGACCCAGCCATCCACGGCATCTTGGTGCAGTTGCCCCTGCCGCAACACATTGACGACCACAAGGTGATTGAAGCCATCTCGCCCCTCAAAGATGTCGATGGCTTTCATGTAGCCAGTGCCGGTGCTTTGATGGTAGGCGAAGTGGGCTTTAAGGCCTGTACCCCCTATGGCTGCATGAAAATGCTCGAATCCATCGGCATGAAGGATTTGCGTGGCAAACACGCCGTGGTGATTGGCCGCTCCAATATCGTGGGCAAGCCCATGGCCATGATGCTGCTGGCAGCCAATGCCACTGTCACCGTCACCCACAGTGGCACGGCAGATTTAGCGCACCATACCCGCCAAGCCGACATCGTGGTGGCCGCCGTGGGCAAACGCAATGTGCTCACTGCCGATATGCTCAAACCCGGTGCCGTGGTCATTGACGTGGGCATGAACCGCAACGACGAAGGCAAACTGTGTGGCGATGTCGATTTTGACGGCTGCAAAGAAGTCGCAAGCCATATCACCCCCGTGCCCGGCGGCGTGGGCCCCATGACCATCACTATGCTGCTGGTCAACACGATGGAAGCGGCTGAACGCGCCGCCGGGGCTTAACCATTCTTTACACACGTTCTCCTTGAACCTGTAGCCCACAACGCCATCTGAACCCGCATGAGCAACCCCCTCCTCGACTTCTCCGACCTGCCCGCGTTCGACCGCATTGCACCCGCTGATGTGGCCCCGGCCATCGACACCCTGTTACAACAGGCCAATGCAGCACTGGAAACCGTCACGGCCCCCGATTTTCCTGCACAGTGGGAGACCATGGCCCAAGTCTTGGACGTGGCTACCGAGAAGCTGGGGCGGGCGTGGGGTGCCGTCAACCACCTCAACAGTGTGGTCGATACCCCAGAGTTGCGAGCGGCTTACAACGAAGTGCTGCCGCGCGTTACAGAATTTTGGACGCGCTTGGGCGCCGATGAACGCCTCTATGCCAAATACAAGGCCATTGATGTGCAAACACTCAATGTAGAGCAGCGCCAAGCCCTGAAAAATGCTGTGCGCAACTTTGTCTTGTCTGGCGCTGAGCTCACGGGCGCGTCCAAAGAGCGATTTGCCCAGATCCAAGAGCGCCAAGCCGAGCTGCAACAAAAGTTCAGTGAAAACGCCTTGGATGCCACGGACGCCTACGCATACTATGCCAGCGCCGAAGAGCTCGATGGCGTGCCCGAAGATGTGCAACACGCCGCACGCGCCGCCGCCCAAGCCGAAGGCCACAACGGTTACAAGCTGACGCTGCGCATGCCTTGCTACCTGCCAGTCATGCAGTTTGCGCGCAGCAGTGCCTTGCGCGAAAAACTCTACCGCGCCTACGTCACCCGTGCCTCTGACCAAGCTCCAACAGATGCACTGAAATTTGACAACACCGCCTTCATCCGCGAAATTTTGGCCTTGCGCCAAGAAGAGGCGCAACTGCTGGGCTATGTCAACTTTGGCGAGGTCTCCGTGGTGCCCAAGATGGCCCAATCAGCCGCCGAGGTCATTGCCTTTCTGCGCGATTTAGCCCAACGGGCACGGCCTTATGCCGAAAAAGACGTGGCCGATTTGCGTGCCTTTGCTGCCGACCATTTGGGCCTGCCCGACCCACAGGCTTGGGACTGGCCCTACATTGCCGAACGCCTCAAAGAGGCCCGGTATGCTTTTAGCGAGCAAGAGGTGCGCCAATACTTCTTGGCCCCCAAAGTGCTGTCGGGGCTGTTCAAAATCATCGAAACCCTGTTTGAAGTCAACATCCGGCCCGATCAAGCGCCCGTCTGGCATCCGGCAGTAGAGTTCTACCGTATTGAGCGTGCTGGTCAATTGGTAGGCCAGTTCTATCTGGACTTGCCTGCCCGCAGTGGCAAACGCGGTGGTGCTTGGATGGACGATGTGCGCACCCGCTGGTTGCGTCCCGACACTGGCACGCTACAAACCCCAGTGGCCCATCTGGTGTGCAACTTTGCCGAAGGTGTCGATGGCAAGCCCGCCCTGCTCACACACGACGATGTCATCACCCTGTTCCACGAATTCGGCCACGGCCTGCACCACATGCTCACGCAGGTCAATGAGCGCGATGTCTCAGGCATTGCTGGCGTAGAGTGGGATGCGGTCGAATTACCCAGCCAGTTCATGGAAAACTTCTGCTGGGAATGGAACGTGCTGCAGCACATGACCGCCCATGTCGAAACTGGCGAGCCGCTGCCGCGCGCCCTCTATGACAAGATGATTGCCGCCAAAAACTTCCAAAGCGGCATGCAAACTTTGCGTCAAATTGAGTTTTCGTTGTTTGATATGCTTTTGCACACCGAACACGATCCGAGCCAAGATTTCATGCCGTTGCTGGGCTTGGTGCGCGCCGAAGTGGCAGTATTGCAACCACCAGCCTTTAGCCGCACTGCTCACACCTTCAGCCATATCTTTGCCGGTGGCTATGCGGCGGGCTACTACAGCTACAAATGGGCTGAAGTGCTCAGTGCCGATGCCTACGCCGCTTTTGAAGAAACGGCCAGCCCTGATGGCGCCCACAACCCCAACACGGGCCGGCGTTACCGCGAGGCCATCTTGGAGGCCGGGGGCAGTCGCCCTGCAATGGAGTCATTCAAGGCATTCCGGGGGCGCGAGCCTAGCCTTGATGCACTGCTGCGCCACCAAGGCATGGCCTGATGGATGGCTGGAGAGATTGTTACCATGTCAAATTCGCATACCCTTCGTCCTTGGAGCATGGCCCTGTTGCTGGGTTTGTGTGCAGGGGCTGCCCTAGCGCAGCCGGTGTACCGTGTGGTTGGGCCGGATGGCAAAGTCACCTTCTCTGACCGTGCGCCCAGCTCCAATGCCGCAGCCGTCACCAGCGGTAGCACCAGTGCAGGGGCCAACAACGCCGGTAGCAGCCTGCCTTTTGCATTGCAGCAAATCGCCAACCGCTTTCCAGTCACTTTGTATACCGGCAACGATTGCGCACCTTGTGCCAGTGCCCGCAACCTGCTGGTGCAGCGGGGCGTGCCTTTTTCTGAGCGCACTGTCTCCAGCAACGAAGACATCGCTGCCTTGCAGCGCCTGAGCGGCAGCGCCAGCCTGCCATTTGGCACGATTGGCAGCCAACAACTCCGAGGGTTTTCTGATGCAGAATGGACACAGTTTCTAGACGCCGCCGGCTATCCCAAACAATCACAATTGCCCAGCTCTTACCGGCGGCCAGCCCCCGCCCCATTGGTCACAGTCCAGTCATTAGATCCAACACGGGCCACCCGCAACCAAGAATCCACCCCCACCGGGGCAGATGCTAACGCACCTCTGCCCAGCGGCCCCACGCCCAGCAACCCGGCCGGAATACGTTTTTAATCCATTGATGGACTGTGGTGCTTCAGCGACCCTCCTACCAGCCCGCATGCTTGCGGGCTGTTTGCTTTGGCCCCAACCTACCCAAGAGAAAAAAGCAGCGTTCCATTATGTTGGTTTCTATTGCATGATGGCCTATCGATGAGAAATCTGTTTTTTCAGGGGCCAGCGCCAACCAGTGCTGTTGGATGAGCCACCTTTCAGGACTACCGCCCCATGCACTTGCGCATTGCCCCGCCTATGGTGAGCTTGACGGCCTCTGCAGCCACACGGATCAGTCTGATTTATTTTGTGTTGGCCAGCGTATGGATATGGGGGTCTGATTGGTTGACTCAAGCCTTGCCCAGCCCAGAGGTCAATTGGTGGGGCTATGTCCAATCGTGGAAAGGGCAATTCTTTGTGTTGCTCACCACAGTGCTGTTGTTTTTACTGGTGGGCCGGGAAGAGCGGCGCCAAGCAGCCTTATTGGCCGAGTTGCGCGAGATCCAGTCACGGTTGGAGCACCTGGTGGATGTGAGCCCCACCGTCATCTACGCGATGGAACAGAGTGGTGCTACCCAAAACCGTCGGTGGACTTATGTCAGTGGCAATGTCCGAGGCGTGACAGGCTATGACCCCGAAGAAATTCTGGGAGCAGATGACTTTTGGTGGAGCCGCCTGCACCCAGACGACCATGCACGGGTTCGCGAGGCATTGGCAACGATGGAGCAAGGTGCAAACACCTTCGCCATGCACTACCGCTGGCAGCACCAAGATGGCTCCTACCGCTGGATGGAAGACCAAGCCTCCATTAACCGCGATGCAAACGGCCAAGTGCTGGAGGTGGTGGGCAACTGGCGGGATGTGAGCTTTGAAGTCCATGCCCGAGAGGAAATGCGCTCGCGGCAAGAATTGCTGGCCACTTTTGCCGACCATGTGCCTGCCGCAGTGGCCTTGTTTGACCGAGACATGCACTATGTGCTGGCCAGCCAACGTTGGCTGGATGATTACGGACTGAATGCCCAGCCAATGGGGGACGGTTCGCGTTATGGGTCATTTCCTCAGATGCCCCAACGTTGGCAACAGGCACATCAACAAGCTTTTGCTGGAAAAGTAACCCGTTGCGAAGAAGATCAATGGGTGCGTGATGATGGAGCGGTACAGTGGCTGCGCTGGGAGGCACGGCCTTGCACCACAGTGAACGGACAGGTACAAACCATTGCTATCCTGACCGAGGACATCACCCAGATCAAGCGCGATCAGGTGTTGTTGCAGGCCTCTGAAGAACGCTGGCGTTTTGCCATTGATGGCAGTGATTTGGGCCTCTGGGATTGGGATGTAGCCACCGGCACCGTGTTGTTTTCCACCCGTTGGAAAAGCATGTTGGGCTACGAAGAAGCCGAAGTGGGTTCAGCATTGTCCGAATGGGAAACCCGCGTGCATCCCGAGGACATGCCCAGGGTGATGGAAGATGTGCAGCAACTCTTGCAAGGCCACACCACGTTCTATAGCAATGAGCACCGTGTGCTGTGCAAGGATGGCCGATACAAATGGATTCTGGATCGAGGCAAGGTGGTGCAGCGTGATGACAACGGCCAGCCATTGCGCGTCATTGGCACCCACACTGACCTGACTGAACTCAAGCAACGTGAAGCCGCCTTGGACTTGCATGCCGGGGTCTTTATGAACAGCCTTGAGGCCATTGTGATTTGTGGCCCAGACAACACGATCAAGTCGGTCAATCAAGCCTTTACTGAAATCACGGGCTACAGTGCCGAAGAAGTGCTGGGGCACCCCCCCTCCTTCATTGCCTCAGGGCGCCACGATCAAACCTTTTACAACGAGATGTGGCGCCAAGTGCAAAATGCCGGACGTTGGCAGGGCGAGATCTGGAACCGGCGCAAAAACGGTGAAGTATTTGTGGAATGGCTGACCGTGAATGTAGATCGGGCATCCACCGGGGAAATACGGCATTACTACGCCATCTTTAGCGACATCACCCAGCGCAAGCAAGACCAAGACCGAATCAGACACATCACACAGCACGATGCCCTGACCGATCTGCCCAATCGTACCGTACTGCGTGATCGGCTGGAGTTGGCACTGTCCCATGCCCAGCGCCAGAGCGAACCTTTGAGCGTGCTGTTTTTGGATCTGGATCGTTTCAAGAATATCAACGATTCTTTAGGGCCGAGAGTAGGTGATGCCTTACTCATTGAGGTGGGCAAGCGCCTGCGCCAAGCCGTGCGCGAGCAAGACACCGTCTCGCGCCAAGGGGGGGATGAGTTCACCCTGCTGCTGCCACAGGTGAATGCAGATGGGGCCGCCCATGTCGCCCAGAAGCTGCTCGATGAGTTGTCCCAGCCGATGGAAGTGGGCAGCCATCAATTGGTGGTGCCGCCCTCTATTGGCATTGCGGTGTATCCGGCAGATGGCAAAGATGCCGATGGTTTGTTGCAGGCCAGCGATATGGCCATGTACCGGGCCAAAAATGCGGGAGGCAATACTTTCCGCTTCCATAAAGCCGAGATGCAACAACGGGTCAGCCGGGTGCTCCAACTAGAGAACGCCCTGCACCGTGCCTTGCGCAACGATGAACTGCTGCTGCATTTTCAGCCTCAGCTGCAACTCACCTCCAATGCCGTGATTGGTTGTGAAGCCCTGATCCGGTGGCAGCACCCAGAAATGGGGCTGCTCTCACCCGCCGAGTTCATCCCGATTGCTGAAGAAAGCCGTTTGATCTTGCCGATGGGCGATTGGGTGCTTCAGGCTGCGGCAAGCCAATGCAAAGCATGGCAACAAGCCGGATTGCCCCCCATTGTCATGGCCGTGAATGTGTCGGCCTTGCAGTTTAGCCAACCCGATTTTGCCCAGCGGGTAGACAGGGTGTTGCAAATCACGGGGCTCGATGCCTGTTGGCTCGAAATCGAGCTGACCGAGAGCGTAATGGCTGAAGACCCAGAACGGGTAATTGTCACCATACAACAGTTGCATGGCCTGGGCGTGCGGTTGTCAATTGACGATTTTGGTACAGGATATTCTTCGCTGGCCTATCTCAAACGCTTCAGTATTCACAAGCTCAAAATTGACCAGAGTTTTGTGCGCGACCTGATGACGGGCACCCACAGTGCCTCCATTGCCGAAGCCATCATTTCTATGTCGCGCAGTTTGGGCCTGTCCACCATTGCCGAAGGCATTGAAACGCAGGAACAGGCACAGTGGTTGACAGGTCGGGGCTGTGATCAAGGACAGGGCTATTTGTTCTCTAAGCCTATGCCCGCAGCACAGTTTCAGCACTGGTTTGGTGCCAAGTCTCAACAACCCTGACCTTACCTGCGGCGCCCAAACCGGAAACCCGAGGTGCGGCGCGATGAAGACTGGTATTGCACTTGTACGCTGCTAGCGGGGGGTGCCTGCCAAGCAAAAGCGGGTCTGGCGTTGTGTGTCGCTTCTGAAGGCCGAATGGCTGCGATAGTGGGACGGAAATATTCTCGGTTTTGCCGAAGCTGGCGCTGTGCTTCAGCCTCAGCCTGTTCTAAAGCAGCCACAGCCGCTTGGGTCATGGCCCGCGCATCGGCTTCGGCCTGTGCCTGTGCTTGGGCCTGCATACGGACTTGGGCTTCGGCCAAGGCTTTTTGATTCTGTGCTTCAGTCTCAGCCTTGTGGCGGGCGTAGCGGGCCTCATTGAGCAAAATATCGCTATCGACTTCTGGGCAATGGTCTTGTCCAGTCAGTGGCGCAAACACCATCGATGCCCCTGGCCCAAAAATGGGCGGTATGGTGGCACTAAAGGGGTAAGACATGTCCACAGGGGGGCGAACGGATTGGTGCAAGATCTTGCCGCCGCCATCACGCACCGTGTAGCAGTTCAAGGCCAAGGCTGGAGCAGATGCCATACTGGTGATGGCAGCAAAAGTACAAAGTAGGTGCAGTCGGCGCATATCCCGATTTCACCGGAGTCTTTTCCTGGCGTCAATGGGGGATATGCAACATCCATGCTGTTTGCTTGACATCCTCTCCGGGCTAAACCCCGGAGATTCCTACTGCTAGACGGCGATGCCCCGCCGCGAGAATGTTGCGTGCTGCATTCACATCGCGGTCGTGTACCGCACCGCAATCGCTGCACTTCCATTCCCTTATTCGCAAACCCGCCCTACCTTTCGGACTGCTGGCGGGTATGCTCCCGCAGCACGAGCAAGTTTGGGTTGAATACGCTTCGTTCACTTCCATAAAGACGATACCGGCCTGATGGCTCTTGTATTCCAACATCTTCTTTAGCGTGGCCCAGCCCGCATCCAGTGTGGACTTGGCCATTTTTGTTTTGACCAGCTTTGCGCTGGCTACGTCGCCCACGAAGATGGCGGCGTTTTCTCTCACCATCGTGGTGCTGAATTTGTGCAGCGCATCTTTGCGCTGATTGGCAATTTTTGCGTGGATGGCTTTGACCCGGTGCTTTTTATGCGCCCGTTGTGCTTTAGCCAGTTCCAATTCATGCTGGCGATACCAGCGGCCATGCTCTTTTTTTTCGTTTGACGCCGTGGCACAGTCTCTCAGGCCCAAGTCAATACCCACACTGGCCGTTGCCACTGTAGGCTTAGCTTGTCCCTTGACTACGATATTGAGATACCAACGCCCCCGGTGGTCTTGGCTAAAACTGCCAGAACGTAGCTCATAGTCTGCCAAGCCGTAACTATCCCAAAGGCTCCATTTCTGACCGGCAAAGGCGACTTGCCCTGCCTTGTACTGCAAGGCCCGCGCTTTGAAAGGAATCCAGCCCAAGCTGTATTTGCTGCTCTGGGGGTTGGAGACACGCCAGCACAGCTGGGCCTTTTTGAACTGCCTGCGGGCCTTGGCATAGTCTTCACACACTTGCTGCACGGTGGGCGAACCGATGTGTATGCCATCACACTTGCTGAAACCGTTGGTTAGCTTTTGCAGGTCGTAGCCCGAAAGCCACTGATGACGCTCACGGATGGCGCGGTGGCTGGTTTCGTTGCAAAAATTCCAGACCTGATTAACCTCACGCGCCATCGCAGATAGCACGCGAGCGTGTTTATCTTTGATGCGTAGGCGCAGGGTTTTGGTGCAATTCATGCTGTGCATTATGCTTAAACGCAGGGGGGTCTATGGCTCTCGACCTCGGGCTGAACCCCGAGGCTTCCCGCGCACTGGGTGATGGGGCTATGGCGAATCAGCCAAAGCTAAAGCCCGAGAGCACCCTGTCCATGACCCGATCGGCATAGACGCGCTGTCCGGGGTCTTGGCCTGCGGCCCCCACAGCCACCATCAGCGGCAGCAAATGCTCTTCACCGTGGGGTGGATGGCACAGACGCGCAAAAGGCGCCTGCTCCCAGTTCAACAGCGCCTGACGGCGGGTGGTGGGATCGGCCTCGAGTGCGCTGGTCAACCAACGGTCAAATTGCTCCGACACCGGCCCATATTGCGGATCACCACGGGTGCGCAGGTTATGAAAGCTCATGCCGCTGCCAATGATGAGCACACCTTCATCGCGCAATGGCGCCAGGGCGGCCCCCACTTGCAGATGCAGTTCGGGATCGAGGTCGTGGCCTAGCGAGAGTTGCACCACTGGAATATCTGCTTGCGGAAAGATCAGCATCAGTGGGATGAACATGCCGTGGTCAAAACCACGTTGGGCATCGGTTTTTGCGGGCAACTGTGCCTGTCCCAACAGGTTCACTATCCGGTCGGCCAAAGCAGGCTCACCGCGTGCGGGGTATTGCAAGCTGTAAGTATGGGGCGGAAAACCGTAGTAGTCGTAAATCAACTCGGGCTGTACGCCACTGGTGACGCTGAGTACCGGCTCCAGCCAGTGCGCTGACACCATCACAATGGCTTTGGGGCGCTGCGGCAAGGTGCTGGCTGCCGTGCGCAGATACTGCTCCATGAGCTTCCAAGCATCGGGCGGATTCCAGTCCATGAAGAAGCAGGGGCCACCACCGTGCGGGATGAACCAAGTGGGCATCCGGTGGTGGGCACCAGGGGGCAGGGCTGAGGAGGTGGTAGGCAGGGCAGACATGGTGTGCATTCAAAACAACGATGTCTGCATTGTTGCCGCAGTTGCATCAGCCAACCGCCAAAGGGCTATTAGGGCGGCTGCCAAGGTGCAGCCCTTATAGCGATTGATCAGCCGTTGCGGTTGCGCATCCAGTCGGCGGTTTGCATGAAGCTCTCGTTGAGGCGTTCGCGCAGCGGCTCAGGAATGCCGGTCTCGCGCATGGCCTGATCCATGCAAGCGACCCATTGGTCGCGCTCTTTGATACCAATCGAGAACGGCAAATGGCGGGCACGCAGACGAGGATGGCCTACCCGTTCGACAAAGTAGTCGGGGCCACCCAACCAACCACACAGAAACCAGAACAGTTTCTGCTGCGCTTCGTCCAGTGTGGTGCCGTGGGTGGCCCGCAGTTCAGCGTAACCGGGTTCCAAATCCATCAGAGCATAAAAACGCTCGGTCAGGGCTTGCAGACGTGGCTCACCGCCAATGAGTTCAAAGGCAGTGACTTGGGTTGTCTTGGAGGGGGTCTGGTTGTCGGTATCCATATTTTTCAGAACAGGCTGGGTGTGGGGCTTATTCTGCCGCACGGCGCAAGGTGGTCATCACAGAACGCTGCAGTATTTCCCGCAAGCCCCACCAACCTGCCGCCCATGCCAATAAGGCTCCAGCCACACTGCCAACAAGGGGCACCAGTGCAGAAGCCGTCCATGTAAAGTCAAAGACATAGCGTGCCAAGGCCCACCCCACCACCACAGCCACACTGCTGGCCAATAATCCAGCCAACAGACCAATACCTGCCAGTTCTGCGCGTTGCACTTGGCGCAACAGGCTGGCACGGGCACCCAAAGCCCGCATGATGGCAAATTCTCGCGCCCGCTCCTCACGCGTGGCCGTTACGGCGGCAAAGAGCACCACCAGTCCCGCTGCCAACGTGAAGAGAAACAGAAACTCTACCGCCCGCACCACCTGATCTAGCACGCGCTGCACCTGTGCCAGCGTAGCACTCATATCAATCTGGGTGATGTTAGGAAATTGACGCACCAAAGCATTGTCAAAACCTGCCACTGTAGGCGCTCGATATGCCGCCAGATAGGTCATGGGAACATTGGAGAGCTGATCGACGGGATACATGGCAAAGAAATTGGCCCGCATTGATCCCCAATCAACCTTGCGCAGACTAGTGATGCGCGCATCGGTCATGACACCAGCAATGTCAAACCGCAAGCGATCACCCAGCTTCAAACCCAAGGTTTGGGCGATGCCCTCCTCCATGCTAATGGCATCCTTTTCTCCCGCCGTCCAGCGCCCAGCAACAATCTGATTGTGCGCAGGAGCTTGGGTGGCCGTGGAGAGGTTGAACTCCCGATCTACCAAGCGTTTGGCACGGTCTTCGCTGTAGTCGTTGGCATTGACGGGACGGTCGTTGATAGCTACCAAGCGTCCGCGAATCATGGGATACCAATCGTATTGGCGCACACCAGCCCCATCCAGCGCCCCCCGAAACGCCGCTGCCTGATCGGGTTGGATGTTGATGACAAAGCGGTTGGGAGCATGCGCCGGTGTGGCTTGGCGCCAACTGTGGATGAGGTCAGTGCGCAACAACACCAACAGCACCAAGGCCAGCAAGCCCACGGCCAAACTGCTGATCTGCACCACAGCATAGGCTGGCCGGGCCGCCATCTGCCGTGTAGCCAATACCAGCCAACGTGGGGCACTGTGTTCACGAACACTATGGCGCAACAGTTTGACGGCCAACCAGCCCAACACGGCAAACAGTGCCACCGCCACAGCAAAGCCGCCTACGGCAATCAAACCCAAGCGACTGTCTTGGCTTACCACCAGTAGCAGTGCGGCAAATCCCACCATACCCGCAGCCAGTGCCACCAAAGAAGCAGGCCGCAAAGCACCCACCTCACGCCGTATGACGCGCAAGGGCGGCACTTGGGCCAATTGCAGTACGGGCGGAAGGCCAAACGCCAACAACAGCGTCAGGCCCACGCCCAAGCCCAGCAGTGCGGGCCACAGACTGGGGTTTGGCAAACTGGCATCGAGCAGGCCTGCCAGCAACCACACAAAGCCGTGGTGTACTGCCCAACCCAATGCCACCCCCAACGTGCTGGCACACAGGCCCACCAGTGCAAACTCTACCGCGTAGCTACCAGCAATGGTGCGTTGGCTCTGACCCAACACCCGCAGCAGTGCCGAAGCGTCCAGATGGCTGGCTGCAAACCCCCGCGCCGCCAAAGCAACCGCCACCGCGGACAACAATGCGGCCAGCAGCGCCACCAAGTTCAGAAATTTTTGGGCACGCTCTAGCGTTTGCTGCATTTCGGGGCGGCCACTGTCGAGCGACTCCACACTCACCCCATGCACAGAGGGCTTTTGTGTCTCTTGAACAGCCCAAGCCTTGAATTGTTCTACGGCAGCCTCCGGCCCCGCCAAGGCCATCCGGTATGTGATTCGACTGGCAGGCTGCACCAGCCCCGTAGCCCTAAGATCGGCCTCATGAATCATGACCCGTGGTGCAAAACTCAAAAAGCCAGAGCCCCGGTCTGGCTCCACAGTGATAATCCGGGCAATGCGCAGGGTGGTATCCCCCAACAACAAGGGCTGCCCCATTTGCAAACCCAAAGCCTCTAGCAGTGCACCATCTATCCAAGCTTCACCAGGTGCAGGGATGGCTTGCGTCGGGTAGCCTGCACCGTCTGGTGTATCGGCCACCTGAAGTTGCCCCCGCAGCGGGTAACCTGGCGAGACGCTTTTGAGGGCCACCAGTTTAGCCATGCCACCTTGGGCATCACTGGCCCGGGCCATCGTAGGAAAACCCAAGGTGTTGACGTTTTGCAACCCCAGATTTTTTGCCTGTTGTGCAAAGGCTGCGGGGGCAGGCTGGTCACTGACCACCACCACATCGCCCCCTAACAATTGCCGCGCATCGCGTTGCAGCCCCCCCTGAAGCCGATCAGAAAAAAAGCCTACAGAGGTCAATGCCGCCACAGCCAGTGTGACAGCCACCAACAGCAGACGCAACTCACCAGCCCGCCAATCACGCCACAGTGTGCGCCACCCTAAAAAGAAAAAGGTAAGGTTCATCGCACTATGACTAGGGCACATAGATCAAAGTTCGGCCCAAGCCGGGATATGTTCCCAAAAGGCACCAATCTGTGTGCCCCGAGAGGCGGCCATTCCTTTGGCTACTGCGTAATGGTGCAGCGACTCTTGGAGTTTGCACAGCGCACTGACCCCACCCACCAAAAACAGACATTCGCCAAGCAAACGCAATTGCTGACGGGCCTCTTCATCGCCTTGGCAGGCTCGGTCGGACAAGACAAAAAGTTCGGCCAGTGGTGTTTGCATGCTGAGATGGATAGAGGTGGACGGAAAACCCTGAATTATCCGGGCAGATATCCTCACACCTCCTCAGGAGCAGCGCCCCGGCGGCCACACCCCAACGATGCCAGCATGTTCTGCCCTGCTTTTCAGGCCGTTTGGGCCTGCACGAGCTGGAGCTCGGCCATCATTTGCTCACGCATAATGAACTTCTGCACCTTGCCAGTGATGGTCATGGGCATGTCTTGCACGATGCGGATATAGCGTGGCACTTTGTAGTGGGCGATTTGGTCGCGGCAAAAGCCCCGAATGTCGTCCTCGGTGCAAGTGTGGCCGGGCTTGGGCACAAGCCAAGCACAAATCTCCTCGCCATATTTCATATCCGGGACACCAAACACCTGCACCGACTGCACCTTGGGGTGGCGAAACAGGAATTCTTCGATCTCGCGTGGATAGACGTTCTCCCCCCCACGAATCAGCATATCCTTGGCGCGGCCCACAATGTTGCAATAACCTTCCTCGTCCAAAGTGGCAAGGTCGCCCGTGTGCATCCAGCCGTCTTGCACCGCCTCTTGAGTACGATCAGCATCACCCCAATAGCCCTGCATCACAGAGTAGCCCCGTACCAGCAACTCCCCCTTCTCGCCCACCGGCACCACCTGCCCTTCAGCATTCACCACCTTGGCTTCCAATAATGGCTGGATACGGCCCACAGTGGCCACGCGACGTTCTAGCGGATCGGTGGTGGCACTTTGGAACGAGACAGGCGAGGTCTCTGTCATGCCGTAGGCAATGGTGATCTCTGAGAGATTCATATGGGCCACCACGCGCTTCATGGTCTCGATAGGGCAAGGAGATCCTGCCATGATCCCAGTGCGCAAGTGCGACAGATCAAACTCGGCAAAACGCGGGTGGTCTAACTCGGCAATGAACATGGTGGGCACACCATGCAGGGCGGTACAGCCCTCTTCGCTGACCGCTTGCAATGTCATTACCGGATCAAACGACTCCCCCGGAAACACCATCGTCGCGCCCACGGAGACACAGGCCAACACCGACATCACCATGCCAAAACAGTGGTACAAGGGCACCGGCACACACAGCACATCCGCATCGGTAAAACGCATGGCTTGGGCCACAAAACGGGCATTGTTCACCACATTATGGTGGGTCAGGGTGGCTCCCTTGGGGTTGCCTGTAGTGCCACTGGTGAACTGAATGTTGATGGCATCGTGGCACGACAATCCTGCGCCCACCGCATCCAAGGCAGCCACATTCAGTTGTGCTTGGCCCTGCGCCAGCAGATCGCCATAATTGAGCATGCCCGCAGTATGCCCATCACCCAGCCGAATCACGGCCTGCAACATCGGCAAACGAGCGGCCTTTAATGCCCCTGGAGCGCAGGTGGCCAACTCAGGGGCCAAACGCTGGAGCATTTCTAGATAGTTGGAGCTCTTGAGCTGCTCGGCTGTCACCAGCGCACGGCAGCCTGCCAATTGCAGCGCATATTCCAACTCCGAAACCCGATAGGCGGGATTGATGTTGACCAGCACCACCCCGATACGGGCGGTTGCAAACTGCGTGACCACCCATTCCACCCGGTTAGGTGCCCAAATACCCACCCGATCCCCTGCCTGCAAGCCCAGCGCCAAAAAGCCTGCCGCCAACGCATCTACCTGCTCCTGCAGTTGTGTCCAAGTCCAACGCACCCCCTGCTCCCGAAAGACAACTGCCAACTTGTCTGGAAAGCGCCGCACGGCATCGGCCAAAAATTGTGCAATGGTGGCCTCAGACAGGGCTGCATCGGTGCGCCCCTTGACCTGCGACAAGCCATGCTGCGGTGCAATATTCCAGTCTTGGACAACGGATGCGGTCATTGTTGTGTCTCCTGCTTCTCGCGTACGTGAAAAAAATCAAATTGTGCAGACACGAAACACACCAAAATGGACAAAATGGTTGCAAAACCAACCCAGAGAGGTTCTCCCATGTCCCCAACGTTTCTTTCTCGTATAGCCATCATCGGTGCCTTGGCTGCGCTCGTCACTGGTTGTGCAGTAGACGACCCCTACTACTACGATGATGGCCCATCGGGCGCTCCGGTGTACCGAGACCATTACTACGGTGGCAGCCCCAGCTACTACGATGGCCGTCACAACGATTACCACCGCAGAGACAACTACTACCGCAATGACTGGCGTGATCGTGATGATCGGGGTGGACGCCATTCCGTGCGGCCCGACGCCAGAGATAACCGTGATGGCCGTGATGGCCGCGACGCACGGGATGGCCGCGATGGACGTGATGGCCGCGACGGCAGTCGCCCACCCCGGCCCCAATCGCCCACACAAAACAACCCACCACCACGCAATCCACAGCAGGGCCATGCCCAGCCCCCCCGGCCTAACCCTCCGCCACAGGTACACAACAATCCACCACCACGCCCTAACCCCCCGGCCACGTCCCATCCACCCGCCAAATCAGATCGCTACAACCCCAAGACCGGCCAGCACCTGCCCAGTGCCAATGACATGCCCTGATCACACGGTGCCTCCACTGCACAGGCCTTGCACTACGGTGGGGTAACGCAGCGACAAGCGCAGCTCTTGGCGCAAACGACGGTTCTCTAAACGGCGCGACTCCCCCATAAAACTCCACAGGAGCGGGGGGAGTTGCTCTTGTGCCTGATGGCGTGACCAACGCGGAGGTCTGGGCAACCCATAGAGATCAGCGGCCAAATCAAAGTAGTCCCCCATGCGCAGTTCGGTGTTGTCGCTGGCATGGTAAATGCGCTGTGCAGCACCACGCCACAGGGCCAATCGACAGGCCTGCGCCAAGTCATCTGCATGGATATGGTTGGTAAACACATCCTCGTTGGCTTGTAATACTGCGGTGCCACGCAACAGCCTCGCCCGTGGCGTTCCTCCTTCACGGTCTGGGGCATAAATGCCTGGCACACGCAAAATACTGACCCGCACGCCCGCTCGCCCCAAATCCCGGCGCAAGACGGTTTCTGCATGCACACGCCGCTGCGCGCGCGCTGTGGCTGGGGCTACGGGGCGGGTCTCTGCCACCCAAGCACCCGCACAATCCCCATACACACCGCTGGTAGAGGCATATACCAGCGCCTGTGGCAAACGCCCCCGGCGCAGGCTGCGTGCCAAAGCCAATGTGCGTGGATCATGATGCAAAACACCACCATCCGCCGCTTGCCCCGGTGGCGGTGCCAAATGCAGCACATGGGTAGCCAAGCCCGCCAAGCGGCGCAAACTCGAAGACTGATCCAAATTGCCCAATAAAGGCGTGATGCTGGCAGCACGCAATACCGGCAACCGCTCTGGGCTGGACGTCAAGGCGTAAACCCGACCACGCAATGCACTCTTGGTTAGAGACGACGCCAGGCGCTGCACACGCAAACCCACATCACCACAACCAATAATCAACCACCGAGGACGCCGAAAACGTGCAGGCAACGCCCTGCGCAAGCCAACAAAAGCAGTAATAGTCATGGTATTGAACAACACACACGCAAAAAACGCAGGCAGACAGGACAACATGGCATTCCTGCCCGGATATAAATGCCACAGCATTGACGATCTGGCTGAACAGGCAAAATCCACCTTGTTCAACCTGTTTGATCTTCCAAGGATACCCAGCCCATGAGCAACACAACTGCCACCGTACAAATTACCGTGCAACCCAGTGGGCGCACTTTTTCTGCCCAAGCAGGCGAAACCATCTTAGAGGCCGCCATCCGCAACGGCATCGGCCTGCCCTACGGCTGCAAAGACGGCGCCTGCGGTTCCTGCAAATGCCAGAAGCTAGAAGGTGACGTGCTGCATGGCGACTACCAAGCCAAGGCCATGAGCGCCGAAGAAGCGGCTGCAGGCTTGGTGCTAACCTGCCGTGCCCAAGCCCAATCCGACGTGGTGCTGGAGTCACGCCAAGTCACAGACGAAAGTGCCTTCCCCATCAAACGGATGCCCGTGCGCGTCAGCACCCGCACACAGCTCTCGCATGATGTCATGCGGCTGCAACTGCAATTGCCCGCCAACGATCCCTTCCGTTACCACGCCGGACAATACATCGAGTTTATTCTGCGTGACGGCGCCCGTCGGGCCTATTCAATGGCCAATGCTCCCCACACCCAAGCGCAAGCACCCAGCATAGAACTGCACATCCGCCACATGCCCGGTGGCCGCTTTACCGATCATGTCTTTGGCGCACTGAAAGAAAAAGAGATTCTGCGCATCGAAGGGCCGTTTGGCAGTTTTTACCTGCGTGAAGATAGCGACAAGCCCATCATTTTGCTGGCCTCGGGCACCGGCTTTGCCCCCATCAAAGCCTTGATCGAGCAGTTACAGTTCAAGGGCAGTACGCGGCCAGTCCACCTCTACTGGGGCGGGCGCCGCCCAGCCGACCTCTACATGGACACTTGGGTACACGAACAAGTTGGCGCCATGCCAACACTACGCTACACCCCCGTGCTGTCGAACACGCTGCCCGAAGACGGCTGGACGGGCCGCACAGGCTTTGTCCACCAAGCAGTATTGGACGATTTTGCCGATCTGACCGGCTACCAAGTCTATGCCTGCGGCGCCCCCATTGTGGTGGACTCGGCACGGCACAGCTACACCCAAGAGCGCAACCTGCCAGCCGAGGAGTTTTATGCCGATGCCTTTACCAGCGAGGCCGACAAACAGCCACAGGGCTAAATCAGCCCTAACTCAAGGCAACAGCTGTTTTTCTAAGCGCCAGATCCCCCGCAACACAGCGTAGCTCTGGCGCTGCCCAGCCACAGCCTCTTGGCCCAGTTCCAATTGCAACTCCACCCCTTGTGGTACCTGATAGCCAAGCGTGGTGGCGGTGCGATGGGCACGGTGGTAGCGATTGAGCCGGGTTTCTGTGGCCAACAAAGCAGCGCCCGGCCCCTGCAAATGGTGGCTGGCCTGCACATGTTCAGTGCGGACACCCCATTCCCAACGTGGGCGCCATTGCCAACGCGCATCCAGCCAGCCCCCATAAGATGTTCCCCGGTAAGCAGCATTTCCGTTGGCGGATGCCAGCCCCCCCTGATCACGACGCCACCAGCCAGCAGCGGTAACAACCCACGGCACATCATGGCCCCGCCAACGGGCGCTGGCAGCCGTCAGATCAGTGCTCCCCGCAAAGCAAGCCACCTTTCCGACCGTACTGTCATTGCACAACGGTGACGCATGGCTATGCCCTCCACCCACATTGCTGGTGCGGCTCCCACGCCCCTCAGGCTCCCAATGGGCAGCAAAGCCATCCAGCGCCAGCTGGCCCTGGGCCATAGGAACGACTGTACCGATATGGAGGGCAGGCACCACTGACCCCTGTGCTGCCCCCGGAAAGACGGCTCCTTTCCACAACCCCACGTCCACCGTTGCAGGCCACTGGGCCAGCGCACCACGCCAGCCCAGTTGCACACCATCATCCATCCAGTCACCGCCCAGAGTCGCTTGCTTAGCCAATGGCATCAAAGCAAAGCGGTCAAAGTGACCCGCACTCTCCAACACCACACCCATCGCAGGCCGCTGCCGCCCTGCAGTGAGTAGCCAAGTGGTCTCTCCCTGGGGTTGACGCATCTGCACCCAAAATGCTTCTGTGTGTGCGCGGTCACTCCCGTGCTTGCCTATGGCGGCGTAAGCCATCCACTGTGGGCTCCAGCGCCAAGCAGCATCCAATACACCGTGCTCCAGCCCCCAATGTCGCCGGTCACTGCCCTCATCGCCCTGTAACAAAAAGCCATCCATGCGCGCTGAAGGCAAAACAGCGTCTGCATGGAGGTAGGTGACGGCTACAGCCGCACCCACACGCAGACCATGCTGCTCCTGTGGTGCTGCCTCTGCCAGCTCGGCACTGCCGTGCGCCACCGCCCACAACGGACAGCCAGCCAGCAACGCCGCCACAGCGACCTTACGGGCGCGGCCACGGATTGGCATAGCGGGAATCGGTAAGAAATTCATGGTCGGTCAATGTCTTGAGAAATGCAACGATGTCGGACTTGTCCTGAGCGTTCAGGTCGATCAGGCTCACCAGTTCACTTTTGTGCGGGTTTTGGCGGCCATCCCCAGCATGGGGGCCAGTAGTTATGTTTCTGCCACCGGCAGCATAGAAATCCAGTACATCTTCCAGCGTAGCGATGGTGCCGTCGTGCATATATGGGGCTGTCACTTCCACATTGCGCAGGCTGGGTGCACGAAAAAATCCCATGTCCTTGACCAACGCCGTTAACTCAAACACCCCCCGGTTATGCTCTGGAAACGCCCCTGTGCCTCCCAAGTTGTACAGCCCTGTATTGTGAAAAGGCGTCTCCACCATCCGGCTGGCGGCATGGACGATCTGGTCGTTAAAGTTAAAACTGCCGTGGCAGTGAAAGCACTCGGCCTTCTCACCAAAAAACAAGGCCATACCGCGTGTTTCTGGCACCGACAACTGCACCTTGCCCTGCAAATATTGGTCATAACGGCTGTGCCCCGACAGCAATGAACGCTGAAAACTGGCAATGGCCTGAATCACATGCCCCCAATCGATAGGCGTGACCACCCCAGGAAACGCTGCTGCAAACTTGGGCGCGTAGACCGGCTCGGCACGCAAACGCTCCAATACCTCGGCCCGGTTATGGTCGTTCACACCCATCTCTACTGGATCGTCACCAAACAGCGGGACCTCCATCTGTTTTTCTAAGGTGACTAAGGAGGGATTGGCCCAAGTCAGCGTGGCGTTGTAAACCACATTGGCTAAACCTTGGGCACCACGCGGATGCACCACACCAGTAGAGCCTACGGCCTGCGCCAAGCCGTCCGTAAAGGCTTTGTCTTGATGGTGACAACTGGCACAAGATTGGGTGCCATTGCCCGACAAGCGCCGGTCATAAAAGAGATGGCGGCCCAGATCTACCTTGGCCTCGCTCATCGGATTGGTCTCCGGCACCTTGGGCACCGGAAAATACGCCGGTAACGTCCACTGCCAACCGTCACCTGATGGCTGCACCGTATCATCGATCGATACGCCGCCCCCTCCGCCACAACCAGCCAGCACAACAACCCCCAACAGGAGGCTGCCAGCCAGCCAGCGCAGCGCCTTGTGTGTGCGCTGCGCGGTGCTCATCGCGCTACAGGCCGGAAAATAGTTTGCGAAACACCTGCCGCTATAGGTAAGCCTGTGCCCGTACCATCGGCTTTCCAATCAATAGCCAATGCCCGGAACACGCCTACACATTCAGGGTCAGTGCCACCCGACATGCAGCCAGCGGCCCCGCCCAAGTTTTTGGTCACGTCATTGCCCGCGACCAAGGCTTGTATGTCCAACGCAATCTTTTGCTGATCAGGGTTGAACGAGGTCAGACGCGCCTCCATCCGATTGGGTGCCTTGCATTGCACCGTCTCTCCGGTAGCGGGGTTGCCGACACAGCCAGTCGACCCCAAATGCACTGCAAAAGTCTTGGCTGTCCAATTGCCCGTAGCGCCCTCGGGGTCGGTCAGTTCAATCTTGGTGAACTTGCGCCCCGACTGCCAAGACCAAGCCATTGCACCAATATCCAACGGCGGCTTGGCTGTGGCCACATCAGAATACAGGGTGTGGTTCAGTGCAAAGGGCACCCCCATCGTCAATTTGAGACCCACGTAGTTTCCAGCAGGCACCGTACCGCGCACCACCGCATTGGTGGCTGGCGTGCCACTGCTACAAGCACCAGTGGCATTTTCTAGGTCAATCAAAGTGACGCGGTCGGTACCGACTGTCAAATTCCAATGGTCATTGGCTGACAAGGTCAGTGGTGTTTCTGTGCCATCGGCTTGCAACAACGCCAGATTAGAGACGTAGAAGCGCAAATCCTTGATTTGCGCAGGCGCACTGCCAGCACCCAACCCCGCCACCACCGTACCGCACTGCACAGGCGTATGGCCTGCCACCGCCACAAATTCCAGTGCCACCTCACGGGTGCTCGCTGCACCATCATCACTACCACCGCCACCGCAAGCTGTCAGAGCCGTCGCTGCCATGGCAGACACCCAGGCAGACAAAGAGAGAGAAGAAAACTTGAACATATCCATCCCGACAATAAATCGATCAAAACCAGTTTGTGTATCTGTAGCCCGACCGGGGCTTTTTCTGGCATCAATGGCTGTGGCCTGACGACTTGGATGGTCGTGGCTGCTGCACCCAAACAACAACCTCTTGTGGGCCAGCATGGGCAAAATGCAAAGTCAGCACAAAACGCTCACCCAGCACCAAAGGACGCTGTAGCCCCTGCAATACCAACGGTGCGGCTTGGTCATGGCGCCAGGCTTGTGCAGAGCGAGCAGGCAAGGCAATCGTTACAGGCAGTGGCTGTGCCCCACCACCATGCACAGCAACGTGCTGTAGCCGCACCACTGGTGCTCTAGGTGTTTGTGCAGCCACCAAACGATCTTCTTGTGCGCCCTCATTGCGCAGAGAACGGAAATACACCCTGCCCTCCGTCTGACCAGGCTCTGTGGGCAAGGCGTATGGGTGGTCAATTTGCAATGCACCAACCGCCACACCATGCGACTGCACAGGCCCAGCAAAGGCCACGCTCGCCCATACCAGCCACGTCAATACCTTTTGGGAGCGCGCAGCCATCCCATCCCAAGACCACACCATGAGACCCATCCTTACAACCTTGCACGCGCAAGCCAACACCACACACCACCACTGGCCATCTAAACCAGTTGTGCGTCTGTGGCGTACGCAGCCAAGCAATGAAGAAAACACCCACAACCCACACACCCACCTTGAATCAGGGCAGGAACAAGCCGGATGACAAATACACGACAAAAGACAACCCCACCCGCAAGGGGTGGGGATGTGAAATCAAGGGGTTGTCAAGATGAGAAAGGCGGGCCACGCGCTGGCATGGGCGGAGCCACCAGCGCAGCAATGCGGGCCGCTGGAATGGACTGCATGGCATAAGCCAGCGATGTATCCAGCAATGAGGGCACTTGTGCCAAAGGAGGAGGAGCCAAGGGGCTCTGGCACAGAGGACAATCCAGCACTGTATAACCAGATTGCACATCGCCGTTGTTGTCTTTGACCAGCAACTTCATGCCATTGTTCATGGAGCAGACCAACTCCATGGATTGCTGCCCTGTGAGGGGAGCAGCAATGGCAGAACTCAAAGACAGCACAAAACACGCCAGCACCCAGCGGATGACAAAAGGCATGGAACGAAGTTTGTGCATTGGCCCATTATTCCATAACCAGCGCAGGGATTTAGCGCCAGTGCCCATGAAATTCAACCCAACAGACGTGCCAAAGTCAACAAGGCCAATAACAACAGCCACACCACGACCGAACGCCAGACCAACCCAACAACGCTGCGCAAATGCCCCACCTCTGGCTCTCGTCCTGGGGTGCGGTCACTGTCGCCAATATCTGCATCTACGGTCATTCCTGGTGGGGCTGGCAGAGCCTCTACCCGCAGTTTCAGTGCCTCCCCCCCCAAGCGGACATTGATAGCACCCGCTGTGGCGGCCAACACGACACCATCGTTGTCGTTGGGAAATCGCTGGGCGTGGAAACGCCAACCATCAATAGCCTCTTCAAAACTACCGACCACGGCAAAACACAGGGCTGTCAGACGGGCAGGCAACCAATCAATCATTGTCCAAGAGCGCAAAGCCACCGCCTGCAAAGCCAAACTGGCGGGTGCGGCCAAAGCGCCACGGCGGGGTGCCCAAAAACGGGCAACAAATTCAGCCATGCGATAAAACACCGCCCCAGCAGGCCCAAGCCCCAATGCTGCCAACAAAGAAAACCACGCCAGCACACCAAACACATGGCGATGCGCCGCCAAAACCGAATATTCGATCACATGGCGCACCATCTCGCTGCGAGGTAAATGGGCGGCATCGACCTGCTGCCACTCGGCCAGCAACATGCGTGCACGCTCTTGGTCGTCTTCTTCCAAAGCATCGCGCAGACGGGTGAAATGGTGGCTAAACTGGCGAAAACCCAGTGTCAAATACAGCACCACAACGCTCCACAGCACGGCAAAAGGCCAGCCCACGCTCCACAGCAGCAACCAATGCACCGCCAAAGCAAGCAGGGCTGGCAGCACCACCGCCAACGACCAAGCCACCCACGCATGGTGGGGCTTGCCAGCATCAAAGTTGCGGCCTACCAAGAGCGCCCAAGTGCGCAATCCGGCATGGATAGGGTTGTGTGCCGCCAGCGGACGCGCCTGCTCGATCAGCAAGGCAAACAGGATGGCAAAGAAACTCATGGTTCCATCATACCCAGCCACTTCTTGTGCATGGCCAGACGACCCGCCTCAAGCCTGTAGGAAGCGGTAAAAATTGCGTAACATGCCCGCCGTAGCCCCCCAAATGTAGTGGGTCTTCTCACCATGTTGATAAGGCATAGAGAACCACTCACGGCGCACGCCCTGCCACTCAAAAGCATGACGCCGATGGTTGGCTGGGTTCATCAGAAAAGCCAACGGCACTTCAAAAATGTCAGCCACCTCGTGGGGATTGGCATGCAAGGTGCATTGTGGCTGCACCAAAGCAACCACTGGTGCCACCACATAAGCCGACCCAGTGACATAAGTGGGCAATGTGCCAATGACCTCTACCCAATGCGGCTCTAAGCCAATTTCCTCCTCGGCTTCGCGCAATGCCGCCGCCGTCACAGACGCATCTTCTGGATCGACACGCCCCCCTGGAAATGCCACCTGCCCCGAATGGCTGGACAGGTGCATACTGCGCTCGGTGAGCAGCACCGTGGGCTGCTCCCGCAACACAATGGGCACCAGCACGGCAGCAGCGGCCTGTGATCGCTCAGAAAAGGCAGGCTCGTACAGCACTTCGGGCTGCCAATGCAGCGGGGGCTGGGCAAAGCGTTGGCGCAATGCCTCTGGGGTCTGTGCCAACGCGGGCACGGGGGGTAAGTGGCTATCTATTCCCAACACAGGCACCTGCTGGGGATCAAAACTGGGCAATCGAGAGCGGGAGGGTGTGGAAGAGAAGGCAGTCACAGCAAACCAGAGATTGAAAAACAAAAAGCCGCTACAGGCAATGCTGTAGCGGCTGATGCGCTCAAGGCGGCGGGGGAAACAGACTTTATGCTGCTGCCACGGCTGCAGGAGCCTTGCGCTGGGGCAACTTTTCTTTGATACGTGCCGACTTACCGCTGCGCTCGCGCAGGTAGTACAGCTTGGCACGGCGCACATCGCCACGGCGCTTGACTTCGATCTTGGCGATCAGTGGGCTATAGGTTTGGAACGTACGCTCCACGCCTTCACCGCTGGAGATCTTGCGCACGGTGAAGCCGCTGTTGAGACCACGGTTACGCTTGGCAATGACCACTCCTTCGTAAGCCTGTACGCGCTTGCGGTTGCCTTCAACCACATTGACGCTCACGATGATGGTGTCACCGGGGGCAAACTCAGGGATATCTTTGTTGAGGCGGGCGATTTCTTCCGCTTCCAGGGTTTGGATCAGGTTCATGCTTGCATCCATCGATCATGTCCGCGCCATAAGTGGCATTGTCGGGATTGACGTTTTGCCTTGCGGTGCAAGGCGGCCGGCCAGAGGATCGAAAAGCCAAAGATTATAGCTTGCCCGGCAAATTGCGCAGTAATGCCTCGTCGGCAGGCGACAGGCGTCCCGCAGCGCGGGCTGTGGCAATCAGCTCGGGGCGGTGCTGTGCAGTAGTACGCAAGGACTGATCACGGCGCCAGCGTTCAATCTGCGCATGGTGACCCGACAACAAGGGGGCAGGCACCACCTCACCTTGCCATTCTTCAGGGCGGGTGTAGTGTGGGCAATCGAGCAGACCATCCAAGGCCGGATTGAAGCTGTCGAGCTGGTGGCTGCCTTCATCATTGAGCACACCCGGCTGCAAACGCGCCACGGCATCCAACAAAGCCAACGCGGCAATTTCCCCCCCCGACAGCACAAAATCTCCCAAGCTGATCTGTGCCGTGACATAGCGATCGATAAACCGCTGGTCAATGCCTTCGTAACGACCACACAGCAAAATGGCACCGGCACTGCCTGACCACTGCGCTACAGCCGCATGGTTAAGCGGCACACCTATGGGTGCAAACAGCACCACGGGCACGGGTGTTGTTGCTTGCGCCCGATCCGCCTGAATGGCGGCCAGACAACGCTCCAGCGGCGGGGCCATCATTACCATACCGGGGCCACCACCAAAAGGCCGGTCGTCCACACGACGGTAATTGCCCTCGGCGTAATCCCGCGGATTCCACAGCCGTACATCGACCAAACCGGTGGCATAGGCCCGCCGGGTGATACCGCTGACCAAGAATGGAGCAAACAACTCCGGAAACAGGGTGATGACATCAAAGCGCATGGTCAACACCGCTCAATAATCAGGCTGCCAATCCACCAATATGCGGCGTTGGGGCAGCTCTACCTTGTCGACAAACGCTGATACAAACGGAATCATGCGCTCAACAGGCTTGCCACCAGGGTGGGCCGCCTCAAGCACCAACACCGTCTGTGGCCCTGTGGACATCAACTCACGCACCTGCCCCAAAGCAACCCCTTCGCGGTTGAAAACCTCCAGCCCGATCAGATCAACCCAGTAATACTCATCTTCTTGCGCAGGTGGAAAATCGGAGCGCGGCACGAAAATACGGGCACCACGCAACGCCTCCGCCGCATTGCGGTCGTCAATGCCTTGGGCAGCAGCCACAATGCTGTCGGAATGGGGCCGCACTTGGCGAATCGCCAGTACGGCAGTACCACTGAAAGTACGGGCACCACGCTCGCTGGGCTGTATATACCAGTGGGCAGCAGCAAACAACGCATCAGGTGCTGCATTGTGCGAAATCACCTTGAACCAGCCCTTGACGCCCCAAGCATCGGCAATGCGCCCCACCTCGATGGCATCAGCGGGCAAAGAGACAGATTCCAGGTTCAGAACAGTGGACATGGCAAGGAATGAGGGAAGACGGAAAAAAGAAAAGGCGGGTTTCGTCAGTGGGCACCGACGAAACCCGCCCTGTATCGCTAATCAGCTGCGATCAGGCGGCCTTTTGGGCAGCTTGCTTGATCAAGCGATCTACCGTGGGGGAGGATTGAGCACCAACGCTCTTCCAATAGGCCAGGCGATCTTGGGCAATACGCAGACCTTCTTCGGTGCTCTTGGCGCTAGGGTTGTAGAAACCCAAACGTTCAATGAAGCGACCATCGCGGCGCACGCGCTTGTCAGCCACGACGATGTTGAAGAAAGGACGGGCCTTGGCGCCGCCGCGAGAGAGTCGAATGACGACCATGATGTGATCCTTGGGGTGGTGGGCCAGGACGGTATGCCTGATCCCGGTGTTCGCAGCGTTTGAGACACGCGACATGACCACCCGGCCAGCGACACGCTGCAAAGCCTGCAATTATAGCGGCTTGCCCAGCAGTTACAGCCCCCTGCTGGGCAAGAGAAGAGCAATTTCAGAACAGATACAGGCTGATCCAGTAAGCAATGGCGGCCACAAAGGCACTGGCCGGAATGGTCAGTATCCAAGCCCAGACGATGTTGCCTGCAACCCCCCAGCGCACAGCACTGGCCCGTTGTGTGGAGCCAACGCCCACAATAGCGCCAGTGATGGTGTGGGTAGTGGAGACCGGAATGCCCAAGCCTGTTGCAATGAACAGCGTCAGGGCGCCACCGGTTTCAGCACAAAAACCACCAACTGGCTTGAGCTTGGTGATCTTTTGGCCCATCGTTTTCACAATGCGCCAGCCCCCAAACATCGTGCCCAAACCAATGGCCGCATAGCAAGCCACAATCGTCCAAGTGGGCGGTGCACTGTCGCTGGCCGAAGCGTAGCCTGTGGCAATCAACAATAGCCAGATGATACCGATGGTTTTTTGGGCATCATTGCCACCATGCCCTAGGCTGTAAGCCCCCGCAGACAACAATTGCAGACGTCTAAACCATTTGTCCACTTTGCTGGGTCGTGTGCGCCGGAAAATCCAAGCCACGGCCACCATCATCAGCGAACCGAGCAAAAACCCCAGCAACGGCGACACAAAAATGAAAGCCACAGTTTTGAGAATGCCCGTGGACACCAAGGCGCCCGCGCCTGTCTTGGCAATCACCGCCCCCACGATGCCCCCAATCAGGGCATGGGAGGAACTGCTAGGAATGCCGTAATACCAAGTAATGACGTTCCAAGTAATCGCGCCCACCAAGGCACCAAAAACAATATGGGTGTCTACCACCCCTGGCTGAACGATGCCCTTGCCCACAGTGGCCGCCACACTCAAATGGAAGATGAAAATGGCGACAAAGTTGAAAAAGGCGGCAAACACCACCGCCTGCGTGGGTTTGAGCACCCCAGTCGAGACCACGGTGGCAATGGAGTTGGCGGCATCGTGAAATCCGTTCATAAAGTCGAACAGGATGGCCAATGCCACCAGCATCACCACGACCCAAAGGGCAGCTTGTGCAGTTTCCATAACGTGTGCAGTCCTGTCCTGCTCAAGCGTTCTCGAGGATGATGCCCTCGATATGGTTAGCCACCGTCTCGCACTTATCGGTGATGGTTTCTAACTGCTCATAGACGGCCTTGAGCTTGATCAACTCGCGCACATCAGGCTCTTCGCGGAACAACTTGCTCATGGCGGTACGCAGCACACGGTCAGCATCGCTCTCGAGTTGGTCGATCTCGGCACAGGTTTTGAGGGCTGCCTCGGCAGTAGACTGATCGGCCACCTTGTCCAACAACCGCACCGCTTCGCGCACACGCTCGCAGCACTTGACGGCCAAGTCCGTCAGACGGGTAATTTCACCCGTCATGTGCTGGATATCGTACAGTTCCATTGTCTCAGCCGCATCTTGGATCAAGTCGGCCACATCGTCCATCGCATTGATCAGGGCATGGATCTGTTCGCGATCGATTGGGGTGATGAAGGTCTGGTGTACCGAGCGATTGACCTCGATGGTGATCAGATCGGCTGCCGCTTCAGCAGTGTCCACGGCCTGACCATATTTTTGGCGCAGGTCGATGTCACTGTAGTTAGAAACCAGCTGTGCCAATGCCTGTGCGGCTTCCACAATGCGATCGGCATGGTGGTTGAACATCTCGAAAAAATTGCCTTCTCGCGGCAGCAGCTTGCCAAATAGCATTAAATCTCCTAGGGAGGAATTAGAAACAACCGTTACGCTGTCATGACAAAACCATGACAAATGCGTGAATAGTGGAAGTTTAACCGTGGCATCTGCCTGTACCAGCACCAATAACAATGCCGGCGGGTGAAAACCCGCCGGCCAGATGAAGCACGCAAGAAGGTGTGGTTTAGAACAATTCGTCGCTGCTCAGACCAGCCATCGCTGTGTCGCTGGCCTTGACGGTTTCGGCATAGGCTATGGCTTGTGGCAGCACCTGATCAGCATAAAAGCGGGCACTGGCCAGCTTAGCACGGTAGAACGATAGATCGCCCTCGCCCTTGTCTAAGTAGTTAGCAGCGACCAGCGCCGCTTTGCCCATCATCCAGCCACCACAGACCGTGACGGCCAAGTGCAGGTAAGGGACAGCAACTGTGAGCACACCGCTCAAACCTGTTTGGGCATTCGCTGCCAACCATTCGGTGGCGTCGGTCCACATCTTCAAACCCGCACCCAAACGCTGGCCTATCGCCTGCAATTCTGGCTTGCCAGACATACCCAGTGCCTTGGCCGTAGCGTAGATTTCGCCAAAAACCACCTTGGCGGTAGCGCCCTGATCCCTCATCAGTTTGCGAAACAACAGATCATTGGCTTGAATGCCTGTGGTGCCCTCGTAGATCGTGGTGATGCGCGCATCGCGCCAATGCTGTGCGGCGCCCGTTTCTTCGATGAAGCCCATGCCACCGTGGATCTGAATGCCAAGCGAAGTCACATCAATGCCCATTTCGGTGCCACCTCCTTTGACAATCGGGATCATGAACTCTGCAAGGTAGAGGCAGCGTTTTGCGGTATCTGGGTCATGCCCGCCAGCATGGGCACGATCGAGCAAACCAGAGGTGTAATAGGCCAGAGCACGACAGGCTTCCACACGCGACTTCATCAACATGAGCATGCGGCGAATGTCCGGATGCTTATCGATGCTCACCAGTGGCTCGCCCGTCAGGGCATCACGGCCTTGCTTGCGGTCTCGGGCATAGGCCAGTGCTTGCTGGTAGGCACGTTCACCCAGCGAAATACCTTGCAGGCCCACACCCAAACGGGCCGCGTTCATCATGATGAACATGTATTCCAAGCCCCGGTTGGCTTGGCCAAGCAGGTAGCCTGTGGCCCCACCACTGTCTCCGTAGGCCATGACACAGGTGGGGCTGGCGTGGATGCCCAGCTTATGCTCTAGCGAGACGCAGTAGGCATCGTTGCGGGCGCCCAACGAGCCATCGGCTTGCACCAAAAACTTCGGCACAAGAAACATCGATATGCCCTTGACTCCAGCAGGAGCATCCGGTAAACGAGCCAGCACAAGATGGACGATGTTGTCGGTCATGTCGTGGTCACCATAGGTGATGAAGATCTTTTGACCAAAGATGCGGTAGGTACCATCGACCTGCGGCTCGGCGCGCGAGCGAATCAGCGCCAAGTCTGAGCCTGCTTGTGGCTCGGTCAGGTTCATCGTGCCAGACCACTGGCCGCTGATCATTTTTTCTAGGTAGACCGATTTGAGTTCGTCACTGGCGCAGGTGAGCAGCGCCTCGACAGCGCCAGCGGTTAGCAATGGCCCCAGCGAGAAGGCGAGATTGGCCGAACAGGCCATCTCTTTGACGGCCAGCCCCAATGTTTCTGGCAGCCCTTGGCCTCCAAACTCGGTGGGTGAGGTCATGCCATTCCAGCCTGCCTCGCAAAACTGGGCATAGGCTTCTTTCCAGCCCGTGGGTGTGCTCACTCCGTTGGCGGTGAGCTGGCAACCTTGGGTATCACCCACACGGTTCAATGGCGCCAACACCTCGCCGGTGAACTTGGCCGCTTCGTCCAGCACTGCATTGACCAAATCGGGCGTGGCCTCCTCAAAACCGGGCAACTGGCAAATTTGCGGTAGATCGACGA
The DNA here is from genome assembly GCF_054779375.1 of Giesbergeria giesbergeri. Classification (NCBI taxonomy): domain Bacteria; kingdom Pseudomonadati; phylum Pseudomonadota; class Betaproteobacteria; order Burkholderiales; family Comamonadaceae; genus Giesbergeria; species Giesbergeria giesbergeri. Next base: position 176,033 of record NZ_BAAGYJ010000002.1, on the reverse strand, counting down.
TTTCGTCCAACACAAAACGCATCTCTTGCACTGGGGCATGGTAGTGGCTCATTTTCTCTGTCTCCTTGGTATTGTCAGAATGGGTTGTTCCACAAAGCGGCTTTGGCTGCCCGGTATTCCTGCTGCATACGGGCAATAACTTCGGGGGTTGACCAGACTTCATTGATGGTGCCTACCCCCTGACCAGCCCCCCAAATATCTTTCCATGCCTTGGCACCACTGGCGGCTGCGCCAAAGTCCATGGCCTTCTTGTCCTGGTCTGGCAGGTTCTCTGGATCGAGGCCCGCAGCGACAATGCTTTTTTTCAGGTAGTTGCCATGCACACCCGTGAAATACGGTGTGTAAACCACATCTTTGGCCGCCGAATCAAGAATGGCCTGCTGATAGGCAGCGACTGCATTGGCCTCGCGGGTGGCAATAAAACGCGTGCCGATATAAGCAAAATCGGCCCCCATTGCCTGTGCGGCCAGCACGGACTGGCCGTTGGTGATGGCCCCAGACAGGGCAATCGGGCCATCGTAGAACTTGCGGATTTCTCCCACCAGCGCAAACGGACTCAAGGTGCCAGCGTGACCGCCCGCGCCAGCACAGACCAAAATCAAACCATCCACGCCCGCTTCTAATGCTTTTTCGGCATGGCGTACGCTGATCACGTCGTGAAAGACTTGGCCACCATACGCATGGACATCTGGGACGATCTGCGTGGGCGCTGACAGGCTGGTGATAATCAACGGCACTTCATGCTGCACGCACAGTGCCATGTCATGCTCCAGCCGCGTATTGGACGGATGAATGATCTGATTGACCGCAAACGGTGCCGCCTGAGGGGCGGCGGCCAGCTCGCGCTTGATCCGGGTCAACCAATCATCGAGCAGTGATTCCGGACGGGCATTGAGCGCCGGAAAGGAGCCAATCACGCCACTCTTGCACTGGGCAATGACCAGATCAGGATTGGACACGATGAACATAGGCGCGCAGATAACCGGCAACGCAAGGTTCTGGTTCAGGGACACAGGAATAGGCATTTAAGCTCCCTCTTTCAATGCACGACGCAAAATCTTGCCCACGTTGGTACGCGGCAAATCCTCACGAAACTCAACGTGCTTGGGCACCTTGTAACCCGTCAACACGCTGCGGCAATGCTGAATCAACGCAGCCGCGTCGAGCGCCGGGTCTTTGCGCACCACAAAAATCTTGACCGCCTCGCCAGAGTGCGCATCGGGCACACCAATGGCGGCTACTTCCATCACCCCCGGGTGCATGGCAACCGCTTCTTCCACCTCTTTGGGATAGACATTGAAGCCAGAGACCAAGATCATGTCCTTCTTGCGGTCTACCAGATAGATAAAACCCTGCGCATCCATATAGCCGATATCACCAGTGCGCAAAAATCCATCCGGATAAAAGACCAAGGCGGTCTCTTCTGGCCGCTGCCAGTAGCCCTTCATCACCTGCGGGCCACGAATGCAGATTTCGCCCGCCTGCGACACGGCCACTTCGGTGCCGTTGTCATCACGAATGGAGACCTCGGTCGAAGAGATGGGCAGGCCAATGGCACCGTTGAACTCTTTCATGTCCAGCGGATTGATGGTGGCTGCGGGAGATGTTTCGGTCAGGCCATAAGCCTGTAGCAATGGCGTCCCCGTCACCTGCCGCCATTTCTCTGCGATGGGTGCTTGCACCGCCATGCCCCCGCCCAAAGTCAAGCGCATGGTCGCGAAGTTGAGCCTAGAAAAATCTGGATGGTTGAGCAGCGCATTGAACAGCGTATTGACGCCCGTTACCACGCTGACGGGGTACTTGCCCCACTCCTTGATGAAGCCAGGAATATCGCGTGGATTGGCAATCAGCAGGTTGCGCGCACCAATCATCAGAAAGGTTAAGCAATTTGCAGTGAGTGCAAAGACGTGGTAGAGCGGCAGGGCCGTAATGATGAATTCCTCTCCCTCGCGCACCACGGGATGAATCCAGTTGTAGGCTTGCGTGACATTGGAGGCCACGTTGGCATGGGTCAGCATAGCGCCCTTGGAAATGCCGGTCGTCCCTCCGGTGTATTGCAAGAAGGCAATATCCGACTGCTCCAGCGGCACAGGTGTCCAGCCGTGGCTACGCCCCATCGCCAACACGGCATTGAAACCAATCGTCCCCGCAATTTGCCAAGGTGGCACCAGCTTTTTGACCTTGCGCACCGCCAGATTCACCAATGCACCCTTGATGCGCCCCAGCATTTCACCCATCGGCGTGACCACCACATGCTTGAGTGCCGTACCGTCCATCACCTGCTGCAAGGTGTGGGCGAAGTTTTCCACAATGACAATGGCTACCGCCCCAGAATCTTTCAACTGGTGCTCAAGTTCGCGTGGCGTATACAAGGGGTTGCAATTGACCACCACGCAACCCGCCCGCAACGTACCAAACAAGGCCACGGGGTATTGCAGCAGGTTGGGCATCATCAATGCCACACGGTCACCTTTCTTGAGCCCCTTGGCCTGCAACCAACCCGCAAAAGCTTGGCTTTCCTGCTCCAAGGCACGGTAGGTCATCTCTTTGCCCATGCTGATGTAGGCCACCTTGTCTGCGTATTTGCGACAGGCATCCTCAAACAACGCCACCAGCGATGGAATGTGATCGATATCGATCTCGGACGGAATGCCCGGCGGATAGCTTTTCAGCCAGATTTTTTCCATGGTTATCTCCTCTTGCCACTTCCGTCCTCAGCCGCCAAGCAGGGACTGCTTCAAGGCGGGGTCAGCGGGCCTGTCACCCAACCACACCTTGAGTAGCGCCGGTGCCAAAGCTGGCGCAGCTATTTGGCCCCGCAGCTGACCATTGAGGCTGACAGCCACCCCATCGGCCATCAAGTCGATTGCCACGGTTTGGCCCTCACGCACCTTGCCGATCTGCTGCATGATGGCGGCCAACTGATCGCAGGCCGCTTGCAGGCCCGCCAACTCACTGGGGCTCAGGTTGGCCTTGAGACCATCGTCCAAAGCAGCATGCAAAGACTGCGCATCCACATCACGCAATAAACGCAGTGCCATGCGGCGCGGTGCAGCGTTGTCGAGCAACACGGCCACTTGTGTCGATTTCTGCGGTACGTAGAGCGCCCCCACATAGAGCTTGATAAAAAGCTTGCTGCGCAGGCCCGCGCCATTGAGTACCAACTCGCGGTTGCCCACACGCAGGCTATCTTCTAAGCGCACCCCGGCCACCTCGGCAGCGTGCAACCCAGGGGCCGTGAGCAACGCTGCCATCAGCGCGCCCCGCCACACGGTCATGGAATTCAACATGGTTTGTCTCCTCCACCAGTCTTTTGCCGGTAGTAGTTTTTCTCGGCGATGTACACCGTGCGTTCCACCACGGTGTGTACAACGCCATGCTCATCTTTCAACTCCACCAGAAAAGTCCGCTCGAGTTCGGGGGTTTGCCCCAGCGCCCTGCGAATCTCGTAGAGCTCTTCGTCGGTCAAGCGGAAATCGGCATAGAGCGTCGTATAGCCAGGCTTCTTGTAACGGATGCTGGCTGCCTTGTCCCAAACGATGTAGCCCTCGCCCAAGGCTGCCATCAGCATCATGGGATGCGCACCATCGGTGATCGCAAACAGCGAGCCGCCATACAGCGAACCGACAATATTTCTTGTCTTCCACGACAATGCCAAACGCACACGGATATGGCGCAAGTCATGCGCCACATACACCACGCGTCCACCCGTACCACGAAAGGCGGGATGGAAGTTGAATCCCATCCGCACCATACGTGCCCGCCAAGCGGGGGGCCATTGAGCCATCCAGGCGGGTTTCATGGGCAACAAACGTCAAATGCGCTCAAAAATACCGGCAGCGCCCATGCCCGTGCCAATACACATCGTGACCATGCCGTACTTTCCCCCTGTGCGTTGCAAGCCATGCACAACGGTGGCTGTGCGGATGGCCCCGGTAGCGCCCAGCGGGTGCCCCAACGCAATAGCACCACCGAGCGGATTGATCTTTTCTGGGTTCAGGCCCAGCTGCTGAATCACCGCCAGTGACTGCGCAGCAAAGGCCTCATTCAATTCGATCCAGTCCAGATCGTTCTGACCAATGCCTGCCTGCGCCAAGGCCTTAGGAATCGCTGCAATCGGCCCAATACCCATGATTTCAGGGGCCACGCCACTGACGGCATAACCTGCAAAACGAGCCAGCGGGGTTAAATTGTGCTGTCGGAGGATCTTTTCCGACACCAGCATCACCGCCCCCGCGCCATCAGACATCTGCGATGAGTTGCCCGCCGTGACCGAACCCCGCGCATGAAACACCGGCCTCAGCTTGCCAAGTTTTTCCAACGAGGCATCCGCACGCGGGCCTTCGTCTGCCGTCATCGTGCGCTCGCGCTGCTGGATCTGACCCGTTTGCAGGTCAGGCAGACTTTCGCGCAGGACATACGGCGTGGTCTCGGCTTGGAAGTGCCCAGCAGCCAAGGCAGCACAGGCTTTTTGGTTGGAAGCCAGGGCAAACGCGTCTTGTGCCTCACGGGAAATCTTCCACTGCTGAGCCACCTTCTCTGCTGTCAGCCCCATGCCGTAGGCAATACCCAAATTTTCGTCCTTGGCAAAGATAGCCGGATTCATTGCCATCTTGTTGCCCATGATTTGCGGCATTACGCTCATCGACTCGGTGCCCGCAGCAATCATCACATCTGCCAAGCCCAAGCGAATCTGGTTGGCCGCATCGGCCACTGCTTGCACGCCAGAAGAACAAAAACGGTTGATGGTGACTCCCGGAACCGTCACGGGCAGACCCGCCAGCAGAGCGCCAATGCGGGCCACATTCATGCCTTGTTCGGCCTCTGGCATGGCACAGCCAACGATGACATCACCGATCAAGGCAGGATCGATGCTGGGCACTTGTGCCACCACGGAGCGCAACACAGCGGCCAGCATGTCGTCGGGCCGCACATGGCGGAACATGCCATTGCGCTTGGCCACGGGCAAACGGGTCGCGGCAACAATGTAGGCGTCTTGAATCTGTTGTTTCATTTTTTCTGTCTCCTGACCCGATTAGTTACGCAGTGGCTTGCCGGTTTCCAGCATGTGTTGCACTCTGGCTTGGGTTTCGGGGGTCTTGAGCAATTCGACAAACAAGCGCCGCTCGACGGTGAGCAACCACTCCTCATCCACCAAGCTGCCACCTTCGACCTCACCGCCACACAAAGCAGTGGCTGCCGCCTTGGCAACGCGGTAGTCGTGTGCCGAAATCATCCCGCCCTCTTTCATGTTGAGCAGCATCATCTCCAGCGTTGCAATGCCGGTCTTGCCCGCCACCGGAATGCCACGCGCCATCAGCGGGGGGACATAACCCACATCGGCCATTGCACGGGCCTCTTTGATCGCCACCCAGAGCAACTCATTGGCATTGAACAGCACGGTATCGGTAGGCTGGGCAAAACCGTGGTCGATGGCTTCCAGCGCACTCTTGGCCACTTTGGCCATAGCAATGTTCTGGAACACCGGTTGCAGGAAATTGAAGACCTCGTTTGGTGTGCTCGATGCCGCAGCCCAGCGGGCGGCACGGATGGCAAACTCCTTGCAACCGCCACCGGCTGGAATCAAGCCCACGCCTGCTTCCACCAATCCCACGTAGCTCTCCAGCGCCAGCACACGCTTGCTGGCGTGCATGACAAACTCGCACCCCCCGCCCAGCGCCATGCCCTGCACAGCTGCCACAACCGGCACCTGTGCATACTTGAGGCACTGCGATGTGCGCTGGAACTTCTCGACCGTGGCCTCCAACACATCAAACTGACCGGCGGCACAAGCGGCCCCCACTTGTTGCAGATTGGCCCCTACGGCAAATGGTGCCTCATGCCAGATCACCACGCCATCCAGAGCCAATTCGGCATGCTGCACTGCCGCCATCACGCCATCGAGCACTTCATTGCCAATGGTGTGCATTTTGGATTTGACAGAAATGATGCCAATGCGGGCATCTATCGTAGGCAGCACCCACAGGCGAACACCATCGTTCTCATACAAAGTGGTGCCCGACTTTTCCGGCGAGGCCACCGCCTCCCCCAGCACCCGTTCTGGAAACAATTGACGCTGATAAACCGGCAGCATCGAGCGAGGAACGTAGGTTTTCTGGCTTGCCGAGTAAGACCCCTCGGCGGTATGCACCCCCATACGCCCTGCTTCCAACGCCCAGCCAGGCAGCGGTGTTGCGCTCATGGTCTTGCCCGCAGCAATATCGGCAGCAATAGCCTGCGCCGTAGCTGCCCAACCTGCTGCCTGCCAAGTCTCAAACGGCCCTTGCGCCCAGCCAAAACCCCAACGCATCGCCAAGTCAAGGTCACGGGCATGGTGCGCGATGTGCTCCAACTGCACTGCCGCGTAGTGGAAGATGTCGCGGAAAATAGCCCACAAAAACTGTGCCTGTGGATGCTGTGAGGCCCGCAGCGCCAAGAATTTCTCTGCTGGGTTCTTGATTTTCAAAATAGCGGCCACGTCTTCAGCAACCTGACCCACCGAAGGGCGATACGCCTGCGCTGCCAAATCCAACACCTGGATTTCTTTGCCCTGCTTACGGAAAATCCCACCACGGGTTTTCTGGCCCAATGCACCCTTCTCAATCAACCCGTGCAACCATGCAGGCACCTTGAAGTGGCTGTGCCACGGATCATGGGGCAAGGTGTCTTGCATGGTCTTGACCACATGTGCCAACGTGTCCAGACCCACCACATCTGCCGTACGGTAGGTGGCACTCTTAGGCCGGCCAATCTTCGGGCCAGTCAAGGCATCCACTTCATCAAAACCGAGGCCAAAAGCCTGGGTGTGGTGCATCACGGCCAAAATCGAAAACACACCAATGCGGTTGGCTACAAAGTTAGGGGTGTCCAATGCCCGAACCACCCCCTTGCCCAAACGAGACGTCAACCAAGTCTCTAACGCATCGAGCGTTGCCGCATCGGTGCTCTGCGTGCCAATGATTTCAACCAAGTGCATATAGCGTGGCGGGTTGAAAAAGTGAATGCCACAAAAGCGCGGATGCAACGCCTCAGGCAATCCTTGTGCCAACGCATTCATCGACAAGCCCGACGTATTGGAGGCAATGATGGTATTGGTGCCAATATGGGGTGCAATCTTGGCGTATAGCTCGTTCTTCCAGTCCATGCGCTCAGCAATGGCCTCAATGATCAGGTCGCATTCAGCCAGCAAGGGCAGGTGCTCCTCGTAGTTGGCGGCATCGATCCACTTCAACTTGTCCACGCTGGCCAGCGGTGCCGGATCGAGTTTTTTCAGCCCACTGAGGGCTTTTTTGACGATGCCGTTTTTGTCGCCCTCTTTGGCTGGCAAATCGAACAACACCACAGGCACATTGGCATTGGCAAGGTGCGCTGCAATTTGCGCCCCCATCACACCAGCGCCCAGCACGGCAGCCTTTTTCACGGTCAGTTTGCTCAAGGTTGTCTCCTTTGATTTTGGGGTGCCGAAAAAATAAAACGAACGTTTGAATTGTAGAGGGGCCGTTCTACGGGTCAACCACTTTTTGTGAAAATTTTTTGCGCGTTGACCGTAGTACGGCAGATGCTGTTAGAAGGCGTAGTTCAACTGCACCGACAACATGTCGGCAGAGGTTTTGAACTGGCCGCGAATGGTCTGCACCACCGTGGTTTCGCTGGGATTGCTATAGACATTGCGTGCCGTCCTTGCATCCTTCACAAAAACATGGACATAGCCAAAATCCAGTGAGGCTTTGGGCGTCATACGCCACTTTGCCCCCAGCGCCAGCCAGACACGGTCGGCATCCGGCACGGTCATGGAGCGGAAGGTATCGCTTGGTACGGGGTTTTTGTCATAAGCCGTTCCAAACCGCAGCATCCATTGCTCATTGAGCTGATAGGTGGCCCCCAAACCAACGCGATAGGTGTCTTTGAAGTTATAACGCAATGGCGCTACCGCTCGCGTGCCATCGGCATAAACAGGCTCCAATTTTTGCAAACTGCTCCAACCCGACCATGTGTAGTCTGCCAGCACCGCCCATTTGCTATTGACCCGGTGGTGCAACGCCAAAGAGGCGGTATCGGGCGTGGTCAGATCAGCGGTAATGTCGCGTGTTGGGTTGGCTGTCTGGGTTTTTTCGCCCTTTAGATGAAAACGAATTTTGGAACGGTAACTAAAGCCCACACGGGTTTGTGGCTGTAGTTGGTACATCACACCCAAGTTATAGCCCCAAGCACCGCCATCGCCGGTCAGCCGGCCCGTTCCATCGGGGGTCGTGTTGGGGCCAAGCACCGTAGCCTGTTTGAAATCCACCTCTGCTCTGGCATAGTTGATCCCCACAGCCACCGACAGCGCATCATTGAGCTTGTAAGCCACCGATGGATTGAGATTGATGACTTTAATGCTGGTTTTTTGCCCCGAATAACGTCCGGTGAAAGCTTCTCCATAACTGGTTTCGTCGGCAAACGTGGGTGTGACCGCCATGCCAAAGCGCCAATCTGGCGTTGGTGCATAAGCGTAGTAAAACATCGGAATGGCATGCACCCCGCCGCCATCACCGCCACTATCACCTATGGGTTTTCCCACCACAGCATTCAAATAGCCACCCGTTCCCTCGTTGGTGAAGTGCGTACTGCGGTCAAGCACGGTGGTCGCCATGCTGAAGTTGTGTCGTTCAGGCAGATACGTCATACCAGCTGGATTGACAAATACGGTGCTGGCATCTTCTGCTGCGGCAGCAGCACCAGCATTGGCTACACCAATCCCAGAGGCGCTTTGCTCTGATAACTGAAAACCCGAAGCCAAGGCACCGCCACAAAACGCGGCAGCGATCAGCGCCGGAATGAGGCGCAGGGTCATTTTCTTTTTCATCCGTTTGTCTCCTGTGTTGTTGATGTAGGAATAAAAATTAGAACGAACATTCGTTTGAATTGATGGCAAAAAAATAATGCCCGTTCTGGTGGGATGACAGTGAAAAAATCTCTAGCGTTGATTACACCAACGTGCCTCAGGCCGCCTTGCGGCACACGGCGGGCTTATTGGCCGTTGCTACGTGGTAATCAAAGGGGAAATCATCCACACGCACCACCATGTCACGCAGATGATTGCGTCGGCGCATGATGTGGTACTCCGCTACGTTAATAACCCCTGCCTCCAAGGCCACCATGGCAATATCACGCACATTGGCTTGGGGGTTGTTGACAAAGCGCCCCTCTTTCTCAGCCGTGCGGATTTTGGCTTCGATCTCTTCGGCGGCCAGCGTTGCTTGGAGCGCCAGTTCAATCGCGCCAACCGGCTCATGCTCTTGGAGCGGCACAAAACACTCGGCGGTCAAGCGGTCGCGGGTGGCCGATGGTGCAATCAACAGCTGAGCCACTTGATGCCCCAGCGCATCTGATGGCAAAACACATGGATGGCCCCACGGAAACAAGATGCGATAAACCACGCGGGCCATGAAGCGCGCCGGAAAATTGGCTATCACCCCATCAAACGCCTGCTGTGCCTTGTACATGGCGTCCACAATAGCCCAATGGGCAAGGGCCGCATCCGCCTTCTGGCGACCTTCAGCTTCGTAGCGTTTCAGGGTGCAAGAGATCAAATACATCTGGGCCAAAATGTCACCCAAACGGGCCGACAGCTTCTCACGGCGCTTGACACTCCCGCCCAATACCAACAGCGACACATCAGACAAGAAGGCAAAGGCAGCAGAGAAACGGCTCAGTTGCTGGTAGTAGCGTTTCATTTCCGGGGCCACATCGGTATTGACACCCGCAAGGTGCGAGCCTGTCAGGCCCAACCACAAGGCACGCAAGCCATTTTTGGTAGTAAAGCCGATATGACCAAACAAGGCCTTATCAAAGTCCACCAACCCTTGCTGCACATGGGGGTTCTGGGCCGCCCGCATTTCTGACAACAAATAGGGATGACAGCGAATCGCACCCTGCCCAAAAATGATCAATGAGCGGGTTAGGATATTGGCACCCTCCACTGTGATGCCGATGGGCACTTGCTGGTAGGCACGCCCCAAAAAGTTGGACGGGCCAAGACAAATGCCCTTGCCGCCAATCACATCCATGCCATCATTGACCACCTGACGAGCACGCTCGGTTACATGGTACTTGGCAATGGCAGACACCACCGATGGTTTCTCTCCCAAATCCACCGCACCAGCGGTCATTTTGCGCACCGCATCCATCATGTAGGTGTAGGCGCCGATACGGGTCAGCGCCTCCTCAACACCCTCAAATTTGCCTACGGCCATCTTGAATTGCGAACGCACACGGGCATAACCGCCCACGGTACGCGCCGCCATTTGTGCCATGCCAGTGTTAGATGACGGCAGCGAGATAGAACGGCCCGCCGCCAAACACTCCATCAACATACGCCAGCCCTGCCCGGCCATCTTCGGGCCACCAATGATGAAGTCCAATGGCATGAACACCTCTTTGCCACGGGTTGGGCCGTTCATGAACATGGCATTCAGTGGGAAGTGGCGACGACCCGTATCAACACCCGGATGGTCGTATGGCACCAGCGCACAAGTGATACCTATGTGTTTTTGCTGACCCAGCAGACCCTCTGGATCATAGAGGTGGAAAGCCAAACCAAACACCGTGCATACCGGTGCCAAAGTGATATATCGTTTATCCCAAGACACCCGCATGCCAAGCACTTCCTTGCCTTGGTACATGCCTTTGCACACAATGCCCACATCCGGAATCGATGCCGCATCAGAACCGGCCCAAGGGCTGGTCAAGGCAAAGGCGGGCACCTCAATGCCCTTGGCCAAGCGCGGCAGGTAGTAGTTTTTTTGCTCCTCAGTGCCATAGTGCAACAACAACTCTGCTGGGCCCAGCGAGTTGGGCACCATCACAGACACCGACAACGCCGACGAGCGGGTGGACAGCTTGGTCACCACCTGCGAATGCGCATAGGCAGAAAACTCCAAACCACCGTATTTCTTGGGAATGATCATCCCCAAGAAGCCCTTGTCTTTGATGAAGCGCCACGCTTCGTGGGGCAGATCGTACAGTTCGTGGGTGACCTTCCAGTCATCCACCAAACGACAAGCCTCCTCGCACTCTGTATCAAGAAAGGACTGTTCTTGCGCCGCCAACTGGGGCACGGGGTAGGTGTGGAGTTTGTGCCAGTTGGGTTTGCCACGAAACAACTCCCCCTCCCACCATCCAGTGCATCACGCTCGGTGTCGGACATCTGGGGCAGCACTTGGCGGTAAGCCGCCAACACAGGGCTGGTAATCAGGCGGCGACGCAGCGGACGGATGGTAAGCAACAGCCCTAAGGCCAGTGCCACCCCTGCTGCCACCACAGGCCCGCTTGTCAATGTGAACTCCATCATTTGTCTCCTAGGATGCTCTCCAATGTTTGTCCCCTTGCTGATGGGCAACAAACATTCATACGTTCGTTTTAAATAATGATAAGAAGAAGGCCCGTAGATGACAAGTCTTTTTTCATTCATTCGTTTGAACGAGCTCCCCCGTCACGCTGGAGGGGGAGAGCACTAGGCAGCGATCAATGCTCTATCGGGGCAAATTGCGGCAGCGGTGCGCGCAAGCCACCCAGCAAAAAAGAGAGAAGGCGAGGCAACAACCGATCAATGCGATCAATCGAATCTTCGGGTTCAATCTGCCAGTCGGTCACCAAGCGCAAGCCATCGGTTCCAGCAATGGCGTAAGAGGTGGCCCCCAACATAAAGTGGAAGCGCCAGACAATCTCGGCCTTGGGCACATCTGGCAGCGCCTTGAATAAGGCCTCTTTCTAGCGTTCTACCACCGCCCCATACTCATGCGCCATAAAGGTACGGATGAACTCGGAAGGATCGGTTAACGTGCGGCCCAGCAAACGCAGAAAAGTCACGCCACCATGCTGCTGATTTTCGGCCATGCGCAACAAGGTGCCAAAAAAACCGTCCACGATCTGTGACGGCTTCAAGGGCTTGCCTGCAGCCGCACTTTCCATTTCATCCAGCACACGCAGGCGCTCTTCATTGAGCCATGCCAAGCGGCGTCGGAACACCTCCTGCATCAGTGCCCCCTTGGAACCAAAATGGTAATTGACTGCGGCCAGATTCACCGCGGCTCCACTGGTAATCTGGCGCATCGACGTGCCATCGTAGCCCTGTTCCATGAACAAACGCTCCGCCGCGTCGAGAATGCGTTCACGCGTATCTACCTGCCGAATTTCCATCACACTCACTCTCTATCATTCATACGTTCGCTTGAATGATAGAAAGAAGGCACAACTGCTGCAATCGTTTTTTTACGCCTTCCCGCCCGCGTCTTGATCCCACTTTTTCAAGCGGGCCAACTTCTCTTGGATCTTGATTTCCAGCCCTCTGGGCACTGGTTGATACCAACCAGGCTCTGCCATACCATCTGGCAAATAGGTGGCTGCTGCCGCATAGGCATGGGGTTCATCATGGGCGTAACGGTATGCCTGCCCATAGCCCTGTTCTTTCATGAGTTGGGTGGGCGCATTGCGCAAATGCACAGGCACTTCACGGCTCTTGTCCCGCTGCACAAAGGCCCGTGCCTGCTGGTAGGCCGCGTATCCTGCATTGCTTTTGGCCGCCACCGCCAGATAGATCACGGCCTGCGCCAACGCCAACTCCCCTTCTGGGCTACCCAATCGCTCATAGGTCAGGGCAGCCTCGTTGGCTATCTGCATCGCCCTAGGATCTGCGAGCCCAATATCCTCCCAAGCCATGCGAACTATGCGCCGGGCCACATAGCGAGGGTCGGCACCGCCGTCCAGCATGCGACAGAACCAGTAAAGCGCAGCATCGGGGTGGGAACCACGCACAGACTTGTGTAGCGCCGAGATCTGGTCATAGAAACTGTCTCCGCCCTTGTCAAAACGCCGACTGTTGAGGGTCAGTGCATTTTGGATAAAAGCCGCATTGATCTGGGTAACCCCAGCCGCATAGGCAGCCGTTTGGCATTGTTCCAGCAAATTCAGGAGCCGTCGGGCATCACCGTCGGCATAAGCGATCAGGGTGTCTTGGGCCGCAGCATCCCACTCCAGGGCGCTGGGTGCAATGGTGTGTGCGCGTTGCCACAGCTGCTTCAACTCCCCGTCAGTGAGTGGCTTGAGCACATAGACCTGGGCACGAGAGAGCAAAGCCGAGTTAACTTCAAAGGAAGGATTCTCTGTAGTGGCACCAATAAACGTCACCAAACCACTTTCGGCATAGGGAAGCAGGGCATCTTGCTGGGACTTATTAAACCGGTGAATTTCGTCCACGAACAGCAGTGTGTGCTGGCCGCTTGCCAGATGCTGTTCTGCCCGCTCCATCGCCGCTCGAATGTCTTTGACGCCAGAAAACACCGCAGACAACGCAATGAATTCGCACTGAAAAGCAGTCGCCATGAGCCGGGCCAAGGTGGTCTTGCCCACCCCTGGCGGCCCCCACAAAATCATGGAATGGGGTTTTCCTGATTGAAAAGCCAATCTGAGTGGTTTGCCCTGCCCCAACAGATGGGACTGTCCAACCACGTCATCCAAAGTTTGGGGGCGCAGGACTTCGGCCAGTGGGGTGTGTGCAGAAGACGTGGGCATGGCAAGCAAACGCAGAAAAAACGGGCATTATCCAACCCCCCACCTGTTCTTCAGGTATGTCATTTATTTTTCTGACACTGCACATGACCCCACACCTGTCCGCAGATCCATTTTTGATGGTGGTGACTACTGTAGGTAGCGCCGAACTGGCCCGCCAGATGGCCCGCAGCTTGGTCGAACAACAGCTGGTGGCCTGCGCACAAATCAGTGCCATTGAGAGCTTTTACCCTTGGGAAGGAAGGGTACAACACGATACCGAATGGCGCATTCTGTTCAAAACCCAGCGCCACCTGTATGCCCAGGTGCAATCAGCCATTCAGGCACTGCACAGTTACGATTTACCAGCCATTCATGCCGTCGCTGTGGAGGCTATTGAACCAGCCTATGGTGACTGGGTACAGTCCCACTGCAAACCAGCCGTGCTCTCTGTCTGACACTCTCCTCAGACCCAACACCGGCAATAGCCTGCTGTTACTGACGCAATACATCCGCCCCTGCGGGGGGCTTGAACTGGAAGGTAGCAGCGGGCAATACCGGATTGGTTTGCACCTGTGAAAACCGGATCATGGAACGCTGTCCAAAGCTGTCCAGAATTTCCAGTGCAGCCAATTGTTCCCCAGCAAAACCAATGCGCACACTTTGCAATTGGCCCTCTTTGCTCTTGGGGCGGGCCAGCACCCACTCCAGATTTTCTTCACCTTGAGGTGCCGGACTGACCTCTAACAGAAAATCCATGCGCAAAGCCTTCAAGTCGGGGGCAGCAGCCAATAAAGCTGCTGGTGCGCTACCCAAGGCCTGCGCCTGGGCACGTTGCGTGACTTGGTTCAAATCGGCATCGTAGAGCCACAGACTTTGACCGTCGGCCACAATGGTTTGCAAAAACGGCTTCTGGTAAACAAAGCGAAAACGCCCTGGACGCTGGAATTCAAAGGTGCCACTGGATGTCTTGCTGCGCGCTGCCTGCCCATCTTTGCCAGGGGAAGTCACTACCTGGGTAAAGTCTGCTCGCCCCGTTTGGGTTCCCCGCAAGAATACGTCAAGGCTTTTCAACCCGTCGGCCATCGCCGATGGAATGCCCACCAGCAAGACGAATGCAGTCAGTATCTTTTTCATCGGCATGGGCAACAGACACTTAAAAACCGACGGTCTCATCTGGTGCCAGTGGCTCATCCAGCACACCGGGCACATACACAGGCCGCCCCTGAGACTTTAAGAACGCCACTACGCGGTGGACTTCGTCGGCAGAAACCAACGCGCCATGCACCCGTGTTGGCACACCGGCGCCAGCCATCACATACAACATGTCTCCCATCCCCAGCAGGGTTTCTGCCCCAGTCTGATCGAGAATGGCTCGGCTGTCGGTCTTGCTGCTGACTTGGAAAGCCATGCGGGTAGGTATATTGGCCTTGATCAAAGCCGTAATGACCTCAGTGCCTGGTCGATGGGTAGACAAGATCAGATGGATACCCGTGGCACGGGCTTTTTGTGCCAAACGTGCGATCAATTCCTCGGTTTTCTTTCCCGCCACCAGCATCAGATCTGCCAGCTCATCGACCACCACCACAATGTGGGGCAAGTGCCCTAAAGGCTCGGGCTCCGAAAAATCTGCCACCAACGGATTGAGAATGCACTCATCACGGGCCTCGGCGGCATCAATCTTGGCGTTATAAGCCGCCAGATTGCGTACCCCCAACTTGCCCATGAGCCGGTAGCGGCGCTCCATTTCTGTCACGCACCAGTTCAAACCACGGGCTGCCTGGCGCATATCGGTCACGACAGGGGCCAACAGATGCGGAATATGGGCATAAAGGGACATCTCCAGCATCTTGGGATCGATCAGCAGTAGGCGCACATCCGCAGGCTCGGCCTTATAGAGCACACTCAGCAGCATGGCATGCAGGCCCATAGCCTTGCCAGAATCGGCGGTGCCCGCCAGCAAAACATGGGGCATTTTGGCCAAATCAGCAACCACTGGGTGGCCCACAATATCTTTGCCCAAGGCCAACGCCAGTAAGGAGGTATGCTCCCGAAAGGCTGCCGATGCCAAAATCTCGGTTAAACGAATACTTTGGCGTTTGACGTTGGGCAACTCCAACGCCATATGGTCTTTGCCCACAATGGTTTCTACCACCCGAATAGACACCAGACTCAGAGCGCGCGCCAAATCACGGGCCAACTCCACAATTTGTATGGGCAGTACGTCGGGGGCGAGTTTGATTTCGTAGCGGGTCACCACCGGCCCAGGCATGGCCGCAGCCACAGTCACCTCGACGCCAAAATCCCGAAGCTTCTTTTCAATGAGACGACTGGTCATCTCGAGTGTGTCGGAAGAGACGGCCTCCTGCCGCACCACTGCGGTCTCTAGCAAGGTCAATGGTGGCAGGCCCGTGCGGGGGCGATCCATTGCTGGGGCTTCCGACCGCTCCCTCATCAAGGGAGCCGGTGCAGAGTCTGGGGCCGGATCCACCCAGCGCGGCGCCGCTTGTTCTGGATCAATGATTTTCAGGGGCTGTGGATGGTGCTCTTCCAACTCGATGCGTTCTTCATGCACCACTTCTTCACGCAAACGGGCTGCACGTTTGCCCTCAGCAATATCTTTGGCCTCTTCGCGACGGACGCGCCCCAATTGCACCACAGCGTCGAGGCGTGCGCCCAAACCCTCGGCCAAACGCGTCCAAGAGAAATGAAACACCTGTGCGGCACCCAGCACCGCCAATGCAAAACCCAGCAGACCCGAGCCATCAAAGCCCAACCACCGCATGGTGGCTGGCCCAACGATGTAGCCCAACACACCACCTGCATGGCCTGGCAACAACGACTCAAAATGATACAGACGCGACCACTCTAGCCCTGCACTGGCGCACAACAACAACGCCAACCCACCCCAAAAGCGGGCACGACGGGCCAATACTTCTTTGAGCGACAGCTCATCGGCCAGCAACTCGTCACCGCGCAAGCGCCGGGCCAAAGACGACAGCCAAACAAAGGCTCCCGCCACCAAACACCACCACACCGAAAAACCCAGAGAAAAATAACTGACATCGGCCAGCCAAGCACCTGCCCGACCCAGACGGTTGCGCACCAATCCATCTCCGGCCCCAGAAGTAGACCAGGCCATGTCCAGTGGCGAATAACTCAGCAGCGTCAGCAGCCAGAGCACCAGTGCCAACGCACCGGCCAGCAGCGAGACCTCATGGCCTAGCCGGGCAATGCCTGTGCGCAGTGCAGATTTGCCAGGGGGAGAAGCATTCAGGGTGTTGGATGAATAGGTCATGGGCGTGCGGGCGAAGCTTACCCGATGATGCAACGACATATGGCGCAGAAGCCGACCCCGCCGACCAGCATTGCGCTGCCATTACGGCTATTGTCGTTTTCAATGAATGCCATGCAAAGCATGCCATCAGCAAGACGGCCAAGTTGCATGATACTTGCACCTCTGTGTAATCGCATGAATCTGAACTTTTAAGCCCTATGTCCAGCACCTCACACGCCCAAGTCCTGATCCTTGGTTCCGGCCCTGCCGGTTATACCGCTGCTATTTATGCTGCCCGCGCCAACTTGAACCCGGTGCTCATCACTGGCATGGCGCAGGGTGGACAGCTCACCACCACCACCGAGGTGGACAACTGGCCTGCCGATGTGCATGGCGTGCAAGGCCCAGAATTGATGCAGCGTTTTCTGGAACATGCCGAGCGATTCAAGGCACAAATCATTTTTGACCATATCAACCAAGTAGACTTTTCCAAACGCCCCTTTACCTTGACAGGCGACAGCGGCACTTACACCTGCGATGCCCTGATCATTGCCACCGGCGCTTCGGCCAAATACTTGGGCCTGCCCTCGGAGCAAGAATTTATGGGTCGGGGGGTTTCGGGCTGCGCCACCTGTGATGGTTTCTTTTACCGCGAGCAAGATGTCTGCGTGGTCGGTGGCGGCAACACGGCGGTGGAAGAAGCCCTGTACCTGTCCAACATTGCGCGCAAAGTCACGCTGGTGCATCGGCGCGACAAGTTCAAGGCCGAACCCATCTTGATCGACAAGCTGATGGAAAAGGTGGCTGCGGGCAAAATTGAACTCAAAACTTTCTTTACCCTACAGGAAGTGCTGGGCGACCAAAGTGGCGTCACTGGCATTCGCATCCAAAGCACCCAAGACGGCCACAGCGAAGACATTGCCCTGCAAGGCTGCTTTATTGCCATCGGCCATGCCCCCAATACCGACATTTTCCAAGGCCAACTGGAGCTGGACAACGGCTACGTTGTGACCCAAGGCGGGCGCAATGGCTTTGCCACACAAACCAGCGTACCTGGCATTTTTGCCGCCGGGGACGTGCAAGACCATATCTACCGCCAAGCCATCACCAGCGCGGGCACCGGCTGCATGGCTGCACTGGATGCCCAACGTTTCTTGGAACAAAACCCACCCGTTTAAAGCGCACGGGTTATAATCCTAGGCTTTGCCAAAACTGGCCCAGTCTCTTGCAGACAAAGCCGGGGTTTTGATAACCATGGCAATCGGGTTACCGCCACCCTTCTGGCGAGGTGAGGTTGAGCCACCAGGCAGGTGCCGCAAGGCAGCCGCCCCGCAGTGGCCAACCGTTCCAAATGATCGGAGTGTCCTTATGGCACGCGTATGTGACGTCACGGGCAAGAAGCCCATGGTCGGGAACAATGTTTCCCATGCCAACAACAAAACCAAGCGCCGGTTCCTGCCGAACCTGCAATACCGCCGTTTCTGGGTTGAGTCGGAAAACCGCTGGGTGCGCCTGCGTGTTTCGAGCGCAGCCCTGCGTTTGATCGACAAGAACGGTATTGAATCGGTGCTCGCAGACCTGCGCGCACGTGGTCAGGCTTAAGGAGAAGCACCATGGCAAGCAAAGGCGGACGCGACAAGATCAAGCTGGAATCCACTGCGGGTACTGGCCACTTCTACACCACCACCAAAAACAAGAAGACCACGCCCGAGAAGATGCTGATCATGAAATTTGATCCTAAAGCTCGCAAGCACGTCGAATACAAAGAGATGAAGCTGAAGTAATACTTCTGCCTCTACCTTCTCCAAAAGGCTGCCCGGTACACCATGACCCGGCAGCCTTTTTTCGTTGCCAGTCCTCTCTTTACTGAGCGTTCAATCCTTGGCATCGATGCTAGGACAGCCGACACGCATCAGCCGCAAGGCGCCCTGCTCATGGACGATACGCAGCGAGCCATCCGCTTGGGATGCTTCGATCATGGGCAGCAGAAGAAAACGGTGCAACAGCAAATAGCGAATTTGGGAAAATCTTGGCGAGATGGCCTGCAATTCGCACCAAGGGCGTCCTTGCACCAAGGCTTGGCTTAACACTGGCGCTAGGTTGGGGTTGTCTGTAAGCGGTGGGGTATGGCGCCTCAACTCCTCCATCATCAGCATGGGGGCATAGGTGGTCAACACCAGCCCCCCGAATCCGGGGTCGCGTGCATAGTCCAGCAGATAGCGGTTCAACGCCGGATCATCAGCCGCCTGCTGCAACGAGTGCTGCCTTTGACGGAAGTCTTCGATGCTCCAAGGGGCCACCCAAGCCAGCACAGCAGCCACGGTTAGCACACCAAAAGACATCCATCGGCCAACCCCAGACAAAGGCCAGTTCACTAGACCACCGCCGTCTGCAGCGACTGTGACAGGAAGCACTTTGTCCCATTGGTCGAGTAACCACTGCACGCCAAACCCCAAAGCAAGGGCCACAGGCACCATGACGGGCAAGAGATTGCGACTGTCATAAGAGAACAAGCTGGCCCACAACAACAAATACGGTAGACACAGGCCAAGCACCAAACGCCGACCATCCACCCTCATGCAGGCCATCGCCAACAGGACAGTGACCACACCAGCAGCAGTAGTTGCAGAACCAAAACCAGCGAATGCGTCCATCAGCGGCCCTTGCAAAGCATGGCCGATACGCTGTATCCAGTTCCGATCTGCATGGATAATGCCAACGAGGTAGCCAATGTTTGTCACATCGACCCCCATGCGAATGCGCCAAGCGGTATACAGATACCACGGGGCGGCAAGCGCCAAAAAAAGCAACGCCTTAAACGCAATTGATGACCACGGCACCTGACGGCGCAGCCACATCGCAGCCGCTGCGCCTAGCCACCACAGCCATGCAATACCGCCCGGCTGCTTGGTCAACAGTGCAGCAGCGGCGGCAATGGCCGCCAGCGTCAGCGCCATACTGCGATCTATGCTGCCACGATAGCCAAGCAGGAGCAGATAGGCTGTAAGCGAAACAAAGCAGGCCACGGGCACATCCGCATAGCCGGAGTCGGCCATGCCGCGGAACGCGAAACGCAGCAAAACCAGCCAAGCAGCACACCCCCACAAAAAGGCATCGTCACGCCAACGCCGATACCCATCCACCAAAAGCAAACAAGGCAAAACTGGAAACAGCAGTATGAAGAGTCGGGCCACCGGCTGCGCAGCATCCGGATCGATCCATCCATACAGCCCCGCCAGAGCCGTCGGCAACAGTTGTGGATAGCCCATCGTATAGATGGGCGGAACGTGGCGATGCCATTCTGTAGCCCAGCGATTCCAACTGACAAGGGCATCCCAAGCCTCAAACACACCGGGCACGCCACGGGCAATATCTTGGGCGAGCAGGGCCAGGGCAATAGCAACAGCGGCCATCGCCAGTGCGTGCCGATACCAGCGGCCTTTTGCAGGGGTGGCTGGCATACCCAGGTGTACATGCCGGAAACGGCGCACGAGCCAAGCCCACGCCACGAACGTGAGAGCAGCGGCAATGGTAGGCAACGCCCAAGCCGGCAAAGCCCCCTGCCCCACGGCCACGGCAAAGAAGAAAGTCTGGAAATTTGCCAGCAACCCAAGACACATCCCAAGGCCCAAGGCAGGCACAAACCCCAGCTGTCGCCCCAATGCCGTGGGGGCTAGCCAAGGCCACAGCAAGGGCATGAACCCCACCCACTGGAGCAATGCCATGAGGGCAGCGAAGGTGGCGTGGACGCTCAAGAGGTCTGCGGTCATTGATCAGGCGTGCGCCGCACGCAATTTGAGCAAGAATTGCCGTTTAGCGTGGGTAACTCAGCCTTTTCTGACCCAGACTGCGGCAAAAAAACCATCAGTTTGGTGCAGGTGCGGCCACAGACGCACATACTGCGTGCCCGTGTCACCACCGCTGCACAAACTGGCCGCCGCATCGACTTTGAGCTGTGCCAACACTTGGCCGGCATCCAGTGCCACAAAGTCGGGGTGTGCAGCCGCAAAGGCTTGGGCAATGCGTTCATTTTCTTCGGGCAGCACGCTACAGGTCGCATAGACCAAACGCCCACCGGGTTTGACCAAGCGTGCAGCACTGGCCAAGATGGCCGCCTGTTTGACCTCTAGCTCCTGCACGGCTTTAGGGGTTTGGCGCCATTTCAAGTCGGGATTGCGGCGCAGGGTGCCTAGGCCAGAACAGGGGGCATCGACCAGAACACGGTCAATCTTGCCCGTCAGGCGTTTGACACGTTCATCACGCTCATGGGCAATGGCGGCTGGATGCACGTTAGACAGTCCGCTGCGCGCCAGTCGTGGCTTGAGCGCATCCAGCCGGTGCGCCGACACATCAAAAGCATACAAGCGCCCAGTGCTGCGCATGGTGGCACCAATCGCTAGTGTTTTGCCGCCCGCACCAGCGCAAAAATCTACCACCATCTCGCCACGCTTGGCATCGAGCAGCAGCGCCAGCAGTTGCGATCCTTCATCTTGCACTTCAATCGCGCCACGCACAAAGGCGGGCAACTTGGTCAACGCAGGCTTGCCCACCACACGCAACCCCCAAGGGGAATAAGGGGTTTCTACCGAAGCTATACCCGCCTGTGCCAACTCTCGCTGCACATCGGCGCGTTTGTCTTTCAAGACGTTGACCCGCAAATCCAATGGCGCACTGCACGACAGTGCCCGCACCAGTGGCCAAAAGCCTTCTCCCACTTGCAGTTTCAGTGGCTGTGCCAGCCAATCGGGCAGGTTGTGGCGGTGGCGCTCCATCAACTCATCGTCGCGCACAGCATCGCATTGGATGAGCCATTGTTTTTCACGCTCATTCAAGGCGGCATGCAAAAAATCACGGGCACCGTGCACAGCCTGAGGGTGGGTGCGCCGTGCCTCCTCGTCTTGCCAGTGGGCAAAGCCCAAGATGGCCAGCCGTCGCTCACGCGGGCCAGAGCCGGAAGGGGCCATGTGGTCAAACAAAAGTTTCTTGCGTAATACCGTATAAACGGTTTCGGCCAATGCCGCACGCTCGCGCTGGCCCAAGCCCCGGTGATCACGGAAAAACCGCGACACCACGGCATCGGCTGGGTGTTCAAAGGTAAGGGTGAGCCGCACCAGTTCGGTACAGGCTTCAATAAGGGCTTTCGGATGCATGGGGGTGATTGTCCCTGATAAGGAGATAGCCCTCCCGCCCCTAGCATCATCATCACCACCCGTTAGGATGGATGGTCTGCCACGCCCCAGGAGCGATGCCGTGCCCCTATCCCCACGCTGGAGCCACTGTTTGTTGCTGTGCAGCATGGCCCTGCTGCCACTGGCGCATGGGGACGGTGCCCCTGCACCACGAGAACAAGCCTCGGTATATGCCCATATTGCTTGGCCCAATCCGCTCAACCCCGATTATGTGCCGCTGGGGCAAGACCAGTTTCTGCTCTTTACCCGCCAGGGAATGCGGCGCTGGGATGTGCCCACCCACACATTCAGCACGGTGCCTAGTTGGCCTGCCCACCATGCGCTCAAAGAGATATGGGCACCCTTGGGAGCAGGCAGGCTGGTGGTAGGCCGCAGCCATGACGCACAGGATCAATCGACCGATGTAGTGGTGTGGTGGGATACGCAACAGCAGGCTTTCTCGCTGCCCCTGCCACAGGCACAGAATGTTCGGATTCATGCCCTTGTGCCGCTAGACGCCCAACACGCCCTGGTGTGCCAGCAACCGCCTACGGCATACGGCAGCACCCAGCCCGCGCACCGAGCCGCTAAGGTGCTGGCCCTGAATCATCGCCAACTGCATTGGGTATCCACACCCACCGAGGCGCTGCGCCAACGCCTGCAGGCCCACGGTGTGCGTGGGCAGATTGAAGACTGGGGGAGTCTACCGAACACCCCCACCCACCACCCGGTGTATTTTGATGCCGATGCCTGTGCATGGAAGCTCACCCATCCGCCCAATGCCATGCGCAACCTGCCTGAGCTGCGCATTCAGCACCACCGCTTGCCCGATGGCCGCGTGCTGGTGTCGCAAGCCGAATGGAATCGCCAGAACGACAGTACCCACCCCACACTGGGGCCGCCTATGGTTTGGGATGCAACAGCCCAACATTGGACACCCATAGAGCTAACGGGCGAGAGCGCCTCTGCCCCCAGACATTTGCACGCCTTGGGGCTGGATGATCTGCCGGTGCGTACGCACAAGACCTTCATTGAGTTTTTAGACCCACAAAGCCTGCGCTGGGTACGATCTCGGCAAAATTTCCCAGAATCGCCCTGGCCTCGGGTGGCTCCCTTGGCGAACGGGCAGGCGCTGGTGTTGGGGTTTGATAACGGGGAGGTGTATAAGCTAGACCAGCAAACCAAACCCGACCGTGGACACCTGCTCAGTGCTCACGGTCGGTTTGGTGTTGTCCGACAGCACCACGGTGGGGTGTTGCTGGCAGGCGCGGGGCAGCAATGGTCACCAAGCAACCGGGTACAACGGATTGACACCTCGCAACGGCAAGCCCACAGCGCCGCCCCTATGCATTGGCCCATAGCTTACTTATCGGGGCTAGAACTGGCCGACCGCAGCGTGCTCTACTTTGGTGGTGCGCCCACCGGCTGTGCCCCTTCGTCATGGGGCGAGCCATGCAGCCAACAAGAGGCGATGCCCTCGTTTCGTTATTTTCCGGCCCAAGACCGTTGGGAAACAGTGCCCGACTTGCGCATCCACTTTGCCCACGGCTGGCATTGGGATACAGGCAACTCGGATGTGGTAAGCCAGTGGCCCCGGCACGATGTGCTGCGGCGGCGCAATGGCAACGTGTGGTATCTGGAGGCAGGCAACCCTTGGCAGCGCCCCCCGGAAGGACAAGCCCCTGCACCTGTGCGGCTGATGCGTTGGCACGCTGGTGGGCCTCCCCAAGAGGTACTGCCCCTACCACAACACCGCACCCAAGCCACATTGCTAGAACTGCCTGCAACAGCACAGGGTAGGCTCGTGGCTGTGGTAGGGGGGCAATCGAACCATACAACCCCCTTGCGCAGTACCCTGCTGCTGGACGAACGAACGCAACGTTGGCGCTCAGGCCCGCCAGCCCATTACCCCGGCGGTATGGCGGTACAGCTCCACAATGGGCGCATCTTCAAACTATCGCTCAAAACCCAGTTTGCGGACTCTGGCTACCAAGCAGAAATCGCTGACCGAAGGCTGCGCCGCTGGAGCCGTTTGCCCCCCTTACCACTGCCCCCAACGGGGGTGGGCAATTTCCGCATCACCAACATGGTGGCAGCTGGCAACCGGGTGTATTTGTTCACCAATGTTTTTGACCGCCGCAGCTTGATCTGGGATGACGTTCGCCAGCGTTGGCAGGTCTCTGGGCCTTGGCCCCAGCGTGAGTTGGCCCCAGACTATGTGTTGCCCCTGACCCCACAGCGCCTGTTGGTGCGCTCTCAGGAGAGATTCCATGTGGTTCCCTACCCGCAGGCACGCTGATCTGCCTTGGCCCCGGCTGCGCTGGTGGCTGGCTGGTTTGGTACTGCTACTGGCAGATGGTATGAGCGCGTGGGCACAAGCATCTTCTGCACTGCCAGAGCCACCCCCCCCTGCCATCGCCCAGACGCCCGTGGGAATGGCGGTGATGACCAGCTTGCAGCCTTTGTCTGCACTGGAGTTTGACGCGGCGGTGATTGAATCCAAGCGCCGCCACCGAGGCAGGCGCGAAGACCCCGTAGATGGGCCGTGGGAGTTTTTAGACCCCGACCGGCTGCGCCGGATGCTCCAGATGCCAGCCTTTGCAGCCTTGACTGCTCAAACCAAGGAGCCGCTGATCGACCAAGCCGGGGCATGGAATTTACTGACCTTCGAGCGCCCCTCAGAGGCACTGGCGCTGTGGGCCATGCTGTTTCCAGAGCGCCAGCCCGGCCAGCCTATCGATCCTCAGTGGGGCACCCATCTGCCCAGTTTGCAGGTCTACCGGGCCGATGCCTCTTGGGCCACCGAGGCCGCGGCCACCATGATCATGATGGATTGTCTGTCCCGCCCGGTTTGGCATATCTATGCCCAAGACCCCATGCTGTGGGCCATGCGCAGCAACATGGGTTGGGAAATGCCCAACAGTTTTGATTTTGGTATCTGTGTGCGCAAAAGCACCCCCGCCCACGGCCCAGGCCGTTGGAGCCATAGCCCCGACACCGACTACGGGCACCAAATTGCGGCAGTGCTAGAACAGAAATTCTCTCGCCTGTTGCTGCGCCAAGGTTGTGATGGCAAAGGGCCAGACAGTTGCTTGCACTTGATGTATGCCTTGGCCTCCCTGAACCCCCGCCATCCACAATGGCCTGCCATTTTGGATAAGACCGCTCTGGCCTTTACCCCAGAGCAGATGCCACTCCCCACAGCACAATGGTTACAACGGGTGCGAGACAAGGGCCATCCGCTAGACGATGCCGACCGCCACACACTGCTAGCAGCCCATACGGCCATTGCACGGCAGATGATCTACTTGGGCATTCGCTTGCAGGTACTGAGCCACAGCGCCACCAGTTGGCCTCAGCATGGCATGCGCGAGCTGCGTACCACCATCGACCACATACTGACCCAAGCCTTGGCACAGCAAGCACTGGGGGCTGTGTATATCGGACAAATGCCTTTGGATGTGGTGGGCACTTCATTCCCACCCTCCGACCCGTGGCGTAGTTTTCGTGCAAGCCCTGAATGGCCCTCGGCCTTGCAAGCGGCAGTACGGGACTGGGCACGCGACCATGCCTCGGCAGCAGATTGTGTCTTGCCTGAACGGCTGCTCCAGTGGGTGCCCCCGATGATGGCACTGGCTTGGTCTTTGGAAAGAATGCAACAAGGCCGCGATACCTGCAAGGCACTGCCCCAACAGTGGATTGCGCAGCAATACGCCCAAGGCCACACGGCGGCTCTGGCCCAGTTACGCACCTACCTGCCTCTGGCTGCATCCCAGCATTCCACCAAGCATCTGGTAAGGATAAAAAACCACAGCTGGCTTTGCACTGGCTGGACTGACATCACCCGCCCACCACCCCAAGACCCTTGGAAACTCTGCAAGGCTCCCCTGCGAAAAACGCAGTCAGGCTCCACTGCGAGGCAGCTCCACACGGGCCAGTAACCCGCCGCCTTCTGCATTGCGCAATTCGAGCATGCCCCGATGGCGCTGAACAATGTCGTTGGCGATGGCCAAACCCAGCCCAACACCCCCAGTATGGCGGTTGCGCGAGGTTTCGACACGGTAAAAGGGAGCCAGCACCCGTTCTAACTCGGTGTCTGGCAGACCGGGGCCGTGGTCTCGCACTTCAATGGTGAGGGCCGTAACGGTATCGTGCAGCACGATCTGCGCACTACCACCATAACGAATGGCATTGCCCACCAAATTGTCCATACAACGGCGCAAGGCGCTGGCCTGTACCCGCAGTGGAACCGCCTTTCCTTGCACTGTCACAGTGTGTCCACAGGCCTGCTGGTCATCGGCCAGACTCTCTATCAAAGCCTGCACATCTACCAGCACCCAAGGCTCGGCTTGAGCCCCCCCGCCCAAATGGTCTAGGGTGGCGGCAATCATGGCATCCATTTCTGCGATGTCGCGGCTCAAGAGGCGGCGCTGCGCATCATCTCCCAGACATTCGGCCCGCAAGCGCAAACGGGTCAATGGGGTGCGAAGGTCGTGCGACACAGCCGCCACAAAACGGTCACGTTCTTGTAATTGTTGGCAAATGCGCGCCTGCATCTGGTTAAAGACCCGGCTGGCCTCACGGCATTCCAGCGGGCCCACTTCGGGCAAGGGCGGGCGGTGAATGTCTTGCCCCAAATCCCGTGCCGCTGCGGCCAGATGGTGCAGGGGTTGCGACAGCCAGCGCGCCCCTACCCAAGCGGCAGCCATCAAAGCGGCCAGACGCACCCCCACATCCAGCAACAGCCCTGCGGGAAACCCCCGCCCCGGTGGCTCAGGCGGCTTGCCGGGGTGGGGCGGTGGGGCGCTCCAACCGGGGGGTGGAGGATGGCCCGGATGGGCCACATGCAACGGCGGTCGGCCCGGTGCCCCTGGCCCAGGCTCGGGACGCAACTCGAACAACAGTGTGATAGCCAGGGCATGGCTGCTCAACACTGCCACAAATAGCAAGGCTGCCAAACGGCCAAACAAAGTTGCAGGCAGCAAATGCGCCAGCACCTGCTGCACGCCCCGGTAGCAACGGGTGGCACTCAACGCAGCCATGCCACTGGCCCTTGCACCGTCTGGCTATTGAACAAATAGCCTGCACCACGTACCGTTTTGATCATGGCAGGCTCGCGCGAATCATCAGCCAGCTTATGCCGCAATCGGGACACCAAGAGATCAATGCTGCGGTCTAGCATGTCCATTGCGCGTCCTCTGGCCTCTTCCATCAACTGATCGCGCCCCAAGATGCAACGCGGTCGGCGCAAAAAGGTACACAGCAGGCGAAATTCGGCATTCGACAAAGGCACCACCACCCCTTGGGGTGACACCAAATGGCGCTCCATGCCATGCAGCGTCCAACCATCAAAACGCACCACAGCATCTGCACCGCCTCCTACAGCGCCCCCAGAGCTGGCCCCTGTGGCAACCGCACGACGCAGCACCGTCTGGATACGTGCCACCAACTCCCGTGGTTCAAAGGGCTTGCCCATGTAATCATCGGCCCCCATCTCTAACCCCAACACACAATCGTAGGGATTGGCCCGCGCCGTCAAGATGATGATGGGCAATTGTGAGCGCGCCCGCAGCTCACGCGCCAAGGTAATGCCATCGGTGCCGGGCAACATGATGTCCAGCACCACCAAATCAATCGGGTGCGCTGCCAGTTGTGCGCGCATAGACCAGCCATCACTGGCTGCATGGGCCGTGAAACCAAAACGGTTGAGGTACTGGGTCAGCAGCGTGGTGATGTCTTCATCGTCATCCACCACCAAGATATGGGACATGGGCAGGTGGCAGCACAAGCTGCCAAACAAAGCAAAACGGCAGTATAGGCAAGGCATGCCCCCCAGCCATCCCCCGAAATGGTGGGTGTTTTACAAGCTGTTAGGAGGCTGAAACCGGCTTTCGTATCAACCTTGGTACAAACAGGACAAACTGGGTTTACCGGCAGTTCCAACAATGCCTCTCAGGCTGACGCAGGTCATGCGCCAGCCCTTCATGGAATGAAAGGAACCGACAATGACAAGCATCAGTGGCGTCAGCAGCGCATGGTCTCACACCTACGCGCAGCGCAGCAATGCGCAACCGCAACCAGGACGGTTGTCCGAACGCCTGCAAAACAAATTTGACCAAGACCAAAGCGGTGGCATCGATGCCACCGAACTGGAAGGGTTGCTCAGTGATGTAGCCCAGAAAACAGGTGCCAGCAGCACCTCCAGTGCTGCCGATTTGCTCGCCAGCAACGATGCCAATGGCGATGGCAGCCTCAGCGGTGATGAACTCGACAACACCCTTCAAAGCGTGCTGCCACCCCCCTCCACCATGGAATTTGCCCAATCGCGTGGCCTGTCTACGGAGGCGGCCAGCCAAGAGGAGGGGGATGACCTGTTTGGCAAGGTAGACAGCAATGGCGATGGTGCCGTCAGCCAAGAGGAATTACAGGGGCTGCTGGAAAAAATGTCTGGGGGCACTGCCAGCCAAACAAGCGTTAGCTCCGATGAGGTCTTTAGTCAGCTCGATACCGATAGTGATGGCAACCTGACCCCAGCAGAATTTGATGCGGGCCGCCCTTCTGGGGGCCAACAACAGGTGGCGGGTGACTCCCCTGCCGCAGGTATGCCGCCCCCACCCGGCGGAATGCCACCGCCTGCCCCCGGTGCCAACTCCACCGCAACCGACAGCACCAGCTACGACGAACTCGACACCAACGAGGACGGCGTGGTCTCTGCCGCCGAGCGGGCTGTGGCAAGCCTCCAAGAGAGTGTGCAAGACACCCAAGAAGCCGCCTCCACCCTGTTCAGCGCCATCGATACCGATGGCGACAACACCATCAGCAGCAGCGAAGGAGAGGCCTTTATTGCACAACTCAACAGCCAGAGCAACACCAGCCAGACCGATGCGGACAACACCCGTGGCACACAGCGCAACCCGCTGAATGAGGAAGTACGCCAAGATTTATTGCAACTGGCCCAGTTGGCACAACGCCAATATGCGGCTGTGGCGAACAATTTGTCCAGCACAACCACCCAAGGCAACACCGTCAATCTGTTGGCTTGAGCGGGGTGCCACCCCTCGGAATGGGGGTAGCGACTAACGCGACGACAACCATTGTGCAATGGCCCTGGGGTACAACACATGCTCTTGGGTCAGCACCCGTGCCGCCAAGGTGTCGGCGGTATCGTCAGGCAGCACCGGCACCACCGCCTGATCGACAATCGGGCCCACATCCAACTCTGCCGTGACTTGGTGTACGCTGGCCCCCGCAAACTTACAGCCAGCATCCAACGCACGCTGGTGTGTGTGCAAGCCGGTAAAAGCGGGCAACAGCGAAGGATGGATGTTGAGCAACCGCCCCGCGTAGTGCTCAACAAAACCGGGCGTCAAAATACGCATAAACCCAGCCAGTACCACCAGGGCCGGATCGTACTGGTCAATCAACGTAGCCAGCGCCGTATCAAAGCCCTCGCGGCTGTCAAATTGTTTGTGGTCTAGCACTTCCGTGGCAATACCTTGCGCACGGGCCAGCTCCAACCCTTTGGCATCAGCCTTGTTGCTGATGACCACTGCCACCCGCGCCCTTAGGCGCGTAGCCCAGTCTTGTTGCTGCGCTGCGCGCACAATGGCGGCCATATTGGAGCCACCCCCCGAAATCAAAATCACGATGTTTTTCATTGCTTTGGATTATCCCCGCCATGCCCTTTGATCCGACCACCCACCCCCTGACTGCTGTGCAAGCCCGTGTGCTGGCAACCCTGATGGAAAAAGCCCGCACGGTGCCCGACAGCTACCCACTCACGCTCAACAGCTTGGTGCTGGGCTGCAACCAGAAAACCACGCGCGACCCCGTGATGAATGTGAGCGAAGCCCAAGCCCAAGAAGCACTGGATGAACTCAAACACCTGTCTTTGGTGTTTCATAGCAGCGGTGGACGCACGACACGCTGGGAACACAATTTTCAGCGCGGTATTGGGGTGCCCGAACAATCGGCAGTGCTGTTGGGCTTGCTGATGCTGCGTGGCCCGCAAACAGCCGGTGAGTTGCGCATCAATGCCGAACGCTGGTATCGCTTTGCCGATATTTCTTCGGTCGAGGCCTTTTTGGATGAGCTGCAAGAGCGCAGCAGCGAGAAAGGCGGCCCGCTGGTGGTGCAGTTGCCACGCGCTCCCGGCGCCAGAGAACAACGCTGGGCACATCTGCTGTGTGGCCCCGTCGATACCAGCAGCGCCAGCCCAGGCGGCAGTGCTGACAACACAGCCCCCGCATTACAAGCACGGGTAGCCACCCTAGAGGCCCAAGTGGCAGCCTTGCAGGCCACCGTAGAGCGCCTGTGCAACGAACTGGGCCTGCCTGGGCCTACGTCAGCCGAAAATTGACCGGCAGCAGCGGGGGAGGCAACTGCGTCTCTCCCAACGACTCACGCAACATAATTTCCATGCTGCGGCACAGTGTGTCTAGGGGCAAATCGTTGCTCTCCAAGCCAAATGGCTCCTCAATCTCATCGCCCAAAGCATCCAGACCAAAAAAGGTATAAGCGACAATGCCAACAACAAACGGCGTCATAAAGCCAGTCACATCTACCAACCCAAACGGCAGCAAGAAACAGTACATGTAGGCCGTGCGGTGCAGCAGCAGCGTATAAGAGAACGGAATCGGCGTGAACTTGATGCGCTCACACGAAGCTGCCGCCGCCGTCATGGCCGAGAAGGTCTGATCCAATGGCACCGCCAAAGCTGGGTCAATCTGCTTTTGGCGCACACACTCGCCCAGATCGCGCCCCATCGCTTGCATCAGTGCATCGGCCACATTGGAGCGGTGCTGCACCTGTGCCCATTCGGCAGGCGTGAGCCAATTTTGCAGCAACGCATCATCTTTCTGGCCCCGCAATTGCAAGCGCAGCGCATGGACAAAAGCAATCGCCCGGTGCACCATGCGCACACGCACATCGCTCTCACGCTGGCGGTAGTCCAGTGCTTGGGGCAAATGGATCAGGCTCTGGCACTGGCGCGTGAGGGAGCGGGTGCGCAGCACCAACTCACCCCACAACTTTCGTGCTTCCCAGTAGCGGTCATAGGCGGTGGTGTTGCGAAACCCCAGAAAGATCGCCAACGGCAAGCCAATCAACGTGAATGGAATCGCAGTCAGCGTGATTTTGAGTGTAAAGAGGTTGCCATGCGCCAAAGTCACCAAAGTAGCCAGCAAAATGTTGAGCAACAAGGTAAAGCGTATGCGCTGCAACACCGAGCCGCGCACGGCCAGAAACAGGCGCCAACCGGCGGGGCGATCACGAACGATCATCAGAATCCCATCCTGAAAGAAACAGCAAAGGGACTGCATTGGAGCATGTTGGACAGCATTTTGCGCACCAGATACTGAATGTCCTACGTACCAAGCCGCACAGGCTGGGCGACAATAAGCCCTTTTCGAGCCTCCGGGGCCGCCACTGCCGCACCAGCAGGTATAGGGCACCTTTGCAAAGAACTCCCCTCCATGAAGATTTTTCGCGGTTTCCGCCACCCTGGCATCGCACCCGCCTGTGCCCTGACAATGGGCAACTTTGATGGCGTACACCGGGGCCACCAGGCCATGCTGGCACTGCTGCAAAACGAGGCCCGGCACCGGGGCGTGCCCAGTTGCGTGCTGACCTTTGAGCCCCACCCGCGCGACTATTTTGCTGGCGCTTTGCACCGGCCCGAACTGGCCCCGGCCCGCATTGGCACGCTGCGTGACAAGCTCACCGAGCTAGAACGCTGCGGTGTCGATCAAACCGTCATTCTGCCGTTTGATGCCCGCTTGGCAACCCAACCACCGCAAGCCTTTATTGACCAAGTGCTCGTCGCCGGTTTAGGGGCACGTTATGTGTTGGTGGGCGATGATTTCCGCTTTGGTGCCCAACGCGCCGGGGACTATGCCCTGCTAGATGCCGTAGGCGCAGAACAGGGCTTTGATGTGGCCCGGATGCTCAGCTACGAAGTCCACGGCCTGCGCGTCTCCAGCTCTGCGGTGCGGGAGGCGCTGCTGGCGGGCCGGATGCAGGATGCAGCGCAACTGCTGGGACGGCCCTACACGATTTCGGGCCACGTAGTGCATGGGCGCAAGCTGGGGCGTGCGCTGGGCGCCAGCCACAGCCAGGCCGATGATGGCTTTCGCACACTCAATTTACGCTTTGCCCATTGGAAGCCTGCCGCCAGTGGCATCTTTACCGTATGGGTACATGGCCTCAGCGATACCCCCTTGCCCGGCGTGGCCAATTTGGGCATCCGCCCCTCCCTCGACCCCAACGATGTCAACGGGGGCCGAGTGCTGCTAGAAACCCACTGTCTAGAATGGCCCAGCTCCCTCGGAGCCGAGGGGGGCTACGGTAAAATTGCCCGGGTGGAACTGCTGCACAAACTGCACGACGAGCTCAAATACGACAGCTTCGATGCCCTCACGGCGGGCATTGCGCGCGACTGCGCCGACGCGCGCGCTTGGTTTGCCACCCATGCCCAAACCCGCCGCCAAACCACCCGCGACCGAATTTGACGGGCTGCTTTGCCCGCCCTCCCCTTTGCTGCGCTACCTAAACAGCCCCGTTTAGGCTGCGTCTATCGTATTTCTCCAAAATTTTTGCTATGTCAGACACCCAAAAATCCACCGCTGCCACCGACTACCGCAGCACCCTGAACCTGCCCGACACCCCCTTTCCGATGCGTGGCGACCTGCCCAAACGCGAACCAGCTTGGGTGAAGGAATGGGAAGACAAAGGTATCTACCAAAAACTACGCGACGCCCGCAGTGGTAAGCCCAAGTTCATCTTGCACGATGGCCCGCCCTACGCCAACGGCCAAATCCACATCGGCCATGCGGTGAACAAAGTCCTCAAAGACATGATCACCAAAGCCCGCCAGCTGGAAGGTTACGACGCGCAATATGTGCCCGGCTGGGACTGCCACGGCCTGCCGATTGAAAACGCCATCGAAAAACTGCATGGCCGCAACCTGCCGCGCGACGAAATGCAGGCCAAGAGCCGTGCCTTTGCCACCGAGCAAATCGCCCAGCAAATGCAAGACTTCAAGCGGCTGGGGGTGCTGGGGCAGTGGGACAAGCCCTACAAAACCATGAACTTTGCCAACGAGGCAGGCGAATTGCGTGCCCTCAAGCGCGTGATGGAGCGCGGCTATGTCTATCGTGGCCTCAAGCCGGTCTATTGGTGCTTTGACTGCGGCAGCTCCTTGGCCGAGTTTGAAATTGAATACCAAGACAAAAAGAGCGAAACGCTGGACGTGGCCTTCAAAGCCCACGACCCAGCCCGCCTAGCGGCTGCGTTTGGCCTGCCTGCGGTGCAGCCAGAAGCCTTTATCGTCATCTGGACGACCACTGCTTGGACAATTCCGGCCAACCAAGCCCTGAACCTGAACCCAGAGCTGCCCTATGCACTGGTGCAAACCGAACGCGGCCAGTTCATTGTGGCGGCGCAGTTGGTCGATGCCTGCCTGCAACGCTGGGGCTTGACCGGCCAAGTGCTAGCGACCGTGCCCGGCCAAAGGCTGGATGCACTGGAGTTTGAGCACCCGCTGTACGACGTGGCCAACCCCGATGGCAGCTACGGCTACCGCCGCTTGTCGCCCGTTTATCTGGCCGACTACGCCACCGCCAGCGATGGCACGGGTATCGTCCACTCCGCCCCCGCTTATGGTGTGGATGACTTTAACTCCTGCATTGCCCACGGCCTGAAATACGACGACATCCTGAACCCCGTGCAAGGCAATGGCTGCTACGCCGCCGACTTCCCGTTGTTTGGCGGCCTGCACATCTGGAAAGCCGTACCCGTGGTGCTGCAAGCCCTGCGCGATGCCGGGCGCTTGTTGGCAACGCAAACCATCACCCACAGCTACCCACACTGCTGGCGGCACAAAACCCCGGTCATTTACCGCGCTGCGGCCCAATGGTTTGTGCGTATGGACGAGGGCGAAGGCGTATTCACCAGCGACAAGGCCGAAAGCACACTGCGCGCCACCGCCCTCAACGCCATTGAGCACACCCATTTTTACCCCGCCAATGGCAAAGCCCGCCTGCGCGACATGATTGCTGGTCGGCCCGACTGGTGCATCTCGCGCCAACGCTCTTGGGGCGTGCCACTGCCGTTCTTCCTGCACCAAGATTCGGGCGAGCTGCATCCACGCACGATGGAAATCATCGATCAGGCTGCAGAGATCATCGAACAAGGCGGTATCGAGGCTTGGAGCCGCGTGACAACCGAAGAGATTTTGGGCGCTGAAGACGCACCGCACTACACCAAGAGCACCGACATTTTGGAAGTGTGGTTCGATTCTGGCTCCACCTTCTGGCATGTAATGCGCGGCACCCATCCCGATATGCACCACGACAGCGGCCCCGAGGCCGACCTCTACCTCGAAGGCCACGACCAGCACCGGGGCTGGTTCCACAGCTCGCTGCTGCTGGCCAGTGCCATCTATGGCCGCGCTCCTTACCGTGGACTGCTCACGCACGGCTTTACCGTAGACGGCCAAGGCAAAAAGATGAGCAAGTCCTTGGGCAACACCGTCTCGCCGCAAGAAGTCAGTGGCAAGATGGGGGCAGAAATCATCCGTCTGTGGTGCGCCTCGACCGATTATTCGGGCGACTTGGCGATTGACGACAAAATCTTGGCCCGTGTGGTCGATTCTTACCGCCGCATCCGCAACACCCTGCGTTTCTTGCTGGCCAACGTCAGTGACTTTAACCCAGCGCAAGATGCGGTGCCGTTTGAGCAATTGCTAGAGATTGACCGCTACGCGCTGATGCGTGCCACCCAATTCCAGCAAGAAGTGTTGGCGCACTACAAGGTGTATGAATTCCATCCGGTCGTGGCCAAGTTGCAACTGTATTGCTCGGAAGACCTGGGGGGTTTCTATCTGGATGTGCTGAAAGACCGGCTCTATACCACGGCACCCAAGAGCTTGGCCCGCCGCAGTGCCCAAACCGCACTCTGGCACATCACGCACGCCATGCTGCGCTGGATGGCTCCGTTCCTCAGCTTTACCGCCGAAGAAGCCTGGAAGGTGTTCGGCCAGTCTGAATCTATCTTTTTGGAAACCTACGGCAGCATCGGCGTGGGCACAACCACCGACGAAGGCTTGCTCGACAAGTGGGAGCGCATCCGGGCCATCCGCAATCTGGTGAACAAAGACATTGAAGTGGTGCGCGCTGCCGGTCAGGTGGGCTCCTCACTCCAAGCCAAGGTGGTGCTGACGGTTCCGCCCGAAGACCATGCCCTGCTGGTCAGCCTGGGCGAGGATTTGAAGTTTGTCTTCATCACCTCGCATATCGAGCTGCAGGCAGGCGATGCCTATGCGGCCCAAGTGAGCGCCAGCACCGATGCCAAGTGCGAACGCTGCTGGCACTACCGCGAAGACGTGGGCCACGATGCAGTCCACCCCACTCTCTGTGGCCGCTGCACCAGCAATCTGCACGGTACCGGCGAGCACCGGGCCCACGCCTAAATGGGTTCTGCATTTGAGTTGGGCCGCCCCACAGGCGGCACCCTCTGGCCTTGGTTGGGCTGGGCGCTGCTGTTGCTGCTGGCCGACCAAATCACCAAGGCCATGATTTTGGGTGCTTACCAATTGGGTGATTCCACTCCCATCACCCATTTTTTTAACATTGTGCGGGCGCACAATACGGGCGCTGCCTTCTCCTTTCTGGCACAGGCGGGCGGATGGCAGCGGTGGCTGTTCACGGGCATTGGTGTGGTGGCTACCGTGTTCATTGTTTGGCAACTGCGCCAGCATCCAGGGCAAAAACTGTTTGCCTTTGCCTTAGCGAGCATTTTGGGTGGTGCCATTGGCAATGTCATCGACCGGGTCATCCACGGCTATGTGGTGGACTTTTTGGACTTTCATTGGGATTTTTTGTCTGGCCTGTTTTATGGCGGCCATTTTCCTGCCTTCAATATTGCCGATATGGGCATCACGGTGGGAGCCGTGTTGCTGATTCTGGATGAGTTTCTAAGGGCTCGCGCAGCACGCTGACATCCATTCGGCTCTGTCCCGATAATGCCAGTGACACTGCTGCCCCCACGCGGGACAGCGTTCTTCTTTTGACCCCTTCTTGGTGTTGGCCTGTGAACACAGGTCAGCACCAGCCATGCCATGAAATCCTCCCTGACCCCTGGCACCGCTGCCATGCTAACCTTAGCCCCTTTGCTATGGGCAGGCAATGCAGTAGTGGGACGCCTGATCAACGATCTGGTGCCCCCCATGACGTTGAACCTCATCCGCTGGCTGTTGGCTTTTGTCTTGCTGCTGCCACTGGCCCACCGGGTGCTGCGCCGTAATAGTCCGGTATGGACGCACTGGCGGCGCTTCATGGTGCTGGGTTTGCTGGGCATTGGTTGCTACAACGCCCTGCTGTATCTGGCACTGCAAACCTCTACCCCTATCAATGTCACCCTGGTGGGCTCCAGCATGCCGGTGTGGATGCTGGCCATTGGCACGCTGTTTTTTGGCGTCTCGGCCACACGGCGACAGGTAGCGGGAGCCGCACTGTCCATCACAGGGGTGGTGGTGGTGCTCAGCCGGGGTGAATGGGCTCAATTGCTGGCGTTGCGCTTGGTGCCCGGCGATTTTTTCATTCTGCTGGCTACCGTGGCTTGGGCGTTCTACAGTTGGCTGCTGGTGCGAACGTCTGAACCAGCGACCATCCGCAACGATTGGGCAGCCTTTCTGATGGGTCAGTTGGTGTTCGGTCTGGGTTGGTCATGCTTGTTTGCAGGCGCTGAATGGGCCAGTGGTATGGGCACGCCAATTGTGTGGGGCACACCCTTGCTGGCCGCGTTGGCCTTTATTGCTATTGGCCCAGCCCTGTTGGCCTACTGTCTTTGGGGCATTGGTGTGCGCCGTGCTGGCCCCAGCTTGGCCGGTTTTTTCGCCAACTTGACCCCTCTGTTTGCCGCGTTGCTGTCGGCGGCTTTTCTGGGCGAGACGCCCCACCTCTACCATGCCCTGGCTTTTAGCCTGATTGTGGGCGGGATTGTGGTGTCGTCGCGGCGCTAAGATTCAGTCGTCGTATCCAACCCGTGTGGCCCCGGCCACCAATTGCGACAAATCCCGGTCTAGCAGTGCTGCATCGCCCAACTGCCATTCGATCAAGCGGCGCAGGTGGGTAATGCTGTCCAAATCCATGTGCAGGCAGCGCAGCCCTGTGTGGTGCTCGTCGCCCCGAGCCACTTCCACCGACATCGTGATATGAACGCTCGATGGTGCCAAAGTCAATTGCAATTGGCACAGGGTGCCCGGCGGCACCGTCCGACCCTCAGGCAACTCCACCAAGGCACCCTTGAGCGAAAGATCCAACACATGCACACGCAGGCTGGAATGCTCAAGCTTCAATAAGGCCGGGGCATCGAAGTGGACACGGGTGAAATGGCGACGTTCGTGGGACATGGCGGCTCAGATTAGATGAAACGAATATGGCAGTTTAAGCGCCTGCTGTGTCTTCGTGTGAGAAACTGACAGCTTGTTTCTGCTCCGATTCAAGCACGCTTTCATGGCCACACCCACTTTTCTGCCACCGTTTTGCGCCCTTTCCGAGTTGCCGCAACGGCTCCAACAGCAGGGTTTTGCTGTCTTGCCACCCGCAGATGTGGCCCGCTGGATAGGCTGCAATCTGTCTGACTTGCAGGCGCTCGAGCCTGACTGGAATGACCTGCCCCCAGACCACTATCTGAGAGATGGTGGCCGCTACCGCCAAC
The DNA here is from genome assembly GCF_054779375.1 of Giesbergeria giesbergeri. NCBI lineage: Bacteria > Pseudomonadati > Pseudomonadota > Betaproteobacteria > Burkholderiales > Comamonadaceae > Giesbergeria > Giesbergeria giesbergeri. Next base: position 138,344 of record NZ_BAAGYJ010000002.1, on the reverse strand, counting down.
GCCGCCATGCCTCTTTTATCGTGCAAGAAGCCACTGTGCATACGGTGCACCACCGTGCCCACTGGCAACCTGTGGAATACAACGCGCTGCACGGCGGCATGGAACGGTGGTTTGAACCCATGCGCCCAGACAGCCTGACGCGCCCAGTCTGGAACCAATTGCTGCACACACTAGGGCAGTTGTGTACCGATGTGTTCACGCCCGGCCACCCGCCGCCGCCGTGGTTTGTCGAGTCGCACCAGTTTCGCATTGATACCACCGATGGGATTGGCCGCCCAACCCCCGAAGGCGCACACCGTGATGGCGTAGATCTGGTAGCCGTGTTTTTAGTGGCGCGCCAAGGCGTCAAAGGAGGCGAAACCCGCGTGTTTGAAGCCTGTGCGCCCGCCGGACAACGCTTTACACTGACACAACCGTGGTCACTGCTGTTGCTGGACGATGCCCGCATGATCCATGAAACCACCCCCATCCAGCCTGAAGTGGCAGGCGGTTACCGTGATACGCTGGTCATCACCTGTCGGCGTGGTGGTTTCCAGGACAACCCTCGTTCCTGAGAGCGCACTACTGGCCCGGCCCCTCTTGTGTCATCAACTCCAAGGAGAAAAACCATGTTCAAACACATTCTGGTACCAGTAGACGGCTCGCCCACCTCGATGTTGGCCGTCACCAAAGCGGCTGGTCTGGCCAAGACCTTTGGCAGTGCTGTCACCGCACTCTATGTGATTGACCCCTATCCCTTCACGGGCGTGGGTGCTGACTTTGCCTATGGTCAGGCGCAATACCTGAGTGCTGCCACCGCAGAGGCCAATGCAGCCCTAGAAGCCGTGCGCCAAGCCATGCAAGAAGCCCAGGTGGACGTGCAGGTGCTGGTGGGGGAAGGCCATGCCGTGCATGAAGGGGTCGTGCAAGCCCTTGAGAAGACGGGTGCCGATCTGATCGTTATGGGTTCACATGGCCGCCGTGGTCTGGAAAAACTGATGCTGGGCAGCGTGGCCCAACGCGTCCTCAGTGCCGTGCATGTGCCGGTGCTGGTGGTGCGCCAATAAATCCCACACCGCCCCTATCCCCCCCACAGGGGGCTGGGGGGTGTGCGGTTTACTCTTCAGAAGATCGGCTTTATTCGATCTTGGCGCCCGAGGCCTCCACAATGCCCTTCCACTGGGTATATTCACGTTGCAGCTGTTGGCTCAACTGGGCTGGGGTCATGGCTTGGGGTTCGGCACCCTGGGCCTGAATGGCGGTCTGGATTTCGGGCTTAGCCAGTAGTTTATTGACTTCTGCATTGAGGGTGGCGACCAACGCAGCAGGTGTGCCAGCTGGCGCAAACAACCCATACCATGTACTGACATCAAAGCCTTTGTAGCCTGATTCGGCAATGGTTGGCACATCTGGCAGCGAGGAGCTGCGCTGGGCCGATGTCACGGCCAGTGGGCGCAATTTTCCTGCCTTGATTTGTGCCATAGCCGATGGCACCGAGGACACCAGCAAATCGACATTACCCGCCAGCGCATCTAGCAGTGCCGGGTTGGAGCCTTTGTAGGGGATGTGGCTCAACTGAACACCTGCGGCCTTGGCAAACAGGTCAGCGGCCAAATGGATAGAAGTGCCATTGCCGGGTGAACCATAGCTCACGGTATGGGGGGCAGTGCGCGCAACCTGCACCACATCGGCCAAGGTTTTAAAACGAGATTGGGCACCTGTGGCGATCAGCACTGGGGTATAGGCCACATGGGCCACAGCCACCAAATCTTTGGTGGGGTTCCAGGGCAGGTTTTTGTACAACCAAGGGGCAATCACCAAGTTGTCTTTTTGCCCCATCACTATGTCGTATCCGGTGGGCGCGGCCTTGACGGCTTCGCCGATGCCGATGGTGCCACCTGCACCAGCCTTGTTGTCGGCCACGATGCTCCACTGGGTTTGCTCTGAGAGCTTGGTTGCCACGAGCCGGGCCAAAATATCGGTGCCACCCCCCGGCGGAAAGGGCACCACCATACGGATAGGTTTGCTGGGATAAGGTGCTGCCGCCACAGGCGTCTGGGCATAGGCGCTAGCGCCCCACAGCAAGGCCAAGGCAGTGCAAGAAAAAGAGCGACGCAACATGAGGGGGTTCCTTGTCCAGTAATCAAAGAGAAAAAAGCTGTGGACTGGATGCAGGCTCAGTCTGAGCGCACATCAGCCACGGGCAGACTGCCAAAATCGGGGCGGTGTAACCAAGCCAACAGGCGGGCCGCCGCCTCTTGTGGGGACGTGAGCATACCGGCGGTTTGCAGTGCCACAAAGTTGACCGCATCAGGGAAAGCACTGGTCTGGGCGCTGCGCAACTGCACCTGCATGTCTGTATCAATCACACCGGGCGCTAGGGAGCATACCTTGGCCCCGTGGGGTTTGAGCGCCTCATCCAAGGCCACACAGCGGGTAAAGTGGTCCATGCCTGCCTTGGCTGCACAGTAGGCCGCTTGCGAGGCCATGGCCCGCCGCCCCAGCCCCGAAGAAATGTTGAGCACCTTGCGCGGCAACGGCCAAGCCTCGGTAGCCCCCAAAAATGCAGCTGTGAGCAGCATGGGGGCTTCTAGCCCCACCCGCAGGGCTTGGGCCAATGCCACCGGATCGCTGGCAGACAATGGCGCAATGGGGGGGATGACCCCTGCATTGTTGATAAGGGTTGCACTGGTAAAAACCCCCACAGGCTGGGCTTGAAGCCACTGGCGCAGCCGCGCCGCCGCCGCAACGCCATCGGCCAAATCATGCTGCCACTGCTCTAAGGTGGTGCCCTGGGCCTGTGCTTGCTGTGCCAACCCGCTGTGGGTATGGCGGGACAGACAAATCAAGGTATCGCCCGGCTGCAATAACTGGTGGGCCAGTGCCAGACCCATGCCCCGTGATGCGCCCGTCAAGATGGTAAGGTTGCCGCTCATGCTGGGTGCTGCTCCTTGGTGATGCTAAAAATCCGGGGGGCAAGTGTAGTGCAATGGTTGGCCGGTGGCTGGATGCACCAACCCCAATGCTGTGGCGTGTAACAGCAGCCGGGGCGAACGGGCCAAGGTGGCCGCATCGGCATAGAGCGCATCGCCCAAAATGGGGTGGCCGCAAGCGGCCAAATGCACACGCAACTGGTGGGTGCGGCCTGTGAGCGGCTCTAGCTCGACCTTGGTGGTCTGCGTGGCGGTATTGGCAGCCAGCACCCGCCAACGCGTCTGGCTGGGCTTGCCGTGTACGAAATCCACCACGCGCAATGGCCGCCGCTCCCAATCAGCGGCGATGGGCAAATCAATGAGTTGCCACGCCCCACAGATGTCCGGCGGCGTCCACAGCCCTTGCACCACGGCTTGATACGACTTGTGGATACGGCGCTCGGCAAAGGCGGTGCTCAAGGCCCGTTGTGTGGTCAGATTGCGGGCCATGAGCACCAGGCCAGAGGTGGCCTGATCGAGCCTGTGCACAATCAATGCTTCGGGCCAACAGCACTGAACGCGGGCACTGAGGCAGTCTTGCTTGTCTGGGCCTCGTCCGGGCACACACAGCAGCCCAGAAGGCTTGACCAGCACCAGTAAGTCGGCATCGACATAGAGGCAACGTACCCCCTCTGGACTAGCACCCACTGCATGGGTAGGCGGGGTCACAGTTCACCCATCAGGAGCTTTTGCACGGTGGCGCACATCTCCTCGACATCGTTGGGTTTGTGGATGAGCGCGCGCGCACCTTCGGCCCGTGCGGCCTGCTCAATCTCTGCGGTGATGTAACCCGAGGCCAACGCCACAGGCAAATCGGGGCGAATACCCAATGCCTCGCGTACCAAATCGACACCACAATAACCGGGCATGTTGTAGTCTGTGACCAGTAAATCGTAGGTTTGCGGGTTGGTGCGCAAGGCCTGCGCTGCTTGGCGTGGGTCGGTAAAGCCACTGACGATATAACCGCGGCGCTTGAGCAGGCGCTGCACCAGAAAAACCAGTGCTTTGTCGTCATCCACATACATCACATGGTGTTGGCGACTGGGTGGGATAGGCGCTGCAGGCGCGCTACTGACGACGGGCAAGGCTGGCTCCTGCACCTCGCTGACAACTTCTGCCGCCAAAGCTGGAAAATACAGGGTAAACCGGCTGCCCTGCCCCAGCACACTGTGCACATCGACGGCGCCACCATGGGTGCGCATCACACCATGCACCACCGATAGGCCCAAGCCTGTGCCTTGCCCTACCGGTTTGGTAGTAAAGAAAGGCTCAAAAATGCGCTGCAAGATAGCTGCCTCAATGCCGGGGCCGTTGTCTGAGACTGTCAGACTCACGTAGTCCCCCTGTGCCAAGCCCAAACGTTCGCGCTGGCGTTGATCGGGCCGCGCGATCTGCAACTCCACCTGCACACTGCCGCGCCCATCACCCAGGGCATGGATAGCGTTGGTACAGAGGTTGAGCACGGCCTGCTCCACTTGGGTGGGATCGGCCAACACAGGGGGCAGTTGGGGGGCCACATGTAGCCGCAGCTCGATGGCTGGGGGCAAGGTCACACGCAGCAAACGCTCGGTGTCTCCCAGCACCTCACCCAGTGCCACAGTGGAGCGCCGGGGTGGCTCATTGCGGCTAAAAGTCAAAATCTGACGCACCAGATCGCGGGCACGTCGCCCGGCCTTTTCAATCTCGACCAAACTCTCATGCGCAGGGGAGCCAGATCCACAGTCGGCCTTGGCCAGTTCGGCATTGCCCAAAATGGCACTGAGGATATTGTTGAAGTCGTGGGCAATACCGCCTGCCATCGTGCCCACAGCTTGCATTTTGTGCGATTCGCGCAGCTGCACTTCCAGCTCGTTGCGATGGGCCTCGGCTTTTTTACGTCCGGTCAGGTCGCGGGCAAAAATAGTGGTGGTCTCACCCTCAGCATGGCGCTCGAACGATACGCTCACTTCCACCGCCAGCTCCTTGCCGCTGACGGTGTGCGCCGTCATTTCCCCCAGCATGGCTTGGGTCGCCAATTGGGCAAAGGCCAGCACTTGTTGTGCATCGGGCAAAAATCGTTGTACGGGGCTGCCCAGCGCATCGCTGGCAGCACACTGAAACAAGGCTGCCGCCGTGGGGTTAAACACCGTGATACGCTGGTGCTGATCAACACAGATGATGGCGTCTAGCGAGGAGTTGATAACAGCCTCCAACCGCCGTTCGCTAGCGTGAAGTTGGGCATTGCGCTGTTGCAACTCTTGGGCGCTTTGCTGCAAAGCCTGCCGCTCTGCCAATAGCGGCCCCTGATCAATCACGGCACACAAAAACTGCAACAATGGCGGCTCGCCATCATGCTGGGGTGCCTCAATCCGGGCAATGTGCAAATCCCCAGTAATGTGGTGCTGGTCGCCAATAGAAAAGACGACTTCGGTGGCTTCGCTGTGGCCCTCGGCCAAGGCCTGGGCAAAAGCCTGCTGTACCCGCTCTGCATGGGCCTCACAGACAAACGCTTGCAATTCGGTCAAGGGCCGGTCTCGTTCAGTGGGCTGAAAAGAGCGGTGGGCCATAGAGTTGGCCTGCACGACCATGCCATGCTCATCTAACACCATCAGCGCCAGCGGCACACTAGAGAAGAGGGTTTCAAACCGCTCGGAGGCGCTCTCTGCTGCCGACTGGCTATAGCGCAATACCTTGTTTTGCGCCTCCAGTTCGACTTGGTAAGCGCGCAATTCGGCAATCAGATCAGCCATGGGGCCACTGGGCCGCTCAGCCAAATTGCGCCGCTCTTTTTCCTCCACCGGGGCCGGTGGCAGCAACAGTGGCTCGGTGGTACGCAGCAAAAATGCAAGATCGGGGCGGCTCATGGCAACAAACACCCCTGGCAGGTGGGCACAAATATCGGCCCAGTGGCTGTGGGGTCAGGTGGGCGAGTGTACGCGCAGCACTGGCCTTGACCACCACGGCCTGCTCAGGCATTTTGCACAAAGGCGGCATAGGCGGCTTCATCCATCAAAGCAGACAACTGCGCCGGATCTGCCACCTTGATTTTGAAGAACCAACCGGCGCTCAGGGGATCGGTGTTAGCCAGTGCCGGATCGGCGCGCAGTGCCTCATTAACGGCCACCACCTCACCCGCCACCGGCATGAACACGTCGGCCGCGGCCTTGACCGATTCGACCACGCAGGCCACTTCGCCTTGGGCCAAGACCTTGCCTACTGTGGGCAAATCCACAAACACCACATCGCCCAGCGCCTCTTGGGCATGTGCGGTAATACCCACCGTAGCGGCCTGCACATCGGCTGCATCGATCCATTGGTGGTCTGGAGAAAACTGGAGGCTCATGACAGCAATCCTGGCAAAAATTAAAAAACTGCACTGTAGCGGCTTTTGACTTTTGCCACCTCTTCATCAATAGGGACGGGTTTTTGCCGCTATGAAATCAGTAGCTTTTCTGGCTCCGCTACAGACCGCTCTTTGCCCTCTGGGTGCCTCAGACACGCGGGCCTGACACTATTCGGCTGGACGAACACCGCCTTTTCCAGAAAAATGGTCTGCACCCCGATTGAACTTTGCCTGTAGGCCGCCTGTTTTCTGCCGTCCATGTGCACCATCTTTTTGTTCTCTGACTATCGTTCTGTTGTCAGATCCACGGCCACAGTTGCCGTTGGCACTCCATTCTGCAAAGGATGCACACCATGAAGCGGTTGCTGTGGTGGTTTCTTGCCGTGTTGGTGAGCGTCTCGGCAGGGTGCATGCTCATCAGTGGCATGCTGGCCTTCAATACCCTGCGCAATACACAAAAAGATGTCTTCAATGCCAAATTTTCTGTGGCGGCACAACGGGCGGCTACAGCGGCTGAACAAGCCGTGGCCTTGGGCATGCCCCTGTCCGACCAGTCCCCGCTGGAAGCCATGTTGGCGCGTGAAACCATCCTTGAACCTGCAATTGCGGGTTTTGGCATTGTCTCGGCCCAAGGGCAAGCCCTGTTGGGCCAGCGTCCTGCGCACACCACACAGCCCACCCTGACGCTGCTGGAGCAACCCATTCGCAACGATTTGGGTGAGACGATAGCCAAAGTTGCACTCTACTACGACACATCGGCACGGTTACAGGCAGAGCAGCAATTGCGCCAACGCATCACCACGGCCACTTGGACAGCCCTGCTGGGCGTGTGTGCTGCCACCTTGGTGGCAGGCTTTGCTCTGTTGCGCCATATTGGCACCCCCCATGCCCGCCGCGCCCGCCCCCTGATAACGGGCGGCTTGCGTCTGTCCCTCACTGCCATGGCCGCCTTGGTGTTGAGCTTAGGTATGCTGTGGATAGGTTGGCAGGCCCACCGGGCTGGTCAGGATCTCATCCAACCCGACCAACTCGCCAAAACTGCCGCTATTGTTCGCTCCAGTGCAGGCCTCATAGAGCGAGGGCTGGCCGCAGGCATTCCAGCCCAAGCATTGGTGGGCCTTGATGCACATACCGACCGGTTACGCCAAGAAAACCCCGAAATCGCATCCCTGTCCTTTATTGCCACCACGGGCCACGCACTCTATGGGGCTGTCCCCACCGCCACAGAAAAACGGCTGGCCTCCACGGCCCCCGTGACCCATGCAGGCATCGCCGTGGGAGAACTCGTGGTGGTGCTCGACCCCAGCATACTGGCACGCCTGCTACAGGCCACCCTGCTGGATATGGTCTTTCTGGGAGCCATCAGCCTCTTGATGGCGCTAGAACTGTTGGCTTTGGCCCTGGGTTCACGTGGCGCACGGGCATTGGCCAGCACCGAAGTACGCCAACAACGGCTGGCCCATCCAGAACAACAGCACACGCCGTGGCGCACTACCAGTGCCTCCAGCGTGCGGCCAGCACTGTTCCTGTTCATGTTGTCGGAAGAATTGACACGGCCCTTCTTGCCGGGCTGGGCCCGCCAAATTGCCCCCGAAGGGCAGACACTGTCTCCCGAATTACTGGCCGGATTGCCGTTGGTATTGTTTTTGGCCACCGTGGCACTCCTGCAATGGCCGCTGGCCAGCTGGTCAGAGCGCCGTGGCCGCAAGCCCGGTTTTATTCTGGGGGCATTGCTCAGTGCCACCGGCTTGGCGCTGGCCGCAGCCACACAGCACTACGGCCTCTTTCTTGCGGCCCGGCTGTTAAGTGCTGCAGGCTTTGCTTTGGTGTTTGTCTCTGGTCAAGGGTTGGTGATTGATGGCTCCATGCCTGCCGACCGGGCCCGGAGCCTGGCCCAATTTGTCCGGGCTATTCTGGTAGCAGGGCTCTGCGGCCCTTCATTGGGGGGGCTCATTGCAGACCACTGGGGCGTGCAAACCGCTTTTGCCATTTGCAGTGTTCTGGCCCTGCTCGTGGCGGCTGTAGCATGGATGCAACTGCCACCAAGCACACCTGCCGCCCCCACCGCCCAAGAGCGTCCATCGACCAATCCGACGCATACATTAGGTACGGTACTGCGCCAACCAGGGCTCATGACCCTGCTGATCGGTTGCGCACTGCCCGCCAAACTGCTGCTGGCGGCACTGTGCTTTTATCTCCTGCCGGTCTATCTGCAAGACACCGGCCACAGCAGTGCCACCATTGGCCGCCTGCAAACCATTTACCCCCTCACCATGGTCTTACTGGTTCCGCTGGCAGCCCGTCTGGCCGACCGCTGGGGGCGGCGCAGCCTGTTCGTACTCATGGGTGGCCTGCTGGCCGGTTGCAGTGCCATGCTGGCGTGGCCCACCGGCACTTCCACCACCGCGCTGGCGCTCGTTCTGCTGGGCTTGGGGCTAGGACAATCGCTGTCCATTGCTCCGCAATCTGCCCTGATTGCCGATTTTGCGCGCAACGCCCCAGCGGGCCAGAGCGCAGGCATTCTGGGTCTTTTCCGACTGGTAGAGCGTGGTGGCAGCGCATTGGGGCCAGCCACTGGGGCCATGCTTTTGACTGCCTGGGGCTTTGGCCCCGCCTTGGCCTGCATCGGTTTACTGGTGCTGGGCGGCAGCGTCACCTACGGCTGGCATCTGTTCCAACAACCTGCCGATACCCCACCCCCACAACCGGCACACTAAAAAGCAGCACGCCCCTGACCATGAGCAATCGTCGCCACTTTCTGTCCCGCAGTCTGCACCATGCCACCAGTGCCTCTTTGTTGTCATGGGGCACATGGAGCAGTGCAAGCACCTCCCCCCGTCATCTGCGCCACAGCACAGGACGGCCCTTTCGCATCCTGATGATCACGTTCAGGGGAGAAACCGATGTAGACCGTGGTTTCCGGGCCTATCTCACCGAGGCAGGGCTAGACATGCAGATCACCGTGCGCGATGTGCAACAAGACATCTCTCGGGTGCCGGGCATTCTGCGTGAAGCCCGGCATTTGCAACCCGATTTGATCTATGTCTGGGGCACCCCCATCACCTTGGCCGTGGTGGGCGCACACGATGCCCCCAGCCAAGGCAGCCACTTCATCCGTGACATTCCTGTGGTTTTTGCTCTGGTTGCAGCCCCCCTGCAATCGGGCATTGTGGCGCGGCTCGATCGCCCGGGGGGCAATGTGACTGGCGCCGTACACGTTGTTCCTACCGATGTGCAACTGCGGGCCATGAAATCCTACCTGCCCTTCCGAAAGCTGGGGGTGCTCTACAACCCCGCAGAACAAAACTCGCGGGCTATCGTGGCACAGGCACGGGATTACTGTCAGCGCAATGGGGCTCAGTTGATTGAAGCCAACTTTCACACCAACACCGCCGGACAACCCATCAGCGATGGCGTAGAAGATTTGCTATCGCACATCCAAAAAGCAGGTGCCCAATGGCTTTACCTGCTGCCCGACACCTTTTTGGGCAGCCTCTATGGCCGCATTGCCCCAGCCGCACTGGCACTGCAACTGCCCTCCTTTGGCGCCGCAGAATTGGCGGTGCGTTCGGGCGGTGCGCTGGTAGGACTGGTCAGCCGCTATTACTCAGTAGGGCAACTGGCCGGGGCCAAAGCACTGGATATTTTGGTCTCGGGCAAGCCTGCGGGCCAAATACCTGTCGAGACACTCAAGCGGTTTTCTCTGCTCGTCAACATGCGCGTTGCCAAAGCCCTAGAACTCTACCCCCCCATTGACATGCTCAATTACGCAGAGGTCATTGCCATTGGCACAGGGGAGCAACAACCCTCATGAGCTCCCCCCCCACCCCTTTGTTACGCACAAGCGGCCTGCATTGGCGCCTGCTCCAACCCCAAGACCTTGATGCAATGGAGGCTTTGCACCACCTGAGCATTGCGGGCCTGCCACCACACACGGTCAAGGCCGAAGCACGCACATTCCTGCAAAGCCTGCTCCAAGGCCGGGGCACTGTGATTGGTGCTTGGCACCACCACACCGAATTGATCGCCTATGGCGTACTGCAACATGACCTGCTGCCCACTGACGATCCCCGTGAGCACCTGCAACTGCCCCCACAACAGACGCTCGCCAAACTGGCTGGCGCTGCTGTCGCCCCCCAATGGCGTGGATACGGCTTGCAGCGGGCCTTGATCACCCAGCGCATTGGCCACACAAACAGCACCACCGTACTGTTTGCCACCGCTGCCCCCGAAAACACGGTCAGTTGGCACAACCTGCTGGGTTGTGGCTTCAGAGTGCGGGCGCTGGAATATCGCTATGGCGGCTTTGCCCGGTATTTGCTGGTGCGCCTGCCCTCTCACGCCCCTCCCCAAACCTCCGATGCCAGCCCACTCGAACTCCACATCGATGCCCTAGCACAGCAACAGACCTTACTAGCCCAAGGATGGCAAGGCATTGCCCCTGGCACTCTGCCCGGCAGCCTGCGCCTACAGCCCCCCACCGGGAACCCTGGATGAACACCTTGCTGGCCCATGACCGCCCCCACATGCACATTGACTTGGGTGTGCTGGCCAACAACTGGCGCACGGTGCGCCGCACCTTTCGGGGCCAACGTGTTGGGGTCGTGGTCAAAAATGATGCCTATGGTCTGGGCATATCCCAAGTGGCTCCGTTGCTCTGGAACCTAGGCTGCCGCGACTTTTGGGTCAGCCACAGCACCGAAGCCCTCAAATTGCGGGGATTGCTGCCCGAGCACAGCACCAGAATCATGGTTTTGCATGGTCTTGGAGGCATAGCCCCCGAAGATTTTGCGGCACACGGACTCATTCCTGTGCTGGCTGGCCCCCATGAACTGCACCAGCTACAAGGATATGGCAGCAAACACGGCCAAGCCATGCCTGTGGCTATCCACCTGGATACTGGTCTGACACGGCTGGGGTTTACTGGCACCAACCTGCACTTGTTGCACGATAGCCGCTTGCAAACCGATATCAAAGCCATGATATGGGTCAGCCATCTGGGCCGCTTCAGCCACCCGGATGCCCCAGAGTGCCTGCACCAACGCCACACCTTTGCGGCCTGGCTCCAACAGCTGCCACCGGCCGAACGCAGCATCACCACCTCATCGAGCGTGTTTGCCAACCCCGCTTGGCACTGTGACCATGCGCGGGTTGGCAGCGCCTTGTTTGGCGTACAAACAGCCGCCCAATACCAACAACCTCTACAGAACGTTACCAGCCTGTACGCTCCGGTGATGCGGGTGGCCGATGTCCCCGCCTACACCGAAGTCGGTTACGCCGGACAATACCGCACCAGCCAAAACACCCGCATCGCCACAATAGCAGCCGGTTATGGCGATGGCCTACCGATCAGTCTGGCCCCACGCGGCGTCTTGTACCTCAAAGGGCGCCCGGCCCCCATTGTGGGAGGCATTGCCATGGGCATGCTGGGGCTGGACATCAGTGCCTTTGCCCCCGGCGAGATTCAACCGGGCATGTGGGCCGAAATCTATGGCCTGCACCAGCCCCTCGCGCAATTGGCGGCCACCGCAGGCATCACCCCTAATGCTTTATTGGCATGCACTGGCGCACTGGCATTGCGCCGCTACATGTCCCCGCATTCTGGACAGGAGCCACTTGTATGAGCCCACGTTCCCATCTCTTAGCCATTGTTCTAGGCTGTGTGCTCAGTCTATTGGCCATCAATCAAGTGCTGCTGCTTTGGGCTACCAAAACACTAGACCAAGAAGTTGCCAGCCAACGCGACCTTTACTTACTGCAAAGCCTGCACACCGCTGTAGACAACTACTCCACAATTGGCCTCGATCTGGAGCAGATGGACGCCCTGCAACGGCTGATAGAACGTGAGCGCAGCAGCTTTGCCGAAGTATTGGCGATTGATATTTTTTCTGCCAATGGCACTTTGCTCTACAGCACCGATCCGCATACCCGTGGGAGCCGTGTGCCCAACGCCTGGCTAGAGCACCTTGCACAAAAAGACGCATGGCATATTGACAGCCCCTCGCAACGCCAGATGGGGATACGCTTTGAAAATGACCTCGGACAGGCCGCAGGCGGTATTGCCCTGACGATTGCAACCACCAGCCCCTCCAAGGTTTTGGATCAATGGAAACGCATAGGCCAACAAATCATGGCCTGGCTACTGGTTGCCATACTGGCCTGCACAGCCGCGGGCCTGGGTATTTTCTGGGGACTGCGCCACCTGTTACGGCCCTTTGCACGCATCTCACCCCTGCTCCAGCAAGACCGGCCCCTCTCGATGGGTGCAGACCCACTGGAAAAAGCCGCCCACCACACCCGTCTCAGTTGGGCAGAGCAAACGCGCCAGAACCAGGAGCGACTGCGCCAACTCCAGGAGATCGACCATGCAGGATAAGGCCACCACCCGCTGCGCCCAACCACTGGACTGGCGTGTTGGCCTGCTGGCTTTCTGCACCACTGTGCTCATTGGCAGCGTATGCACCATCTGGGCGCTGCAACAGCTCCACCACAGCACCCAGCAACAGGCCAGCCAAGCGGCCCAAGCTTTAGCGCATTCTGTGGCCCATACCCTATCGCAGCAGATCGCCCGGGCGATCCGCATCGGCATTCCGGCCAACCATATTCCGGGTCTGGACAGTTATCTGCAACGGGCACTCGACCAAGCGCCAGGACTAGCCTATATTGCCTTGCGCAGCCCCAACAACACGACACTCAACACCACGCAACTGCGCCCTGCCCACGAAGAAATTCATGCCGAAGTGCAAGTACACGGGCAGACAGTAGGCATTGTGGCTGTAGGCACGGCACCAGCCACCCTAACCCACGGTCTGACTGCTATTCAAGCACTATCAGCCCTGCTGGTTTTGTGCATGGGTCTGCTCAGCGGTTGGCTAGCAGCACGCGGCCCTGGCAAGCGTCTGGAACAACAACGCTGCCAACTAGAAATGGGTCTGCAAGGCGCTCGGCTAACGCCCGCTGTACCACTGCACCACACCAGCAATGCCCTAGAGCAGGCACTAGAAGCCTTGGCCCAAGGTCAGCAGCAACAACAGGAGCAAGCAACCATGCTGAACAGCTATGCCGAAGAACTTCTAGCGGTAGATTTCGACCACCGCATGCAAGTGCGCATTGCACAGATCATGGCCCCCACTGGCACCTCAACCCCCTCTGGTTCACAAGACGGGGAGGCGTAATGTTGCTGCGTACCCGGATCACCCTGATTGTTGGCACAGCCCTGGTACTCACCGTGCTGGGATTGGGGGGCGCCAGTCTGCTGCGCGAACAGCTATTACAGCAGCGCCTCACAGCCACCGCTGTGGCCGGACAAACGGCCCTCTGGAACGAGATGCTGGCTACAGAAAGCCAACGGCTAGAACAGTCTCTCCAGTCACTCAAAGCCCAACCGGGCTTTTTGCAAGCCCTTTATTCGGCAGATCGGGCCACCATTGCACAAGCCTTGACCCATGCCCATGTGCTCATAGGCCCACAAGAACCCTTGGCACTGATGGGCGTGATCAGTGCAGGTTCAGAACCGATTGTGTTTGGGACTGAACCACCACGCCCCTTGTTAGACGCTGTGAGCCTCGATCGCGCACTGGGCGGAGAGGGAGTCAGCGGACTGCGGATGGTGGCAGGCAGTACGCCCGTCATGATTGCAGCACACACACTGCCCGGCAGCACCTATCCCATCGTTCTGGTGCTAGGGCGTCATGCTGAGCATGGGCTGCAGCGATTCGCTCAACGCAGCGCCACCAGCGCACACCTGATCGACTTGCACGGTACCTTGCTGGGCAGCACCGACAGCAACTTATGGCAGCGTCTCCAAATCACCTCCTCTCCCCGCATAGCCACCTACCAACAACACCAAGACAAAGACCACACTTACACACTCAACAGTACGCCAGTCACCGACCTCTCAGGGCACCCTGCCGGTGCTCTGGTCACGTTGGCAGACAACACCCATGAGGCCAGCACCCGCCAGTTCCTAGACCGCATGGCGTTGATCAGCACCAGCTTGCTCATGCTCACCGTGCTTTTGGGGCTGTATGTTTACCTGGGTAAAAACTTCCGCACCCTCGATAACGCAATTGCAGCCCTCCAAGCCTTGGCACGCGGTGATGCCCGCGTGCGTCTTCAGCATGCGGGCAATGATGAAATTGGTCGCATTGCCCAAGCCGTTGTGGTGTTTCGGCACAGTGCCGAAGAGTTGACCGCGAGCCGCTCGCTGCGCGAACGGGTGCGCCGTCGGCAAGAACGCCTGATCCACACCCAATTGCAACAATTGGCAGACGCCACCGACATGACCAGCCGAGAAGAAGTGCTAGAGCTGCTGCACAACGGTGAGCCACACCAGGGCAGTGCAGCTTCTGAAGACGAGGAACAACTGCGGCATCTGGCTGCAGTCATGGGAAGCCTGACCCAGCGCATTATTGGTCAGCACCAGCGCCTATCCACCATGATTGTGGAGCTGCGTGAAGCCTTGGTTACCAAAACCAGACTGGCCGGACTGGAGCAAGAACTCCAAATTGCTGCACAGGTGCAATTGAGCATCCTGCCACGCCACCTGACTGTGGATTCCAGAGTGCAAATCGACTGCCACATCACCCCAGCCCGCGAAGTAGGGGGCGACTTCTATGACTACTTTGTCATTGATGCAGAACACCTCGGTTTTGTCATTGCCGATGTGTCGGGCAAGGGCGTGCCTGCGGCATTGTTCATGGCAATTACACGCACCCTGCTCAAGGCCACTGCCGTGTTTGTCACAGCACCCGCTTCCTGCATTCGCAAACTCAATGACCTGCTAGCCACCGAAAACGAACAGATGATGTTCGTCACCATCTTCTATGGTGTGCTGCACCTGCCCACTGGCCGGGTCACCTATGTGAATGCGGGGCACAACCCACCCTATTTGCTGCGTTTGGGCACCACCACACCACTGCCACGCACCGATGGCATTGCCGTTGCCGTCAGTGATGGCTTCGTCTACGACGAAGGGGTTGTAGATTTAGCCCCTGGCGACAAACTGTTTTTGTACACCGATGGCATCACCGAAGCCTTTGATCCGGATGGACAAGAGTATGGCAATCACCGCCTCGAACAGGTATTGCAACCCTTGGCGGCACCGCATTGCACTGCACAAGCCACCAACGAGACGGTGCTGGCCGACGTACACCGCTTTGAACGCGGAGCACCACAGGCTGATGACATCACCTGCCTGTGCCTGCAATACCAAGGCGACACCAGCCACTAGCCCAGCAGCAACGCATCGTCGGCAAGCTTTTCGCCACGCACTTTCTCAAACATCTGCAACAAGTCGGGCACATCCAAACGTTTGCGCTGCTCACCCGACACATCCAACACCACCTGACCTTGGTGCAACATCACCGTGCGCTGGCCCACATCCAAGGCTTGGCGCATGCTGTGCGTGACCATCATCGTAGTGAGCTGGTTTTCCGCCACAATGCGTGCCGTCAGTTGCAGCACAAAATCCGCAGTGCGTGGGTCGAGTGCCGCTGTGTGCTCATCCAAAAGCAAAATGCGGGATGGCTGTAACGCCGCCATCAATAAACTGACTGCTTGACGCTGCCCACCCGAGAGCAAGCCAATACGGTCAGTCAGACGGTTTTCCAGCCCCAAACCCAAGGTGGCCAAACGGGCACGAAAAGTCTCCCGTTGTGCCACCTTCACCGCCCCCCGCAAGTTGCGCATGGTGCCGCGCTGCTGTGCCAGCGCCATGTTTTCTTCAATGGTCAGGTCTTCACAAGTACCGGCCATGGGGTCTTGAAATACCCGTGCAACCCGCGAGGCCCGCGCCCAAACGGGCTGGCGCGTCACATCACTGCCATCAATGGTAATGGTGCCACTATCGACCGATTGATCGCCAGAAATGGCATTGAGAAAGGTGGATTTGCCCGCTCCATTGGAGCCGATGACAGTGACAAACTGCCCCGCCGGAATGCTCAACGACATGCCGCGCAGAGCGCGGGTTTCGATGGGCGTGCCAGGATTGAAAGTGAGTTGGAGGTTTTTGGCGCTCAACATAGCAAGTTTTTCTCTGGTGCGCTTTATTGGGGGCGGCGTGCCGCCATTTTGCGTTTGAGTTGGGGAATCACCAACGCCACCGTCACCAGCAAAGCCGTGACCAAATTCAGGTCTTGGGCCTTGAGACCGATGAAATCGCTGTTGAGGGCCAGTGCAATAAAGAAACGGTACACAATCGCACCAATCACCACAGCCAATGTGGCCAGCACCAGCTTGCGAGACGGCAAAATGCTCTCGCCCACAATCACTGCGGCCAAGCCAATGACAATGGTGCCAATACCCATCGAAATATCGGAGCCGCCTTGGGTTTGGGCAAACAGCGCCCCCGCCAACCCAACCAAGCCATTAGACACCGCCATGCCCAACAACACCATACCGCCGGTATTAATGCCTTGGGCACGCGCCATGCGCGCATTGGAACCGGTAGCCCGAATTGCCAAACCGCGCTCGGTGGCAAAGAACCAATCCATCGCCAACTTGGTGGCCAGCACCACCACCGCCAAAATCAACGGACGGGCCACATAGTCACTCATACCATCGGGTTGCAGCAGGGTCAGTAGGGTCGGGTCGTTGATCAGTGGCACGTTGGGGCCCCCCATGATGCGCAGATTGATCGAATACAACGCAATCATCATCAAAATGCTGGCCAGCAGATCCATGATCTTGAGCTTGACATTGAGCCAGCCAGTGATCAGCCCAGCTACCGCACCAGCAGCCATTGCTGCCACGGTAGCCAGATAAGGGTTGGTGCCTGACGCAATCAACACAGCACAGACAGCACCACCCAACGGAAAACTACCATCCACCGTCAGGTCAGGAAAGCGCAGCAGGCGGAACGAGATAAACACGCCCAGCGCCACCAGGCTAAAGATGAGGCCGATTTCAACGGCGCCAAGCAGGGAAAAAAGGGACATGGTGCAACGGCAAGGAAGCAAAAAACAAAGCAGGAGCCAGACAGTGCATGGCTCCTGCGCAGCAGTGGGGACTGCCTGTGCAGCCCCCGAATAAAAGGGTGTACTTTACTTCACCACTTGGGCGGCTGACTTGACCAACGCGTCAGACAGCTTCACGCCCTGCTTTTCGGCGGCACCGGGGTTGACGAAAAGCTCCATCTTGGTGCTCACTTCGGGCTTGAGGTCTCCGGGCTTTTCGCCCTTGAGCACACGCACCACCATGCGGCCTGTTTGCTCGCCCAAATCTCGGTAGTTGATACCAAAGGCCGCCACCGCACCACGCTTGACGCTATCGGTATCGGCAGCCACCAGAGGCAACTTGGCCTCTTGACCCACCTTGACCAAGGCCTCGTAGGCCGAAACCACATTGTTGTCTGTGCTGGTATAGATCACATCGACCTTACCAATCAAGCTGCGGGCTGCGCTACCCACATCCACCGAGCGTGGGGCCACTGCTTCAACCAGCGTCATGCCCAACTTGGGCAACAGCGCCTGCAATTGCTTGACCACCACCACCGAGTTGGCCTCGCCAGGGTTGTAGACCATACCAACACGCTTGGCACCAGGCACGACCTGCTGTACCAAATCCATCTGCTTGTCCAACGCCAACAGATCCGACACCCCTGTCACATTGGTTTTGGATGGCTCCCAGCTACCCACCAACTTGGCTGCCACTGGATCAGTGACGGCAGAAAACACCACTGGCACAGTCTTGGTAGCAGCCACGACCGCTTGGGCCGATGGGGTAGCAATGGCTACGATGGCATCGGGCTGGTCGCCAACAAACTTGCGCGCAATCTGCGCAGCCGTGCCAGTGTTGCCTTGGGCACTCTGGTATTGCCACTTCAGGTTTTTACCGGCTTCAAATCCAGCCTCTTTCAGTGCCGCCTGCACACCATCGCGCACGGCATCAAGGGCCGGGTGCTCAACAATGGCCGTCACGGCCACCGATTTTTGCTGTGCGCTGGCGGGAGCCACCGCTGCTACGGCCAATGCAATGGCGCCCAAGGTCATCCAAGGCAATTTTTTCATCCAATATCTCCAAGATCAAAAGGGTCTGCACCACAGACCCGGACAGCGCAAGGCGCCACAATGGTTCACATGCCGGAGTAATTCGGGCCGCCGCCACCTTCGGGCGTGACCCAGACGATATTTTGCGTTGGATCTTTGATGTCACAGGTCTTGCAATGCACACAATTTTGCGCATTGATCTGCAAACGTTTGCCGCCACCACCTTCGTTATCCACAAACTCATATACCCCGGCGGGGCAATAACGCTGCTCTGGCCCCGCAAATCGGGTCAGATTGACGTTGACCGGCACGCTGGCATCCTTGAGGGTCAGATGGGCAGGCTGGTTTTCAGCATGGTTGGTGTTGCTGATAAACACGCTGGACAGACGATCAAAGGTCAGTTTGCCATCGGGCTTGGGATACTCAATGGGCGTACACTCTGATGCAGGCTTGAGGTAAGCATGGTCGGGCTTGTCACGGTGCAATGTCCAAGGCACATTGCCCTTGAGCACAAACTGCTCCAACCCATTCATCACCGTGCCAACCGTCAGCCCCTTCTTGAACCACGCCTTGAAATTGCGTGCCTTGTTCAGTTCCGTATGCAGCCAACTGTTCTCAAAGGCACGGGGGTAGGCGCTCAACTCATCATGCTGGCGGCCTGCCACCAAGGCGTCATAGATGGCCTCAGCAGCCAGCATGCCGGTTTTGATGGCGGCATGGCTGCCCTTGATGCGGCTCACGTTCAAATAACCAGCATCGCAACCCACCAAGGCGCCACCAGGAAACACCGTCTTGGGTAGCGAGAGCAAACCACCCGCCGTGATGGCACGGGCGCCATAACTGATGCGCTTGGCTGGTTTGATGCCCTTTTCGGCATCACCCTCTAGGTAGTAGCGAATATTGGCGTGCGTCTTCCAGCGTTGGAACTCTTCAAAGGGGCTCAGATACGGATTGCTGTAGTCCAGCCCGGTGATAAAGCCCAGCGTGACTTTGTTGTCTTCCATGTGGTAGAGGAACGAGCCACCGTAAGTGTCACTGTCCATCGGCCAACCCGCCGTATGCATGACAAAGCCCGGTTGATGGCGCTGGGGATCGATCTCCCACAGCTCTTTGATGCCAATACCATAAGTCTGTGGATCACGACCTGCATCCAAGTGGAACTTGGCGATCACCTGCTTGCCCAAATGGCCCCGTGCACCTTCAGCAAAGATGGTGTACTTGGCATGCAACTCCATGCCCAACTGGAAGTCTCCCGTAGGCTCGCCTTCCTTGCTGATGCCCATATTGCCTGTGGCCACGCCCTTGACCGACCCATCATCGTTGTAAAGCACCTCGGCAGCCGCAAAGCCCGGGAAGATTTCTACACCCAAGTTCTCTGCCTGTTGGCCCAGCCAGCGCGTCACATTACCCAAGCTGACGATGTAGTTGCCGTGGTTCTGAAAACACTGCGGCAGCAAAAAATCGGGCGTGCGAAAAGACGACTTCTCGCCCAAAAAGATCATGGCATCTTCAGTGACCGGCTGGTTCAGCGGTGCGCCCAGCTCTTTCCAATTGGGAAACAGTTCGGTCAGCGCCTTGGGGTCCATGATGGCGCCCGACAGAATGTGTGCGCCTGGTTCGGAGCCTTTTTCCAACACCACCACAGAGACGTCTTGGCCCTTGTCTGCGGCCAGCTGTTTCAGTCGGATAGCGGTGGACAGACCCGCCGGCCCGCCCCCCACCACAACCACGTCGTACTCCATCGCCTCGCGGGGGCCGTACTGGGCCAAGATTTCTTCATTGTTCATCGGGATGTCTCGCTCAATAGTGGGATTGCAAAAGTCGGGGCGCCTGACGCTCTTGCGACAGATGTTGATTGACGTAAACGTAAGGCGAATGAAAGATTTTATGCGGCACTTTACTGTCACTAAGCTGGACAGTCGTTTCTTTTTTGGGGGGTAGCAGCAGGCTCTGACCCCCATCGCCCCCCCATGCCCCGCTTCTTCTGTGCTTTCTATATTTACTTTTGCGTATATGAGAAGCACAAAACAATTGTTTGCTTTTATATGCAAGGCTACTACATTCGCCGCCATGCATGATTTCGCATTTGTTTTTGCTGGATTTGCCGTAGGGCTGATTGTGGGCCTAACCGGTGTGGGTGGTGGCTCGCTCATGACACCCATCCTGATCTTTTTCTTCGGTATCAAGCCGCACATGGCTGTCGGCACCGATTTGCTGTTTGCCGCTTTTACCAAAATGGGGGGCACCGTCAGTTTGGCCCGCCAACGCTTGGTACCCTGGCGCGTAGTCGGCATGTTGTGCGCTGGCAGTATCCCTGCTGCTTTGGCCTCGCTGTGGCTGTTGCATTATCTGGGGCCAGCCAGTGCCAAAGCCCAGCACATCATGACCACCACGTTGGGTATAGCTCTGTTGCTGACCGCTGCAGCCACCCTTTACAAGGTCATCGCCTTTTCACACACCAAACAAACCACCGACCATGCCAAGCGACTGGCTAATCCCGAACTGGCTACGCAGCCACGCCACTGGAGTTTGCCAATACTGCTAGGGGCTGTGATTGGCACCTTGGTCACATTTACCTCCGTGGGCGCAGGGGCAGTGGGCGTAACGGTGTTGCTGCTGGTCTATCCGCTGCTGCCTTTGCCACGGATCATTGGTGCCGATATTGCCTACGCCGTGCCCCTGACACTGGTCGCCGGGTTGGGCCATGCCTCTCTCGGCTCGGTCGATTGGCCCTTGCTGGCCCTCTTGCTGGCTGGCTCACTGCCGGGCATCTGGCTCGGCTCTCGTCTCGTCTCCCACGCTCCAGAGCGGTTGATCCGCTCGGCGCTTTCCGTGTTGCTCGCTTGGGCGGGCGCCAAACTGGTTTTGATCTGAAGCACCATGTACCAATACACCGACTTTGACCGACAGTTCGTCCGCCTGCGCGCCGACCAATTTCGCGACCAGCTAGACCGCTGGCAAGCTGGCAAACTGAGCGAAGACGATTTCCGCCCACTGCGCCTGCAAAATGGCTGGTATGTGCAACGCTACGCCCCCATGCTGCGCGTGGCCGTGCCTTATGGCGAGATTGCCAGCCGCCAGTTGCGTGTGCTAGCCACCATTGCCCGCGACTACGATGCCCCTGAAGCCACCGTATTCCAAGAGGCCATGACCGGCCAAGGCAAGCTGGGCACCACCTTCTTGCCCACCCACTGCGCCCACTTCACCACCCGCACCAATGTGCAGTTCAATTGGATTCCGCTGTCCAAAGCTGCCGACGTCATGGACTTACTCGCCAGTGTCGATCTGCACGGCATCCAAACCAGCGGCAACTGCATCCGCAACACCACCACCGATGCGCTGGCCGGTATTGCCGTTGATGAAGTGGTCGATCCACGCCCCTATGCCGAAATCATCCGCCAGTGGACGACTTTGCACCCCGAATTTGCCTTTTTGCCACGCAAATTCAAAATTGCCATCACTGGTGCCACAGAAGACCGTGCCGCCAGCGCCTGGCACGACGTTGGCCTGCAATTAGTGAAAAACGCGGCGGGCGAAATCGGCTTTAAGGTATCGGTAGGCGGTGGCATGGGTCGCACCCCTGTCATTAGCAGCGTGATCCGCGAGTTCTTGCCCTGGAACCAGATCATGAACTACATCGAAGCCATTGTGCGCGTATACAACGAGCAAGGCCGCCGCGACAACAAATACAAGGCCCGCATCAAAATTTTGGTCAAGGCCGAAGGCCAAAGCTACTTTGACGCCGTGGAAGAAGAATTCCGCCAAATCGTAGAGATCGACGGCGGCCCACACACCATTCCACAAGCTGAACTCGACCGTGTGGCCGCCTGCTTTGTGCCGCCCGTGTTGGCCGATGTGCCCGCTATCGACCCTGCGACATTGACGCAGCAATTGCAAACCCAGGCCACCCAACAGCCCGCCTTTGGCCGCTGGTTGGCGCGCAATGTCCATGCACACCAAAACCCACAGCTGCGCGCCGTCACCTTGTCGTTCAAGCGCCTAGGCCAAGCCCCCGGCGATGCCACCGCCGACCAACTCGATGCCTTGGCCGCACTGGTGGATAAATACTCGGCAGGCGAAGCCCGTGTGACGCACGACCAAAACGTGCTGCTGCCTTGGGTACATGGCAGCCAACTGTTTGCTTTGTGGCAAGAAGCCAAAGCCTTGGGGCTGGCCAGTGCCAACGTACAACTGCTCACCGACATGATTGCCTGCCCCGGTGGCGACTTCTGCGCCTTGGCCAATGCACGCAGCTTGCCCATTGCCGAAGCCATCACACAACGCTACCAAGATTTGGACGAGCTGGACGACATCGGTGAGATTGACCTGCACATCAGCGGCTGCATTAACTCGTGCGGCCACCACCACAGCGGCCATATCGGCATCTTGGGGGTCGATAAGGATGGCAAAGAGTGGTATCAAATTACTTTGGGCGGCTCCGATGGCTCGCGCCTGTCTGGTGCTGCGGTGGCCGGTAAAGTGATTGGCCCCTCGTTCTCAGCCGCCGAAGTGCCCGATGTGATTGAAGCTGTGCTCACCACCTACCGCGACCAGCGCCAGCCGCGTGAGCCTTTCGTCGATACCGTGCGTCGCATCGGCTTGGATGCCTTCAAGCAGGCTGCCAATGCCGTGCGTATCCCGGTGGCTGCCTAAAAAATACAGTGGATGATCGCCCCATGAACTTTCAGATTCTTGCTTCTGCCAGCCACACCCCGCCCACCGAAGGCGACACCAGCGCCGTGGCTCTGCCCAACGATGCGGACGCCTTGACTGTGTCACTCGACGGCGTGACGCGTATCGACTTGCACTTTCCCAACTTCACCGATGGCCGTGCCTTTAGCCAAGCCTACCTGTTGCGCCGCCGCCGGGGTTTTACGGGCGACATCCGCGCCACCGGCGATGTGCTGATTGACCAATTGGTACAAATGCAGCGCACCGGCTTTAGCTCTGCCGTGCTGAAAGCAGGGGTCGATGCCGCCGACGCACAGCGCCAGTTTGAGCGTTTCCAAGGCTTCTACCAAGCCGATGCGGTACAAACCAAACCCATTTTTGCCTTGGAGCCATGATGAGCAGCAGCAGTTTGCTTTCACGCGGTGCGCCCACCAAAGCCACCAGCATCCATGCCCGTCCCAGTGCCGACTTTGCTGCCAAGCTAGAGCAAACCCGCGCCTTGCTGCGCCAAGCGGCTGCCTTGGGTGCGCCCGGTGCGGTCACGCAAGCCTCCAGCCTGGGTGCGGAAGATGTGGTCATTACCCACCTCATCAACGCACTGGCATTGGATATTCCCGTCTTCGTGCTAGAAACCGGCGCACTGCACACTGAAACGCTGGCGCTATTGGAGCGCACACAAGCCCACTCCCGCGCTCCCATCGTCGTCTATCGCCCCGAGTTCGATGCCGTCATCCAATTCATCCGGCGAAACGGCCAAGATGCCATGTACAAAAGCATCGAGTTGCGCAAAGCCTGTTGCCACATCCGCAAGATGGAACCCTTGGCCCGCGCCTTGGCCGGCAAGCAAGGCTGGATTACTGGCCTGCGGCGCGAACAATCCAATGCCCGTGCCGACGTGCCCCAGATTGACACCGCCGAAGTCGCCAACAAGGGCTTGACCAAATTCAACCCGCTGGCCGACTGGACACTGGGCGATGTTTGGCACTACATCGCCGAAAATGGCGTGGACTACAACCCGCTGCACGACCAGTTCTTTCCCAGCATTGGCTGTGCCCCCTGCACCCGTGCCATTGCCTTGGGTGAAGACTTTCGCGCTGGCCGCTGGTGGTGGGAAGACGAAGCCGCCAAAGAATGCGGCCTGCACGTCAAGAATTGATTGGAACAAGCAACATGAATGCCCGTATCGACACCTCTGCACTAAGCCATCTCAGCAACCACCACCTTGATGCCTTGGAAGAAGAAACCATCTTCATCCTGCGCGAAGTGGCCGCCGCTTTTGAGCGCCCCACGCTGCTGTTTTCGGGTGGCAAAGACTCCTTGGTGATGCTGCGCTGCGCCGAAAAAGCCTTTGGTGCAGGCCGCATCCCCTACCCGCTGTTGATGATCGACACCGGCCACAACTTCCCCGAAGTCACCGATTTTCGCGATGCTCGCGCCAAAGAGCTGGGTGCTGAACTGATCGTGCGCAGCGTCGAAGACTCGATGGCCCGTGGCACCGTGCGTCTGGCCCACCCCGGCGAATCGCGCAACGTCCACCAATCGGTCACGCTGCTCGAAGCCATTGAAGAATTCCGCTTTGACGCCCTGATCGGCGGTGCCCGTCGGGACGAAGAAAAAGCCCGCGCCAAAGAGCGCATCTTTAGCCACCGCGACAGCTTCGGCCAATGGCAACCCAAGGCCCAACGTCCAGAATTGTGGACACTGTTCAACACCCGGCTGGCTCCGGGTGAGCATTTCCGTGTCTTCCCTATCAGCAATTGGACAGAGCTGGACGTCTGGCAATACATTGACCGCGAGAACATCGCCCTGCCCAGCATTTACTACACCCACCAACGCCAAGTGGTCGACCGCCGGGGCTTGTTGGTGCCCGTGACCGAACTCACCCCGCCCAAAGAAGGCGAAGAAGTGGTGGTGCGCGATGTGCGCTTTCGCACGGTGGGCGACATCACCTGCACTTGCCCCGTAGAAAGTCTGGCCGCCACGGCGGGTGAAATCGTCATCGAAACCTTGGCCGCTGATGTCAGCGAGCGCGGTGCTACACGCATGGACGACAAAACCAGTGATGCCTCGATGGAAAAGCGCAAGAAAGACGGATACTTCTGATGACCACCCCCGACAACACCCCTATTTCGGCCCTGCGTTTTATCACCTGTGGCAGTGTGGATGATGGCAAAAGCACCCTGATTGGCCGCCTGCTGGTCGATAGCAAAGCCGTGCTACAAGACCACTTGGCCGGTGTGCAGCGCCAAGGCGAAACAGACCTGGCCCTGCTCACCGATGGTCTGTCGGCCGAGCGCGAGCAAGGCATCACCATCGATGTGGCCTACCGCTACTTTGCCACCGAAGCGCGCAAATTCATCATTGGCGATGCCCCCGGCCACGAACAATACACACGCAACATGGTCACTGCCGCCAGCAGCGCCGATGCTGCGGTAGTGCTGGTCGATGCCACCAAACTCGATTGGCAAAATCCACAACTCACCCTGCTGCCACAGACCCGCCGCCACAGCCTGTTGGTGCATTTGCTGCGTGTGCATTCGCTGGTGTTTGCTGTCAACAAGCTCGATGCCGTGGCAGACCCGGCCTTGGCCTGGAAGCACATCAGCGCCGCACTAGATGCCTTCTCGGATGCCGCCGGCATTGACGTACACACCACCGTGCCCGTCTCGGCGCTCAAGGGCTGGAACGTGGTCGATGCCCAACCCGGCTGGTGCGGCTATACCGGCCCCACCCTGCTGGAAATTTTGGAGCAACTGCCCAATACCCCCACCGATGCCCACCTGCCACTGGCTTTTCCGGTGCAATGGGTCGAGAAGTTCCACGACTCTGCCATCACCACCCAAGGGCGGCGCGTCTTCTGGGGCCGGGTCGCTGCGGGCAACGTTGCCGCAGGCACCGAAGTGCAAATCTTCCCCAGCGGCCAAAAGGCCGTAGTGGCCCAAGTGATTGACCACGCCCGCCAACCCGGCAGCGTAGCCGCTGGCTTGAGTGCTGGTATCACGCTCGACCGCGAGGTGGATGTATCGCGTGGCGACTGGATTGTGGCTGCCCCCGTATCTGCTGCGGTGGCCGAAGACGACTTTGACACCCCCGCCGCCATCAGCCCGTGGCCAGGCCACAAAGAACTCTCCACCACCATCGCTTGGATGGACGATGAACCACTGGTGGCGGGCCGCACCTACTGGGCGCTGCACGGCCACCGTTGGGTCAAAGCCAAAGTGCGCCGCGTGGTGCACAAACTCAATATCAACACCTTGGCCGAAGAAGAGGCGACGCAGCTAGAGCCCAATGCCATCGGCCATGTGGAGCTGCTGCTGCAAGAAGCCCTGCCTGCTGCCCCGTTTACACAGGCACGCGTGTTAGGCTCGTTAATTCTGGTCGACACCGCCAGCCACAAGACCGCCGCAGCCGTGCTGGTGAATTAACCCGCATCCATTTGGTTGCACCACAGCCTCCCCACGCTGGGGAGGCTTTCTTGATCCATACCCAGTGAAAACTTCTAAAATCACAGGTTTTCACCGTTCCCACTCAAAAATCCCATGACCCACGTTGTTTCCGAAAACTGCATCAAGTGCAAATACACCGATTGCGTGGATGTGTGCCCGGTGGACTGCTTCGTTGAAGGCCCAAACATGTTGGTCATCAACCCAGACGAGTGCATCGACTGCGCTGTCTGCGTGCCCGAGTGCCCCGCTAATGCGATCTTTGCCGAAGAAGACTTGCCTCCAGCCGAGTTGGCCTTCATCAAAATCAATGCCGACCTGACCAACGCCTCCGGCTGGAAAGCCATCACCAAGCGCAAGGCAGCCCTGCCCGATGCTGATGCCTGGAATGGTCAGCCCGGCAAAATCAAGGATCTGGTGCGTTAAGCGCAGATCTGTTTGTTGCTCCCCGAGTCTTGCCGTGCCAGCATCTCACCACACTATTGACACCGATGCCGTCGTGGTGGGTGCTGGGCCTGTGGGTCTCTTCCAGGTTTTCCAGTTGGGTCTGCAAGGCTTGCAAACCCATGTGATCGATGCATTGCCCGCCTTGGGAGGGCAATGCGCACAACTCTATGGTGACAAGGCCATCTACGATATTCCGGCACTGTCTGCATGCAGCGGCCATGAGTTAGTGCAAAAACTGGCCCAGCAATGCGCCCCCTTTGCCCCCCAGTGGCACTTGGGCGAACTGGTCAACAGCATTTCCCGACAAGCAGATGGTCGCCTAGAAGTCACCACCGCACAAGGCACACGGTTGCTCACACGCACTGTGTTCATTGCAGCAGGGGTTGGTGCTTTCATGCCACGCCCTCTCAAGTTGGCCGGGCTGGACGACTTCTTGGGCCAACAGGTGTTCTACGAACTCCACGATGCAGACATGCTGGCCGGTCAGCATGTGGTCATTCACGGTGGTGGCGATTCAGCCATCGCCCAAGTGCTGGAATGTGCCAGCCTACCACCCGCACAACGGCCCACCAGCATCACGCTGCTCCATCGGCGCAATACCTTTGAAGCTCCAGCAGACATGTTGGCCCAATTCGAAGAACTGCGTGCCCAAGGATTGATTCAGGTGGCCGTAGGCCAAGCAACTGGCATCCAAACCCATGCAGGCAAGCTCGCCGCCCTAACCTTGCTGGCCCCCGATGGCAGCACACAGGCACTGGTGCTCGATATTCTGTTAGTGAAGCTAGGATTATTGCCACGTTTGGGGCCGGTGACCGAATGGGGGCTCACGCTAGAGCGCAAACAGCTGGAAGTGGACACCGCCACCTTTGCAACCAACAGCCCTGGCATTTACGCCGTTGGTGATATCGTTACCTACCCTGGTAAACGCAAACTGCTGGTCTGTGGTTTCCATGAGGCAACATTGGCCGCATTTGCAGCCATAGAATATCTGACAGGCCAAACCACACCGCTGGAATACACCAGCAGCAGCACGCGATTGCAACAACGCCTAGGCATTTACGCCACCCACAGCCAGAATCACAGCAACTTTCCAGCAGCATTGCCATAGAAGCCGCCTAGAATTCGCGCACCTTTTGTTTCTAAATGTTTAGTGCGCATGCACCTGTCCGTCAACGAAACCACCATGCCCCGATTGCACCTGATCGGGACGCTCAGCTTGCTCCTTGTGGTCACGCTGATGATGGCGGGTTTCTTTTCCTGGCAAAGCGTTCAAGACCATCGTGCCTCGCTGGATCGCATTGCCAAAGTCATTCACGAGCAGCAGCAAGCACGTTTGACCAGCGAAATGCGCTCCGCAGTGGACTATCTGGAGTTTGTGCGCCAGCGTACCGAAAGCGTCTTGCGCCAAAGCGCCGTAGAACAGGTCGACACTGCCATGCAGATGGTCGAGGCCATTCATGCCCAAGAATCCAAACACCGACCTGCGGCAGAAGTACAACAATTAATCCGCGAAACCCTGCGCCCAGCTCGCTTCTTTGAAGGCCGGGGTTATTTCTTTATTGATGACCTCGAAGGCCGCTTCATCCTATTGCCTACCGCCCCCCAATACGAGGGCAAAGGAGGCATAGACAACCGGGACGACACCGGACATTACATCATGCGCGGCCTGATCGAAGCGGCCCGCAAACCCAGGGGAGAAGGGTTTTCACGCTACCGTTGGTACCGCCCTGATGCGCCCCAAACCATGGCTGAGAAAATCGCCTACGTGCGCCTGTTCGAGCCCTATCAGTGGCTGATTGGTACCGGGGATTATCTCTATGAATGGGAAGATCGCCAGAAAAAAGAAGCTATGCAGCGTCTACGGGCCTTTCGCTTCGGTGCCAGTGGCTCCATTGGCTTATTAGACCGCGATGGCCGCTCCCTGATCAGCCCCAACAATCCTGCACTGGAGGGGCTACACCCCCATCAGATGGCTACGAACGAGAGAAAGGCACTCGAAAAACTCTGGGCCACAGCCCAAGCAGGCGGCGGCATTGTGGAATACGACTGGCCACGCAAACGGGCCAATGGTCAAGAGCTAGGACGCAAAACAGCCCTTGTCAGTACCTATGCCCCTTGGGGCTGGGTGCTGGTCACCTCCATGTTCAATGACGAACTGGAATCGGCCTTACATGCCGAAATCTACGCCCACGAAGCAGGCAACGGCGAACACTACCTGCGTCTGGCCATAGTGCTGCTGGGGGTAACAGCACTGGGCATCATGGGCTCTTTCGTCTTCTCACACTGGTCTAAAAAACTGTTTTCTCGTTACCACCACGAGTTAGAACAAGCCCATGCCGACCTGCGCATTGCGGCCATTGCCTTCGAGTCCCAAGAAGGTATTTTTGTGACCAATGCGCAGGGCGTCATTTTGCGGGTCAACCATTCGTTTACAGATATCACTGGCTACAGCGCAGAAGAGGCGATTGGTCAAACGCCCTCCTTGCTCAAATCAGGCCGCCACGAAGCGGCGTTCTACCAACAGATGCAGCAAACCGTAACCACCACGGGTTGCTGGTATGGTGAAATCTGGAATCGGCGCAAAGATGGCACCGTGTTCCCAGAATGGCTCACCATCACTGCCGTCAAGACCGACCAAGGCGAAGTGACCCACTATGTCAGCACACTCACTGACATTACCCAGCGCAAGGCCGCCGAAGAAGAAATTCGCTACTTGGCCTATTACGATGCTCTGACCAAATTGCCCAATCGCCGACTACTGTTGGATCGGTTGCAACAGGCTTTGCTCACCAGCCGCCGTACCAGCCGCCAAGGCGCCTTGATGTTCATCGACCTGGATCACTTCAAGCTCATCAACGACACCCAGGGGCATGATAAAGGCGACATCCTTCTCCAAGAAGTAGCCCAACGCTTACTCAAGACAGTGCGTGCAGGCGACACCGTAGCCCGTCTTGGTGGCGATGAGTTCGTGGTGCTGCTGGAAGAGCTCAGTCCACAAATTGATGAAGCAGCCTCTCAGGCGGACGCCATTGCCCAGAAAATATTAGCCACCGTCAACCAAACCTACACCCTGGACGGCAACGAAATCAAAAGCTCATGCAGCATTGGGGTGGTGCTGTTTACCGACACCAAAGCCAGCGCTGAAGACCTGATGAAACATGCAGATCTGGCCATGTACCAAGCCAAAGAATCTGGGCGCCATGCTGCACGGTTCTTTGATCCAGAGATGCATGCAGCCGTCATCAAACGGGTTGCATTAGAAAAAGACCTGCGCACAGGTCTGCAACAAAGCCAACTCTTCCTGCTCTACCAAGCCCAAGTCAACAACCACGGACACATCGTGGGAGCAGAGGCTTTAGTGCGGTGGCAGCATCCACAGCATGGCATGGTGTCCCCTGCTGAATTCATTCCCCTTGCCGAAGACAGCGGCTTGATCCTGCCACTGGGTCAGTGGGTATTACAAGCTGCCTGCAAACAGCTGGCTTGTTGGGCGCAAGAACCGATGTATGCACACCTGACATTGGCCGTCAACGTGAGTGGACGACAGTTGCGCCAACCCGATTTTGTGCAGCAGGTGCTGAAAACTCTGGAAAATACCGGAGCGCCAGCAAAACAGCTCAAACTAGAGCTGACCGAAAGCCTATTGCTCGATAACCCACAAGATGCCATCACCAAAATGGTGGCCTTGAAGGCCCACGGCGTGGGCTTCTCACTGGATGATTTTGGTACCGGCTATTCCTCTCTGGCCTATCTGCGTCGCCTGCCATTGAGCCAACTAAAGATCGACAGCAGTTTCGTCCGCGATCTGGTCTCCGAACCACGCGCCGTGGCTATTGTGCGTACTATCGTTACCCTGGCAGACAGCTTGGGCTTGCAAGTGATTGCTGAAGGAGTAGAAACCCAAGAGCAACGAGACAGTTTGGCACGCAATGGCTGCCATGCCTACCAAGGTTACCTTTTTAGCCGCCCCGGCACAGTAGAAGAACTCTATCTTTGTGCCCCTGATACCAGCGCACACATAATGTAGCAAAGCCACGCGGTAAGGAAGTCTGGCGCAACCCCTTGCCGTCCCTCCAGCCATGTTGCCTGTTTGTCGCTTTTTTCTCGAAAGGAATTCGCCCTGTGTTTTCTTTGTCCCGCCGTCTTTCGCTGTCGCTGCTCGCTTGTGGCATGACTGCCTTTTCCATTGCCATGCCAGTGCAAGCACAGGCGCAGGAATTTGTCAGCGTCAAAGGTCACAATGCCAATGTGCGTGAACAACCCTCCACCAAGGCGGCTACTCTCTGGGAATTGAGCGATGGTTATCCCCTGCAAGTCATCCAACGCAAAGACGGCTGGGTGCAGGTCAAGGATTTCGAGGCCACGTTGGGGTGGATTTATGTGCCTCGTACCAGCAAAATACCCCATATGGTCATCACAGCCCGCGTGGCCAATTTGCGCGCTGGCCCCAGCCAACAGCACAAAGTAGTAGCCAAACTGGAAACACAGGAAATCGTCAAAACCCTGAAAAAATCCAGCGATTGGGTACAAGTAGAACGCAGCAACGGCCAAAAGGGCTGGATTGCGGGCAACTTGGCCTGGGGTTGGTAAAAAAGCTCAGGAACTCTGTACGCGTTGCGCCACTGGAGCATAGGCATGGTTCAGCGGCCCGTGCCCTTGTCCAGTGCATACTTGAGCACCTGCAGCAATGGCCCCCAGAATATAGCGGCGGGCCTGCCCCACTGCTTCAGGCAATGGGTGGCCCAAGGCCAAATATGCAGCCAACGCCGATGACAAAGTGCAGCCAGTGCCGTGGCTATTGCCAGTGGCAATGCGTGGCGACTGCCAACGTAGCACAGGGCCATCGGTCTGCGCCAGCAAGTCCACGACCGTATCCCCCACCAAATGCCCGCCCTTGAGCAAAACGGCCGATGCGCCCAAGCTCAGTAAGGAAGATGCGGCCATATCCAAGGTGTGCACGCCCTCAATGGCATACCCCAACAACAAGCTTGCCTCATCCAAATTGGGTGTGACCACCTGTGCCAACGGAAACAGCTCTTCCACCAATACCTGCACAGTCTCACCGGCCATCAAACGATCTCCGCTACTGGCCACCATCACTGGGTCTAAAACGACGTGGGGCAACTGATATGAGCGGATCGCCTCAGCCACCACCCGAACCACTTCGGGTGAATGCAACATACCAATCTTTACTGCATCTACACCGATGTCTTCCACCACAGCAGCAATCTGAGCCTGTAGTATCTCTGGAGGCACCCCATGAATCGCGCGCACTCCTTGGGTATTTTGCGCGGTGATGGCGGTGATAGCCGTCATACCATAACACCCCAAGGCGCTAAAAGTCTTGAGATCAGCCTGAATGCCCGCACCACCACCACTGTCCGAGCCAGCAATGGACAATACCCGCACATAACGATGGCATGTGTCAGAAGTCACAGCAGAAATTGACATGGAAAAGTTCCAGAAAAACCAGCCATCCGCACCTACTTGCGATGGCCCAAGCTCAATTGTGGCGTATGCGCCAAGTCAAGTCTGACACCATCGGCGTGTGATGTAATCTTGCCAGGACGAAACAGGGGTGTCTGCCCAATCGGCGCGGACTGAGAAACACCCTGGGGCTCAACCGCCCCGTAACCCGATCCAGGTCATGCTGGCGTGGGGAGTTTTCGGTACCGGCACATGCCCGTTTTGTCCCTGGATTCTCCACCAACGGACAAACCGATGATCTCTCCATCCTCTTCTTTTGCCATTCTGGGCGCTGGCCTGATGGGCCGCCTATTGGCAGTTACGCTGGCCCAGCGCGGTCATAGTGTCACCCTGTACGATGCACAAGATGCCAGTGGTCAAGGCAGTGCCGCTCGCGTGGCAGCTGCCATGCTGGCGCCACTGGCAGAATCCGCCATCACAGAGCCGGGTGTAGTGCGCATGGGTGAACATGCACTGGTACGCTGGCCGCAATTGTTGGCTGGATTGCAGCAACCCGTATTCTTTCAACAAAACGGAACGTTGATTGTCTGGCACCGCCAAGATGCTCCCGAAGCTGCCCGCCTGCGCCGCCTCTTCGAAACCACCAGCCGAACAGTACCGAGTTTGCCCGCTATGGAAGCACTCGACAGTTCCCGCATGACAGACATCGAACCAGCCTTAGCCCAGCGTTTCCACCAAGGTCTGTATCTTCCTGGAGAAGGGCAACTTGACAACCGCCAGCTGCTGGCAGCACTGGAGCAAGAAATGGCCTTGCTGCATATCACCTGCCATTGGAATACGCCCAAAACTATCGCCGACTTCCACCCCGGCCGCCCTGGAGAGCCAGACTGGTTGCTAGATTGTCGCGGCTTGGGCGCACAAGCACAATGGCCCGCCCTGCGCGGTGTGCGTGGCGAAGTGGTGCGGATTCATGCGCCCGATGTCACCTTACAGCGCCCCACACGATTGGTGCATCCCCGCTACCCCATTTATATTGCCCCCAAACAGGATCATCTTTTTGTCATCGGCGCCACCGAGATCGAATCCGACGACATGTCCCCTGCCAGTGTACGCTCAGCCTTAGAACTAATGAGTGCGGCTTATGCCGTACACCCCGGCTTTGCCGAAGCACGGATTCTCGAAATTGCCACACAATGCCGACCGACACTGCCTGACAACCTGCCCGCTGTACGACAAACCGCACCACACACACTAGAAATCAATGGCCTATATCGACATGGCTTCATGATCTCTCCAGCGTTGCTGGATGTGGTGCTAGAGCTACTCACCACAGGCCAATCGGCTTTGGCTTCTCGTTTTGATCTGCGTGTTGAGTTGCTGCCAAACAGCCTCTAATTACACGGTGCCCCATGAATCTGACCATCAACCAGCAAGCTCACCAATTACCTGACGATGCCACTGTCGTCGATGCCATCGCTGCTATTGGTGCCCGGCCACCTTTTGCCGTAGCAGTCAATACAGTGTTCATTCCCAAAACCCACTATGCCCAACAGCAGCTGCACACTGGCGACCGGGTGGAAATTATCTCCCCCATCACAGGAGGCTAACACCATGCACAACCATCCCTCCTCTAACGATCCTTTGGTGCTGTATGGCGAGGTGTTTCACAGTCGCCTCTTACTGGGCACATCGCGCTATCCCTCTCCCAGCGTACTAGAAGCCTCCGTACAACGCGCACGCCCGGCAATGGTGACAGCCTCCCTGCGGCGTCAAGGCAGTAACCCCGCAGAAAACGGCCAGCGTTTTTGGGAATTGCTACGTCAGTTACAAGTGCCCGTATTGCCCAACACGGCCGGATGCCATAGCGTGCAAGAGGCCATCACCACAGCACAGATGGCGCGTGAAGTATTTGAAACGCCGTGGATTAAGCTAGAACTGATTGGTGATGACTACACGCTTCAACCCGACACCCTCAACTTGGTCAGTACGGCAGAACACCTGATCCGTGATGGATTTCGGGTGCTGCCCTACTGCACCGAGGATTTGGTGCTCTGTCAGCGTTTGGTGGATGTAGGCTGCCAAGCTGTCATGCCTTGGGCCGCCCCCATTGGTACGGGACGTGGCCCTGTCAATCCTTACGCCCTACAGGTACTGCGAGAACGTCTGCATGTACCACTCTTGGTCGATGCCGGTCTGGGCTTACCATCTCACGCATGCCAAGTGATGGAGTGGGGCTACGATGGCGTGTTGCTCAACACGGCTGTAGCCTTAGCACAAGACCCGGTATCTATGGCCGGTGCTTTTGCTGATGCCGTAGAGGCAGGACGGGCTGCCCACCGCGCTGGAGCCATGCAAGCCCAAAATACCGCCCAACCCAGTACCCCAGTGCTGGGTACTCCGTTTTGGCACCACGATACGCCATGAACCAGAACCAAATCGACACCTTGGCGCAAGACATCGTGCGCCTACACAGCCACACTTTTGCACCTTGCACACCGCAAGCTGTACCCGTCAGCACAGACCCCGCCCCCATCTACCAAGCTGCCCTACGGGCTTGTAGTGCATTAGGATTCATCGCTACAGATGCCCAATGTCTGGCACGGGCTTGGCAGGCACAAACCGAACGCACTGGCAGCCTTGATCTCACACACTGGCCTGATACCGTAGAAGATTTTGGCCTACAAACCTCACCCACTGTGCCTGATTTTGCCCCTTGCCCACCCGCCTTGGGACTCTATGCAGTGCTGCCAGATGCCGCATGGGTAGGCCGGATGGCCCGGGCAGGTGTACCTACCGTACAGTTACGCTACAAGTCCACCGATACAGCCGCCATTTCTGCTGAAGTGCATGCAGCCGTAGAAGCAGTCAGGGGCACCAATGCACGTTTGTTTATCAATGACCATTGGCAAGCAGCATTGGCTGCGGGTGCCTATGGCCTTCATCTAGGCCAAGAAGACTTGGATGCCATGCAACCAGAGAATCTGGCGCAAATCCGTCGTTCTGGACTGCGTCTGGGGGTCAGCACCCATGGTTACGCAGAGATGGTGCGCGCCCAT
This sequence comes from Giesbergeria giesbergeri, assembly GCF_054779375.1. Taxonomy (NCBI): domain Bacteria; kingdom Pseudomonadati; phylum Pseudomonadota; class Betaproteobacteria; order Burkholderiales; family Comamonadaceae; genus Giesbergeria; species Giesbergeria giesbergeri. Next base: position 103,040 of record NZ_BAAGYJ010000002.1, on the reverse strand, counting down.
GCCATAGGGCCAAGCTATATTGCTTTGGGTGCGGTATTTCCCACCACACTCAAACGCATGACAACAGCACCACAAGGACTAGCCCGACTCGCCGCCTATGCACGCCTGATGCGACATTACCCATTGGTGGCGATTGGCGGCATTGGGTTAGAACAGTTCCCAGCAATCCGTGCCACAGGGGTAGGGTCTATTGCTGTGGTCAGGGCATTGGTCAACGCACCTGACCCAGAAGCCGCCGCAGCAGCACTGTTACAGGCGATGACCTAAGCCACCGCCCTCCCTACACCTTAACGGGGGGCAGGTTGGTCTGCAGGCGGCGTCACCGCATGGTTGCGACCGTTGACAGCAGGCAACAGGCTTTTTTCAACCAATGTTTTGTTGATTTCAATACCCTGACGATAGTAGTCTTCACTGACCACAGGATCAGGTGTCTTGATAGCCAACCACAGCGTATAAAACCCTGCCAAGATCACAATGGCAGGCCCAGCAAGAATCAACCAAACATAGCCAAACTTCCACCAAGGAGGTGCCACCAAGTCTGGTTTATTGGAAAGGGTTGTCATAAATTTATCCTCAAAACTGGTATTAACGAGGCACCAAGAACACAGATTTCTCTGTCAGTTGAGCATCAGCACCTATTGCCTGAATATCAAAATAAAACGGATGTGAGCCTGAAGGCATAGAACCATATGGAATTTGCAGTCGCACTGGAACCCAGCGCGACTGGGCAGCCTCAATCTCTACCTCAGCGTCAGAAGCGACCTCTAAGCCATCCAAACCACGGGCAGAAATACGATACCGTTGGGTTGCTTCTGTTGCATTCATAATCTGCAACCGATAGATATTTTCTAGCTTGCCACCAGCCACAATCCGAGACAAAGCTGCACGATCACGCACCACATCGACCTTCAGTGGTGTACGCATTACCAAGCTGATCAGCATAGCCATACACAACGAAAGCAAAATAGCGGTATACACCAAAACCCGTGGCCGGAATATGCGCCGTATGATTTCTGACTGCCCCCAGCCTTGGGCCACACCGTTTTGCGTGGAGAACCGTACCAAACCACGGGCATAACCCATTTTGTCCATTACAGTATTGCAAGCATCTACACACAGACCACAACCGATGCACTCGTACTGCAAACCATTACGAATATCAATTCCTACAGGGCAAACCTGCACACACAGCGTGCAATCAATACAGTCCCCCAACCCTTTGGCTTTGTAATCAACGGTTTTATTGCGTGGCCCCCGCTGTTCACCACGAGCTGCGTCATAAGTAACGATCAGTGTGTCCTTATCAAACATAGCACTCTGGAAGCGTGCATAAGGACACATATATTTGCAGACTTGCTCACGCAAGAAACCGGCATTGCCATAAGTAGCAAAACCATAAAATCCTACCCAGAATATCTGCCAAGACCCCTGCAAGGCCATCAGCTCTGCACCCAGCTCACGGATAGGAACAAAATAACCTACAAAAGTAAATCCTGTCCAAGCAGCAATAGCTACCCACAAGAATTGTTTGAGCGATTTTTTCCAGATTTTTTCGAATGTCCAACCACTGTTGTCCAAACGAACCCGCGCACTGCGATCACCCTCTACTTTATGTTCTATCCACATAAAGATTTCGGTATACACCGTTTGTGGACAAGAAAAACCACACCACAAACGCCCTGCCACTGCGGTAAACAAAAATAGAGACAAGGCTGAGATAATCAATAATCCAGTAAGATAAATAAAATCTTGTGGATAGAGAACTAAGCCAAAAATATAGAACCGTCGTGCCCCCAAGTCGAACAGCACCATCTGGCGCTGCCCCCACTCGACCCACGGCAACCCATAAAAAACAAGCTGGGTCAGGAAAACCATGACCCAGCGCCAATTTGCAAACAAACCACTGATAGAACGTGGATATATCTTTTTATGTGCCGCGTACAAAGAAACAGTTTCTTGATCGGAATTTGATTCTGCTGCTACAGGCTTGATCGGAATGATCTTTGGCTGCTTTCCGTCAGAAGGTTGCATGGTGCAATATCTCAAAAATCACTGGCACTCACAGCGGGTGGTGCCCTTTGGGCACCACCAAGGCTAACGAAATTAGCGGGCAGCACCCGGCTTATTCGATAGACCCCAGACATAAGCGGTCAGTACGCTCAGCTGCGCTTCCGTCAATTTACCAGTGCCAGCTTGCGCAGGCATTTGGTTGACCTTGCCATTATTGATCATTGCAGTAATGGCTGCCTCACCCCAACCATGAAGCCAGATGTCATCAGTCAAGTTGGGAGCACCCACAGCCTGCATACCTTTGCCATCAGAACCATGGCAAGCAGCACAAGCCACAAACTTGGACTTACCCAGCGATGCACGCAAAGAATCGTGCGGGCTGCCAGACAAGCTCAGAACATAGTGGGCCAAGTTGCGTACATCTTCTGGGGTACCCACTGCAGCAGCCATTGGAGGCATGTTGCCAATGCGGCCCTTATGCAGAGTTTCGCTGATCTTCTCAGGGGTGCCGCCATGCAGCCAATCACCGTCTGTCAGGTTGGGAAAGCTCTTGCTACCGCGTGCATCCGAACCGTGGCACTGGGCGCAATTGTTCAGGAACAAACGCTCACCAATAGCCATAGCCTGAGGATCGGCAGCCATCTGCTCTGGAGGCATGGAGGCAAAACGGGCATAGAGAGGCTCCAGCTCCGTATTGGCAGTAGCCACCTCCTTGTCGTAAGCACCATACTGGCTCCAGCCCGCCTTGCCTTGGTAACTGCCCAGACCAGGGTAAATGGCCAAATAACCAAGGGAGAAAATGACGGTCAAAACAAACATCCACACCCACCACCGTGGCATGGGGTTGTTCATTTCGCGCAGATCGCCATCCCAAACGTGGCCAGTGGTGTTGTCACTGCTGGAGGCAACCTTTTTGCGTGCGGTCATCCACAGCAGCAACAAGCAGCCAAAAATGCCGATGAGGGTAATTCCGGCGATAAAAACCGACCAGAAATTGCTAGTGAAGTCACTCATAGTGTGTTCTCGTTCTGGTGGTGTCAGTCTTGTAGAAAGGGCAGGTGCGCTGCTTCGTCAAACCGTGTCTGGTTCTTGCGGGCGTAAGCCCAAACCCAGATGCCGATGAACATAGCAAACGAAATCAGCGTAACCACAACGCGCATGGTGGTGATATCCATAGCCGATTCCTTTCTTACTTGAGCGTCAGGCCCAGAACTTGCAGGTAGGCAATCACCGCTTCCATCTCAGTTTTACCCTTGATTTCTTCTGGTGCAGCAGCAATCTGCTCATCGGTATAGGGAACGCCCACCTTACGCAGGGCCGTCATGTGCGACGCAATCGTTGTGGAATCGACCACATTTTTTTCCAACCAAGGATAAGCAGGCATGTTGGACTCAGGCACCACGTCACGTGGATTGTTCAAGTGAATACGATGCCATTCGTCGCTGTATTTGCCACCCACCCGGTGCAAATCTGGGCCAGTGCGCTTGCTACCCCATTGGAAAGGATGGTCATACACAAACTCACCGGCCACAGAATAGTGACCATAACGCAGCGTTTCTGCCCGGAAAGGACGAATCATCTGCGAGTGGCAGTTGTAGCAGCCTTCGCGCAGGTACACATCTCGTCCAGCCAATTGGAGGGAGGTGTAAGGTTGCAAGCCCTTCACAGGCTCGGTTGTCGACTTCTGGAAGAACAAAGGCACGATCTCTACCAAACCACCAAAGGCAATCACAATCACGATCAAAACGATCATGAGGAAGTTGTTGGTTTCGATAGTTTCGTGCGAGAAGCCAGTCGAGGGGCTATGGTTGTTATCAGACATGAAATAGCTCCTCGGGACTTAGGCGTGGGCCGGTTGGGCAGAAGGAATGGCCACAGTCACGGCGCGACCAGAAGTCACAGTCATGATCACATTCCAGAGCATCATGACCATACCTGTCAGGTACAGCACACCACCGGTGAAACGAATCACATAGAAGGGATAGGTAGCCTTAACACCTTCAACAAAGGTGTAAGTCAGGGTGCCGTCGGCATTGACTGCACGCCACATCAGACCTTGCATCACCCCGGCAATCCACATTGCAGCGATGTAGAGCACGATACCAATCGTAGCCAACCAGAAGTGAACTTCAATGGCCTTGACCGAGTGCATTTTGTCTTTACCAAACAGACGGGGCACCAAGTAGTACAAGGAACCCATTGTGATCATGCCAACCCAGCCCAAGGCACCTGCATGCACGTGACCTACAGTCCAGTCGGTATAGTGGCTCAGGGCATTGACGGTTTTGATGGCCATCATGGGGCCTTCAAACGTGGACATACCATAGAACGACAGCGAAACGATCAGGAAGCGCAAGATAGGATCATCACGCAGTTTGTGCCATGCACCCGACAGGGTCATGATGCCGTTGATCATGCCACCCCAGCTAGGAGCCAACAGAATCAGGGAGAACAACATCCCCACGGACTGTGTCCAGTCGGGCAATGCGGTGTAGTGCAAATGGTGAGGGCCAGCCCACATGTAGGTGAAGATCAGCGCCCAGAAGTGAACAATAGACAAGCGGTAGCTATAGACGGGACGACCTGCCTGCTTGGGAATGAAGTAGTACATCATGCCCAAGAAGCCAGCGGTCAGGAAAAAGCCCACAGCATTGTGGCCATACCACCATTGCACCATGGCATCTTGCACACCTGCGTAGGCAGAGTAGCTTTTCATCATGCCTGCGGGAATGGCAGCACTGTTGACAATGTGCAACACCGCCACGGCCAGAATAAAGGCACCGTAGAACCAGTTGGCGACATAGATGTGGCGCACTTTACGGATGCCCACGGTACCGAAGAAAACAATGGCGTAAGCCACCCAGACCAAGGCGATCAGGATGTCAATGGGCCATTCAAGTTCGGCATACTCTTTGCCTTGGGTATAACCCAGAGGCAAGCTGATGGCAGCAGCCAGAATGACCAATTGCCAGCCCCAGAAAGTAAACGAGGCCAGTGGGCCTGCAAACAGACGGACTTGGCAAGTACGCTGCACCACATAGTAGCTGGTAGCAAACAATGCACTGCCCCCAAAGGCGAAGATCACCGCGTTGGTGTGCAAAGGTCGCAAGCGTCCATACGTAAGCCACGGAATGCCAAAGTTGAGTTCGGGCCAAGCAAGCTGAGCGGCGATGATCACGCCAACCAGCATGCCAACCACCCCCCAGACTACAGCCATGATAGAAAACTGCCGCACTATTGTGTCGTTGTAGTGCGCAGCATCTGCGTTTTTCGGTATATCCATCGGGCACCTCTTGATTTCAGAGAAAGTATTAACCGGAGAAGGAGTAGTGTTTTTGACAGTCGTCAATTATCGCGAAGAATACGTTCACCCTCCTGTTCGATGTTCTCGAATTGTCCACGGTAAACAGCCCACCACAGCCCCAGCAGGATCATCAACACCAACACCACAGACAAAGGAATCAACAAATACAGGATGTCCATGGGACGCTCTCTTCTCCATTGGTTATGCAACAACTGCGTGACTACTGGGTTGCTGAGGGGGCACCGAAGACTCCAACGCTGGCAAAGGCAAGGACAGGCGGGCGGCATTGAGCACCACCAACAGCGAACTCAAAGCCATGCCCAACCCGGCTAACCAGGCGGGCATATACCCTGCCACTGCCAATGGCACGCTCAAAGCGTTATAGCCTGCCGCCCACCACAGATTCTGGCGCACCACACGCAAGGTGCGGCGCGCCAACAACACCGCCTGAGGAATCAACCAAAGGCTATCACCCAGAACCACGAAATCGGCCCTGGATTGTGCCAGTGCTACCGACTTGCCAAAGGCAAATGAGACATGGGCACCCGCCAATACCGGCCCATCGTTCAAACCATCACCCACCATCGCTACCTGTTTGGCCTGCGCCTGCAGTGCTTGCATGGCTTGTAGTTTGTCTTGCGGTGTACAGGCACCACGCCAGTGCTCAATACCAGACTGGGCAGCCACACGGGCCACTGCCATCTGCTGATCCCCCGACAGCAGGTGAACCTGTACACCAGCTTCGAGCAAAGCACGTACGGCACTTGGAGCCTGTGTGCGCAAATCTTCGACCAGATCAAAACGGGCCAACTCTTCCAACTCGCCACTGTCTTGCTGACGTACCAGATAAACCTGCTGGGCGGTTTCTTGGGCAGAAACACTGGCATTGGTGTGTCGTGCTGAACCAAGTAACACTTTACTGACAGGCCATAACGCCTGCTCATCTTGCACCCAGGCTATCAGGCCCTGTCCAGCCACCTCCTGGACTTGCGATACTTGCCAACGCGATGCCCCAGCCGCATTGGTTTCCTCTGCCTTGGCGATCACAGCCCGTGACACTGGATGGAGTGAATGACGGGCCAGTGCCGCAGCCAATGCCAGCACCTCTTTGGCGGACAGCCCTGCCGATGGCTGCACCGCAGAGACCGACATGCCATCCCGTGTCAAGGTGCCAGTCTTGTCAAAGACCAAAGTATCCACACTGGCCAGTGCTTCTAAACCCTGCAAATTGCGCACCAGCACCCCTTGGCGAGCCAAGGTGCCCGCAGCAGAAAGCATAGCTACGGGTGTAGCTAAAGACAAAGCACAAGGGCAGGTGACAATCAACACCGAAACAGCCACCATGAGCGCATGGGCTGGGTCGGTAGGCCACCACCACATCGCCGCCAAGCCAGCAGCAACCAGCACTGCCACCAGAAAAGGGCGAGCTACTTTATCGGCCAGTTGAGCGAGCCGTGGTTTTTGCAGCGATGCGCTCTCCATCAGCGCAACAATTTGACCAAACCGGGTAGCAGCCCCTGTACCTTGCACCAACACTTCCACAACAGATTGAAGGTTGTAGCTGCCTGCGGTCACCATACTGCCTTCGGTGCGTAACACGGGTGTGGATTCACCAGTCAACAGTGCCTCATCGGCCAAGGTCTGACCCAAGACAATCTGTCCATCTGCAGGAAAGGCCTCTCCGGGCAATACGCGAATGGTGTCACCCACCACAAGACGCCGCACAGCCACCCGCTCAAAATGCCCGTCTGCATTACGCCGCTCTACACTGTCGGGCAAGCGGTTCATGACGGCTTCCAGAGCGCCTGCTGTGCGGTCACGCAGACGCAATTCCAACCAGCGACCAGTCAGCAAAAAGAAGACAAACATGGTGAGAGAGTCAAAAAACACCTCTCGACCAAAAGGCCCAGATGGATCAAATGTGCCTGCGGTGCTGACCACGAAAGTAATCACCATGCCCAGCGCCACTGGCAAATCCATACTTACCCGGCGCTGACGAATATCTCGCAATGCACTGGTAAAAAAAGGCCCACAAGCAAACAGAACCACTGGCAGCGAAATAACCCAAGAAGCCCAGCGTAATAGGGTTTCCATCTCTTGGGTCAAATCACCAGGTGCTGCCACATAGGCAGGCCACGCATACATCATGACCTGCATCATGCAAAATCCAGCGACCAACCAACGCCATAGGGCACGACGATTTTCACGTCGGCGCTGTTCACGGGCCAAGGCGTCCATTGCTGGCAAGGCTCCATAGCCTGCCTTGCGCACAGCGGCAACCCACTGAGAAGGCAGCACCTGAGTAGGCTGCCACACGACCCTAGCCCGCTGAGTGGCGGCACTCACTTCTGCCTGCACAACGCCAGGCACGGCCAGCAGAGCATCTTCAATGGTCAGTGCACAAGCAGCACAGTGCATCCCCTCCAGCACCACGTGCGACTCCCACGGCACGTTGTCGGGGGCGGCATGAGCGGTTTGATGGGCGCAGGGACGGCCAAAGGCTGCCCACTCCTGGGGGTCGTCCAGCAATTCGGTGGCGGCACCAGCGGCGGCACTATGCACCACCTGCCCCGACGTAAGGACACTCTCGGAATTCGTTGACATGTGGCAAGCTTACCCCTTTTGCATGCCATACTGGCCTGTCCGCATTATTTGATTGAACCATGTACCAACATATTCTGATTGCGACCGACGGCTCAGAGCTGTCTGACAAAGCAGTGCAAAGCGGCCTGTCCTTGGCTGCTCTGGCGGGGGCCAGTGTCATTGCCCTGAAGGTAGTGCCACGTTACCCGCGCAGCTACTTCGAGGGGGGCTTGCCTGTGGATGCACAGGATATCGAGCGTATTGAAAAACAGTGGGACGAGGCAGCACATGCCTTGGTCAATAAAATCAAGGCCGATGGTGAGGCACAGGGCGTCACTGTCCAGTCGGTGATTGCCAAATCAGACTTGGTGGCAGAAGCCATCATTGCTGCTGCAAAAAAACACGAATGCGACCTGATTGTGATGGCCTCACACGGTCGCAAGGGTATACAGCGCATGCTGTTGGGCAGCGAAACACAGCATGTACTGACCCATTCGCATATTCCTGTGCTGGTGTTGCGCTAAGCCCATCAGCCTCGGCACAGACCCTCAATTTCCCGCGAGACTGCCACCCGCCCCTGCGCTAGCTGGGCGCGGTGTTTGTCAATGCGCTTGAGATCGTAGAGGTAGTTGACCATCAAACCATACGATTGCTTGATGCCTTTGGCAGAAGGGTCTCCGGCCCAATTCAGGCGCTCAACACGGGCACCATTGCCCAAATGGAAACGCGCAACCGGATCCAGTGGTTTGCCCGCTTGCAGCTCGCACGCCAAATAGTGGGCTGCGCAGTGCAATAACCATTGCCCTAGTGCTGATTTGGCGTCAAGTTCTAAGGGTTTGTCCAGCGCAGCGAGCAGATGCGTGACCTCTAGCGTTTGCGGTGCAACCACACCCACAGCCTTGGACAATTCTGCACGGCGCTTTTCTGTCAAGGACTCCCATCTGGCACTGGCCTGCTTGTTCAACCAAGATCGAAACCCTGGAATGGGCGACAGTGTGGCAAAAGTGCGCAGCCGAGGAAATTCGGCAGACAAAGTCTCTACCACATGCTTGATCAAAGAGTCCCCAAAACTGACCCCCCGCAGCCCTGTTTGGGTGTTGCTGATGGAGTAGAAAATAGCTGTGCTGGCCCGACTGATATCTGCTGGAGCTGCGGCCTCATCCAGCAAGGGGGTGATGGAGTTGGAAAGGCTCTCTACCAAGGCTACTTCGACAAAAATCAATGGCTCATTGGGCAAATTGGGGTGAAAGAAGCCATAGCAGCGACGATCGCTATCTAGCCTGTTTTTCAAATCTCCCCAGCTACGGATGTCGTGGACAGCCTCATACTGGATTAGTTTTTCCAGTAGCGATGCGGGCGAATCCCAAGACAAACGGCGCAACTCCAAGAAGGCCACATCAAACCAAGTGGAAAAAAGTTGCTCCAGATCAGCATCTAATGCCAACAACCGCTTGTCAGCCTTGAGTCTTGGCAACAACTCTGCCCGTAGATCGACAAGAAAACGCATCCCCCCCGGAAACACCGCAAAACGTTGCAACAAGCGAATTCGGGGCGATACCAGCGCACGGCGCAGCGCAATTTCAGCCTGTGCTTCGTCTTCAGTGCCCACTGCAACTTCGTAGCCCTGGCGCGCAGCTTGCACACGCACAGGGTCGGAAGCAAACTGTTCACACAACAACCACCAAACGTCTTGGCGTTCTTCGGGTTGGGCTTGGGCATACCATACAGCCACCGCCTGTGCATGGCGGGCACCCTCCACTTCACTGACCTGCACTGCTGCCGCAGCCTGCAAGTCTGCGAGCAGCTTGCGCAACGCTCTGGGAGAGAGAGCCTCATGACCGCGCCGCAACGTAGCTTGCAACCGCTCGTGGGTGGTGCGCTGGACACCAGACTTACGGGGAGCAGGGGCCACAGTGCCACTATCGCCTGAAGCATCGGCCGTTGCTGCAGAACGCAAGCGTGAGACACTGCGCGCAATCCAGTTAGTGGCGTTGGTCATGGATGCATCTCCTCTGAAAAAAGCGGCTCATTGACAGCCAACGGGCTGCTGATCCCGACAGAATACAAGACGGTGCGCAGCTCTAAGCCGTTTTTGCTTATCGATTGCGATCTGCACGCCCCTGCGCCCACCACCACAGGCCAGCACCGCCCAGTACCATCGGCAAGCACAACCATTGCCCCATGCTCAGACCCAAAGGCAATAATCCCAGAAAGCTGTCAGGCTCCCGGAAGAATTCGGCGACAAAACGTAACAAACCATAACCCAGCAAAAAGGCTGCTGCCACCTGTCCCTGCTGGCGCTTGTGCCGTGCATACAACCACAACAACACAAACAGCAGCAAGCCCTCCAACAAGAATTGATAAATCTGGGAAGGATGGCGAGGCTGTAGCGAACCACTGTGGGCAAAAACCATACCCCAAGGCAGATCGGGATGAGAAAAACGGCCCCACAACTCTCCATTGATGAAATTACCAACCCGCCCAGCAGCCAGCCCTGTAGGCACACAAGGCGCCACAAAATCTGCCACTTGGAGCCAAGGACGCTGGCGTGAACGGGCAAACCAGATCATGGATGCAATCACGCCCAACATGCCCCCGTGGAAACTCATGCCACCTTGCCAAATGGCAAAAATTTCTAGGGGATGGGCAGCGTAATAGCCAGGCTTGTAGAACAAGCAATAGCCCAACCGCCCGCCCAAAATAACGCCCACCACCCCCAAAAACAGGATGTCCTCTACATCTTTGCGTGACCAAGCCCCAGCCCCAGAGAGATGGACAAACGGTGCATGGCGCAAACGCAAACTGCCCAGGAACAGAAACAGGCCAAAGGCGGCCAGATAGGTCAGGCCATACCAATGAATGGCTACTGGGCCCAATTGCAGGGCTACCGGGTTGATATGTGGGTAAATCAGCATGGGGGCCATTGTGCCCAAACGCTGCACCCGGCTTCATCAGGAGGACATACCCCAATGCAGGAGTTGCTGCCACTCTGTCGCCGTGAGGCGAGGCATCCAGCTATTGTGATTGGCTTCAGTTTTCATCATCAGATCTGCCGGGCCACGGCTTTTGGCTTGTGCCAACAACTTCAACCCTGTGGCTGAACCAATCACTTCATCTTGACCAGCGACCAAAATACTGACTGGCCCGGTGTAGCGATGCAGGTGTTGATCTGACGCAAAATGGTCTTTGAGCAGCCATGCCACTGGCAACATCCAGTATTTTTGGGAAGCCACTTCTGTGATACTGGTAAACGGTGTGAGCAACACCACCTTGCTGGGCGGCATACTGGCCCGAGCCGCGACCTGTGTGGCAACACCAGTGCCTAAGGATTTTCCCACCAACATCACTGGCTGATCTTGGGGGGTGGAGCGGCGCCAATGCTCATAAAGCGCCACACCTTCGTTCACTATCTGTTGCTCATTGGGTTGCCCACTGCGCCAACCAAACCCCGGATATTCTGCCAACACCATGCGATACCCCATCGCATTGAATTGCTGGTGGTATGCAAGATACTTCCACGCATTGCCAGAATTACCGTGGAAAAAAATGACGGTACCCTTGCTGGGTTGCAGGTTTGGCTCTACCACAATGGCATGGCGCTGCACATCAACCCCAGAACCCGCAGGAAGGCCAGACACAACTTGTTGCAGTGGTGCTACGGCATGTTGTTCGGGGTGGTACATCAGCCGGCCTTGCTGTGCATACATGTATGCACACACCAAAAGATAGCCTGTAACCAGCAGGGCAATGCCGTATTTTGTGGTTTGTTTTTTCTGCATTTTCTCTGGAGCTGGAGACCAGACCCCCAAGGGCATGAGGGGCAGAGTCCCCCATGCCCATGCAGCCTGGTTAGTCCGTTTTAATCATCCAGCAACGAAACGTCGCGTACTGCACCCTTGTCGGCGGAAGTCACGAGCTTGGCATAAGCTTTGAGCGCAGCAGACACTTTGCGCGGGCGCGGTTGTGCGGGCTTCCAGCCCTTGGCTTCTTGCTCAGCGCGGCGTTGGGCCAACTCTTCGTCACTCAGCAGCACATCAATGCGGCGATTGGGAATGTCGATGCGGATGCGATCGCCAGTGCGCACCAAGCCAATCGCGCCACCCGCTGCTGCCTCGGGCGAGCAATGACCAATCGACAAACCCGACGTACCGCCAGAGAAGCGCCCATCGGTGAGCAAAGCACAGGCTTTGCCCAAGCCTTTGGATTTGATATAGCTGGTGGGGTAGAGCATCTCTTGCATACCAGGGCCGCCTTTCGGGCCTTCGTAACGCACCACCACCACATCACCGGCCTTGACCTTATCGCCCAATATATTCGCCACTGCTTCGTCTTGGCTTTCGGTGACATGGACGGGGCCTTCAAATACCAACAGCTCGTCGTCTACGCCCGCGGTCTTGACGACACAGCCATCCAAGGCAATGTTGCCATGCAGCACCGCCAACCCACCTTCTTTGCTGAAGGCATGGTCGTAAGAGCGGATGCAGCCTTCGGCTCGGTCGGTATCTAAACTAGGCCAGCGCACCGACTGGCTGAAGGCCACTTGCGTGGGCACGCCACCGGGGCCAGCCATGTAAAAGGTTTTCACGGCCTCGTCAGTGGTTTGCAAAATGTCCCACTGCTTGAGGGCATCGCCCAAAGTGGGGCTGTGGACGGTGGGCACATCGGTGTGCAGCTTACCGGCGCGGGCCAGTTCACCCAAAATAGCCATGATGCCACCGGCACGGTGCACGTCTTCAATGTGGTATTTGTTAGTGTTGGGAGCTACTTTGCACAGTTGTGGCACTTGCAAAGACAGGCGATCAATGTCCTTCATGGTGAAGGCAATCTCGGCTTCTTGGGCAATCGCCAAGAGGTGCAAGATGGTGTTGGTAGAGCCTCCCATCGCAATGTCCAGCGTGATGGCATTTTCAAAAGCCTTAAAGCCGATGGCGCGTGGCAACAGGTTTGCTTCGTTGCCTTCGTAATGACGCTTGGCTAACTCGACAATCAGATGCCCTGCACGTTTGAACAGCTGCTCTCGGTCGGCATGGGTAGCCACCACCGTTCCGTTGCCGGGCAAGGACAAACCCAGCGCCTCGGTCAGGCAGTTCATGGAGTTGGCAGTAAACATGCCCGAGCAAGAACCGCAGGTGGGGCAAGCCGAACGCTCTACTTCAGCCACATCGGCATCCGACACCTTGTCATCGGCGGCCATGACCATGGCATCAATCAAATCGAGCTTTTTGATTTCGATGGTTTTGCTGCCGGGCTTGCTCAATTGCACCTTGCCCGCTTCCATGGGGCCACCCGAAACAAAAACCACTGGGATGTTCAGGCGCATGGCGGCCATCAACATACCGGGGGTAATTTTGTCGCAATTAGAGATACACACCATCGCATCAGCGCAATGGGCGTTGACCATGTACTCAACCGAATCGGCAATGATGTCGCGGCTGGGCAAGGAGTACAACATGCCGTCATGGCCCATCGCAATGCCATCGTCCACTGCAATGGTGTTGAACTCTTTGGCTACACCACCAGCAGCCTCAATCTCACGCGCTACCAACTGGCCCAAGTCTTTGAGATGCACATGGCCTGGCACAAACTGGGTGAATGAGTTGACCACCGCAATGATGGGTTTCTGGAAGTCGGCATCTTTCATGCCAGTGGCCCGCCACAGCGAGCGGGCACCAGCCATGTTGCGGCCAGCAGTGGAAGTTTTGGAGCGGTAAACAGGCATGGGAATTTTTCTATGGAGTTGACGCATCCATCCTGAGATGCTGTCTGATTATGTCCCAGCCCCATCAACCTGTTCTGGAACACTGTCAACGCGGCTTGTTGGGACGCATCCCCAAATTTTCTTTCTGTTTGTCCAAACGATCTTTTTTGCGTTGATCCATTTTTTCCATAGCCTTGCGCTTGGTGTAGCCGGTGGAATCGGCCCAGCCCCACCACAACAGGGTGAGGCCAAAAGGCGACAACACCCACCACCAAGACCACTGCGCGACAGGCCCGATCTCAAGATACTTCAACAAAGCCAACACGATTCCCAACATCAATAGGTACATGGCGAAATCCTTTACTGAGCCAAAAAGGGCCACTTTACCGGTACAACCCCCAAACCAAATCACTACAATCAGCGCAAAACAATGTAACTCAACCCGAAGAAAGCCCACCATGAAACGCTCTCTGACTCTTCTTGCCCTGACATTGTGTGCAGCTGTGCCCGCCATGGCCGATCAGGCATTGGCTACTGCCAAGAACTGCATGGCTTGCCATGCCGTCGACAAAAAGCTGGTTGGCCCCTCCTACAAGGACGTTGCCGCCAAATACAAGGGCGACAAAACAGCCGTAGACAAACTGGCTGCCAAGGTCATCAAGGGTGGTTCTGGCACTTGGGGCCCTGTGGCCATGCCGCCCAATCCACAAGTCAATGATGCCGAAGCCAAGAAGCTGGTGGCTTGGGTGCTGACCCAAAAATAAATGCTCAGGCGTCTTGCAACGCCCACTTCTACCGTCCGATCACGGTGCCATCATGGGTGGTGTTGTGGTCGGATTTTTATTGCATTGCCAAAGGGACACACCGCCCTAGTGCCGCGCTCCAGGCACTGTAGAGCGGGCTAACAAAGCATACATGGTGGGAACGACAAAGACCGTCAACACTGTTCCCAAGCCCATACCGCCCACAATCACCCAACCAATCTGCGTGCGGGTTTCGGCCCCCGCCCCGCTGGCAAGTGCCAAGGGCACTGCGCCTAAGACCATAGCCCCAGTGGTCATCAAAATCGGGCGCAAGCGTTGCGCCGAGGCCTGCACCAACGCATCTACCATCTCAAGCCCCTGTTGGCGCAATTGGTTGGTAAATTCAACGATCAAGATGCCATGTTTGGTGATCAAGCCCACCAAGGTGATCAACCCAATTTGCGAATACACGTTGAGTGAGCCACCACTCCAACGCAAAGCCAGCAGGGCACCGACCACCGACAACGGCACCGACACCATGATGACAAGAGGGTCGATAAAGCTCTCAAATTGCGCTGCCAACACCAGAAAAATGAACACCAGCGCCAGCACAAACACCAAGCCCAGTGCCCCTTGTGAGTTTTTGAACTCGCGTGAGGTGCCATTCAAATCAGTGGTGTAGCCGGGTTTAAGCACCCGCGCTGCGGTGGCGTCCATGAAGGCCAGCGCCTCGCCCAATGCATAGTCGGGTGCCAAATTGGCCGTGATAGTGGCTGAACGGCGTTGACCAAAGTGGTTGAGTTCGCGTGGGCTCACACTCTCGCGCACCGTCACCAAGGCCGACAGCGGAACCATGGCTTCTTTTTGGCCGCGCACATAAATGCCATCGATGTCTTCGGGGGTAGTGCGGCCACTGGGTTGGGTTTGCACAATCACATCGTATTGCTCCGCATCGCGCTTGTACCGTGTCACGGTACGCCCACCCAACATGGTTTCAATGGCCTTGGCCACCACATCCACATTCACGCCCAGATCAGCAGCCCGCTCCCGATTGACGTCAATGCGCAGTTCTGGCTTGTTCAGGCGCAAATCTACGTCGGGCGATAGGATGCCGGGGTTTTTGGCCATTTCAGCTAGCACCTGTTCAGCCACAGCACTGAGATTTTCGTAGCTGTCTGAAGTCTGGATAACATAGTGCAATGGCCTAGAGCGAAAGCCCTGCCCCAAAGAAGGCGGTGTGATGGGAAAAGCACTCACCCCTGGCAAGCTTGCAAGGCGCGGCTGTAACTGTCGGGCAATATCGAGCGTGCTGCGGCTGCGCTGCTCCCAATCTACTGTGCGATAAACCACACTCCCCTGCGAGACCGTGGGATTGCCAATGTTGGCAAAGATACGGTCAAACTCTGGATAGTTACGGCCTATTTGCTCCAGCTCCAAGGCGTAGCGGTTGGTGTAGTCTAGTGTGGCACCATCGGGTGCAGTGATGTTGGCAACAATCGTGCCCCGATCCTCTAGGGGCGACAGCTCTTGCTTCATCTGTGGATACACCCACCACAAAGTCAGGGCGCTGGCAGCCATCAGCGCCAACACCAACCACCGGGCTTGGACACAGGCAGCGCCAATGGCGCCTGCCCCCCGATAACGGGCCGTCAACAGCCAACGCAGCAGCCGTGCATACGCTTGCGACAGCGCAGTCAGGCAGCGTTCCATCGTCCGATCAAACCAGTGCGGCTGTGGGTTGTGCTTGAGCAAGAGTGAGCACATCATGGGCGAGAGTGTTAAGGCCACAAAACCTGACACGAGCACCGCACCTGCCAACGCCAGCGCAAACTCGACAAACAAACGCCCAGTGCGCCCCGGCGTAAATGCCAGCGGGGCATACACCGCAACCAGAGTCAGGGTCATGGCCACAATCGCAAAGCCAATTTCGTGCGCCCCCCGAATCGCTGCCGCAAAGGGTTCCATGCCCTCTTCAATATGGCGGTAGATGTTTTCTAGCATGACGATGGCATCGTCCACCACCAAACCAATCGCAAGTACCAGTGCCAACAGCGTCAAGGTATTGATCGAAAACCCGGCCCATTGCATCAGCGCAAACGTGCCTACCAAGCTCACCGGAATCGTAATGATGGGAATGATGGACGCGCGCAACGTGCGCAGAAAAACAAAAATCACGAGCGCCACCAACACCACAGCTTCCGCAATGGTCTGGTAAACGCTTTTCACTGAGCGATCGATAAAGATGGAATTGTCATTGGCCACTTCCACTTTGACATCGGCCGGCAAGTCGTCTTGCAAGGTTGGCAACATCGCTCGCACCCCTGCCGACAGTTCCAAAGGGTTGGCTGTGGCTTGGCGGATGATGCCCACTGAGATGGCCTCTCGGCCATTGAGCCGTACTTTGCTGCGATCACTGGCCGGGCCTTCTTCAACCTTGGCCACATCGCGCAAACGCACTGGAAATCCATTCACAGTACGCACCACGATCTCGGCAAACTGTGCAGGCTGTACCAAATTGGTCTGTGATGTCACGCTGAACTCACGTTGCTGCGACTCAATGCGCCCAGCAGGCAGCTCTAGGTTGTTGCGGCGGATAGCGTCTTCTACATCCTGTGGCGTGAGGCTATAACCGGCCAGACGCTGCGGGTCTAACCAAACACGCATGGCATAGCGCCGCTCGCCATAAATAGGCACATCGGCCACGCCCGTCACAGTTTGCAACCGCGGTTTGACGATGCGGTTGAGCAAGTCATTGATCTCTAGTGGCGTACGTGTGTCACTGCTAAACGCCAACCACATCACCGGAAAGGCATCTGCCTCGACCTTGGCAATGACAGGTTCATCCACGTCCGCAGGCAGGCGACTGCGCACCCGTGCCGTGCGATCACGCACTTCGGCGGCAGCATTGTCGGCATCTTTTTCGAGCCGGAAACGCACCGAGATTTGGCTGCGTTCGGCCCGGCTGATGGATGTGATGACATCTACAGCGTCAATGCCCGCAATCGAGTCTTCCAGTGGTTTGGTCACCTGCGACTCGACCACTTCGGCGGATGCCCCTGCATAGGAGACGCTGACCGTGACCACGGGCTCGTCAATTTTGGGATATTCACGCACCGATAAGCGCGTAAAGCTCACGGCACCGATCAGCAATACCAACAGCGACAGCACCGTGGCCAGCACTGGGCGGCGGATAGAAATTTCGGCAAGTTGCATGGCTGGTTTTAGCCCGGTTGGCCCACAGCTGCAGGCACAAACAGCTGCACCTTGGCACCATCTTTCTGCAAACGTTGTTGACCTGCCGTGACCACGCTGTCGCCAGACTCTAAGCCTTGGATGACTTCCACCCAACCATCACGGCGCAACCCTAACTGCACCGTCGTACGGCGCACTTGCCCCGACCGAGCATCGGTAGCAGGTTCAAACTTCCAAACGATTGCGGCATTGCCCTGCGGCACAATCGCTTCCTCGGGCACCATGCGGGCATCAGAGCGCAATCCCAGCTCTACGCTGATGCGTGCAAACATACCAGGGCGCAAAGGGCCATTGCGATTGTCCAAGCTGGCTCGCACCAGCAGCGAGCGACCGTTGGCATCAATTTGTGGGTCGAGTGCTTGCACCATCGCCGTGTATTGAGCACCCGGTAAGGCATCCAATGTGATGCGGACGGTCTGCCCACGTTGAATCTGACGCTGATAGCGTTCAGGCAAACGGAAATCCACCAACAAACCGTCAATGTCCTCGATATTGACAATATCCGTACCGTCTTTCAGGTAGTCGCCCACATGGACATTGCCAATACCAGCCACACCATCGAAAGGTGCGACCATGCGCAGCCGAGCAGCCGTGGCTTGGGCCAAAGCCAATTTGGCTTGGGCCACTTCCAGATTGGCCGCACTCTCCTCCAATGACCGTTGGCTGATGAAGCCTTGGGCCACCAGTTCCTGATTGCGCTGATGGTTGGCTTGGGCGATAGAGCGTTCTGCTTGTGCCTGCTGCACTTGGGCCTTGGGCAATTGATCGTCTAACTGGGCCAACAGCTGCCCTTGGCGCACCAGTGCCCCATCACGAAAATGCAATGCCATGATGCGTCCGCTCACTTCTGGACGCAACACGACACTGCGCCGAGAACGCAAACTCCCCACAGCCTGCACCTCATCGCGCAGTGTGACCGTGCGCACCACAGCCACCTCAACACTTACCGGTTTGGCCGCACCTGTCTGCGCTCGGCCAGCCTCCACCACAGGCACCACGGCAGGAGACGATACAGGTTTTTGCCACCACCAGGCAGCAAAACCGGAGCCAGCAATGCCAATTGCGGCAACAACAAGATAGAGTGCTCTGGTGGCCATGAAAAGGGCAAGAACTGGTCGGGCAAGGGAGGGCAGCACTGTAGCAGCGCATTCTCGCCAAGCAACCACTTCACATAAACAAGCACCCCCAAAACGGGGCTTTTTACGCCAGCTTTACCTGTAAACAGCCTATGGCTTACATCCCAGCGCCTGCTCAACGCCCCGGTTAGCCAACCCATCGGCACGTTCATTGCCCGGATCACCCGAATGGCCTTTCACCCAGTGCCAAGCGATGCGGTGTCCCCCTCCTTGCACCAAAGCATCCAGACGTTGCCAAAGCTCGAGATTTTTGACGGGTTGCTTGTTGGCGGTTCTCCAGCCCTTGGCTTTCCAGCCATGAATCCACTCAGTAATACCTTTGCGCACGTATTGGCTGTCTAGGTACAACGCTACTGAACAAGGCCGCTTGAGTGCCGACAGTGCCTCAATGACGGCCAACAACTCCATACGGTTATTGGTAGTGTCCAACTCGCCACCAAACAACTCTTTCTCCACACTGCCAGAACGCAGGAGCACGCCCCACCCCCCAGGGCCGGGGTTGCCCTTGCAGGCTCCATCGGTATAAATCTGAACCTCGTTCATTGTTTCCTATCCATGTTGTTCATCGCTGGTACGGCTCAGCGCCGACACAGCCTGCGCTGCCCGTGGCGGGCGCTGGCGCCATGCTGGCTCCAACAGCCGCATACCATGCACACGCTTGATAGCCACGACAAAATAGCCAGCACCCAGTATGGGCCAGGCATGGGGGCCCAATCGATCTAACCAAGCAAAGCGGCGCAGCCAACCCGCTGTGCGCAATGCAGGGCGATAGCAACCAAACTGGGCTTGGCCCACCTCAAAACTCAACAGACGCAACCAATCGCGCAAACGCCAAGGCGTGATGAACTCACAGTCCTCCGGCAAATACCACGGCCCACCCCAACGCTGAAGAAATCGCCGCTGGTGCAGCCCCCACAAACTGATTGGGTTAATGCCACTGATCACCACCCGCCCCTCGGGCAACAAGACCCGCGCCACTTCTCGCAAGGTAGCATGGGGGTCAGCACTCAACTCCAATGTATGTGGCAACAACACCAAATCGAGGCTGTTATCGGCAAATGGCAGCGCCCCCGTGTGTAGCAGCAGATCTGGGGCAGGGCCAGCCCCAGGGCCAGCCACGAACGTTGCGCCCGCCGCTCGCCAGCAGTGGGGAATGCGACTAGAGCGCAGCCCTTGCAACAAGGGCATGCCCATTTGTAAAGCATGGTAACCAAAAATATCAGCCACTGCCGCATCAAAACAGCCCTGCTCCCATTGCAACAGGTAGTGTCCCGGCGGAGAATCGAACCAATGGTGCAAATCTATAATTTCGGTACTCATGAATCTGCTACCACTGCCCGCCTTCTCCGATAACTATATCTGGATGCTGCACGATGCAGGCCAGGCGCTTGTAATTGACCCCGGCGATGCTGCGCCAGTGCTGCAAGCACTGGAGAAGTTCGGGTTACAACTACAGGCGATTCTAGTCACGCACCACCATTCCGATCATGTGGGGGGTGTTTCGGCTCTTCACGCGGCCACTGGGGCCATTGTCCGTGGCCCTGCCCGAGAGAGCATGCCAACAGGCACTGTGCCAGTGCATGGTGGGGAGCAGGTACACGCGCTGGGCCTGTCCTTTGATGTGCTGGATGTGCCCGGTCACACGGCGGGCCACGTTGCTTACTATGCTGCGGTGCCTACACAGGCACCATTGCTTTTTTGTGGTGACACTCTATTTTCTGGCGGTTGTGGGCGCCTTTTTGAGGGTACCCCCGCACAAATGTTGACCTCGCTGGACACCCTGGCGGCGCTGCCCCCAGACACCCGCGTCTGCTGTGCGCACGAATACACACTGTCCAATCTTCGGTTTGCCCGTGCTGTAGAGCCCGACAACACAGCCTTGGCACAATACGAACAGCATTGTGAGGCTCTGCGAGCACAGCAACTGCCTACCCTGCCATCGCACATTGGTCTGGAGCGGCAGATCAATCCTTTTCTGCGAGCGCGCATACCCGCTGTAGCCGCAGCGGCGCAAACCCAAGCACCCTCTTCTTGTCTTAACCCCGATGATGCAGTGGCCGTGTTAGCCACCTTGCGGGAATGGAAGAACAATTTCTGATGCAACTCCTGTCTCTGACCTGTCTGGCAGGTGCCCTGCTGCTCTCGGGCTGTGCCACCACCACCCTCAGCACTGGCCCTACTGCTGCCGTAAACACTACCGATAATGCCTGGGAATCCCCACGCTATAGTGCATTAGGCGCCGACAAGACCTTGCAACCCATCACTCCGGCCAAAGCGGGTAATGGTAAGGTGGCGCCGCTGTTCACCCCTGCTGATTTGTGGGATCGCATCCGACGGGGTTTTGCCATGCCCGATCTGGAACATGAGTTGGTGCAAGACCGCGAGCAGTGGTATGCCCATCGTCCAGAATACATGCAGCGCATGACCGAACGCTCCAGCAAATACCTGTTCCATATCGTTGAGGAACTGGAGCGCCGAGGCATGCCCACTGAGTTGGCCCTGTTGCCTTATATCGAAAGTGCCTTCAACCCACAGGCTGTCTCCAGTGCCAAGGCTGCAGGCATGTGGCAATTCATGCCCGCCACTGGCACTTATTTTGACTTGAAGCAAAACGTTTTTCGCGACGACCGACGCGATGTATTGGCCTCCACCCGCGCAGCGTTGGACTATCTGCAAAAGCTGCATGGTATGTTTGGCGACTGGCACTTGGCACTGGCGGCCTACAACTGGGGAGAGGGCAGCGTAGGGCGTGCCATTGCCAAAAACCAAAAGGCAGGGCTGGGCACACGCTACACCGACCTGAACATGCCCGCTGAGACGCGGATGTATGTGCCCAAACTGCAAGCAGTGAAAAACATCGTTGCCAACCCCGATGCCTTCAAAACCGAACTGCCACTGATTGAAAACCACCCATACTTCCAAACTGTAGACATCACCCGCGACATTGATGTGGCACTGGTGGCTCGCTTGGCTGGTGTGCGTGAGGCAGACTTTCGGGCACTCAACCCCTCTTTTAACAAGCCGGTCATTCTGGCGGCAGGCACGCCGCAAATTTTGCTGCCTTGGGACAACGCCAAAGTGTTTGAGCGCAACCTAGAAGCGCACAACCAAGGCCAATACGCCAGTTGGACGGTCTGGACAGTGCCTAGCACCATGAGCGTCACCGAAGCTGCACAACGCGCCGGTATGCCTGAAAGCGAGTTGCGCGCACTCAACAATATCCCGCCGCGGATGCTCATCAAAGCGGGTTCTGCGCTGATGGTGCCACGCTCTACCACCACGCGCGAAGATGTTACCGAACATGTAGCAGACAACGGTCAGATTGCGTTAACTCCAGAAATCGTCACACGGCGCACGGTTGTACGGGCCAAAAAACGTGACACGGTGCTCACACTGGCACAACGCTACCGTGTGAGTCCAGCCAACGTGGCTGACTGGAACGACGTCAAGCTCAAGGCAGCCTTCAAACCAGGACAAGAAGTGGTGCTGTTTGTACCTGTGTCACTCAAGGCACAGGTTGCAGCCCGAGACTCTGGTAAGAAAACGACCTCCACTACAGCAGTTGCCTCCAAGGCAGGCAACAAAAAAGCCGTGGGCGGCAAGGAGCGCACGGTCACAGCGGCCTCCAGCGCCAAAAAGAAAGAGCCTGCGCGCAAAGTGGCACAGGCTGACCCCCCTGCCAAAGTACGCCGCCACTGAGCCTTGGGGCCAAGCCCCGCCCCACAGGTAACCGGCAGCCCTGCAAATATGTGGGGTGGGTCGGTTTTGTGCCTTTCAAGGAATATCCATGCGACAGTTCAAGTTCAGTCTGCACTCCGTTTTTCTTTGGCTGACAGCCTTGTCGCTGCTTTTGGTGTTGCTCACCTTTGCTGCCTTGGCCCGTCTGTCTGCAGCCGCAGACCGTGTGATTGAAGTGGATGGCAATCTGCACCACTCATACCTGCTGGCCGATATGCTGCGCCAAAGTTCAGATGACTTGACCCGATTGGCCAGAACCTATGCGGTCACAGGAGATCCGCAATTTGAGAAGCAATACTGGGATGTGCTGGCTATTCGCAATGGCAACAAACCGATGCCAGAAGCCTATCACCGCATTTATTGGGATTTGGTGGCAGCAGGACAAACCCAGCCACGCCCAGCAGGCCAAAAGGCTTCTTTGCGCCAATTGATGAAAGAGGCTGGATTTACAGAGGTCGAATTTGCCAAGCTGGATGAAGCCGTAGAAAAATCTGACACCTTGGTACGCCTAGAAACCATTGCCATCAACGCCGTTAAGGGCCAATTTGATGATGGCAAAGGAGGCTTTACCCGGCATGGTCGCCCCGACCTGGAGTTGGCACAACGGCTGATGCACGATGCCAACTACCATGCCGAAAAAGCCAAGATCATGCAGCCCATTGACGAGTTTTTTGCCATGATGGAGCTGCGCACGCAAAATACCGTGCAAACAGCAGCACAAGACCGTGAAACCGCCCGCAATCAAGTTTGGGCCACCATTTTGTTCAATTTTTTTGGGGTGGCATTGGGCTTGCGCTTAGCCTACCAGCACCTGCTCAAAGTGTTGGGTGGTGAGCCTGCCACGGCCACAGAGGCCGTGCAGCGGGTGGCCAATGGCGATATGCGCGAGCTGACACTGAACAAACGTGTCCGTAGCAACAGCTTGCTGGGACATCTCAAAACCATGCAGCACAAGCTGGGCTTGGCGTTGGCCGATGTCAAATCGGCCTCTGGCGCTGTCCACCGTGGCACCCAAGACATCAAGGCTTCCATCATGCAACAGGCGGCCTCCTCTTCACAGATGTCGGCTTCCGTGAGCGAAATCACCGCCACCATGGAAGAGATGTCGGTAACTTCATCACAAATTGCCGAACATGCCAAATCGGTCGTCGATTTGGCAGAACAGGGTTGGCACAACAGCCGCGACTGCCTGCAAGCCATTGAAGAGGTGCAATCACGCATGGCAGGCATACGCGCCCAAAGCGAACATGGCACCGAAGAAATCATTGCGCTGGGGGTTAAATCCAAGCAAATTGGCAAAGTGATGGAAATCATTAACGACATTGCCGGCCAAACCCGCCTGATTGCCTTCAATGCGGCCTTAGAAGCCTCCAGTGCTGGTGATGCCGGACGGCGGTTTTCTGTGGTAGCCAGTGAGATTCGCCGTTTGGCCGATAGCGTAACCTCTTCAACACAAGAAATTGCCGAAGAAATCAATGCCATCCAAGACTCGATTGAACGCCTGGTGTTGACTTCCGAAAAGGGGGTGGCCAGCATTGCAGAGGGCATACAGGCCACGGGCACCGCCACCCAACGCCTCGAAGCCATGGTCACCGCCACCAGCCGCACCAACGAGGCGGCCTTGCAGATTTCTCTGTCCACCCAGCAGCAAAAAACCGCCAACAGTCAAATTTTGACGGCCTTGCGTGAAATCATGCAAGCCAGTGGCAATACCTCCGATTCCATCCAAAGTATTTCCAAGGTCAGCCAGCACTTGTCGGGATTGGCCGCTTCGCTCAATGAAGCTGTGGCCAATTTTGAGCACGATCCACACCCAGAATCAGCCCTGGCAAACCAGCGCGCATAAGCACATGCCACAGGCAGTAAAGGCCATGCCAGCCAAAATACGGGTAGTGATTGCCGATGACAGCACCTTGACGCGCGAGTTGCTCAGGGCTTTGCTACAGGAAGAAGACGATATTGATGTGGTGGGTGAGGCGGCCAATGGCCGCGAAGCACTTGATCAGGTTCGGCGCCTGCGACCCGATGTTCTGACGCTGGACATCATCATGCCGATCATGCCTGGCCCACAGGCCATCCGCGAAATCATGGCTGTGTGCCCTCTGCCCATTTTGGTGCTGAGCAGCGTAGCTGATGCCAAAAATGCATTTGACTGCATCCAAGGTGGGGCGCTGGATGTGGTCATGAAACCCCTGTTCAACGCCAGTTCAGGGGCCGAACTGGCCCGGCGCATTCGTGTGCTGGCTAAAACCCGTGTCATGCGCCACTGGTCTATGCTCCGACCTTCCAGCACCACCCAACCCCCCTTGGAGGCCCGCGGAACCACCGATCTGCACAAACAGCCGTTTCACCGTGTTTTTGCGATTGCCGCCTCCACAGGTGGCCCCCAAGCATTGGCCGCTATTTTGCCTTCCCTGCCAGCCCATTTTCCTTGTCCGGTGGTTGTGGCACAGCATGTGGCCCTGGGTTTTGCCCAAGGTATGGTGGATTGGTTGAGCAGCCTGTGTCCTATGCCTGTGCATCTGGTCAACCAAACAGTGCCCCTACAGGCTGGACACATCTACATTGCACCACCAGAGCGCAATCTGTGCATCAACCGACAGCAACACCTGATTCTGGAAGAGCAGATGCCGGGGGATATCTTCCACCCCAACTGCGACTGCCTGCTCCACTCGGTTGCAGAAGTCTGTGGGGCACAGGCTGTGGGCATTATCCTATCGGGGATGAGCTCTGATGGCGCCAAAGGCATAGCCCGGATTCGCCAGCGAGGGGGGGTTACCTTGGCCCAAGATGAAGCCAGTTCTGTGATTTTTGGTATGAACCGTGTGGCCATTGAGTCAGGCGCTGTGCAGCAGGTCTTGCCCGTCACCGCGATTGCCGACTCCATGCAAAAGCTCGCTGGTAAATCCACATGAGTCCACTGGTTGATCTGGCACCGTTCAAGGTGCTCATTCATGAGCGTTGTGGGCTGGGCTTTGCAAGCGAGGGGGACGACTATAAGTTGCGCCAAGCCATCTTGGCACGCACCCAATCCCTGCGGCTGCGGGCAGATGCTTATTTTTTGCACTTAGGCTTCAACCACGGTGAGTTTCAAGAACTGGTCAACCTACTGACCATCAACGAAACCTACTTCTTTCGTGAACCCGAACAGTTGCGTTTTGTGGTTGACCGAGTGGTGCCGCGCCTAGTGGCCCGGCACGCTGCCTACCCCATCCGTATTCTCAGTGCTGGCTGCTCGTCTGGTGAAGAACCCTACTCCTTGGCCATCGCCCTACAAGAAAAATACGGCCCTATCGCCGCGGAAATGTTTTCTATCCACGCGGCTGATATTGACAGCGCCATGGTCGAAAAAGCCCGGCAAGGTGTTTTTTCCGACTTCTCTTTCCGTGGTGTGGCCCCCGAAATCCGGCAACGCTATTTCCAAAAATCAGCCGCTGGTTATACCTTGGCAGCAGAGATACGCCAACGCGTGACGTTTCGATTGCTGAATTTGGTGCAGCCAGAACGGCCCCTGACCCTCACAGACTTTCACGTCATTCTGTTTCGCAACGTCTCCATCTATTTTGATACCGCCACCCGCCGACGCATCCAGCAGCATTTGGCTGAAATGCTCAAGCCCGATGGCCTGCTGTTCACTGGCATTGCCGAGACCCTTGCCAACGACCTACAGGTTTTTCAGCTGGTAGAAGAAGAAGGCACCTTTTATTTCTCTAAGGACAAAACACCACCACTGCCGAGTGCGCCCGCGCCCCGTACGCCCTCCCCCTTGGCAGCAACATCCTCCCTTCTGACGCCCAAACCGCCAGCACGAGCCCCAACCGCCAGCACCCCAACCACGCCAGCACAGAAACCCTACACCCCCCCCGCCCCCGATAGCCAAGCCCTGCGCCGCTTGGTGGCCGGACAGCATTACGATCAGGCCTTGCCACAGCTCGACACTGCCATAGCCACAGCCCCCCAGAATCCGGCTTTGTTGCTGCTCAAGGCATTGGTGCTGCTGGAGCGACGTCAGTTCTCAGATGCCACCGCCCTGGCCCAACAAGTGCTGGCACAAGACCACTGGTCGATTGATGCCAGCTTTTTGCTAGGCCAAATCGCCCGCAATCAGCAACAAATGGATGAGGCCATCCGCTGGTTCAAACAAGCTGCTTACGCACACCATGCCTGTTGGCCGGCCCACTATTATCTGGCTGACCTGTACCGCCAGCGGGGTGATGTGCAACTGGCGCGCCGCGCCTACCGTGCCGTGCTGCAATTGCTGGACGACCCCAGCACCAACCACGGTATCGGCCACATACCACTGGCCCTGCCCAGTAGCGAAATCCGCAAACTCTGTGAACGCCATCTGGCGACGCTGGTTGGGGAACGGAGATAAACATGGCTCTGGACATCCGTAAGTTCATTGGTCGTTTTATCGAAGAAGCCCGCGACCATGTGCGCCAACTGGGGGAGGGCATCGTCCAACTTGGGCATGGCGGAGGCAACGACACCATCAACGCGCTGTTTCGCTCGGCCCACACCATCAAGGGCTCGGCACGGATGCTCAAGCTGGTGCCTATCACCGACACTGCTTTTGAGGTGGAGGAAGTACTGGGCAAGCTGCGCGATACCAGCTTGGTTTATACCCCCGCACTGGGCCAGTTACTACAACAAGCGGTCGACCAATTGGCCACACTGGTTGATCAGCTGGCCAGCAGCGGTGATCCCCAAAGCCTGCCAGCAGTGGATGCCAAGATAGTGGCAGCACTGCGCCAAGCCAGCAATGCCAACCCTGCCACAGCGCCAGCGCCCCCCCATGCCGAACAAGCCACGCCTGCCCCTGCCCCGCTGACCACCACACCAACAGCAGCCACCACTACGGCCGAACCCCGGCTCATCGCCAGTGACACCGTGCGTGTGCGGCTTGCCAAACTCGATGAACTGATCAAACTGATGGGCGAGGTGGTCTCTAGCCACGTCCAACTGCAACAGCACCAGATGGATCTGGTGCACTTGCAACGTGCAGCCAGCCAAACCGATGTCAGACTGGCCCAACAACTCCGCAGCGTGGCCCAAACGCTCAAAGACGACGTTCAGGCGCAGGCCATGCTCATGAACGAATTGCACGACAAAGCACTGGCCATGCGCATGCTGCCATTGGCCATCGTCTTTGAGCCAGCCGCCCATTTGGTACGCGACCTGGGCCGCTCTGTAGGCAAGCAGATCGATTGCATCGTACGTGGGTCGGAAATTGAGCTAGACCGGCAAATGACAGACCGGCTGGCCGACCCTATCCTCCACCTGATCCGCAACGCTATTGACCACGGCATTGAACGGCCCGAAGTTCGCACAACCGCAGGCAAACCCGCTGTGGGCCGACTGACGCTCAGTGCCCACCAAGATGGCAACTGGGTGGTCATTGCCATCACCGATGATGGCGGCGGCATTCCACTAGAACAGGTGCGAGACAAAGCCATCAAGAAAGGGTTGATCACCGCAGAAAAAGCAACGGCCTTGGGCGAACGTGGCCTGATTGATCTTATTTTTCTGCCCGGTCTGTCCACCAACGACATCATTACCGATCTGTCTGGGCGTGGCGTAGGCATGGATGTGGTCAAGCAATGTGTTCTCGATGAGCTGCATGGCAGCATCAGCGTAGAAACCCAAGCCGGTGTGGGCACCACCTTCTCGCTGCGCCTGCCCCTATCGCTGGCAATGATGCGTATCTTGTTGGTACAAGTCCAGGGCTTGCCACTGGCCATCAATGCCCAATATGTCGCAGAACTGTTGCGGCTACCTAGCGATGCCTTGATGACGGTGACCGGGCGCCAGGCCGTGATTTTGCGCAACGAGTTTGTGCCTGTGGTGCACTTGGCAGAACTACTGGCGATTCCAACACAACAACGCCCCGCCTCACCACCACGCAGCACCACTGACGAGCGCATGCTGTTGCTGGTGCTGCGCGTAGACCACGAGGCACTGGCCCTGTGTGTGGACGAACTGCTGGACGAGCATGATATGGTCATCAAGCCTCTGCCCAGCCATTTGCAACACCTCCCCATGCTCTCGGGCATGGTGCTCACCGGACGCAACGAACTAGCCAGTGTGCTACATGCACCCGCCCTGCTAGATGCAGCACGCCAAGCCCGAGGCGA
The DNA here is from genome assembly GCF_054779375.1 of Giesbergeria giesbergeri. Classification (NCBI taxonomy): domain Bacteria; kingdom Pseudomonadati; phylum Pseudomonadota; class Betaproteobacteria; order Burkholderiales; family Comamonadaceae; genus Giesbergeria; species Giesbergeria giesbergeri. Next base: position 74,442 of record NZ_BAAGYJ010000002.1, on the reverse strand, counting down.
GTCCGTGCGTGTACAAGCCCACCACCACGACAGCGACAATACCTACCATGTGCTGGTGGTTGATGATTCGCTCAATACCCGTGAGATCGAGCGCGATGTGTTGCAAGCTTACGGTTACCAAGTCACCCTGGCCGAAGACGGCCTGGATGGCCTGAACAAAGCTTTAGCCTACGACTTTGATGCTGTGCTCACCGATGTAGAAATGCCAAACATGGACGGCTTTACCCTGACAGCACGCCTGCGCCAAGAAGCAAAATACCAAACGCGGCCCATCATCATCATCACCTCACGCGAAAAGGACGAAGACAAGCGACGGGGTGTCCAGGTTGGGGCCGACGCTTATATCGTTAAAGGCGATTTTGATCGCAGCAATCTGGTGGATACACTGAAAGCCCTGCTCGGCTGAAGGCCCCACAGACATCACCGCAAGGATAAGAACAATGCAGATTTTGGTAGTCGATGATGATCCCTTGGCCGCAGAAATGGTCGGCGCTGTGCTGCAAGAACTGGGGCACCATGTGCTGCTGGCCGAGAATGCGATGGAAGCTATCAGTCAACTCAACGAGCACCCCAGCATAGAGATGGTCATCAGCGACATGAACATGCCGCTCATCAGCGGCATTGACCTGTTTCGTGAGCTGCGCGAGCAAGGCAATGCCCTTCCCTTCATCTTGCTCACTGGCGATGATCCCGATAAATTGCGGACGATCGAACCGCGCCTAGGCGCCTGTGTGCTGAAAGACTTCCATCTGGACAGCACACTACCAGCCGCCATGACGCAGGCCCGCACAGCGACCACCACTTCGGAATGACTATGGCTAGACTGGCCTCCGCCAGGGCAAAAATTGCAGCTCTGCGCCAAAGATTCCTCGAGCAACTGCCAGAACGACTGGAACAAATCCAAGCCCTATCCCATCAGTTGGATATGGCTGCCCCCGACGCCGCTCTGCTGCGAGAATTGCACCGACTGGTACACAACATCAAGGGGACGGGCCGCTCATTTGGCTTCAGTGCCCTGGGCGACTTGGCAGGAGAGTTTGAAGACCTGCTGACTACCGTTTTAGATCCAGAGATCAACCCTCCACCACCGGATTGGCCTGTCTTGCTAGAGCGGTTTGTTCAATCGCTGGTACTGAGCATTTCCAAGCTTTGCACACCCACGCTTGACGGCATCGTGCCAAGGCCACAAATACCGGAGCTGTACCAATCTCCCCAAATGTTCTCAGCCGAAAAAGAGACTTGCTTGGTCTATTTGTGCGAGGACGACGCGTTGCTGCTGCAACAATTGTCAGCACAACTGGCCTGTTTTGGCTATCAAATTCAAACCTTCCTGAGCACCGAGGCGTTGCGGCAAGCCGTCCGTGAACGCTGGCCCGATGTGGTGCTGATGGACATTGAGTTTCCAGAAAGCCGCTGCGCTGGCACCGAAACCCTGCAAGCCATTCGCCAAGAGACGGGTAAAACCCCACCTGCGGTGTTCATGTCCAGCCATGACGACATTCAGTCCCGACTCAATGCCGTGCTGGCAGGTGGCGAAGCCTATTTTCATAAGCCGGTCAATGTCATGGACTTGGTACGGGTGATGGACGAGCTGAGCAACCGTTCGCAGCCCGAACCCTATCGGGTTCTGATTATTGATGATGAGCCAGATGTAGCCACTTACCATGCCATTTTGCTGCAAGAGGCCGGCATGCTCACGGCACAACTGAGCAACCCAGCAAAGCTGCGCTATATGTTGGAGGCTTTTCGGCCCGACATTGTGCTGATGGACATCTACATGCCCGGCTGCAACGGTCGTGATTTGGCCAAGCTAATCCGACAACTGCCCGATTATGTGGGCTTGCCCATCGTGTATCTGTCCAGCGAAACCGACCGCAAGAAACTATTCTCAGCCATGCAAGTGGGCGTGGAAGGATTTTTGTGCAAACCAGTGGTGCCTGAGGAACTGATTGCGGCGGTTAGCATCCGCGCCGATCGGATGCGCATTTTGCGCTCACGGATGGTACGCGATAGCCTGACGGGCCTGCTCAATCACACAGCGATCACCCAGTTTTTAGAAAACGTCTTGGCCAATGCCGAGCGGCAGCACACTGAATTGTGCTTTGTGATGATCGACATTGACCACTTCAAACAAGTCAATGACACCTATGGACACCCGATGGGTGATCAAGTGCTGTTGGCCTTGTCACGGCTAATGCAGCAGCGCCTACGCGGTTCGGATATCGTAGGCCGCTATGGCGGGGAAGAATTTGCTGTGATTCTGTCGGGAGTCTCTATGGTTGAGGCTTGGAAGGTGGTTGACGAATTGCGCCGCAATTTTGGCCTGTTCAAATTCAAAACCCCCCAAGGCACCTTTTCCAGCACTTTCAGTGCTGGGATTGCCAGTTGCACCCGCCATGCCACCTTGACCGATTTGCGGGAAGCCGCTGACAGGGTACTTTACCGGGCCAAACGCAATGGACGCAACCAGGTACTGGTGGAGGACGTAGAAACATGAGCAGCCAAACGCTCGACCAAATTTTGTCTGAAGACCGACAAACCAAGCAGGGCATCATCAATGTCGACGAACCCATCGTCAAGCTGGTGGTGGTTGAATGGGGTCAGCAATGGTTTGCTTGTCACGGCGAACGGATCAAAGGAATTTTGGCCAAACAGCCGGTGTTTTTCATTCCGGGTGCCCCCCCAACGATTGAGGGCGTGATCAACGTACGCGGAGATATCGAATCCGTACTATTGCCCCACACCCTGCTGGGCCTGCCAGCCACATCCAGCACAGCGGACTCGCTCATTCTGATCGCCCAAGGAGACAAGGTGCGCAGCGGTATCCGGGTAGACCGGGTCATTGACGTCTGTGATGTGCTGCAAAGCAATATTCTGCCCCCACCCTCTACGGTCTCTCTCCTGCTTCGGCCACTGATTTTGGGTGTACTGCAGCTGCATGGGCGGCCAGTGTCACTGCTCGATATCAATCGTCTGTTGTCCGACTATGCCAACATGGGGGCTTGAACATATCGTGTCAAGCCCTAGCAACACCGCTGCGCTGGAAGTGGTGCTGTTTGATATTGGGGCTTATTGCATTGCCTGCCCCAGTGATCAGGTGGCCGCGATGCTGGCTACGCCCCCACGCGATACCTGGATATGCCTAGAAACGCTGCTCGGGGTCGAGCCAAAACAGTGCAAACACCAACAACGCCACTACTTAGAGATTTACTGCCCACAAGGCACCACGACCATCGCACTGCCATCCGCCCCGCGCATGGCCACATTGGATGCCGCTTGCGTTCATGCCTTGCCATTGCTGTTGCGCCAACACAACCACCTGCCTGCACTGGTGGCTTTGGGGTTTCTCCCAGACGTTGACTCCAGCGGCCATCACTGTGTGCTGATTTTTGATTTCAGACGCCTATAAGGCAGGCAGCCCTTGCTCAACGACGCTCGGCAAGGGCATGGGCAATAGTGCCCAAATCCACATACTCCAACTCACTGCCCACTGGCACACCACGGGCTAGGCGGGTGGTGCGCAAGCCCCGCGCCTTGAGCGCCTGGGCAATGACATAGGCCGTAGTTTCACCTTCGGCTGTGAAATTGGTGGCAAGAATGACTTCTTGCACCAAGCCATCATTGACCCGATCCAACAGCTTTTTGAGTCCAATATCGTTTGGCCCCACCCCATCCAATGGACTGATACGCCCCATCAAGACAAAATACATTCCCCCAAAGGCGCCCGTACGTTCCATAGCAGCCTGATCTGCGGGTGTTTCAACCACACACAGTCGGGAGGGATCGCGGGCAGGATCCAGACAAGTGCTACAAATTTGTGCCTCGGTGAAGGTATGGCAGCGTTCACAGTGGCGCATCGTCTGAACAGCCCGCGCCAAAGCCTCAGATAATTGCAAAGCGCCTTCACGATCACGCTGCAACAGATGAAATGCCATGCGTGCCGCAGACTTGGCACCGACACCAGGCAAGCATCGTAATGCCTGAACCAATGTATCCAGACTGTGTGGGGCGGGCATAAGGAATCAGAACAGAGCCACAGCCTCAGAAAGGAAACTTCATGCCGCCCGGTAGTCCAGGCATGCCTGCGGTGATCTTGGCCATTTTCTCTTGTGAGGTTTCTTCGGCTTTGCGCACAGCAGCGTTGAAAGCAGCAGCCACTAAATCTTCTAACATGTCTTTATCTTCGGCCAGCAAACTGGGGTCAATGGTCACCCGTTTGACATCGTGTTTGCAGGTCATGGTGACTTTTACCAACCCGGCACCCGACTCGCCCTGCACTTCTACCTGCCCCAGTTCATCTTGGGCTTTTTTCAGGTTGTCTTGCATGGCTTGGGCTTGTTTCATCAAGCCTGCCAGTTGTCCCTTATTAAACATGTAAGTTCCTTTCGTTATAAACTATCAAGAGAAAAAGAAAGAGCAATCGCCAATCAAAGTGGCCGAATACTACCCGGCACGATGCGGGCCTCGTGATCGCGCATCCAAGACTGCACCCTGGGATCGGCCTCTACTGCGTCACGGGCCTGCTGCTGGCGCAGCTGTTCTGCGGTAGCGTTGCGTTGGGCCGGGCAATCAGCCACAGCTCCAAACTCAATGCTGACCTGTTGGGCATGCCCTGCCGCTTGCAAGGCGGCGGTGAGCCGTTCACGCGCTATAGATTGGTTCAGAGATTCTCGCTCAATGCGCAAATGCCAATGTCCACTGTCACAGGCCACCAATTGTGATTGCAAGGCCAATTCACGCGCCAAAGCTGTGATCGCCTCATCCGCTATCAGGCCTTGCACTACCGTGTACCACAAATCCCCCATTGGTGCATCGTGATCAGCAGCTGTGATGGGGGCCACCGCTTGCGTTAGCACCGCAGCAGTGGTCGTTTGGGCAGGTGCAAGCTCCATCGTACTTGGTGGTGCAGGCGGCACAGGCACGGTGGCAGGCGGTGCAGGTACCAAGGCTGCATCTGGTGGTGCCCAGTTCTGGCTTGACTCAATGGTCAATGGTGGGACTGGTGTTGGAGTTAAGGCTGGAGCAAGTGTTTTTTTTTCTGCCAAATCGGGGGGTGAAGGCTTGAATGCCAGCAAGCGCAACAACACCATCGTCAGCGCCGCATATTCATCTGGGGCCAAGCCCAACTCAGCACGTCCATGGAGACCAATGCTATAGAGCAACTGGGTTTCATCGGCAGGCAACAGTTCAGCCAAACGGGCCGTTGCAACCGCGTCCGGATCGTGGGCATCCACCGTGGCGACCATAGATGGCACCGCCTGCAAAACAGCCATGCGTTGCAAAACAGCGCACATGTCCTCTAGGGTAGAGGCCGCAGAGACACCATGCAGACGCAACGCCTCAGTAGTTTCGACCACCGTCTTGCCATCGTTCAACGCCAGTGCTTCAATCAGACGAAAAACATAGCTACGGTCTACACTGCCCAGCATCAAACGAACGGCAGCTTCCTGCAGTTGCCCACTGCCAAAGGCAATGGCTTGATCGGTGAGTGACAAAGCGTCACGCATAGAGCCACGGGCAGCACGCGAGAGCAAGCGCAAGGCCTGAAGATCGGCAGGGACGTTTTCAGCGTGCAACACACGCACAAGGTGCTCTAACACGGTCTCAGGTGCCATAGGGCGCAGATTGAACTGCAAGCACCGCGATAGCACCGTGACGGGCACCTTTTGCGGATCGGTAGTAGCCAACACAAACTTCAGGTACTCCGGCGGCTCCTCCAGCCTCTTGAGCATGGCATTAAAGGCCGTGTTGGTCAGCATGTGGACTTCATCGATCATAAAGACCTTGAAGCGCCCTTGCACCGGCTTGTATACGGCTTGCTCCAACAATTGCTGCACTTCATCCACCCCACGATTGGAGGCAGCGTCCAACTCGGTGTAATCCACAAAACGACCACTGTCGATATCTTGGCAGGCTTGGCAGACTCCACAGGGAGTGGCCGTGATACCTCCCTGCCCATCTGGCCCCTGACAGTTGAGCGATTTGGCCAGTATGCGCGATACCGTGGTTTTTCCCACCCCTCGGGTGCCAGTAAACAGGTAGGCATGGTGCAGGCGCTGCTGCGTCAAGGCATTGGTCAGGGCCTGCACCACATGCTCTTGCCCCACCATCTCGGTGAAGTTGCGCGGACGGTATTTGCGGGCGAGCACGATGTAAGACATAGGGCGATTCTATGTGCGCCTCTGTCCATCGCAACTGAGCCGCTTCCTGTCTTCAGCTAACCTTCAGTTGGCAACACCATCATCAAGGTTTTGTCCAGGAACCCCAACGATGCCTGCCACCTCTTCTAACCGCTACAGTAGCCTTTCTATCACCATGCACTGGCTGATGGTCATATTGCTGGTAGCTACCGCTGCCACCATGGAACTGCGGGGCATGTACCCCAAAGGCAGTGATGCACGCGAATTGATCAAATCAGCCCACTACGCATTGGGTCTGGCTGTATGGATGTTAGTCTGGGTGCGCTTGATAGCCCGTTTGTCGAGTACCACACCGGCCATTGTGCCCGCGCCTTCTGTCTGGCAAACCCGTCTAGGCCATACCGCACATGCCGGACTTTATGTTTTGATGATTGGGCTTCCCCTGGTGGGTTGGCTGGCACTCAGTTTCAAGGGAACGCCCGTCTACCTGCCTGGGGGAATTCCAGTGCCTTTGTTGACCTCTACCAATAGCAACACGGCGCACTGGCTCAAAGATCTACATGAAACTGGGGCTGTGGCAGGTTATGTGTTGGTAGGGTTGCATGCAGGGGCCGCCTTGGCACACCACTATTTGCTGCGCGACAACACATTGGTGCGCATGTTGCCAGGAAAACGTTAAAACACCCGCCCACCACCGCGCGGGGCATAAGCCACATTGGATTACAATATGCGCTGACGGGCCTCCCCGCATGGGGAAGCGGCCAACCGGGTCAGGTGGGGAACCAAGCAGCCCTAACCGTGGAGCCAGTGCCGGGGGTAAGGCTCGTCAATTTCCTTTTTATCTCACCACCCCAGCAATCAGGGTGGTTAAGAAGGACTGGGCCGGTCTTTGCGCCAGTTCGCTTACGGCCTCTGCCTATTCAGGGCCATACTCCCACGTTTGCTTGAGATACTTCCCTTGGGCACCTTCCCCAAAAGCACGCCATACGCACAACACCTGCGATAGACTGCCTGCGGGTTGCATTACCAGCTTGTGCAATGCAGCCCCGCCACTGTGGCCAGGGGTATAGGGCTTTGCTTTGGCACACAGCCCCATCCCCATCCAATAGCCCCGTGCTTCAGTGAGGGCGTTGGCGTTTTTTGGTGCCCACTGGGTGTGGATGGGCAGCCACTGAAGGCTCTGCCAAGTGTGCTTTGTTTTTACCTTGGCCCAGTTTGGATTCAGTGCCACGCAGCAAGCGTCCCATATTTTCTTGGTGGCGCCAAACCAACAGGCCAGCCATACAGCCAATAGCTGCCGCTACGCGGTGATCGGCATACCACAATGGGCCACTGGCCAGCAAAAAGAAGGTGGGGGCAAACAAGGCGGCTGCGATGGAAGACAGCGACACATAACGCGAAATAGACACCACGACCAACCAAGCACCCAAGGTTGCTAACCCCAGCCATGCGCTCACACCCAACAACACGCCCAGTGCCGTTGCCACGCCTTTGCCACCCTTAAAACCAAAAAACACAGGCCACAAATGCCCAGCAAAGGCGGCCAAGGCTACCAGTGCCTGCGTGCCTTCTTCCAAGCCATAAGGTGTGCCAAACCAGCGCACCAGCGCCACTGGCAACCAGCCTTTGGCAGCATCCAACACCAGCGTCAACACAGCGGCAACCTTGCTGCCAGAACGCAATACGTTGGTAGCACCCGGATTTTTACTGCCAAAAGTGCGCGGGTCATTCAAGCCCATCACCCGGCTAACAATGACCGCAAACGACAACGAACCCAGCAAATAGGCCGCCAGCACCGCCATTGCGGAATAAACGAGGGGCAAGATCAATCTCCTGAAGGGGGAAACAACGCTGCAAATTCAGCGGGGCGCCATTGTGCCAGTGGCCCGTGGTATTTACTCAACCAAAGCGCATTGCACTGGCGTTGCGCCCAACAAATGCACGCACACTTGTGGCTTTATCTGCACCAAAAATCCCCGGCGGCCACCGTTAATGGCAATGAGGGGCAACTCCAAAATGGACGATTCGATATAGACCGGCATGGCCTTGCGTGTGCCAAACGGCGAAGTGCCACCCACCAAATAACCACTGTGGCGGTTGGCGACCTCGGGAGCGCAAGGCACGACCGATTTGGCACCAATCTGGCGCGCCAGCGTCTTGGTCGATACCTTGCAGTCGCCATGCATCAACACCATCAGGGGCTTGGCATCTTGGTCTTGCATGACCAGCGTTTTCACCACGGTGTGCTCGTCCAAACCCAAGCTGGCGGCGCTGTGGGCTGTGCCACCATGCTCGAGATAGTCATAGGGCAAGCCGATAAATTCCACACCCTGTGCCTTGAGCCACTGGGTGGCGGGGGTCTCACTGACGTGGGTCGTTTTACTGTCTTTCTTGGCCATAATGCCAAATTGAACCACAAACGCCCCTCTGGCCTACCGGCTCAAAGGGCCGGGTCGCCCAACTCCCAGCGAATGGCATCGACCCCAGCCAGCAATTCGGGCGACAAGACAGTGCCCCAAGCGTCCAGATCTTCCTCGAGTTGTGCCAGCGAAGTCACACCAATGATAGTGCTGGCCACCTGCCATTTGGTGTAGCAAAACGCCAGCGCCAGCCGGGTGGGCGTCAACCCATGCTGACGGGCCAAGGCGTTGTAGCGGCGGGCGGCTGCCAAGGCTTCTGGGCGCCCCCAACGCTGCTTGCGCACCGACTCGTAGGTGGACAAACGTGCGCCCTGTGGTGCCTGTGGCCCCGTAATACCACTGTCGTCGTACTTGCCCGTGAGCAGGCCAAACCCCACTGGAGAATAAGCCAACAGCGACACGTTCAGGCGGTGGCAGGTTTCATCGAGGGCGTTTTCGTAGCTGCGGTTGATAAGGCAATAGGGATTTTGCACGGTGGCAATGCGTGGCAGGCCATGCTGTTCGGCCAGACGCACAAACTCATGAACGCCATAGGGCGTTTCGTTAGACAGTCCAATGTGACGCAGCTTGCCTGCTCTCACCAATCCGGCCAGTGCTTCTAATTGTTCATGCAACGAGGTTTGTGTGCGCTCTTGTGCAGGGTCGTAGTATTTGATGCCAAAAGCAGGCACATGGCGCTCCGGCCAGTGGATTTGGTAGAGGTCAATGACATCGGTTTGCAAGCGACGCAAACTGCCCTCGCAAGAGGCGACGATATCAGCGGCCGTTAAACCATCACTACCACGCAGCCACGGCATACCACGGGAGGGGCCGGCAACTTTGGTGGCTAGCACGATGTTTTGGCGCACACCAGGGTTTTGCGCCAACCAACGACCAATGATGGTTTCGGTGGCCCCAGCCGTTTCAGGTCGGGCAGGGACTGCGTACATCTCGGCCGTGTCGATAAAGTTGATGCCTCGTGCCACAGCACGGCTCAAAATGGCGTGGGCATCAGCCTCTGGCACCTGCTCACCAAAGGTCATGGTGCCTAAGCAAATGGGGGTGACATGCAGGTCGCTCTGGCCTAACTGGATGGTATCCATGCGTGTGCTCCGCTCAAAACTCCCAGTGTACGCAAGGCCAAATGGCTTTGCCGGTATCAGTTCATGACACAAACATCGCTGGCCCATACTGGGTTACTAGCAGCCGGATGGGAGTGACAAGCCACGCTGCGGAATAATCCAAGGATGTACCAGAGCATTCGTCCCTTTCAAACCGCCTTGATCCCGCTGCGCACGCTGCACTACCATGTGCGCCACTGGGGCACGCCCTCCCACACTGAAGCACCGCTTGTGCTGCTGCATGGCTGGATGGACGTGGGCGCCTCATACCAGTTTGTGGTGGATGCGTTCAGTGAGGCTTTTGTCCAAGGGCGGCACATCCTGGCTCCAGACTGGCGCGGGTTTGGCCTAACCCAGCCGCCCGCAGGTAATGACCACTACCAGTTTGCCGATTATCTGGCCGACTTGGACCGCCTCCTAGACCACTACGCGCCCGACCAAGCCGTCGATTTGGTAGGACACAGCATGGGCGGCAATATCGCCATGATGTATGCCGGTGTGCGCCCCCAACGCATCCGCCGCCTGATCAACCTAGAAGGCTTTGGAATGCCCGCCAACACTCCCGAGCAAGCGCCCACGCGCTATGCCCAATGGCTGGATGAGTTGCAACGCTGCGAACAAGGCACTTTGGGCCTCAAAACCTATGACAGCGCCAGCGCCGTGGCCCGTCGTTTGATCAAAACCAACCCACGCCTGCCCCAAGACAAGGCCGATTGGCTGGCCCAGCACTGGGCGCAACCTGATAGCCAAGGGCAATGGCACATTCTGGCCGATGCCGCGCACAAAATTGTCAATGCACAACTCTACCGGGTAGAAGAAACGCTGGCCCTATGGCGAGCCATTACCGCACCCACCTTGGCCGTAGAAGCAAGCGACGACAGCCTGAGCCAATGGTGGCAAGGCCGCTACACGTTGGCGCAATACCATGAACGTCTGCAAGCAGTGCATGATTGCCAAATCGCCATCGTGCAAGACGCAGGGCACATGCTGCACCATGACCAACCCCACGCCGTGGCGGCGCTGATCGAATCGTTTTTAGCCCGCACCTAGGCTGCACAGTAGGCGTGAGAAAATCGCCCACCATTTACCAAACATACACACAGAAAGAACACCATGGAAGCAGAACGCATCAACCAAATCGGCAACACGCTACAAGACCTGTCCACCCGGACAGAAGAGTTACGGAGGTATCTTTGACTACGATGCCAAGTTTGAACGCCTGCGCACCGTCAATGCCTCGCTAGAAGATCCGGCTGTCTGGAACGACCCCAAAAAAGCCCAAGAACTGGGCAAAGAAAAAAAACTGCTCGATGGCGTGGTACTGACGTTAGAAAAGCTCACACATGAGCTGGCCGACAACGCCGAGCTGTTTGAGATGAGCAAAGAAGAAGGCGACGAAACAGGCCTGCTCACCATCGAAGAAGAATCGGCCAAGCTGCGCCCGTTGATTGAAGATCTCGAGTTCCGCCGCATGTTCAGCAACGAAGCCGACCCGCTGAACTGTTTTGTCGATATCCAAGCCGGTGCCGGTGGCACCGAAGCCTGCGACTGGGCCAGTATGTTGCTGCGCCAGTACCTCAAATACGCCGAGCGCAAAGGCTTTAAAGCCACGGTGGAAGAAGAAACCCCCGGCGATGTGGCAGGCCTCAAGAGCGCCACCATTCACATCGAAGGTGAATATGCCTATGGCCTGCTGCGCACCGAAACCGGCGTGCATCGCTTGGTGCGCAAATCGCCGTTTGACAGCTCTGGTGGCCGCCATACCAGTTTTGCCAGCTTGTTTGTCTATCCCGAGATTGATGACTCGATTGAAATCAACATCAACCCCTCGGATGTGCGTACCGACACTTACCGCGCCAGCGGTGCGGGTGGTCAGCACATCAACAAGACCGACTCGGCGGTGCGCCTGACGCACATCCCCACCGGCATCGTGGTGCAGTGCCAAGATGGCCGCAGCCAACACGGCAACCGCGACATCGCTTGGCAACGTCTGCGCTCTAAGCTGTACGATTTTGAAATGCGTAAACGCATGGAAGAGCAGCAAAAGCTCGAAGACACCAAAACCGATGTCGGCTGGGGCCACCAAATCCGCTCTTATGTGCTGGACAACAGCCGCATCAAGGACTTGCGTACCAATGTCGAAATCTCTGCCACACAAAAAGTGCTGGACGGCGACCTCGACGCATTCATCGAAGCATCGCTCAAACAGGGCGTTTAAGGAAAACCATGTTGCTTATGCCTGACGGACAGGGCCAACCCACGGCCATCCACCGCAGCGACTACCAGCCCCCAGCGTGGTGGATTGACACGGTAGAACTGACCTTCGACCTCGACCCGGCCAAAACCCGGGTACTGAACAAGATGCGCCTGCGCCGCAACCCCGAGGTGGCGGCCCAAGCCCTGCGTCTGGACGGCGAAGAACTGAACCTGTCGCGGGTGCTGGTGAATGGGGCTGGCACCTCGTTCAAAATGGACGGCAGCCAGTTGGTGCTAGAAAACCTCCCTGAAGGGCCAGAGCCGTTCGATTTGGAGATTTTTACCACCTGCGCCCCCGACAAAAACACCCAGCTCATGGGCCTGTACGTCAGTCAAGGCACTTTCTTTACCCAGTGCGAAGCCGAAGGCTTTCGGCGCATCACCTATTTCCTAGATCGCCCCGATGTCATGGCCAGCTACACCGTGACACTGCGTGCCGACAAGGCAAGCTACCCAGTGTTGCTGTCCAACGGCAATCTAGTAGAGCAGGGTGATTTGGACGCTGGCCGCCACTTTGCCAAGTGGCACGACCCGCACAAAAAGCCCTGCTATCTGTTTGCCTTGGTGGCCGGTAAGCTGGTGGCACGCCAGCAGCGTATTCTGTCGCGCTCGGGCACCGAGCATTTGCTGGAAGTGTATGTGCGCCCCGGCGACTTGGGCAAGACCGAACACGCCATGAACTCGCTCATGGCCAGTGTGGCTTGGGATGAGGCCCGCTTTGGCCTGCCCTTGGATTTGGAACGCTTCATGATTGTTGCTACCAGCGACTTCAACATGGGCGCGATGGAAAACAAGGGCCTCAACATCTTCAACACCAAGTATGTGCTGGCCAGCGAAGCCACTGCCACCGACACCGACTTTGCCAATATCGAAGCCGTGGTCGGGCACGAATACTTTCACAATTGGACAGGCAACCGCATCACCTGCCGCGACTGGTTCCAACTGTCGCTCAAAGAGGGGCTGACGGTGTTCCGTGATCAAGAATTTAGCATGGACATGGCGGGCAACCCTTCAGCCCGTGCCGTCAAGCGGATTGAGGACGTGCGTGTGCTGCGCAGCGCACAGTTTCCCGAAGACGCTGGCCCGATGGCACACCCGGTGCGCCCCGACAGCTATATCGAAATCAACAACTTCTACACCGTCACCATCTATGAAAAAGGTGCAGAAGTGGTGCGCATGATGCACCACTTGGTGGGCCGCGATGGCTTTGCCCAAGGCATGAAGCTGTATTTTGCCCGCCACGACGGCCAAGCCGTGACCTGCGATGATTTTGCCCAAGCCATTGCCGATGCCAACCCCGGCAGCGCACTGGCTTTGCAACTGGAACCATTCAAACGCTGGTACAACCAAGCAGGCACACCGCGTGTGCAAGCCAGTGGCCTGTACGATGCCGAAACGCACCGCTACACCCTGACACTGCGTCAAAGCTGCCCAGCCACCCCCGGCCAACCACACAAAGAGCCATTTGTCATTCCGGTGGAGTTAGGGCTGCTCAATCACGAAGGTCAGGCACTGGCCTTGCAACTGGAAGGTGAACAAACCGCCAACGGCAACAGTCGCACTTTGGTATTGGACGGGGCGGAACAGCAATGGACGTTTATCAACGTGGCGCAAGCGCCCGTGCCCTCGCTGCTGCGTGGCTTTAGTGCCCCCGTGGTGCTAGAGGTGGACTACAGCGATGCCGAGCTGCTCACACTGCTGGCGCACGACAGCGATGCCTTTAACCGCTGGGAAGCGGGCCAACGCTTGCTCTTGCGCCGGGCGCTACAAGCCATCACGGCCCCAGACGACAGCCAAGATGCCAGCATCCTGGACGAGTCCCTGTTACAGGCGCTGGGCCAAGTGCTACGCGACCCGCAACTGGACGCGGCTTTCAAAGAGTTGGTACTAACGCTGCCTTCGGAGACCTACATCGCCGAGCAACTGGAGGTGGTCAATCCGCAACGCATCCACGCTGTGCGCGAAGCCATGCGCCTGCAACTGGCCTTGGCGCTACACACTGATTGGCAAGCGACCTACGAAGCCCACCAAGCCAGTGGCGCTTACCGCCCCGATGCAGCCTCGGCGGGGCGACGCGCCTTGGCTGGTTTGGCCCTGACCATGCTTTGCTTGGGTGCACAACACGGCGGCGATAGCATTTGGCCGGGTAAAACCTTGCAGCGTTTCAAAGACGCAGGCAACATGACCGACCGATTCAATGCCTTAGCGGCCTTGGTAGGCTGCGGCCATGCACTGGCAGCACCCGCGTTAGAGCGCTTCCACAGCTGGTTCAAAGACGACCCACTGGTGCTGGACAAATGGTTTGCCCTGCAAGCTGGGGCCAGCGACCGTGCAGGCCATGTGCTACCACTGGTCAAACAACTGATGGCACACCCCGATTTCACCATCAAAAACCCGAACCGTGCCCGCAGTTTGATTTTTAGCTACTGCAATGCCAACCCCGGAGCCTTCCACCGCGCTGATGCCGCCGGTTATGTGTTCTGGAGCGAACGGGTGTTGGAGTTGGACGCCATCAACCCCCAAGTGGCCGCCCGTTTGGCACGCGCTTTAGACCGCTGGAAAAAGCTGGCCGAACCCTGGCGCAGCAGCGCCCGCGAAGCTATCGCCCGCGTCGCTGCCCGCCCCGATTTGAGCAACGATGTGCGCGAGGTCATTACCCGCGCCTTGGCCGACGAATAAGGAGAGAACCTATGGCAAAACGAATCAGCCTGACCCGCTATCTGGTCGAACAACAGCGTGTAGATGGCCTGATCCCCTCGCAACTGCGCCTGCTGCTCGAAGTGGTGGCACGCGCTTGCAAGAGCATCAGCCAAGCGGTGAACAAAGGCGCACTCGGTGGTGTGCTGGGCAGCGCCGACAGCGAAAACGTACAGGGCGAGGTGCAGAAAAAACTCGACATCATCGCCAACGAAGTACTGATTGAGGCCAACGAATGGGGCGGCCACTTGGCAGCGATGGCTTCGGAGGAAATGGACGGCATCTACGTGGTGCCCAATCGCTACCCGCAAGGTGAATACCTGCTGCTGTTTGATCCCTTAGATGGCTCCAGCAACATCGACGTGAACGTGAGCATCGGCACGATTTTCAGTGTGCTCAAAAAACCCGAAGGCGACCGAGGCGTAGAAGAGAAAGACTTTTTGCAAGCAGGCTGCCAGCAAGTGGCAGCGGGCTATTGCGTCTATGGCCCACAAACCACCTTGGTGCTCACCGTGGGTGACGGCGTGGCTATGTTCACCCTAGACCGTGAGCAAGGCTCGTTTGTCCTGACGCAAGAAAAAGTGCGTATCCCCGAAGACACGAAAGAATTTGCCATCAACATGAGCAATATGCGCCACTGGGATGCCCCTGTGCGCCGCTATATTGACGAATGCTTGCAAGGCAAAGAAGGCCCACGCGGCAAAGACTTCAACATGCGCTGGATTGCCAGCATGGTGGCCGACGTACACCGCATCATGACCCGCGGTGGCGTGTTCATGTACCCTTGGGACAAGCGTGAACCCCACAAGCCCGGCAAACTACGCTTGATGTATGAGGCCAACCCAATGGGCTGGCTGGTCGAGCAAGCCGGTGGTGCAGCCACCAATGGCCGCCAACGTATTTTGGACATCCAGCCCACGCACCTGCACGAGCGTGTCAGTGTGATTCTGGGCTCTAAGAACGAAGTCGAGCGCGTGACCAGTTACCACCAGCCGGTATAATCGCCGCTTCGCCGGTGTAGCTCAGTCGGTAGAGCAGCTCATTCGTAATGAGAAGGTCGGGTGTTCGATTCATCTCTCCGGCACCATAAAATCAACAACTTAGCCACTTCTTCGGGAGTGGCTTTTTTGTCTGTAGTGGTGTAACCCAGCCAATGCGCAGCAACTGCAACCTGTCAAAAACCAGTATTCACCGTTCAAAACTGCGTGTTCCCTCCAACACGAGCCACCACAGCCTATAGAACACCAACCAACTGCCGGGTCAACACGGCCGCTGGAATTTCCTTGCAGCCTGACACGTTTTGCCCAGCCCAGAGTGGAGAAAAATCCCCCAAGCCTGCACCCTCAACCTTTGCCCGCAAAGGTGCCGATGCGGCAGTTGCCAACGGAAACTCTGGTGCCAAACTGTTCATTGGCCCCAACTCCCGCATCAAACGATTCACAATGCCCCGTGCCGGTCGGCCTGAAAACAGATTGGTCAGTGCAGTGACCTGTGCCATCTCACCCTGAAGCGCCGCCCGATGCACCATGCTGGTGGTGGCCTCTGGGCACAGCAAATAGGCCGTACCCACCTGTACACCCGCAGCGCCTAAACCCAAAGCGGCACGGACACCCACTGCATCGGCAATGCCACCAGCCGCAATCACTGGCACCTGCACAGCCTGGACGATTTGTGGCAGCAGAGCAAACGTACCTGTTTGGGTATTGATGTCCTGCGTCAGAAACATTCCCCGATGCCCCCCAGCTTCCAATCCCTGGGCAATAATGGCATCCACACCCTGAGCCTGTAGCCACAGAGCTTCCGACACTGTGGTGGCAGAAGAGAGTATCTTTACACCGGCACTGCGCACCATCCCTAACAATTCCGGTGCTGGTAGGCCAAAATGAAAACTCACCACCGCCGGCCGGTACTCGCAGACCAGCGCCGCCATTTCCCGATTGAATGGCATTCTGGCAGGGCCAGGTGCCACCTTGGTCGAGTCAATTCCCCACTGCGCGTAATATGGTGCAAACAATGCTTGCCAAGTGGCAGCCCGCCCCAAATCGGGTTCTGGCTGCTGATGACAAAAGAAATTGAGGTTGAAAGGCCGATGTGACTGCGCAAGGACACTGTCTAATTCGGCCCGTAGCGCCTCGGGGCTAAGCATTGCACAGGGCAAGGAACCCAACCCTCCAGCATTGGAAACGGCAATCGCCAAGGCGCTGTTCTGTACGCCAGCCATCGGCGCCTGAATGATTGGAAGCTCAATTCCGAAAAGATCTTCTATTCGCATAACTATGCTCCTCCTTTTGCATCATTACTTCCCAAGCGACAGGCTGCCTGCATTCCAAACCCACTACGACAAAGACAACATGGGCCCATGCCTGCCTCCGCCACTGGTATTTAGGCAACCCAAAGCACTGGCACGACTGCCTGTCCTTTTGTAAATCCTGCCCTCAAAGCTCCTCAATACGTCGAGCGGGATAACTGTCCCAGCTCTGACAACCTGGACATTGCCAAAAATGCTGACGTGCTTCAAAACCACAAGCAGCACAGCGGTAACGTCTCAGGGGCTGTGCCGCATGTTCCAGCGCCCGTTGTACCCAAGGTTGCCACTGCGGATGCCCCAATGTCTCATGACTAAGCCATTTGGCAGCTGCGACCAGAGAGGGCTCTTTTTCTAGATGGTGGGCATAACGCATGGCCCCCTGCGCCAGCGACTGCCCAGTAGCCACCTCCAAATCCACCATACTGTCCAAAAGATCCAGTGAAGGCAGTTCTTGGTAATACGTCTGCAACAACTCCAGTGTTTGCTGCTCCCGCCCTGAGGCCTTGGCAGCCTGCGCCAACAGTGGTGCAGCCAAAGGCAACGCTTGGGGAACATCTCGCCCCAAATCCATGAGTGTGGACAGTGCCAGCTGTGGCTGCTCTAGACGCAATTGCAACTGTGCCAACATCATCCACGGACGGGGAGCATCCGGCGCAATCTGCATCGCTTGCTGCAAAACGGCAGTCGCTTCCGTCCATTGCTCTTGGTCAATCAACGCCTGGGCTTGCTCACACAAAAAATGGGCCTGCCGAGTGCTGAAATCTCCTTGTCCAGCCGCTTGCATTTTCTGAGCGATACCCATCGCTTGGCACCAATCTCGCGAACGCTCATGAATCGCCAACAGCGCCAACCGGGCCTGGGCTTCAAAAGCAGTCCCCTCAAGCCGCAACAAGGCCGCCTCGGCACGATCGAGCAAACCAGCCTTCAGAAAATCCAAAGCCAAGGCATATTGGGCCCGATCCCTGTCCTTGCCATCCAAATCACCACGGGAGAGCAAATGCTCATGCACACGCACGGCACGGTCATACTCACCCCGACGACGAAACAAATTACCCAGCGCAAAGTGCAGTTCAGACGTATCCGGGTCGTTCTGCACGGCCTCAATGAAAGCATCAATAGCCTGGTCCTGTTGCTCATTGAGCAAATAGTTCAGTCCCTTGAAATAGGCTTTAGGAACCGCACGGTTCTCAGCGCGCAACTGGCGCAAGTCAAAACGCGAGGCCAGCCAACCCAACATAAAAGCCAGGGGCAATCCCAGCAAAATCCAGCCAAAATCAAATTCCATGGGGAGTACTGTCGGGCGCAGAGGCAGTAGAAGGAGGGACAGCAGCAACATCAGGCATGGGTACAGACTGCTGACGCCGAGCCGCACAGCGGTGCATCCACCAGCGTGGCACCATGCCCAACACACCCACTACCATGCCAATGGCAAATGCACTCAGCACCAACAGCACCATCGGTGCACGCCACTGCGTACCAAAAAAGAAATGCACTGTGGCATCCTGTTGGTTGTTCAGTGCAAAAGCAAACAGGGTAAAAAAAATGGCTGCTTTGAGCAGCCACAGGAGGTATTTCATTGCAGTCCATATCCCCGTAGTGACGGGTCATTCTAAAGCGGAGGCAAGATCATCCGTGCTTCAGCACTGGTACCATCCACCGCCTCACGCAAAGCTTTACCTGCCTTGAAATGAGGTACCTGCTTGGCTGGAACAGCCACGGCCTCTCCACTGCGTGGATTACGCCCCATGCGCGGGGGCCGAACATGGACTGAGAAACTACCAAAGCCCCGAATTTCAATACGCCCGCTATTTTCTAACGTAGCGCCCATTGCATCCAGAATAGTTTTCACTACAGCTTCTGCATCTCGGTGGCCCAATGGCTCAAACCGCGCCTCCAAGGCATCCACCAAGTCCGATCGGGTCATGGATTTTTGCAAGCTCATCACCAATGCTCATGAAAAAAGGGCCGGGCATGTGCTTACACACAAACCCGGCCTCTGGTCAGCCTTCAGGCCAACAAGATTTTACTTGTCGGAATTGTCCAACTTGGCACGCAGCAAGGCACCCAGGCTGGTGGTACCAGCACTTTCACGGGCCGATTGCTGGCTCAAAGATTGCATGGCTTCTTGTTGGTCAGCCACATCCTTGGCCTTGATGGACAACTGAATGTTGCGTGTCTTACGATCCACATTGACCACCACGGCGGTGACTTCATCACCTTCCTTCAGCACATTCCGGGCATCTTCCACGCGGTCACGCGAGATTTCGGAGGCACGCAGATAGCCGATGATGTCTTCACCCAGATCGATTTCAGCGCCACGGGCATCAACGGTCTTGACCTTACCAGTGACGGTTTGGCCCTTGTCATTCACGGTGACAAAAGTGGTGAACGGATCACCATCGAGCTGCTTGATGCCCAAGGAGATGCGTTCGCGATCGACGTCCACGGCCAACACGATGGCGTCAACTTCTTGACCCTTCTTGTAGTTGCGCACAGCGGCTTCGCCAGCTTCGTTCCAAGACAGATCAGACAGGTGCACCAAGCCGTCGATACCAGCAGCCAAGCCCACGAACACGCCAAAGTCGGTGATGGACTTGATCGGGCCCTTGACGCGGTCGCCACGCTTAGTGTTTTGTGCAAATTCTTGCCAAGGATTGGCCTTGCATTGCTTCATGCCCAAGCTGATACGACGCTTGTCTTCGTCAATCTCCAGGACCATGACTTCGACTTCATCGCCCAGCGTGACCAACTTGGAAGGAGCGATGTTCTTGTTGGTCCAGTCCATTTCGGAGACGTGTACCAGACCTTCGATGCCAGGTTCGAGTTCCACAAACGCGCCGTAATCGGCGATGTTGGTGATCTTGCCGAACAAGCGGGTGCCTTGGGGGTAACGGCGCGACACGCCCATCCAAGGATCGTCGCCCATTTGCTTGAGACCCAGAGACACGCGGTTTTTCTCGGTGTCGAACTTGAGGATCTTGGCAGTGATTTCTTGACCAGCAGTCACCACTTCGGAGGGGTGACGGACACGGCGCCATGCCATATCGGTGATGTGCAGCAGGCCGTCGATACCGCCCAAGTCCACAAACGCACCGTATTCAGTGATGTTCTTGACCACGCCCTGAACGATGGAGCCTTCTTTCAGGGTTTCCATCAGCTTGGCGCGCTCTTCGCCCATCGAGGCCTCGACCACGGCACGGCGGCTCAACACCACGTTGTTGCGCTTGCGGTCGAGCTTGATGACCTTGAACTCCATCGTCTTGTTTTCGTAGGGAGTCAGGTCTTTGATCGGACGAGTGTCAATCAAGGAACCAGGCAAGAAGGCACGGATGCCATTGACCAGCACGGTCAGGCCGCCCTTGACCTTGCCGCTAGTGGTACCGGTGACAAATTCGCCAGACTCCAGCGCCTTTTCCAGAGCCAGCCACGAGGCCAGACGCTTGGCGGTGTCACGCGACAGGATGGTGTCGCCATAACCGTTTTCAATCGAGCCGATAGCCACGGAGACAAAATCGCCCACTTGGACTTCGACTTCGCCCTGATCGTTTTTGAACTCTTCCAGCGGTACGTAGGACTCGGACTTGAGGCCAGCGTTCACGACGACAAAGTTGTGCTCCACGCGCACGACTTCGGCGGTGATCACTTCGCCCGGACGCATTTCAGTACGCTGCAGGGATTCTTCAAAAAGGGCGGCAAAAGATTCAGACATGTATTTCCTTACCACTAACAGGTTGACCACAGCCCGATTACCGTAGTTTCAAAGGCTGCCAGTGGTGGTTTGCTATGTGGTCACAGACCACAGGTTAAATTGACAAAGAACCACACCACCCGTGTGCTACTGCACAACAGAAGTTGGTGTGGGCCAGAGTTGGTTGATAACAACCCTTTCTCAGCCTTGTGTACTAGGCACAAAAGGCTGACGTTGCTGCCACCAAGCCAACACCTGTTGCACAGCTTCATGGGCCGTGCAGTGGGTGCTGTCCAGCAACAGCGCATCCTGTGCGGGCCGCAGAGGCGCCACACTGCGGGACATATCCCGCGCATCACGCTCCTGCAAGTCGGCCAAGAGAGCAGACATATTAGCCGAATCCCCTTTGGCAATCAACTGCTGATAACGCCTTTGGGCGCGTGCCTCAGCACTGGCCGTGAGAAAAATCTTCAGGGGTGCCTGAGGAAAAATGATCGTGCCCATATCCCGACCATCGGCCACCAAACCAGGCAAGCAACGAAAACTGTGTTGCAACGCCACCAATGCCGTGCGCACTGCTGGCAGACCAGAAACACGTGAGGCATTCATTCCAGCTTCTTCAGTGCGGATGGCTGTGGTGATGTTTTCTCCGTTGAGCCATACCTGCTCCGCCTCGAAACGAATATCCAAGTGCCGCACCAACGCTGCTATCTCAGCCTCTGCACTGGCCTCTAGTGCCAAACCGGCACGGATGGCTGCCAATGCCGTAATCCGGTAGAGCGCACCCGAGTCAAGAAAGGCGTAACCCAACGTTTGTGCCAATGCGGCCGCCACCGTGCCCTTACCTGAGGCAGTAGGGCCATCCAAACAAATCACAGGGATAGTATGGGGGGCGGTTTGCACCACCGAGAACAAGGCCTCAAAATAGTCCGGAAAAGTTTTGGCAACGCATTTGGGGTCTTCAATGCGCACAGGCAACCCAGCCGGATTGAAGGCTGCCAACGAAAAGCACATTGCCACCCGATGGTCATCATAGGTATGGATGGTGGCCGCACGCCAATCAGCGGGGGCTGACGGTGGAGTGACACGGATAAAATCCATCCCCTCTTCTACTGTGGCCCCCAATTTGCGCAATTCGGTTGCCATCGCAGCAATCCGGTCAGTCTCTTTGACACGCCAACTGGCAATATTACGCAGTGTGGTGGTGCCATCAGCATACAGCGCCATCACGGCCAATGTCATGGCTGCATCAGGAATGTGATTGCAATCCAGATCAATGGCCTTCAGAGGCCAACTCCCACGCTCGATCTGCAACCAATTGGGGCCACCGCTGATCTGTGCCCCCATCAGCCGTGCAGCCTCGACAAAACGAATATCACCCTGGATGGAGTCCAACCCCACGCCCAGCACCTTAACACCTGGTGCAACCCCGGCAATGGCACCTGCCGCAATGAAGTAGCTAGCTGACGAGGCATCGGCCTCTACGTGGATCGTGCCGGGCGATTGGTAACGACTGCCCGCGGGAATGATGAATCGCTGCCAGTGCTCGTGACGCACGGCAATACCAAAACGAGCCAACAACTCTAACGTGATGTGAATATAAGGCTTGGAGATCAACTCCCCCACCACTTCAATCACCACCTCTTGTGCTGTCGCCACTAAGGGCAATGCCATGAGCAAGGCCGTAAGAAACTGGCTCGAAACATCGCCGCGTACACGGATAGGCCCGGCCAACGACAAAGCGGGGACTCCATCGGCTTGGGCAATGCGCAATGGTGGATAACCGTCTTGGCCCAAGTAATCGATATGGCAACCGAGTTGACGCAGTGCATCGACAAGGTCGCCAATCGGGCGCTCGTGCATACGGGCAATGCCACCTAATTCATACTCGCCACCCAGCAAGGCCAGCGCCGCCGTAAGCGGTCGCATGGCCGTGCCTGCATTGCCCAAAAAGAGTCGGGCCGGTGACTGCGGCAAACACCCCCCCAACCCCACAATGCGGGCTTGAGTTCCATCCTCTTCGACACCACAACCCAATTGGCGCAAAGCATCCAACATGACACGGGTATCGTCAGAGGCCAATAGGTCTTGTACCAGAGTCGTTCCTTGGCTCAATGCGGCCAGCAACAGGACACGGTTAGAAATACTTTTGGAACCAGGCAGTCGCACGCTACCAACGGCGCTGCCCAAGGAAGGAAGATCAAGAAATGGAATAGCAAACATTCAGTGGCCTTTGCCTCGTTGCGCACCCATACGCCAATGGGTACGGGTTTCACTGGCCAGTGTGATCAAGTCTTCAAGGCCTTGCGCGTTGCCGCTGCGCACCAACTGCTCGAGCTGCGTCAATGACTGACGAAACAACTCCGACTGTGCCAGCACTTCTTGGCGATTGGCCAGAAAAATATCACGCCAGATCTTGGGCTCCCCCCCGGCAATGCGGGTGAAGTCACGAAACCCCGGCCCAGCCAGAGAAAAGAAGTTGTCGGATTGGGTCTGACCGGCCAACCCATTAATGAAGGCAAAGGCCAACAGATGTGGCAAATGGCTGACTGCCGCAAACGCCTCATCATGCGACTCTGGGGACATGCTGGTGACACGGCAGCCCAAAGCCTTCCAGACCTCTTCGGCTTTTTTGAGTTGTATGGTCAGGGTCCGCTCAATCGGCGTCAGGATGACTTGACGGCCTGCATACAAATCCGCGTCAGCGTGTTCTACCCCTGCCACTTCACGCCCTGTGATAGGGTGGGCTGGCACAAACGAACCAGCCTTCTCGCCCAATGCACTGCGAGCAGCCTGCACTACATCAGCCTTGGTAGAGCCCACATCCATGATCAGCATGTTGGGTGCCACCAGATGCCTAATGGCTTTGAGCGATGCCTCGGTCGCTGAAACTGGCACGGCAAGCAGCACAATATCAGCACCCGCCACGGCCAGCAAAGCCGATGGAGCCTCCACGTCAATCACACCCATCTGGCGAGCACGGTCGGTGGTCGATGGCGACTTGCTGTAACCGACCACCCGTTTGACCAGCCCCGCACGTTTGAGTGCCAACGCAAACGACCCGCCCATCAGGCCACAGCCAATGAGGCCCAGTTGTTCAAACATACGTTTCCTCAGGAAGCTACCGGGTAGGTGCCCAGCACCTTGTAAAAAGCACACAAACCGCGCAACGCAGCCAATGCTGCAGCCACATGCGGCTGGCTTGGATGACCATCAATATCGATGTAAAAATAATATTCCCACTGACCCGTACGGGCCGGACGGGATTCAAAACGCGTCATCGATACACCGTGCTGCTTGAGTGGCACCAACAAATCATGCACTGCCCCCGGTTGGTTGGGCACCGACACAATCAGGCTAGTGCAATCTTGGCCTGAGGGGGGAGGCGTTTGCAGTGTATGTGGTAGGCAAATGATGGCAAATCGGGTGCGGTTGTAGGCATCATCTTGGATGGCATGGGCCACAATGTGCAGACCAAACTGTTGGGCCGCACGCTCACTGGAAAGTGCGGCCCAAGCCGGATTGGTTGCAGCCAGACGAGCGCCCTCCGCGTTACTTGAGACCGGACGCCGTTCAGCATGGGGCAAATGCTTAGATAACCAAGCTTGGCATTGGGCCAGTGCTTGCGGATGAGCCAGCACGACCTCAATGCCCTCCAAATTGTTGGTTTGGCGTAGCAGATTGTGCCGAATCAATAGGCTGACTTCCCCGACCACATGGCAAGGCGTGTGGAGAAACATGTCCAAAGAACGTGTCACGACCCCTTCAGTGGAGTTTTCTACGCCCACCACGCCATATTGGGCGCTACCTGCTGCCGTGGCATGAAATACTTCGTCAAAATTGGCGCAGTACATCAAATCGGCAGCCCCGCCAAAATATTCGATAGCGGCTTGTTCACAGAAAGTACCTTCTGGCCCCAACACCGCCACCCGCTGGGGCGACTCTAGTGCCAGACAAGCCGACATGATCTCGCGCCAAATGGCGGCCACATGGGCATTTTTGAGTGGGCCTGGGTTGGCTGTCTGGATCTTGTCAATCACTTGGGCCACGCGATCAGGCCGGAAGAACGGCGTGCCCTCACGCTTTTTCACTTCGCCCACCTGCTCAGCCACCAGCGCACGCTGGTTGAGCAAGGTCAGCAATTGTTGATCGATACTGTCAATTTGGACACGCAGACCAGCCAAATCGGGTGATGCCTGAGGGATAGGAGGAGTGGAAGCGGATGTCATGCGTATTGGCGTTCGAATTCTTGCAGATAAGCCACCAATGCTTGTACCCCTTCGAGGGGCATGGCGTTGTACAGGCTGGCGCGCATACCTCCCACAGACTTGTGGCCTTTGAGTTGCAACAAGCCACGCTCTTTGGCCCCAGCCAAGAAAGCATCATTGAGGGATTCATCACGCAGAAAAAACGGAATGTTCATACGTGAGCGGCAATCGGGAGCCACCTTATTCACATAGAACGGCGATTGGTCAATCGTGTCGTACAGCAACTGGGCTTTAGTGATGTTGCGCTGCTCAATCGCAGCAATGCCCGTCAAATCACCTTCGCGTTGACGCTTGAGCCACTGGAAGGTCAGGCCTGCCATATAAATCCCCCAAGTGGGGGGCGTGTTGTACATGGACTGATGATCGGCCACGATCTGATAATTGAAAGCACTGGGGCAGGCAGGCAATGCCTGTCCCAGTAAATCTTCTCGTGCTACCACCAAAGTCAAGCCCGCTGGCCCCAAGTTCTTCTGTGCGCCTGCAAAAGCCAGCCCAACACGAGACCAATCTACAGATCGTGAAGCCACGTGCGAAGAGAAGTCGATCACCAGTGGTGTATCGCTCCCAAGCGCCCGCAAATCAGGCAACTCATGAAACTCCACTCCATGAATGGTTTCATTGCTGCACAAATGCAAGTAACTGGCCCCTTGGCTCAGTTGCCACTGTGCTGGGTCGGGGGCCATAGTGAAGCCACTGTCTTCGCCAGAAGCCACCAAGTTCACTTCGGCGGCATATTTACCCGCTTCTTTGTACGATTTTTGGCTCCAGCTGCCAGTCACCACAAAATCCACGGTTCCACCATGCGAGAGGTTCAATGGCACGATGGCATTCTGTGCCAACCCCCCTCCTTGCATGAATAGAATTTCAAACTCCATCGGGATGGCCAGCAACTCACGCAAGTCGGCTTCGGCTTGCTCGTAGATAGAAATGAACTCCTTGCCGCGGTGGCTCATTTCCATCACTCCCATGCCACTGCCTTGCCAGTCCAGCATGTCGGCGGCGGCCTGTTCCAGCACTTCAACCGGGATGGTGGCTGGGCCAGCAGAGAAGTTGTAAGGGCGTTGCTTCATATATCAATATCCCAAAATAAGGCTATGGCGATAGCCCATCAAGCCTGCACCGATACAGACGAAGTGTCAGTATCCCCATCAGTTTCAGCCATATCACCAGGGTTGGCATCGTTTTCGACAATGCGCTGCAAACCGCTGAGCTTGGAGCCTTCATCCAAAGCGATCAAGGTGACGCCTTGGGTAGCACGGCCCAACTCACGAATCTCACTGACACGGGTACGCACCAGCACCCCCTTGTCAGTGATGAGCATGATTTCATCATCTGGGC
This sequence comes from Giesbergeria giesbergeri, assembly GCF_054779375.1. NCBI lineage: Bacteria > Pseudomonadati > Pseudomonadota > Betaproteobacteria > Burkholderiales > Comamonadaceae > Giesbergeria > Giesbergeria giesbergeri. Next base: position 48,227 of record NZ_BAAGYJ010000002.1, on the reverse strand, counting down.
GCACCAAGGTAGCGGCGACCACCTTGCCATTGCGTTCGGATTGCTGAATGGCAATCATGCCCTTGGTTCCCCGCCCGTGGCGGGTGTGCTCAGCAATGCTGGTGCGCTTACCGTAACCATTTTCGGTGGCTGTGAGCACCGACTGGGTTTCATCTTCGGCCACCAACATGGCAATCACGCTCTGTCCTTCTTCGAGGTTCATGCCACGTACACCACGGGTATCACGGCCCAAAGCGCGCACATCATCCTCATCAAAGCGCACAGCTTTGCCACCATCAGAGAACAGCATCACATCATGTTTGCCATCGGTCACGGCGGCACCAATCAGCTGATCACCCTCATCAAGCTTGATCGCAATGATGCCAATTTTGCGTGGGTTGCTAAATTCTTGCAGCGCCGTTTTCTTCACCGTACCAGCCGCCGTAGCCATAAAGACATAGTGGTCTGCAGGGAAGCTGCGCATCTCCCCCGTCAAAGCCAAAACGACATTGATCTTCTCACCCTCTTGCAGCGGGAACATATTGACGATGGGGCGACCACGAGAACCGCGAGAGCCAGCGGGCACTTCCCAGACCTTGAGCCAGTACAGGCGGCCCCGGTTAGAGAAGCACAGAATGTAATCGTGCGTATTGGCAATAAACAGCTGGTCAATCCAGTCGTCTTCTTTGGTCGCAGTGGCCTGTTTACCACGCCCACCTCGCTTCTGGGCACGGTATTCGGACAAGGGCTGGCTCTTGATATAGCCCGAATGGCTGAGCGTGACCACCATGTCGGTAGGGGTAATCAGATCTTCAGTCGAGAGGTCTTGGGCACTGTATTCGACTTGGCTGCGACGCGCACCCAGTTTGCTCTGACCAAACTCAGCCCTGATACTGTTGAGTTCATCGCCAATAATGGTAGAGACACGGGCTGGAGTAGCCAAGATGTGCAACAGATCATCAATGTGTGCCATCACCTCTTTGTACTCGGCCACAATCTTGTCCTGCTCCAATCCCGTCAGACGTTGCAGACGCATCTGCAAAATTTCTTGGGTTTGCGTTTCGGACAAGCGATACATTGCATCAGACTGCATGCCAAACTCGGCGTCCAACGCATCAGGGCGGTAATCTTCGGCATTGACCACAGCACCATCAGTACGCGTGCACGTCAACATGCCGCGCACTAGGGCGCTGTCCCAAGTACGGGCCATCAAGGCCGCCTTGGCCACCGGAGGCGTAGGGGCATTGCGGATGATGGCGATAAATTCGTCCACATTGGCCAAAGCAACGGCCAGGCCTTCTAATACGTGGCCGCGCTCACGCGCTTTGCGCAGTTCAAACACTGTGCGGCGCGTAACCACTTCGCGGCGGTGCTGCAAAAAGACACGGATCAAATCCTTGAGGTTGCACAGGCGCGGCTGACCATCGATCAGCGCCACCATGTTCATACCAAAGGTGTCTTGCAACTGTGTTTGTTTGTACAGATTATTGAGCACCACCTCGGGCACTTCACCACGCTTGAGTTCAATGACCAAGCGCATACCAGACTTGTCAGACTCATCCTGAATGTGGCTGATGCCTTCGATTTTCTTTTCGTGAACCAGTTCGGCCATACGCTCTTGCAGCGTCTTTTTGTTCACCTGGTAAGGCAGCTCATCCACAATGATGGCCTGACGCTGGCCCCGATCAATATCTTCAAAATGGCACTTGGCCCGCATCACAATACGACCCCGCCCAGTGCGATAGCCGTCTTTGACGCCATTGATACCGTAAATGATGCCTGCCGTCGGAAAGTCGGGAGCCGGAATGATTTCCATCAACTCATCAATCGAGGCGTCTGGATGGGCCAGTAGGTGCAAGCAAGCATCCACCACCTCATTGAGGTTGTGTGGTGGAATGTTGGTAGCCATGCCCACAGCAATACCCGAGGAGCCATTGACCAGCAAGTTAGGCAACTTACTGGGCAGCACCAAAGGCTCTTGTTCGCTGCCATCGTAGTTGGGGCCGAAGTCCACCGTTTCCCGGTCGATATCGCCCAACATTTCATGGGCGATCTTGGACAGGCGGATTTCGGTGTAACGCATAGCCGCTGCGCTATCACCATCGACGGAACCAAAGTTCCCTTGTCCATCCACCAACATGTGGCGCAAAGAAAAATCCTGCGCCATCCGCACAATCGTGTCGTAAACAGCACTGTCGCCGTGGGGATGGTATTTACCAATCACATCCCCGACAATACGCGCCGACTTTTTGTAGGGCCGATTCCAGTCGTTGTTCAACTCATGCATGGCAAACAGCACCCGGCGATGCACCGGCTTCAGGCCATCTCGCGCATCTGGCAAGGCCCGCCCCACAATCACGCTCATGGCGTAATCGAGATAACTGCGCCGCATTTCTTCTTCTAGGCTGATGGGCAGGGTTTCTTTGGCAAACTGGGTCATGACAAGAGCAAGGACAGCAATGGACACCCATTTTAGGGCCAAGCCGTTGTAGCAACTGCGCAACACATGCATTCAAATGCAGGCCCGTACTGCGGTCACTAGGCTACCGGGACGTTTGTGCCGTGTTGCGTATGGCACAATCAAAATAACGTTTTTGGTGGTGGTCACCGACGACGTCATTGATACGCAGCGCGGCTGCGGCTTTTTCCCCAAGAGGAGAACCCATGAAAAAACTGAACAAAGTGGCGATGTTGTTTGCCTCTGCAGCGCTTGCAACCGCCGCTGGCGCACAAACTGTAGACAACTGGAAAAACGGCTCTGGTGATCTGGTTTGGAAAAACGGCAGCAATGAACTGTGCTGGCGCGATGCCAACTGGACACCCGCTACAGCTGCTCCAGGTTGCGATGGTGCTTTGGCTGCACCTGCTCCCGCACCTGCTCCCGCACCTGCTGCGGCTCCCGCCGCACCTGCAGCACCCGCTGCCGCAACCACTGCTCCTGCCGTAGCCAGCAAAGTCACTTATGCTGCCGACGCCTTCTTCGACTTTGACAAGGCTGTGCTCAAGCCCGCTGGTAAGGCCAAGCTGGATGAACTGATTGCCAAGGTCAAGAGCGTCAACCTGGAAGTCATCATCGCTGTGGGTCACACAGACTCCGTGGGTTCGGATGCCTATAACCAAAAGCTGTCTATCCGCCGCTCTGAAGCCGTGAAGGCATATCTGGTGTCTAAGGGCATCGAGAAGAACCGCGTTTACACTGAAGGCAAGGGCGAAAAGCAACCCGTCGCTGACAACAAGACCAAAGATGGCCGCGCCAAGAACCGCCGCGTGGAAATCGAAGTGGTCGGTACCCGTCCCGCTCAGTAATCCTACCGATTGCTGTAAAAAAGCCCCGCACGCGGGGCTTTTTTTATGGTCGGCAGCATACTCCTGCCCTGCTTTGCTAGAGAATCACTCCATGAACCACCACACCGAGAACGTTGATCTGGCTGAATTGGCCAAGTTTTCTGACCTGGCCCACCGCTGGTGGGATACAGAGAGCGAGTTTCGCCCACTACACCAAATCAATCCATTGCGCTTAGATTGGATCAATAGTTTGACTCCTCTGCACGGCCAACGTGTGCTAGATGTGGGTTGTGGCGGTGGCATTTTGGCTGATGCGATGGCCCGCAAAGGGGCAGAGGTAGTAGGCATTGATTTGGCAACCAAATCCCTACGGGTAGCGCAATTGCATGCGTTAGAAGCACAAACCCCAAATGTCAACTACCGCGAAATCAGTGCTGAAGCCTTGGCAGAAGAAGCACCCAGCACTTTCGATGTCGTTACCTGTATGGAAATGATGGAACATGTGCCCGATCCCCAATCCATTGGGCATGCTTGTGCGCAGCTGGTGAAACCAGGGGGCTGGGTATTTTTTTCTACCATCAACCGCAATACCAAAGCGTTTTTATTGGCAATTGTGGGGGCAGAATACATACTGAACATGCTACCCAAAGGCACTCACGAATACGCCAAATTTATTCGTCCCAGTGAGCTAGCAGCCCACTGCCGTGCTGCTCAGCTAGACGTACTGCACACCCGTGGTCTGCAATACAACCCCTTGACTCAACGTTACTGGCTCAGCAACGACACTAGCGTCAATTATCTTATTGCTACCCGTCGGATAAGCTGATGCCATCGATCACTATGTTCAAGAACGTAAAAGCCGTCTTGTTCGATTTGGATGGTACTCTGATCGACAGTGCCCCAGACTTAGGGGCTGCTGCTGACAAAATGCGCACTGACCGGGGTTTGCCTTCATTACCAGCACAACGTTATCGACCGATGGCAGGTGCTGGGGCACGCGGCCTGCTAGCCGAAGCCTTTGGCATCACACCAGACGATGCCGACTTTGTGCAAATGCGTGAGGAATTTTTCCAAAACTACGCAGCACGCCTCACCCAAAACACAACCGTTTTCACAGGCGTTCCCGAGTTGATAGCCCGCTTACAAACGCACCAGCTGCCTTGGGGTGTAGTGACAAACAAGATAGCCCGCTTTACCACCCCTTTAGTGCAGTCCCTGCCTCTATTTCAAACAGCGGCAACAGTGGTCAGTGGTGACACCACAGCCCATGCAAAACCCCATCCAGCCCCTCTACTCTATGCCGCACAACAGCTCGGGGTACAAGCTTGTGATTGTATTTACGTGGGTGACGATGCACGCGACATTGTGGCAGGACTGGCTGCTGGTATGGGCACAGTGGCGGCCACCTATGGTTATTTGAGCAACCAAGCTGATGCCCAACAATGGGGGGCTCATGCCGTGGTTAATTCTCCACAGGGACTGTTGCAATATTTGAATCTGGCCTAGAATGAGGGATAGGGGCTGCCCTGGTTTCGACGTGGGTTCGGAATTGGTGTGGTGCATGTCGAGCTTGATTGGCGCTCGTAAATCTGCATTCAACAAACTAACTGCAAACGACGAACGTTTCGCACTCGCCGCTTAAATCCGGTGAGCCTTGCAACAGCACGCTAGTGGGCTGGGCAAGGGGGTCGTAAGATCTCCAGGCTGCAAGGTAATTTACATTAGCTGGTTTTGCATCGGGTACCTTGGTGCAAAACAAGATTTAAGGGTACTGGCATTTGGTGTAGCGTGCGACTGCGCGGCACCGAATGTAAGATCCAAAACAGACCGCTAAACATGTAGATCTGCCCAAAGAAGGCTTGCGGACGGGGGTTCAATTCCCCCCAGCTCCACCACACAAGACAACGCCAGACAATGAGTGTCCCTCTAGTCTGGCGTTTTTTTGCCCATAGATTGCCTTGAGTTGTCCTGAAATTCACACCGAAATCACACCCACTTCACACCGATCCCCATGTTTGACTGTCGCTACTGCATCATGTGGGCATCTAGCTAGTGATTTTTTGTGAGAAATTGAAACAGGTTCGCCGCAGATTGAGGCTCAAGGTAGCCTCGTTGGGGCTGCGGTAATCACAGGCCAAGCTTGGGTGATGGTTCTGACATCACTTGCGTGCCCATCAGCTTTTTCGACCATGCCTGCATACGCTGCACGGCAGTCGTCGAATACGGTGCCGAGGGCAGCGGCGTACTCAAGGACGGCGGCGGGGGGAGCTGCGGCAAGTTGGCGGGCTGTGTTGGCGTTTTGTTCGCGCAGGCTGTCAGAAACAGCGTGCAGGTGGCGAAGATCCGTATGAAGTGCAGCTTCACGGGTGCGTGCGACATTGAGAGCCTCTATGTAAGTTTTGCTGATTGCGCGTTCATTAGCACGGCCCTGAGTCTGGGCTTGTAGCTTTTCTTCCATACCAGCCAGCCGGGCATCAGCCACGGTGGCATCCATCCGGGCGTCTTGAAACGTCCAAACGGCGGCAGCAGCCACGCTGGCCATAATCAAGTGGGTGAATAGACTCATGCTGGGTCTCTGGGATAGCCGGGGTGGCCCCAGTGCAGGCATAGCTCCTGCGTAGCGCCACGGCGATCAACTAGGCCTGGCAGGGTCACCAGCTCACCCTTGACGCGGCCTTTGACCCATTTGACCAGCTCGTTACAGCCCCCATCCAGATCACCCACTGCAAATTTGCGCCGCAACGTCGATTCGCGGGCTTTGGTCTCGCCCACGTTGTAGAGCCAGTCAATCAGTGCACCTTTTTGCCACTGGTTGAGTTGGTCGTACCCAGCAATCAAACGCCGGGCGCTAGCTTCGGCGCGTGCCAGATGCTTTTGCTCCAGCACCCGGCACTCTGTTGCTGTGTAGAGCCTGCCACGCACTACATCAGACCCCGTTACCCCCCGGCACACCGTCGGGATGCCTACGGGGTCTAAATAGACACGATACAGCACCGTGCCATCGGGTTGGGTAACTGTTGGGCCATCACCTTCATACCACGCCCCTAGTGCTGCTGCTACTGCAATCGCACCACTGGTGCTAACGGCCAACAGGCGTTTTTTCAGCAGCTCGTTCATCCTTTCACCCCACGCATGGCACTCCATGCCCCAGCCAGTGTCACGCACAGCGCAATGATGGCTGCCACAGGCCGTGCCAATGTCCCAACCCAGTTCAGAACTTTGAAGGCCCCTTGCATCGCTTCAAAAAACTCCAGCAGATCGGTGATCTGCATCCGCAGCTCATGTTGATCTTTCCGGGTCGCTGCGACATCAGATTCGATATTGCCCATTCGCTTGTCGCCCTCGACTAAACGCTGGAATACCGCACTCGCGGGCAGTTGGTTACCGAAATCGTCTTGCATATTGCCTCCTCTCAGGCATAAAAAAACCCGGCGAGGCCGGGTGGTGGGGGAGTGGTCTGGGGCATCTATGTCCCCTTGGATTTGTTGCAGTGGTCGGGGTCGATGGCATCCAGTAGGCGGCACAAGATGCAGCCCCAGCGCGATCCCTGATCGCGTGCCCGTGCGGCGCGGCTGCTGACCGTTTCGTCTTCGCTGCCGTTGAAGGCGGTGTTCGCGTTCTGGTCTTTGGATATGGCCAGCTTCCATGCCCTGTACGTTGAAAACACCACCGACCACAGGTAGCGCGCCCACCAGAGGACATCAGCGGCCAAAAACAATGGGATCAAGGCCAGCAGAATCAGCCGGGTCTTGACGCCCCCGGCCAAAGTCAAAAGCTGCGCTTTAATGCTGGCCAGCCCACAGTCACATCAATAGCCGCAATGTCCTCAGCCGTCTGCGCCACAGCAATCTGATCCCACAGCTTCTGCCGGTGCCCGGTGAGCGCGCCGTGGATCTGCCGATATGCCGTATCCATTGTGAGCACACGGGCCGCCAGTTCAGCTTTGTCGATACCACGGGCTGCGCTGGCTGCATCCAGCCACGGCGTCACAGCTTGGGGGTCGGTGGTATAGGCGGTGGCTTCTGCGGTCTGTATGGGCCAGCTTTCGCGTTCGTATTGTGAGTACCCTGAGGCCAAGGTTTGAACACGAGCGTTGTACTCATTAAATAGTGCTGCACGAGCTGCTTCTACTAAGTCAGCAAACAGCACTGATTTGGTAGGCTTTGTAAATTTACTACCATCGTAAATGTCGCCAATTGACGCTGTGCCCGATGGAATCCATCTGCATTCAGCGGCATGAAATTCATCTGATTCGACAACATTAACAACAAATCCATTATTAACGATAGCGTAGCGCATTATGCATACTCCTCGACTATACAAACCCCCGATTTGCCCGGCCCACCGCTGGCACCATTACCAAGTGAGTGGGCACCACTACCTCCACCACCATAACCATACGCTGGTGCTAAACCTGCTCCATTACGATTTGGAGCACCACCAAAACCCAGAAGAGAATTCCCGCCAGGAAAGCTGCTGTTTACTGGATATGTGCTACTGCCGTTTGTCATTCCCGGTTCGCCTCCAATCAGAATTTGTCCGATAGTTCCATATCCACCGACAGAGCCAGAAAGTCCTCCTCCATTGGCTTGCAATCCCCCCATTCCTCCCGTAGCTGCGCAATACGAACCAAATGATGTAGTTCCACCATTGCCGCCGTCAGTCGCCGTAGCAGCACCGCCCGCCCCAATAATTACAGCGACTGTAGATATTGCAGAAACATCTAACAGAGTTTCTGCATAACCAGCTCCCGCTCCACTACCACCAATCGTTCCACTAGCGCCCCCAACACCCCCACCAGCGCCTCCACCACCAACAAGCCGAATACGCACCTTTTTTGTGCCTTGGCCTCTTGTCCATGTGCTACTGGCTGTAATTACAGTAATTCGCAATAGGCTTCCGGTGATTGACTTCGCAATTGCCTGAGACGTGCGAAGCGATGTCATCGGCTTAGTGTTTTCTATGCCCGCTTCTGCCTCTGCCTGAGTTGGTGCTATTACTAACCCAGTCAATCCATTAATGCTGGTGACGGTTGTTACATTGCCAGTCTGCCCGTTAACTGTACTAACGCCAGATACTCCTGTAACTCCGTGTACCCAACCAGCAGAATTGGTATAACAGCGAATGAATCCAGAGACTAAGTTAATGTACCAATTCCCGTCAACAAGTGGAGCTCCACCGGAGCCAGTCGCCGGGTCTGAATTCAGCGGGCCCAAGTACAGGCGTGTTACATATCTAGCCTCTGCTGCTGATACAGCAGCAGCAGAGGCACTATTTATCGCCTCTACAGCAGCAGTTCCAGCCGCACTGGCATGTAGCCCAGCTTGGCCAGCTGCTGCTTGTGCAGCGGTTGCATCTTCTGCAACTGCCAGCGCATTGGTGTAGACGTTGGTGGCTAGTGCATTGATGCCCGGTACCATCACCTCCCCTTCCCATCTCATGCGCTCCTCATAGTCGGCATCAAAATCCGCTTCTGCTTTGCTTGCATCCGGCACCACAGGTGCAGGGCCAATTGAGATTGGTGCAGTTGCCATCAAATATTTCCTTCCACGGTTAAGTCGCATATCGCCGTTTCATAGCGATAGCGCAGGGGGGATTTCGTTGCGAAGCCAAAAGCACAAAGCCCGGTAAAACCGGGCTTTAGGCTCAAAATCCAGCACACAGGCCGGTTCAATAAAAGCTCTAGCTCTTGTACACATCGATCCGCTTGGGATCGCTCCATCAGTACGGTGAACGACAGGTTCTTCGCGCTGCCGCGCGGAACGATCTTGTAGGTGCCGTCGGCTTCAGTTTTTCTGTACGTGAAACTGCGGGGGTCTACCATTGCGTCTGTCTGCGTGCCGCCAAAACCACCACGGCCGTGCAGGGCGGTCAACTTGCCACGTATCAGCATGCCTATGGCCCGTGTACTGGTGCCGCTGGCGGCAACCGTGACGCTGATTTCCGCATCCTTGTGGATTGGCAAGCCCGTGAAAATCAGCGATGTACGGCTGCGACGCTGGCCGTAGCCGTAGTCCCAGTAGCCGCGCGCCGGATATTGCAAGCGCACGGTTTTGCTGTAGAGCACGACACCATTGGCCGTAATCGTCAGCGTGACCGTTTTGCCTCGCAGTCCGTACAGCACCACAGCATTCACAAACCGACTTTTGAGCTGGTAGGTGATGTCGGTGGTAGCCGTAATGGCGGTCGAGGTGTACACGTCGAATGGAGCCCAGCGTTGTGTCGGCCTCATATCATTCCAGCCAGTTGGGTCAGCTTCTGGGCTGATCGTCTTGTCACCTGCAACAGCACAGCGATAGACCCGGTGTGCCGCTGCAACGTGCCTTTCCTCGCCTACAGCGTAGGTTGCAGCCGTCCAGGCTGGGGTCGGGTCTTCCGCAGGCCCAGACAAGAGTTGAGCCTCCGTTGTCTCTATCGGATCAATGTAGTAAGCCATCAAAAATCCTCAAACAGATGTGGCCACAATGTCGGCACGCATAGCGTTGCCGCCCTCCGTGACCTGATCCCAGAGCTTGAGTAGCTCAGCACGGGCCACTTTGGCATCGTCCCCCTGCTGTTCCAGCCTTTCAATTCGTGCCAAAAGCTGCTCAAAGAGCTGCTCTAGCCGGGCGCTGTTGCCAGCACCGCCCAATATCTGCTGGGTATCCAGTGCAGACCAGTAGCGAGCCGGGCCGGTGGCCTCGATTTCTGGCCCTCGTTCACCCACCAGCCGCAAGCCCCCTACGTGATGGCCACCAGCAACAAACGCAGGCAGCCCGTTAGAAGCAGCCCAGGCCAAAATGTCGCTGGTGTCTGTATTGGAGTACCCCAGTTGCTGTGCAACTGCAGCAACATCTGCACTGGTCAATCCATGTGCAACTGCGTATTCATGCACTGGTGTGAGATCGCCCGTCACATTGCTTGCGTGTTCTAACAATGAAGCGGGAATTGCAAAATTTTTATGGTCTGCGATAGCACCCGAATCTGTGTAGCTACCCGTCGTTCCACCTCCTGCCCCGCTGGCACTGGGCATGGCCGAGGATGCAGCAGCACGGGCTGCCGTCAACCCAGCAATGGACGCATTGAGTGACCCCATAGCGGCTGCAACTGAGTGCACGCTGATGTCGATACCTTTAGCAACGCTGACCTGATCTTGGGCCGATTTGAGCTGCTCGTCCAGTGCAGCCAGCTGTGCATCGCGGGCTTTCTCAATCGCACTGATCTGGTCTTGGGCCAACTTGTTGGCATTGGTCAGGCTATCGAGCTGCAGTTCCTGCACAGATTTCTGTGCATCGACTAGGCTGCCCAATTCGTCCAACCTGCCCGCTTGCACGAGTTGCGCGAACTCAAAATCTGCCACGGTGGCATAGCCATCCATGTTGTCTTTGCTGACAGCACTGATCGCATCCCGCAGCTTTGCAGCATCAGGCAGCGTGCCCGCTTTGGCCAGCGAGAGCGACATGTCGATATAGCTGCGGGCCTGTAGCAAATCCGCCTCTGCATTGACACCACCGCGCAGGCTCTTGACCGCGTCCGTAATGGTGCCAAACAGTCCCGTCAGCGTGTTGACCTGCCCTTGGGCCTCCGTAATCGCTTTGGCCCCCGCATCCATGCCTGTGCGCAGCGCCTCAATCTGCGCCGCAGCAGCTTTGCTGATCTGGTTTTTGTCAGCATCGACAGCCCGTTGCACCCCCGACATGGCCGCATCCATCGCAGTGGCCGCGTCCGTGAGGGCGTACAACCGCATTTGCAGTGGCCGGTTACTGGCATCCAGTGCTGCCAGCTCACGCTCACGCAGAAGGGCCGTTTGGCCCAAGGCTTGCGCGATGGACTGCTCCAAGCCTTGGCGCTGCTGCATGGCTGCGACTTGGGCATCAATGGCATGGGCGTAGTCATAGGCCGCCACTTGCGCCGCTGTCATGCCGTGGATGTCCAGCTCACGTTGCAGTGCCAACGCCCCTTGCGCATCCCCTTGGGCCTGCAGCAACTTGATGTCGGCCCCAGTGCGGGTAGCCGCCACTGCCGTGGCCTCTTGCATCGCCGTGATTTGCTGGTCGATGGCGCGGGCATAGTCGTAGACGGCCACCTGTGCAGCGGTCATGCCACGGATGTCCAGCTCACGCTGCAACACCAGCGCCTCTTGCTCCTTGCCTTGGGCTTGGAGCAGCTTGATGTCGGCCCCCGTGCGTGTGGCTGCCACGGCATCCGCAGCGGCCTGTGCTTGCAGTTTGAGATCAATGAGGCTGCCCCCAAACTGCAAAACCGCGTTCTTGGCCTGTGGCCCCGCATCCGACTGCACAAAGGCCAGCACGGCGGTTTTGATGTCTTCAACGCCAATCGAATCCAGAACTTTCGCACTGAAATCAACACCGATACCCAGCGCCGGATTGTTGAGCTGGTCAGTAATGCGCTGCACACGGTACTGGCCTAACGCCTCTGGCGTCAAGAATTTTTCGGCTAGGCTGTCCGCCGTGCCCACCAGCGCCTCCATCGCCGTTTTGAGGTCCGTGGTGGCCTGAATTTGGGCACGGGTAGCGGCGTTGACGTCGTACTGGGCAATTTCGAGGTCAGTCCAACCCTTGATTGCCAACTCGCGTTCTGCCCGTAGCGCCGCAGATTCGTTGCCCTGTGCGCGCAGTAGGTCAATCGCCAGCGCAGCTGCATCGCTGCGCAGGGCGTTGAGGTTCTGCTGGGCGCGGATCTGCTCTTTGAGCGCATTGTTTTGCGCCAATTGCAGACTGTACAGCTCCCGATTTGCGGCATCCCAGCCCTCGGTGGCCTTGTTCAGCTCCATCAGGGCAGCGGCAGTGTCATTGCCTTGGGCGCGCAGCAGCTCAATTTGTAGACTCAGGCCATCGGTTTTGAGGCCATCTAGGGCGTCTTTGATTCGTTTTGCAAGGTCTTCTGCGGCTTTCTCTGCTGCGCTTTGCTGCTCCTCCTTTGCTTTGTTGACATCGGGCTTCCAGTATGTGGGCTGGTAGTCCATCGCCGCACCAGCACTGCCCAAAGCTGAGCCCACCGTGGTTTTGATCTGATCCAGCGCCGCCTTGAAATCCACGTTCGTGAAAATCGCATTGAGCGCCTGAGCCTGCGCCGTGGCCTTTTGCACCACAGCGTCAATGCTTGATTGCGACAGTGCCTCAGACACGCTGGCACCCGTGGCTAGGGCATCTAGCATGGGGGTGATGATGCCCACGTTGACGGTATCGAAAATCTGGCCAGCACCGGCGGTCATTACGGTTTGCTCAATGCTGGAAACCAGCGAGAGCGCCACGTTCTGGCCTGCGGTGGCCGCGTCAGTCGTTGCAAGGCCCTCAGCGAATTTCTGCACCAAGCTGTCGCGGTCAGCCCCAAACTGGGTGAGCAGCGTCTTGGGCCAAGCGGCAAACTGGGCAAGTGCATCCAAGCCGTCAAGACCCGCCAGTTTTTCCAGCGCGTGCTCTGCCCATGCCGGAATGTTGGCCTTGGCAAGCGCGTCCAGCATGGCCCGGCTGGCGTCATTGGTCAGCTTGGTCATCGCCTCGCTGCTGTTCTCGCCCAGATTGCGGTTTTTGTAGCTGGCCAGCGTGTCGCCAGTGGCTTTGTCGATCAGGTCAAAGTAGCCAAATGCGCTCTTGTCTTTGCTCTTGCCGCTCAAATCCGCAGCAAAACCAAGCGTCAGGTCGAACTGGTCACTGGCTGTGCCGAGCATCTTGGCCAGGTCGTCAAACGTCTTGACAAGCCCCTGGCCAACTTTCTCGAGTGGCTTGCTAATGGCTTCATTCGCACGATCAACAAGGTCACGAGCAGCCGCACTGTCGTTCTGCGTGACGCGCATGGCCGTGTCCATGTTGGCAGGGCTGCTGGTCGAGTAGATGCCACCGCTGTGAACTTCACCGATAGAGCGGCCAATACCGCCAGCTAATAGGGCGCCGACACCGGCTAATGCCCAACCCCACCCAGGAATGGCTGCCAACGATGAACCAAGGCCGGATAACCCGGTGACGGCCGTTGCGCTGGGGCCGACCATACTGGCTGCAATGGTTGCCCCGCTATAGCCCGCAGCTACCTCTGCAAAGCCGCTGGTTATGGCCGTACCGATGGCGCTAGATGCCACTGATCCCAAAATACCACTACCGGCCTGACCAGTTGCTGGGTTGCCAAACGACCCGATGGCATTCGTAATGGCCCCAGCCACTGGCCTAGATGCAGCGGCAAAAGTGGGCTGCAGCACCATCGACTCAAAAACACGCTCAGCTTCGTCAGCAAGACTTTGGGCAAAAGACTCGCCGCGCCCAAACCCTCGCATCAATGCGTCGGTTAAGGACGTTTCAATTTGACCACTGGTGCGGAAGAAATCGTCTTGCAGCACTTTGTTGACTGCCGTGCTGCGCTCAATCTCCGCCTTTTCTTCTGCCTTTGCTCGTTGTTCAGCCTTTTTCTTATCATCGAATCCAGAGCGATTAATCTTGTCCAGCTCTTTCGCGAGATCTACCTCGACTTTGCGCAAAGCCACGATCTTGGCCCGCTCTACAGCACTCAGGCCGATCAATCGGTATTCATCCTCATAGAGCGCAGCTTGGGCCTTGGCAGTCACAATGCCCGCATCCAAGGCTTCATCTGATTTCTTGTACCGACTTTCGGCTTTGGCTGCGTTCAGCCTGACTGTGGCCTTCCATTCCTCAGTGAGTTGGTCGATAAGTTGCTGGGAGTCACCGAGACTCATCGCAATGCCCACTGCATCTTGGGCACGTTGCGCATTCAGGGCTTCAATGGCAGCTTCAGACTTGCCATAGACCGCATTAGCAGCCTCAAGATTCTCGGCCTCCTTGATCAACGACTGGATGCGCTGCTGAATGGAAGCGACTTGCTTTTGCTGGACAGCAATCGCGTCTTCCATGACCTTATTGGCTTTTTCTTGTTCCCCGCGCTGTTGGGCCAGAGCAGCTTTTTCCAAATACAGTGTCGCAACTTTTTTGTCGCGCTGTGCATTGGCCAACCCAGTGAATTTTGCTGCCTCGCGTTCGCCCTCCGTCTGTTTTTGATAGGGCACACCAGTGCCTTCTGCTTGCAACTGCGCTGTGAGCTGGCGGCCTATGTCCCGCACCGAGTCCAGACGGGCCTTGAGCTGGGCCAGTTCATTGTCGGCAGTTTGCTGGCGTTTGGCGGCGGCGGCAGAACCTTTGTCGGCCAGGTGCTTGATGGCTTCATCACGCTCTTTCGCAATCGCCTTTTCATACTCGGCTTGGGCTTGGACGGCCTTATTGAGCTTGTCTGTCTTTTGGTCTTCAGTGAGTTTTGTACTGTTTTGGGTCTCTTTCTCCAGAGTCTTGAAAGCCCGTTGAGATGCCTCTAGAGATTCCTTGTACTTGTTTTGGATGTTGGTGGCAGTCTTGGCGTGCTCAGTGAGCTTTTTCCATGCGTTCTCAGCGGATTCTGCGCTTTGCCCCAAAGTGGTTGTACTGGTAGCAAGCCCAGCATTCGATTTTTGGAGCTTGTCAATATCCGCTTCTACATTGGCAAGTGCAATATTCAGTTCGCTAGCTTTGCCATATGTCAGCTCGCCTTGCGCGTTGTAGTAGGTGCGAATAGCCCCACCAGCCAAAATAGAACTATCGCGCACCTCACGCAACTTTTGCGCGTAGGCTTGCATGGCAGCAATATCCCCAGCCTCCACCCGCTTCCCATCAAACCCAGCATCCATCGCACGCTTGTAGCGCATAGCTGATGCAGCGGCATCGTCTGCGGCACCAGCGGCACTCCGATACCACATTACCAATCCAGCAATGGCGGCAACGGTGATACCTACAGTGCCGCCCAATGCCCCCATTACCGCGCTCATCGTTCGTCCAGAAGAGCTTGCTGCATCTTGAGCGGCGGCCAATTGGCGGACAGCAACGGCATGAGCCTCAGTAGCAGCAGTACTTCCCAGTGACGTAGCGGTCGCTGCGGCCATAGCGCCCGTGCGGGCGACATTGGCTTCCAACTCAGCAATATAGGCCACGGTTTTCTGCCGGGAGGTCATAACAACCGTTTCATTGGCAGCCGCTTCAGCAGCAGATTGCACTGCGGCAAGGCGAGATGCCTCTGTTTTTGTGATGATGGCCGATGCTGTGGTAGCCAAGTCGGACGCAATGCTGCCCACCTTGTATGCAGCCCATGCAGCAACCATGAGTTGGATGGCATCGCGGTATTCCCACAGCGTGGTGATACCCGTTTTCATGACGCCTGCTCCAGCAACAACGCTGCTGGAGATGTCCTGCAAGCCTGCTACCAGTTGTGGGTTGATCTGGATGTTCTTCGACTCGTCAATTGTCACGAACAACCCAGACATCTCTCCAGCTGCTGTACCGATTGCAGCTGTGAGTGGATCCATGCCAGCGGCAGCAACACGGATAGCACCCTCTTGAAGTTGATCCAGCTTTCCTTGTAGCGTTTGGCCGTATGCCTCAGAAGAGGCCTCAAATCCCTTGAGCTTGTCGATCAAAAATGCAAACAGGCCTTCTGAACTTGCTTTGGCCTTGGAAATATCTTCATCTTTCAGGCCCAATGCCGTTGCCAGCGTAGAACTGGATGCAGTGATGCCCCCAGCCACGAGATCGCGCAGTTCTTGTACCAGTTGGTTTGACCCCAGCCCCATCGACTTGACGGCATTGGCCCCCACCACTGTCAGTTCGCGGATCTGTTCTAGCCCCATACCCGCTGCCAAGCCGGGGGCCAGCAGCGCCTGAAAAGTAGAGACCAATTCCTTGCTACTCGCAGCCGTGCGCAACGCATCGTCGTTGAGCTTGAGGATCATGTCCTTGGAAATAGACAGAGCTTGGTTGTATTTGACCTGCTCACCACCAAGAGTTGCCACAGAGCCAATAACCCCGGCCATGCCCACTGCGGACACTTCCAGATCCTTGGCAAAGTTGAAGCCCTCGCGTGGCAGCTTGGTTACAGCGTCGGCAATACCGCCAATCAGCTTGGTCACCACACCAAGGCCAGCGCCAGCAGCAACGACACCACCCAGCGACAAGCTCAACCGATCCATGTGGGCAGCAGTGGCAATACTGGATTGATCAATTCCACCTAAGTTGCGCGTAACCTCAGCCGCCATTTGTGCGGCAGATGCCCCAGTGTTTTGCGTGCTGCGGGCCACGGCCTTGTGTGCATCCTCCGCTTTGCGCAACTGGGCCAGATATGGCTCCAGCACATCGCTGCCAACCCCACGCTGGCGTGCGATGGCTTCAAAATAGTTGGCGGTGCCTTTTTTGCCCGCCTCCAGCTCTGCCGTAGCCCGCTGGATGGCTGCAATCATGTTGCGAGATGCACGCTCTACGCCCTGGCTGGCTGCATCGGCACCAGTTCCTAGGCCACCTAGGCTACCAGCCGTCTGGCTGGCCTCCTTGCCAGTAGCAGCCAGAGCATCAGTGACTTTGTCCGCAGCGTCTCCGATGCGATTGAGGCCAGCTGCTGCTTTGGTGCCGGATTGCTCCACCTTCGCGGCCATGATTTCAGCATTGGACTGCACATTCTGGATAGTGCCACTGGCTTGATCCTCTGCAGTAATAGCAATACCGAATTTACGATCTTGAGACATAACTGGAGCCCAAAAGAAAAGCCCGCATCAGCGGGCCGAAAACACATTGCGGCGCTAAGAACGGGGTTGGTTTAGCACCGCCATCTCCATGTGCTGCACATCTGCAAACAGCACATCCCATTCCGATTGATCGCCTCCGGTCAGGCGATCTAGCTGCGGATACAGGGCCTCATAGCGCAGGCCTACACGCCCCCCACCGCCAAAGCCCACTGCCCAGTTCCACTGCGTCTGCATACCTACAAAAAGATGCAGCACAGGCCAGTTTTCCGGCCAAACCTCTACCGAGTCTTCCCAGTAGTCCTCTGGCATAAAACCCTCTGCAACCTCTGGGCTAGGCCGGAAAAATGCAACCGCAGCGGCGCTTAGTTTCCCAAGCGGCCATGCACCATGGCGGCGCGATACGCTTCAAACAGCTCAGAGGCCGCCGCTGGGACTTCGTCAAACAGTTGACCGAGGTTTTCAGGGGTCAAGTCATATTCGAGATTCCAGCCAGCCAAGAACTGCAACGTGTGATCCACATTGATGCGATTGGCGTCGTCGAGAGCTGCCGTAAAAGTGACCTGTTCTGGCGGGGCCACAGGCTGTTCCTGTTGATCTTGACCAGCATCAGGGGCAGGCGCTTGGGGCTTGGGCTTGCTCAGCGAGTCCCAGAGCTGACCAAATTCGGTGCGCGTGCGGTATTTGAACTTGCATTCAATGGCGTGGATCTCGCCGGTGGGCAGGGTCAGTTGCACAGTCGCTGGGATGGTTTCGGGGCGCTTGCCCAAAATGAATGCAGCAGGCTTCTTTTTAGCGGTGGTAGTCATGTTGATCTTTCAAAAACGGGAGAGAAATGGGAAATAGCTGCGCACAGCGGGATTGCCGTGGCAGCATCGGTAGGGGGGCGATCAGGAGGCGTAGCGGGTGGAGCGGGATTTGCCAGAGAACACGGCACTCACTGCATTGACTTGGCCGTCTTGCATCTTGACTTCTTCATTGAAGGCCACGGTGCAAGCCAGATAGCTTGTCGCACCGTTTTTCAGCGTGACGCGCTGGATGGTGTCGGCACCACTGGCGGTCAGGCTCACCAATGCGGCGTAGCCCGCTGTTTCGAGGGCGTCAGCATCAACGTCCAACTGCCGCGAAACAGCACTGAAACCGTCGTTGATTTCCAGCTCGTTTTCAGAGTCAAGGTAGCGGAACGTGGATTTCTTCGCGTCACCGCCGGAGGTGTTCACTTTCAGAATCTTCAGCACATCGACCCAAGTGTTTGCCTTGGCAAATGCACCTGCACCGCCACCGGCAGAGAATTGCTTGGTATCGCTAGTGTTGGCGTGCTGACCCTCCAGCGTGAAAGTGTCAGCTGTCACAGCCTTGACGCGGAATGGTTTGTTGTCGATACGGCCCCAGCCGCTGTACAGCATGATGATGTCGCCCGCTTGCAGGCCGTGGGTGTCACAACTGCAAACGGCCTCGGTAGCATTCGAGATAGTGGTCACAGCCTTTTTGACCGAGAACTCAGTGGCAAGAGCGATTTTGCTGCCACCTGGGAGAGAAGCCATGGTGTAGTCCTTTCAGAAACGAAAAACCCGCCGTGTTGGCGGGTCGGTGGTGCCCCTACGGGCAAAAAAACCGCTGGTAGCGGTGGTGTTGTGGCTACCGGGCACCACAGACGGTGAACGTCTGTAAATACCCGCTGGCCACATCAGCATCGTCGTAAGCCAATATGGGCTCCCCATGCACTGTGGTAACGAGTGCTGGAGCAGCGCAAAGAGCCTCCTCGATCTGCTGGATCAGTTCAAACGCCTGCATGGGAGTGGCCGCCCACGCATTGATTTGGATTTCAGGGCTGCGTGTGGATGCTGCGGCGTTGTCCAGATAGCGCAGAGACTGCCCGCCAACGTGCTGCCATGTGACATAGGGCACCTCGGTATCTACGGGGGCAGCACCTACGGTCACACGGGGGCAGCAGATGTGCAACACAGCAACCATGTCGGCTTCTAGGCTCATCGTTGCGATCTTTCCTTACGACCCAAGCGGCTATGCAGCTCATCAACAGCGGCCTGCATTGCAGGCTGCGTGGCACTACTTGCAGCACGACGGGCAAAAGCTCGCCCCAAGTGTTGTTTGGGGCCGCCTTTGCGAGGCATATAGTAGGCATCTTTTTCGGCTTGGCTTGCATGGCGTCCAGGCTTAGGCTTACCCCGCATATTGGGTCGTACTAAGGTCTTCCAGCGGCCATTGATCAGACGCACCTCATACCGTTGTATCCAGCCGTATTCCAGCCAGTGACCATGCGGGGCCTTTTTGTGGTTCCAAGACACGTTGTATTGGGCACGTTTACCTTCGCGTGAATGCTCACGGCTGTATTTTTGGTAGATTGCCGACTCAAGGTTGCCTTTTTGTTTACCAATAGCCCGCACGTTAGCAAGCATGTGATCCCGATAGACTTGGGCTGCTGCCTGTGCTGCTGGACGGACTGCCTGAGCGACATCCTCTTGCAGTTGGCTCATGAGGGCCTGCAAATCCCCCATATCAGCCTTCATACTGAATGTATTGGCACCAGTGAGTTTCTTCTTTGTCATGGTTTCGGCCCTACGATGAGTTTGCACACGAGATCAACGTGCCGACGTGTCGCGTCAGGCAGCACAGCCTCAATGTCATACGCTTGATCAGCGTAAAGCGCACGCATACCCGCAGTGATTCCTGTACGCCAGCCGATCCTGATGGATGCACGCACAGTCGATGTTTCAGCGCCAGCTCGAATGGCACTGATACCGGATTGATGGACAACCTCCGCCCAGACCTTCACCACATCTTCCCAAGCCTGCGGCAGTGGTGTGCCCCAGTTGTCTTTGCTGTCAATTCGGTGCTGGATAGTGATTCGATGATTGCGTTGACCACGGTTCATAGCCATCGTCTTTCACGATCCAGCAGGCCAGAAAGATATGCAGGAGGGTTACTGGGCTTACCCGATGTAGCTGCACTGGTGAGTTGGTGGCAGACCATAGCAATGATGTATGCACGGACATTCTCTGGACAGCCCACATTCACCGTTACCCGCACACGCACACCAGGCACTTTCAGTAGCGGTGGCAAGGCGCCACCACCATAGACGATTCTGGTTGTACCGTTCGCATCACGCTCCAGCGTCCAATCGGGCATTTCGGCCCACCCAGTCGCCAGATCCAAGGTTTCAACCTTCACCAGTTCAGTGACTAGCTGTAGCGGCCAGATATCCGTAGGCCAGTCGTCGTAGCCTAGGCGCATCGTGCATGGCAAGAACAGCCGCTCACACTCATGTTCGGCCACTAGCCGGGCGGATTTGATCAACGTAGCGATGTGACCATCCAGCTCAGTGATGTCGTTATCAATCCGGGCGCTGACCTTCACCTCATCGACAGTGACAGGCTCCTGACCCAGTTCAGTGACGGTTGTGGTCAGCAGCATGTCAGACGCTGCCCGACAGAGACAAATGGCCTTTGATCAGCACAGCGCCAGCGGCTACCGAAGTGCCGCTGGTCTTGGTGATCACCATGCGAACATAGCGTTTATTGCCACGGTAGCCCACGGCATAGGCGGTATCGGCGGCCAGCGATGCGGGGAATGCCCCCAGCAGGTCGTCCGCAGCTACGTCCACGCCGTCAGCCAGATCAGCAGCGTTGCCATGCACCAGTTTGACAACAAACAGACCATCGCCAACGATAGCCCCGGTATTGATCACCACAGTAGCAGAGCCTGCGCCTTGCAGGTCTACGATAGGTGCATCCGCCTTCGAGGCAGATTGCACAGCAGGGGCCAGCGCCAGCACGGTTGCAATAGAGCTTTTCAAATCAGACATGGCTTTTCCTTGGCTTAGGCAGCAGCGAATTTCAGGAACTTCACGGCTTCAAAATTAATAGCACCGCCACCGGTGCGCCGCGTGCTGTAGAAGCGAACGTAGGGCTTGGCGGTGTACGGGTCACGCAGGGTGCGAACCCCAATGCGATCAACGATGAGGTAAGCCTCACGGAAGTCGCCAAACGCTAGGGACAGAGAACCATCGGCCAATGCGGGCATGAATTGGTCAATGCGTACTGGGTAACCATTAAGACGATCTGGCTGACCCGCTTGGACGGACGGCTCCCACAAGTAGCGGTCATCAGAGCCTTTGAGCTTGCGCATTTTGGTGCGCACCTCACGGCGCATAACGAACTGGGCGTTTTGCAGGTACTGATCCTTGAAAGCACCTTGCAGATCCTGAATGGGATCGAGCTTGGTGGTGTGGAAATCGCTATTGGCCCCAGTGATGATGTGCTGGAAGGTGCCCCATGGGCGCGTATCGTCACCAGTTGCCGCCGTGGAGTAAGCGGCCAAGCCGCGTGGCTTACCAACGCCATCACCCGTCCAGAATGCCGCCCCTTCCACCCGCGCAAATTTAGTACCCACCTTGTTGGCCAGCCACGCCTCGATGTCGGTGGCAGCATCGTCGATCAGCTTTTGCGTGACCTTGGGCTGGGCATACATCTCATGCGCTTCGATGCGGTACTTACCAACTTGCGGTGTATCGGTATCGTTGCGGGTGCCCATTTCAGATACCCAGCCAGCATCCGCTTCGTCGTTATCCACAACGCCCTCGACCGCATCGGTGCTGATGGTTTGCACCGTGGCGAGTTGGCGCATCAGGGACTGCTCTTGCACCTTCTGGATCATGCGGCCCACCGTGGGGGCAGGGAGGAGATAGCCGCCGTCAGGGTCAGAGCCAGCAGACATGGCCTTGCGTTCATCAGCAGTCAGGCGCTCGATGTCGCCGTGGCGCACCAAGCTGAAAAATGCGCTCTTGTACTGGGTGTACGCATCCACCGAGATTTCAGCAGGGATAGGGCGGCCTTTGGACTGGAAATCGGCGCGTAGCATGGCATTCCAGCTTTTGCACTCGGCCTCAAGGTCGGTTTTGTCTTTTTTGCCGCCAGCACCGGGGCGCTGCAGTTCCAGCATCAGCTTATCAAACTCGGATTTCAGCTGGGCCAGTTGATCCATGTCCTTGCTGATTTTGGCCAGCTTGGTTTCCAGATCTGCTACTGCCTTGCCATCGGCCTTGGCTTGGATCAGCTCATCATTGGTCTTCTTGAACTCCTCCCAAGCCTTGCCTTGGTCTTCGATCAGCTTTTTGATTTCCACCACACTGCTGATTTCGCCGGACATTGCCATAGGCACCATGCCGATGCCAGCCAAGGCTGCGGGGTCAATCATGGGATGCCCCATCAACGCCAATACAGCGAGCACAGCGATGCCAACCAAGAGGCCAAGTGTCAGATTTTTACGAGTGAGTTTCACGGGGTTTACCTTTCAGAAATGAAAAAGCCGCCTTAGTGGCGGCCCTGTTGGGGATGGATACGTTGGGGTCAGCGTGGTAGATGCTGCTCGCGGGCCTTGATGGCCTGAACCAGCTCGGCCAACTCACCGCCAGCGTCCCGCATAGCCATGAGGCTCTTAAAGCCCTGGTTGATAACCACCTGAGCCTCGCTTCGTGACAGCCCAGCACCCTGCGTGAGCAATCGTTCGAAGTCGCGTTCGGTCATCTCGCCTTTGACAGAGGACACACGGGCCTTGCCATTTGCAGGTCGAGTGACCAGAGAAATTTCAATGAGATCAATGCGCTTGAGACGCCGTTTCGGGTCTTCAGGCTTGCTGCGTGGTTCCCATTCTTTGGCGACGTAGCCAATCGACATGCCATCAATGGCTGGGCGCGGGCTCATCTTCATGAGCGTGTACATATCCCGGCCACGCGGTATGTCTGCCAATTCACCCGACAATTTCAGTCCATGGCCATCCTCAGCCAAGTCCGTCCATACGCCGATAGGGGTCAAATCTTCGGCGCTCATCTGCCAGCCGCCGTGCTGCGACAGCAATGCTGGCCACGGCTGGGCCCCAGACTTCACATCCGCCAGAAATTTGGAAAATGCGCCCGGCTCAATCACATCGCCATAGCTGTCCACGTTGCCAAACACCGCGCCGTAGCCAGAAAAACTCATCGTCTTTTCGTCTGAAGCTGTGAATTTGAGTTCACGCAGGCTGCAAATCAGGTTTTCCATTGATTTTTTCCTTAGGAGTGGCAGCACTACCGCCAACATTGGTGGGTTTAGGCAGTTCTGCTGCCGCTCCGCCCTTTGGATTGAGTTCTTCCAGCCCCCGCACCTCGTCTGGGGTCATCCAAGCGGGAGAACCTCCAGCTCCGAGTGCCTTGGCGAAGTATTCGCTCCGGTCTTTGTGAGACCCGCGCATCAGGCCAGCTGCGTTGAACTTGATGTAGTACCCCTCGTCCAGCTCTTTATCTGTGAGCAAATTGCAATCCGCAGACTGCTCTATTCGCTCATACCAGGGCGACAACGTATGCACCACATGAGCCAAGAACATTTGCTCAGCACTGGCATAGGTGGCCGCTTTATCGGAGTACCCCACCATGATTGGCATCACCCGCATGGCCCGGCATATCTCTTCGATCTGGTGACGGCGCGTTTCCAGCAGCTGGGCATCCATCCCGGTCATCGTGGACGGATAAAACTTGGCGCTGCGGTCGAGCAACTTGGTCTTGCCAACGTTTTCGATGCCGTCAAAATTCTTGGCAAGCCATTTGCGCAGGTCTTCATACTGCTGCTTATTGAGCGTGCCCTCTACAGAGTAGACCCCACCAATGGCCGCACCGTTGCGCTGCATCCGGGCATGAGACTCTTCTGTGGACATCGCCAGCCCAATGGCCTCACGGGCCAGATTGATAATGTCCATACCCACGACACCATCCCAACTTGGCCCACGCCAATGCCAAATAGCTTCTGGAGGAAAAGGTCTGGATTCACCGTTAGGTGCTGTGACTCGATACACCAGCGAGTAATTGTCCTGCTGCTCTACCGTGACACAACCCATTTTGATAGGAATCAACTCCCGCACCTCACCCCGCAGCCGGTTGACGAACGCATAGGCATTGCCCGTCAGTGCGCAGTGCATGGTCATCATCTCGCGCATCTCAAAGCTGGTCATCCAGCCATTGGGCTTTCGGTACAGCACACGATAGAGCGGATGTTTCTTGGCTTCGTCCATGCCTTCGCCAACCGTTTTCGTTTTAAACACCTTCAGTGGCACTTGGGCCACCCCTTCGGCCAGCACCCTGACACAGGCCAGAACTGCGGTAACCTCCAAAGATGTTTTGTGGCTGACCGACATCCCACTCTTCGTAGCCATCCATCCAAAGAGCTTGCGGAACAAGTCCAGCGAATTATCGACAGCCCCGTCATGGCCTGACTTGCGGCTAAACGGCCAGAATTTCATGAGTCCTCCCAGAATGATCCGCCCTGCGCAGCAGGATTGAGGCTCATCAACTGCACAGCATTGAAAAGTGCCATCAGCGGGTCAATCTTCGCCGTCCCGCTGGCCTGTTTTGTGATGAGGATGGCGTTGCCCTTGGGCTCGACCTTTGCATTGCTGACACACCACGCCATCATCGGCTGGCCGCCGTGCCTGAGAACGCCCTCAGCCAGCTTGCGCTCAGTGGTCTTGATGGCCCCGCCCAACTTCCAACCTTGGCTGATGCCGATGATCTTTTCTTGGGGCACGCCAGCCGCCATCAGCGCCTCCAGCACACCACCAACCCCGGCGGGGTCTACCCCCACCATATTCAGCAGACCACAATCCTCGACACTGGCTACGATGGATGCCAATTCCTCTACGTCATCCCCGATTTGATTCACAAGCACTAAGTCCCCGTCCTTGGCGAAGTCTTGCAACCGGGGGGCAATTTCCTTGCGCCGCTCAAGCACACTGGGATGTGCCCATGCTCGGCACCATGCCAACCAGCCCCCTGTGTCTTTGCAGCGTCCGACCAAGGCCAAGCCCAACAAGTCATCTAGGCCACCGCCGTCAACCCCTACGGTGACTACCTCGCTGCGGCCAAGCAGTTCAGACAGAGTGACCCGCTCCACAGCCCCCTCCCAGAAGTCAGCGCCAGCCCAGCGATCACTGCGCAGGCCGAGCCCAATCTCGACGTTCAGGTGCTTGGCCAAGAACTGTTGGGAGGTTCCATCTGTTTTTGACAGATTCTTCCTGAGCTGATCTTCCAGCCACTCCGCACTGACAGACCGCCCGATGTTCGGGTTCGTGATGTAGAAGTTTTCAGGGTTCAGATAGCCTTTGGTTTTCAGCATCTGCCGTGGGAACTCGTACAAAATGCCCAGCGTCTTGAGGTCAGTGACCTTGCCATCACGCACATCGCGCCAGTAGTTGAGGCGATCCTTGAATACGCCAGCTGGCGGATCGTCGGATTGGGTCGTCAGGTAGATGACCCACCCTTCATCCCGTGAAATCTGGCCCCCTAGGGCCTCAAGAAACATGGCCTCTGCGTTGGCGCGTTTGCCAAAGAGCCAGAGTTCATCCACCAGCACCTTGCCAGCTTTTTTCCCGGACACCGTATCAGTGTCTGCCGCCACCACTTTTAGGCTGTTGCGGTTTACTCGGTGGGTGATGGTGCGAATGTGATCCTGAATGTGGAACAGATCGGACAACTCCTCATCAGCACGGATCATGCTGGCCGCTGGCTTGAACGAGTTATCTGCCACCTCCTTGGTGGGTGCCAAGATCAGGTGCTCCTCTTCAGCACGCCAACAGAGGATCAGCGCCGTGAGCATGATCCCCGCTGCGATGGTCGATTTGGTGTTCTTCTTGCTGATCAGCAGGCCATACTCCCGGATCAACTGCTTGCCAGTCTCTACATCGTAGCCCCCGAAGATCGCTCGCACAAAGTCGAACACCCACTGCTTGGAGCACTCGCCAAATGTGGGTTTTCCCGGAAGATCAACAACCCTCAACTCCTTGAAGATGCCCAAAGCCTGTTCGGCATGGTCGGGAAAGATTGGGGCCGGGATGATGGACTGCTCTCGCACCAATCGGTTTGCCCAATCAGGGCACGCAGTTGTCCATTGCATCAATGTCCAGACGTAAAAAAACCGCCTAAGTGGCGGTTACACGGATTTGCCGCCCGAGGCGACAAGTTTTGGGGAGGCTCCCTGTGAAAACTTGCTGGCCACCTTCTTGGCGGCATCTGCTTGTTGCTCTTTCTTGCCTCCTTCCCCCTTCTTGGCGAACTCAAAAGGCATGAGCGCCTTGGCAGCGTCAATGCGCAGTTTTGGTTCCAGCACCAGGTCATTCATCGCAGCCATCAAGAATGCTCTGGGATTCTGGTGGGACACAGCCAAACTAATGTCGAATTTGCTCCCCTCGGCACCCGAAGATGGCGGCTGATCCGCATCCGACTGTGCTGGAGCCTGTGCCAATTTTTCCTGCTTGACCTTTTTTCTCGCCAAGTGAGCCAGCACGTCCTGGTCTTTTGCCAGCCTCGACCCAGCCGCAGATGCAGACGCCGGGCTGTACCCAGCATCTAGCGCAGCTTGCTTGTTCGATTTGCCAGCCAACAGGGCTTCGGCGAACAGCCGTTTCTTGCCTGTCAGCGCCATCGCTTACTCCTCTAGGGTTTTAACATCCCTTTAACATCAAAATTGCCTAGAAAAATGGCTCAAACCCAATACTGGCGCGGCTTCCGGGCTATTTCATAGGGATGTTAAAGCTTTAACATTTTTTCTGACGGGGGAAATTTTCTGCGCCTAAAGGACAGGTCGGTTTCCGGCTTCAAGGCCTCCAGACTTTTAACTCCCCCACCCCCTGCCAGCCCTAGCCTTGGCCTCTGCCGCTGTCTTCTTGGCATGGCAACGATCTGGGCCAGAACACAACAATTGCAGATTGCTGTCGTCGTTACTGCCGCCCTTCTCTAACGGAATTCGGTGATCAACGTCATGGTCTGAGCGAATCGCACCACATGCAGCACACTTGTAGTGATCCCGCAAACCGATGCGTTCCCGCTGCCGCATCCAGCCCCGTCCACGAATGCGCTCCGTGGCCCCTGCTTTGGTATCCAGCACTTGAACGCGCTGGGTGTTCAGCACCGGGAGACTGCTCCTTAGTGTGGTGAGCTTCATCAGCGCAGCACCGGGGAATGCCGGTAGCAGTGGAATAACACTGGGCGTCGGCCCCCACCGCTGATCGCGTGAATGGCATCGAAGCGCAGTTCAATAGTTTCAACATGGCCGCGTGAATCAACCTTGAACGGTGATGCGCAAAACACCACCACACCAGTGTCCGTATCCAGACTGATGACACGATCCAGCCATCGCCCCGCCATGACATCAAAAACCTTGGTGTTATGGGCCACGTTGTCACGGGTATAGATCATCAGGATCATCCAGTTGCTGCGACCAAAAACACAAAAGCCCGCAAGGCACAGGCCAGCGGGCTTTTTTCTTTTCCTCATGCCTCCGGCTGCCATGAGGCAACCGAAGCACACGACTCAGTGTCGCGGAGTAATGGCGCGATTGTGCATCATCATGTCAAGTAACGCAAGCGGTAGATGTTCGAGAACTGGCGAAGGCCTTCCAACCTGCTGCGCTCCCAAGTGCCAGACGTGATCTTGAGTTGCCGACGGATAGCGTGATGCGGCAGTCGCTGTGGGATGTAGTAGGCGTGCAGCACACGGCGAAACTGCATCGGCACCACCTGCAATGCGCGCTGCACCTGCATTGCATTCCAGTCTGGCAATGGCGCAGACAGGGGGCGCTCTTCATCACGTCCGAGGGTCGGTGCTTGGTATCCACCCTCGGCACTGGCACAGCGTTGCTTACGGTAGCGGTCTTGAGCCCACCGGCCATACCGCTCCAGCAACTCTTCCGCATCCCGCAGTTCGACCGGCACAGCCACATATCCTCTTTCTGCCCGGCTCATTTCAGCACCCGCACTTCCTTGCCCAGCAGCGCCAGCATGAGGTGTCGCTTGATCTTGAACTCTTGGGTTTCAACGCCCTTCACGTCTTCAATCACCTCTTTACCATTCTCGGTATAAACGAAATCGGCCACGTAGCGGATAGATGGTTTGGCACGGGCAGCGCCAGCAAACTTCACGCCGGACACCAGCTCGAACGACACCTGACAGCGTAGGTTGGAAATGTGCCCAGCCCGTTGCAGGATCATCAAGTGGCTGTAACGCTGTGCTTCGGCCCGACTGTCAAATTTAATGTCGTTCACCACGGTCTTTGTATTGCCGTACTTTGGCGGCTTGGTCTGCTGTTCCAATGGGCTATCCCTCGTTTTTTATGATCATTCTGGTTTTGCAGGTCGGCGCCAGCAGCCGATCCAGACGCATCAGCTCAATGGCCTCATCACCACCAGTACAGGCCACGGCCTGGGCAATAGCCTGTTTGAGCAAATCCAGTCCACCTACAGAGTCATCTGGTTGCGTTTGTGTGGCCCGGCTGTAGCCCTTCGCGTCATAGCAGGCATTGATTTCTCTAGCCTTTGCTGCATAAGCACTGCGCAGGGGCTGCCCCATCTCGATAGCAGCGCCAGCAGCTGGGCGATAAGTTTGGCGCGGCTTGTTTGCATGGCACAAAGCCACGAACTGGGGCAGCGTTGGCGGGAATTCCGAGTGGACTTGCACTGCCTGCCGGAATGCTGTCTTCACGGTGTCAGGGCTGAAGTTGCGCATACTGGCCTCCCACACTTGGCGGGCTGCCAGAACCCCCTTGTCTTTTCCCCTATCTGGCCCTTTGTCCTCGATCTCACCAGTAGCAAAGCGGCTGACGAACAGGCTGCCGTAGGTGCCGTGCATCATGCGCCAGAGCCACGCCACGGCAGCCCGTGCCTGTTCCTGCACGCCCGCCGCCTGTGCACTTTCCTTTGGCACAGAGCTGTCTGCCCCTCTCTGTTGGGCTAGCACGATGGCGGAAATCGGCTTCATGGTCATGCGTCTAAGCTCAGTAGTCAGGGAAGCCGTCATCAAAGATGGCTTTGGCTGCGGCGCTGTGTTTGTTGTGGCTGTGGGTTGGGGCTGGCATAGGTGTGCGGCCTGTGACCCACTGCGTCCGGTATGCCTCAGCGTTGGCCAGCAGCAGGCCGGTGTCGTGCATACGGCGCACGACCAGCGGATCTGCCACCCGGTCGACAAAGAACCCCGCTACAGCTGGGGCCTCGTCGTGACCAACACGCTGCACAAAACCTTTGATCGCGGCGTTGACCTTTGCATTGCGCAGTGGTGCTGTGCCGTAGCGGGCTGCGTAGGCGGTTGAGTAGGCTTCCCATGTGGCTCGGCAGGCTGCTTGTAGCGCAGTCTCATCCAGCGGGGGTTTGGACTTGGATCTAACTTTGCGGGGACTGGCTGGTGCGGGCGCTTGCGCACGCTGAACAGATTGATGGTTTATTGATGATTTATGACGGTTATTTGCGGGTGCAATAGGTTGCACCCTTTCATGCTCTGTTTTGCACCCTTTACTGTCGTCGTTTGCACCCTTTTGCATGGGTGCAATTTCTGCACCGTTTATCCAATCTTGAGAGATTTGGTACTCACGGGCCATACTGCGGCCACCGTTGCCATAGCCTACTAGGGTCAGCCATCCCGTCTCTTCCATTCGGCGCAGCTGGTACTGCACAGCTCGTTCGGACTGGCGGGTCTTGATTGCAAGATCTTTGACTTTCGGGAACACACGGCTGCCGTCATCGCTTGCGTGGTCAGCCAGTGCCAGCGCCAGCAACATCTCCCCCCCACCATTGGGGTAACGCTCGAACACCGCAGTCATTACCCTGACGCTCATGTGTGGTCTCCTTGGCTTGGTCTCACGCTAGCCCTTTTTCGTCGATATAGACCAGCGTGGCACGGGCCGATTGCAGTTCCATAGGGCTGACGGGAAGGCCGTCCCGGTGCCGCCTCATCAGTTTCTTGGCCCATGCCTGCATATAGTGGATGCTGCCGTGGAACCGCCGCTCCAGAAGTGCTCGGAACTGATCTGTGGTCATGCGGCCACCTCTTGCAGGTCACGGTTGATGGACAGGAAGGCAGCGCCAGCAAGGCGCATAGGGGACATGATGGAGATGCTCCATTGAGTTGAATGGGCGGCAAACGGCACCTCTCCTAGAATGAAGATTCCAACCATCATTCATAGAAAGGGCCTTTGCCATGAAAGAAACCGATTTGGACGCACTTCGGGGTCAAACCAGTGCGTTGTCCTCAGTGCTGACCGCCATCATTCAGACGCTACCGCCTTTGAATGCAGCTCAGGCCGCGTTGCACTTAAAGACATCAAATCTGGATGCGAAATCTCTGGATGAGTCGGAAGGGACGCCGCCAGTGGAGGCCCAGATTCGGGATGCGGTTGTGGAGGCGTACCTCGGTCTGCTAAGCACTGCTGCTCAGCGCGTTTGACGGCAGCGATGAGGCGGCTGGTGGATTTATCCATGCGGTCTTCCTTGCCCTTCGGGCTGTTAAAGCTGAGAGTTAGGCAGCGCCAGCAGAATGCTGCCAAGTAAACAAACAGCACAGAGCCAAATGCTGGTAGATACAGCTTTTCATGTGCCTGCCCCGCCGCTGCGCACAACCTGTGCGGGTTCTTCGATAGCGTGCAGGCGCTGTTGCTCGGACACTTGGGCCATCGCCCGACGGCGGGCCTCTAACCTGAGGAGGTGCCGAATGAATGCCGATTGCGTCATGCCTTCGCTATCAGCCATCGTCTGCATGGAAAAGAACTCATCTGCGGTGAGGCAGGTGACGACACGGACATCGTGGGGGTTGGCCATTTGCTTTAGGCTCCTGTAGGGCTGGTAGTGGGCTTGGCTGTGCCGCGCAGGTATGCCCAATCCACATCGGGGCGCAGGTCTTCGCAGCGCACAACTCCGGAGGTGGCTTTTTCGATAGAGGGGCAAAGCTCGGCGGGGAAAGTCCTTGCACCGCTGCGCCACGAATAGATAGCGGGGGAAGATGCACCAATTACAGCGGCCAAGCCCGATACGCCGCCGGTGATGTCAATGGCTCGTTGAATTGGATTCATGCACACATTCTACAGTTGTAGATAAACAATATCTATAAGCGTAGTAGGTGCTAACTCACATTTGTATAAGGTGCAGGGATGGCACTCGGAAAACAAATTAAGCGGTACCGCGAACTATTGGGCTGGACTCTGGAGTCACTGTCTGAGAAATCGCGCGTCGATGTTGGAACCATCAGCGCAATGGAGAACAGGGACAGCCAGAGGTCAAAGTACGCCGCGCCTTTGGCGAAGGCTCTGGGACTGACGCTAGATCAGCTGCTGGATGAATCGACCACTTACACCCCTAACTTCGGGGGCGGCAATCGAGTTGTATCAGAAGTCGCCCCTCAAACCGGGCAGTCAAAGCCATCAACAATGGCCGAAGCACTGCAAACCATAGAGCAGCTAATTCAACAGATTCAGAGTGAAGTGGCAGCGCAAGGGGCTCGGGTTGGTGGCGTTCACCACATAGAACACGCATGGCCTTTTGGCAGCATCAAGCGGGAGCAGTGGGAGGCGCTAACCCCCCAGCAAAAGACGGCTGTCGAAGGCATCATCCAAAGTATGTTGGCTACTCAGCACAGCACAATTGGCAGCACGGCTGATAAAAGACATGTCACGGGCTAGGCCCAGTGCGCAAATTGTGATGTTTCCCACCAGACCATGCCACCAAGCACCCAAAGGATGCACATACCAAAAGCCAGTGTAAAAAGACGATGGCTGCATAGTGGTAGCATCACCACATGGCCAACGAATATAATCGTAGAGTTATAGACTATTGCATCGAATGGGCTGACGGTGTGCAGGAAGACTTGGATGCCGTCTATGTAGAAAACGAAGACAACGGACTTTTCTTGGATGAACTCTTTGATCTATTGGTAGAAAACGCCAAGGTCAGGGAGGCGCTTACGTGGAGCCGGTTTCAACACATTAACGACCCACGGTTCGACGCCGCCCCAGTGGAATGGTCAAAACAGTGGGGCTACAACCTCTACTATTTGAAAATGTGGCGGCAAGATGGGGTCCTGCTGCCGGTGCGGTTGATCTACGCCGTACACCATGTGGCTCCCAATCCATCTATCTGGATCATGGGATTGATGCACAGGAGTGATGATTATGATGAACACAGTGAATTTGCACAGCGCGTACGCTCTGACTATGACCGTTACGGCATCGCTCGCATTCCCTGTTAATGGGGCACAGCAACCTGTTGTGACCCCCGGTTTTCAGTCCGGGCAAACCGTGACTCAGGTGCTGCCAGAGCTGCGCCCATTGGCCCGCAATCCTGCCAAAACCCAGCGCCCCACCTCACGCCGACGCGCCGAATTGCTGGCCACACCAGCAGGCCAAGAGATGGCGCGTGCAGCACGTGAATCGCTGGGCACGGCGTTGCAAAGTCACGGCTTGGCCTCGCTGGCAGCGTTGCGTTTGCAGTGCGGCCTTTCTCAAAAAGCACTCAGTGAGGCTTGTGGCCTGCCGCAGCCACATCTGTCGAGGCTGGAAAATGGCAAAGTGCCTAACCCAGATGCGGCCACCCTAGAAGCTCTCGCCTTAGGGTTGGGGGTCAGTGTGGACAAGGTGCTCGCAGCCATCCGTCAGGGTGTACAAGCATGACCGGCCCAACCACGACGGCCTTCACACTGTTTTGCGACGACCTGCGTCAAGAAGCAGGTGGCAAGCTCTCTGCAATGGGCATTTATCACGGCGTTATGGGGATTCACGGTACTGAGGTGTTGTTGCCAAAACTTGTGGCGTGGAACGTGCTGATCTTCTCAGGCGTGTGGTCTTCAGACGATGTCCAACTGCAATTGCTGGACGGCGACCAAGTGCTGACCGAGACCCATTTTGTCATGGAGCCGCCACAGGCGGAGTTGTTCAACGAAGTGACCGACGAAGATGGGCACACCATGTTAAACGTACCATTGGAGATGATCCCGTTCATGGCCCGCGCTGGCATGGCTTTGCGGGTTCGCATTACGGCCAATGGCCTAGATTACCAAAGCGAAGTACTTCGGATCGTAGGCCAACCCTCACTTGAAGCGGGACAGTCTGCGTAGACATCACTTACCCCACCAACCAACCGCCTTCGAGGCGGTTTTTTTATGCCCAGCACACTAGCACGGGGGTGCAACAGCAGAAGGGGGTGTTTGTTTTATTAGGGTTTACCCTTGTTTTTATAAAAGTTTTCTACATATGTGGGTATTTATTTTCTACAGTTGTAGAATTACCCATGTCGCAAACCAAAGCGGCATGGGTACCCTGGCATCGACTGGAGGATCGCCCAGCATCTTTAACACTGCTATAGGCCGATGTTGCTTGCTCCCCCAACGCGGGGCATTCGTCCGGCACAGAGAGACCCCAAGGCATGGGCTTGGGTTATCGCCGCCACTCCGGGCGGTTTCCAGTCCGCCCAAGAGCGGTAAACGGGACAGGGAAGGGATTGCGGGCACGTTGAGGACGGACGCAAGAGGATGACACCACGGAGCGAAAAAACGGTGCTGAATGTTGATTCAGCGAATGGCTACCAGATGCCCTGCCCTTGGCAACAGGGGCGAAACCAAAGCGCCTTGGCAACAGGGCTTTTTGGCGATGGTCGTGCAGTGCCCCGTAGGGAAATACAAGGGTGGTGAAAAGCACTGTACGGCCATCACCAAAGATGCGGTGGCTGCGGCGTTGAAGGAAACGCGCTGATGCGATGCAGCAGACGACACCCTCGGGCCATCCCTGATGTAAGCCCGAAATAAGGCTGGGCGCTCGTGAATCATCGCCTTCACCTAGCTGGTATCAAGTCCAGCCAGCCCACCACATCACCTACCAGCCCTACCGAAGCCCCGAAGCAGGCGGCGCTCCAGAGGGGTAAATCTGGGGCAATTCCGGCGTTGAGCTGTCACCGTAACTGCCCGACAGCGATAGCACTGATAGTGATCAGCAAGCAGCCGCTAGGCGCTGTACCGACAATCATTCAAAGGGAAAACAACATGACGAAGCACATGCCAAGGGCACCCCCCTTCAAAGAGAGCACTGCATATTGCAACGTTAGAGCCGCACGATAGATGGCATGGGATCAGAACTGGCTGATGGTTGAGGAGTACCCACCCTCGTGAACCAAGAGACGCCACACGAAACACCACGCGCCGTGCCCCCCGGCTAATGGGGGCAAAGACTTTTCAGAGTCATACGCGAAAGCGCAAGACGGATAGAAATGATAACCCCAGCGCTGGGGCACTGGCAACAACGTAGAGGTCATTCGAGCAGCTCGTTAAAAAGCCCGCTCATGGCGGGCTGGTTCATAGTTTGGTTCACGCTTGGTTCATGGTTCAACGCTTGTGACCACCAATGTAGTGGCTGCCTTTGCCGTGGCTGTTGGTGCCGCCCACCCGGTGGCTGCCCTTGCGATTGGCTGCACCGGCGTCCAGCGCCAGCCCCAGTAGCATCGCCATTGCAGTCAAAACAGAAATCGTCTTTTTCATCAAGTTCTCCTCAGAAGGGTTGTAGTACAGAAAATGTACACCGATAGAAGCTGCTACACCTTCTTGTGTAGGAGCCATTGGTTGTGACCAGGCTGAATCCAAGCACCAAAATAGTGCAAATCAAGCCGACGCAGGGTTATATTGGGCGTCTGCCCCCTGTTCACATCAGCACACCCATGAACCGAACCGCCCGCATCCAACTATTGATTGCTGCCGTCAGCACCATTACCACCTCAGCTGCACTGGCCCACTCTGGGGGCTTAGATCGTTATGGTTGCCATCACAACAGAAAAACAGGCGGCTATCACTGCCACAACAGTCCGTCCCCTGCACCAGCTCCAACGCCTGCACCAGCCCCAACACCTGCACCAGCTCCAACGCCTGCACCAGCTCCAACGCCTGCACCAGCTCCAACGCCTGCACCAGCCCCAACACCTGCACCAGCACCAGCACCAGCACCAGCACCAGCACCAGCACCAGCACCAGCACCAGCACCAGCCCCAGCACCAGCCCCAGCCCCAGCACCAGCACCAGCACCAGCACCAGCACCAGCACCAGCACCAGCACCAGCACCAGCACCAGCACCAGCACCAGCACCAGCTCCAGCTCCAGCTCCAGCTCCAGCTCCAGCTCCAGCACCCACACCTGCGCCCGCACCGGCCCCCACCAGTCCGCCCGAAGTTGCCACCAAGCCCGCTACCCCACCCGGCACCTGCACCACGGCCACCGTGGATCGGGTGATTGATGGCGATACCATTTCTGTGCGTACCGAGCAGGGTCTAGAGCGCGTTCGGATCAACCAGATTGATGCCCCTGAGCGCAGCCAAACCTTTGGTGTGGATGCAACCACCTGCTTGACCAACATCCTTGGCAGTGGGATTGTGCAAATGTGCAGCGATGGCAAAGACCGCTACGGTCGCACCATTGCCAGCGTATCCGCCCAAGGGCAGGACGTGGGAGCCGCCATGGTGTTCCAAGGGTGTGCTTGGGCCTATACCAAGTACCTTGAAGCTGGCAGCAGCCTACCCACACTGCAAGCATTCGCCCAAGCCGCAAAGAGTGGGCTGTGGGCCAGCAGCAGCGCACAGGCACCTTGGCAATACCGCGCTGGTGTTGGGCCAGTCACAGCCACGAATGGGCAGCCTGCGGTCAATATCAGCGCACCCACCACGGCGGCAGTCCATGACCGGGTGTTTGATTGGGTTGAACACAAGTTCCCTGAGTTCACTGCGCAGGGTACTGAAACCACCTCGAACAGCGGAGCCTATGGGCGCTGCTATGCCAGTGGCTTGTGTGTGCGTTACCAAAATGGGCGCTTCTTGATTGTGGATCAGAACGGTAATGCGACCGATGCAGGTAGCGCAGCCGATTTGACACCGTTGGCGGCATCCGAAGGATTCTGATCCGTAATTTTCAGAATATTTAAGAGGCACATGGCGTTCATGCCATGATATTAGGCCCATTCGACCAGCCCTTATTGGGTTGGTTTGAGTTTTTAGATTTACCAATTAAAAGTTCTAGCGTTCGTTTTTCTGTTTTTATCTTGGCTTCCAACTTCTTTTGACTTACGTAGTTTTTAGCTTGTCGTTCCCAGTATGCAGCTAGCAAATATGGGTAAATTGTAGATGCAACCGCTGTGCATGATGCCAGCACCATCCAATGCCACACAGACCCAATCAATTGATCAGCGATAGCTGGGAATGATGATATCAAGGCCATTGCACCAGTGAATATTGCCCACTGTGTTGATCTATTGCGGTGCTCATTATTTAATTTGACAAAGGATTTGTATTCGCTTGCAGACATGGAATCTTGGTCTATAGTGTCGTCTAATTTTTCACGCATGGCCCAAACAACTGTTGCACACATCATGCAAAATGGAGATGACAAACCAGAAAGCCAAGAAAATATCTTAGAGCTATCAATATAAATCCATAGCAGCTGGCCGATTGTTAAGCCTATTGCTATAAGGGTGGGTAGAGTTATTTTGCGTGGAACTGCCAACCAATCTATCAGCAGATAGATATCTCGCTTGACGAAATCTTTTCCAGTAGCCATTGCCTCATCCCTTCAAAAACTTCGGATTGACTTAGTTGACCATCATAAGACGACACTGAAATTGAACCCGTAATTTTTAGATCATTGCCTTTAATTTCGGTTCCATCTTTTAGTTTTAAAGATGTTTCAATATACTCATTGTGACGGAGCGCCGCTCCAAGCGTATCCATTAATTCTTGACCTTTGTCAGTTGTACTGCGCTTGTAACCTAATGTCACACTCATTTGTATGTTTGAGTTGTGTAGTTTTTCAAGATTTATCTCTGATGATTTTGATGGGTTTAGTAGGCCTCTCAAAAGACCTAATCCCCAGATGTTTTCCCTAGCCTTGTTTGAGTCTGTATTCTTATCTTCATGCAACTCGTCATCATTATCTTCAGGAAGTAATGACATTTGTTGCATGGTTTTTTCATGATTGACTTCGCCACCAATTGTGATGGAGATGACATTTTTTCCTTTGTTTAATTTCTCTATTATATCCGGTGTTGGTATGTCTATTAGAGAAAAAGTATTGTTTCCTTTTATTACTTCTGCCTCGTGAAGGAACCACTGAAGAAATGATTCTAGTTGATTGGATCTTAGTGCTTGTGATTGCATGAGCACTAAGTGATTTTCAAGAACACCAAAGTACATCATGGACGATAGAAATTCACGTCGTTTTCCACTTTCGGTGGATGGCGCTTTTAGTTTTTCTATAATTACGTCGAGGGCTTCATCATCATCAACCAAGAACAATGGATCAGTTCCTGGAGCATAGGTCATTAAAGCACCAAAGACAAAGCCACCAGATTCGCAGTGCGGCGTGCCTATGATTTGATAGATGGGATTTTCTTTGTCGCCAGAAATGTTTATTCGCCTATCTCCAATAGTTGTCTTCTTGTTGAGGGATTGTTCAATTAATGTCTTAAGTGATTCATTGTCTAGATTTTTATTAAATACGGCTCGTTTGTACACCAAATTTTTCTTGATTGTTTTTGGTTTTATCATTTTTAAATTTAATAATTTATTCAAAGAGGCCGAAATTAACTTTATACAAAATTAATTACAAATCTATTTGCAGATCAGCGAATGCGCCTGGAGCCACTCTTTGAGAGCAGCATCAATCCGTGTTTGCCAGCCTCTGCCAGTGGCCTTAAAAGCTGCCATGACCTCTGGAGAGAGGCGGATGGTGGTCGATTGCTTGGGTGCAGCTTTTACTGTTCCTACAGGTCGTCCCGCTTTGCGCCGTGCAGCAATGTCAGTGGGGGTATGCACACGGGCAAATTCACCATGCTGGGATTGGCCTATAGAACGCATCAGCGCCTCTTCAAATTCCCGTATTTCGGGGTCTGAGTGAGGCTTGAGTTGATCGTCATACATCGTATTTTTCCTTGAGTCGGTTCAACAGTTCAGGGCGGATGTTGTCAAACTTGGCCTTGGCATACACCAGCACCAACACGATTTCGCCACGGGCATTGCGCGTGAAGTAGATCACCCGTGCACCACCACGTTTGCCCATACCGGCACGGCCCCAGCGCACCTTGCGTAGCCCGCTGGTGCCTAGGATCACATCGCCTGCCTCGGGGTTGTCCGCAATCCAGTCGATGAATGCTTCTCGCTCGGTATCGCTCCACACCTGAGCTGCCCAGGCCTTGAATTCTTCGGTTTCGACAACGGTCAACATACGCCTATCGTAACAACAAATAATTAGTACAGCAATTATTTGTTAGTACATCAGCCAGTATTCCACTTTGTGCAACCCGCTCCCCCTTTGCAGAAAAGCAAGACACCGGTTTGGCGTGCTTGCACCCAGACCGGCACCAGAAGCACATAGCAGCCTGTCGAGCAGCAGGGTAGGAGTGTGTGTCAGCGGCAATGCACAGACCCTGTGGCAATACCGGGCGGGCGTTGGGCCTGTCACAGCCATGAATGGACAGCCTACAGTGAACATCAGAACCCTACCACTGCTGCGGTTCATGACCGTATCTTCCACTGGGTAGAACAGAAGTTTCCAGAACATACAGCGTAAGGCACCGCAACCGTCTCCAATGGCACGAACTATGGCCGCTGCTATGCTAGTGGCTTGTGTGCTTTACCAGAATGGGCGCTTCTCTATCACAGACCAGAGCGGCACTGTCACTGATGCGGGTAGTACAGCCGATCTGATGCCATTGGCGGCTTTGGACGGGTTTTAATTTTTATATGGGTTGTCTATGAGTGATTTTGATCAAGAAACAATGACTCAACTGCGGTTAATTTATCAAGATATGAGATGGCTTGCAGATCGTGATCATGTTGGGCCTAAGCGAGCGAGAGCTTGGTATTCTGCTGTTATGAATCGAACTGTTGGTAAGAAAGTCTGTTTTTTTACAGGAAAAGTCTCTGAGAAAGCTGTTCTTCAGAGGAAAAACTTAGTATTTGAACATTTCGAGCGACTCTCTAGCAGTTTGTCTCAATTGCTTGAAAAGCACAAGGAGTCAAATGCTAGTGAGGATGAAGGTTTTAATGATTTTGTTAATTTAATAAAAAAATGTGAGAGAGTTAATATCACAACAAATAAAGAAAATGATGAAATAAAGAAAGCTGAAGGAAATTATGAAAAGGCTGGAGTTGTTTTGATTGATTGGAGTGACATTAAATGTCAAAACGCAATTCGTGCTTTTAAAAAGAAGATAGCAGGAGGAAATATTGCCAATGCAAAAGAATTTCTTTGATTGAGTGGTAATTTCACGCCGTTTAAGCAAAATTTGTTAATTATATTAGATGTCTGTGCTATCTAGCCGCCTGCTTAGGTTGCACTTGATACAGTAAACTGTACCTACGAGAGATAAGTAGGAGCTTTTCTCATCGTTATGTAACGTTGATGTATTCGATTTTGGCGGGGTATATGGATACACTGAAAAACTACGGTCATTTTGAATCAACAATGTGCTTCAAAATAGAAGCTGTAGGCACTTCGCACTATCGAAGTAGAATATCAAAGCTGGCTCAAAATCCAGTGGGAAAGCGGGCGCTGTCTTTCTTTATTGCCTATCTTGTTTTGGATAATAAGAACCCTTATGACTCTAATGCAGTCAAAGTGGTAATTGAAGGAAAAACGGTTGCTCATCTATCCAGAGAGTATGCAAAAACCTATCGGTCATACATCAGTGATTTACCAAAATATGTTGAACACATCTCAGTAGCGGCAGCAATCACCAATGGAATGACAACTCCAGACGGAGGAGAGTATGAGTACACCATTGAACTCGACATTCCTGATAGTCTAAAAATTTACCTCTCTTCTAAGCCACAAGCAGATGAGCCGGTCAGACGGTTTGGATATGCAAATCCACAACCTGATGAAGATGGAAATGTTGAGGTCACAGTATGGATGCCTGTTTCTGATCCTAAGGATTTGCACGAAAGCCTTTCTGTTGAGGAGTGGACGAAAGATTCTTGGGATACTGTCAACTACTATGTTGACAATAGGCAGAGGGCAGGTGTCGGATTCAAAATTTATGAACTTCCAAAACAGGAATACGCCAAGATTTTTGGCAATGGCCCGACCGTGGCAAAGCTAACCTTGGGCAAGAACAGATTTGCTGTGTTACGGATTGAGCCAGTTCGTTAAATTTCTTGCGCCCATCATCAGGTGGTAGCCAAGTTGGAATGCTTGCGCTACACTACCCCCGCCCTGCAAAAAAAGCAGGGCACGGGTTGGGAAGCCCGGTTTCAGAAGGCGCAGCAAGCCGCGCCACTTTTGGGGAGCGGCTTTTTTCATTTTGATGCTGCACGCACGGACACGTTTTATGGTGGGCCGTGTGGGGGCACCGCAAGGTGCGCCGGTACCTTCTGCCGGTCTTCCTACCCTACACGGCCTGCCACCCTCGTTGGGAAGCGAGGTTGTCAGGCTCCTACAACGTCCAGAAGGAGCCATCATGGCTGACACCTCCATCCGCACTGCCCCGCGCAGTCGTACAGAACACGCCGCTATTGCGGTGGCCACCACCAACTTCCGGCCACTGCTGTCATGCGCGCAGATCGAAGCTTACGAAGTCCTCCAGAGCACCACTTGGGAACCCGTGCGGCGCTTGACCATGACGGTGCTTAGCCGCAGCCGCTCCCAGTTGAATGCCGGGCTTTTCCTGCATGGCAGCGCCAGCATGCTGCAACAAACCATTGC
Organism: Giesbergeria giesbergeri; assembly: GCF_054779375.1. Classification (NCBI taxonomy): domain Bacteria; kingdom Pseudomonadati; phylum Pseudomonadota; class Betaproteobacteria; order Burkholderiales; family Comamonadaceae; genus Giesbergeria; species Giesbergeria giesbergeri. The sequence continues at coordinate 7,900 of NZ_BAAGYJ010000002.1, read as the reverse complement.
CGACGTGCAGGCATGGCAAAAGCAATTGCAGCTCCAAGCCTACATGGCTGATATGGCCTTGGCCCGTCTGCGGGCCATCGACAACGCTACCCCCACGGTCGCGCCCAAGCGCACAGCCGTAGCGGCTTAACCGCCCCACCCTACCCACTTGCCTGACAGTCGCTGCGTGCGGCTGGCTGTGGGTTGCTTCGTCCCATTGTTCTGTTTTGGAGGTCGCCATGACTCAATCTCTTGCCCCCACCACGCTTGATTACAAACTCCACTTGCTCCTTGACGTTTACCAACGCAGGCTAGATGCGTTTAAGCGACTGATTGCTCTTGAAAAAACTATTTCTTGTGGCCTTGACCAATACGCATTGCGCCTAGCAATGATGGCACTCGCTTGTAAAGAAACCGACACGCTGATAGAAATTAAAGATCTCGGCGGCATCCTGTTTGCGTTTGACCGCAACATGGAGCACGAAGGAGTGGCAGCATGACACAGGCTGTTTTCACCCCATGCACTGATGCAGAACTGTTCGAAGCCGAAATCGAACTCAAAAGTGCCAACTTACGCTTGCTGCAAAGCACCGTGCGCGCAAACCTGCCCAGCGGCACCAAGTTCGTGGCCATGGTGCTGTGCGTCCATCACAACGACACCGCTGGCTGCGCTTGGCCCAGCGTAGCCCGCTTAGCCAAGCTATGCGGGATGCACCGCACTACCGTTGAAAAACATCTAGCCACTCTGAAAGAGCTGGGGCTGGTACTGGTGGGCAAAGTGGCTGGTATACGCACGCCAGCCTACGTTTTGCAAGAAAAAAACCTGCAGGCGGTCGCCATAGAAGGCATCACATGGGCCAAAAATATGCTCGGCAGTGCAGACTTTCTCAAGTCATCGCCAGTGCCCCCCACAGTGCCCAATGCTGCAAAACCTGACACAAACACAGAAATCTCTGCACAAGGAACGGAGGGAACGGAGGGAACGGAGGGAACGGAGGAACTGAAAGAACGGGAGGGAACGGAGGCACGCGCCACGCCACCAGCACCTGTGCCAGCTCCAGCACCAGCCACCCTGGCTGCGCCAGAGCCTGCCCCCTCCCCTGCCTTTTTTGCTTCGCAGTCTCAAAAGTCCGAACAGCCAACAGCCCAGCAGGACGACACAGCCGCTTTTGCACAACTGGTTGACCGCATCAACGCACAGCGCGCCAACAACGGCAAACCGCCCCTCACCGTGGCAGACATTGCCCAGCTGCGCGCCGAAGCGGCCAAGTCTGGTATCACTGCCATGCAAGCCGCCCAGTGGATTTTGGAGCGCACAGGCCGGAACTTTTTCAAGGCCGACTACTTTGCACCACCCGCACCGGCCCCAGTCGCGCCCACAGCACAACCGGTACGGCCCCAGCCTGCGCCCGCGCTGACCCCAGAGCAACAAGCCCAGGCTGCGGCCCCAGATGCAGCTACCAAGGCCCAGATTGCCATTCTGTTGGCCCGAAGCCTGCATACAACAACGATGGCGGCCCCGGCAGACCGCATCCCGGCAACAGACGAATTGACGGGCCCCAGCTGGGCAATTGAAAACGTGCGCCGTGCCCGCGCCGGGGTCAATCTCACCCCGCAGGTGATGCGAGACAGTTGCCAAGTTCTACGCATCAACTACCGGGCATTGCACGCTGAAATCAATGTGGCCCGCACAGTGGCCGTCACTGTGTGAGCAGGAGAACACCATGTGTCAAACCGGAATGGAATTTGGACGTATACGGGCGCTTTGTATCGCAGCCCGGCAAGGTGAACACCGTGCATGGACAGAGCTGCGCAATATTGGACAACAGGCTGCCGATCAAGGGGGCGTGCATGCGATGTGCGATTTGTTCTGGCGATTTCACGATGATCAGCTCAAATCATCGGCTGTCAATCCTGCTCAGGAGTTGAGTGCAGCCTGGGAATCAATCCCCGAATGGGCCAACCTGTAAGGAGCCAATATGCACCACCAACTCCCCCGCTGGGCCGTGATTGCATTGGCTCTGCTGGCCGCTGCCATCGGGCTCGCTGCCAGCGCCGTGACCGCTGACTTCTTCGTACTGGGCCTGCAACAGACCGAAGCCGATGCTGCTGCCCGCCAAGCCATGGCTGTTGCGGGCCTGCTGATGATTGCCGCAGAGGTGGCCGCGTTTTTCATCGCCGCCCTGCTGCCGCGTGGCCACAGCCTGCGCCCCTTGCTGCTCACCGCTGGTGCGCTGCTACTGGCATTTGAGTGCGTCACCGTGTTTGCTACCCAGCACGCGCTGGTGCAGGCCGGTACCGCAGCTCAAGCTGGGCAACTGGCCCGCATTGAGCACCTGCGCACTAGCATCGCCCAAGCCCAAGCCAACGCCGCCAGTTTGAGCGCAACAGCCCAAGAGCAGGTGGGTAGCCGGTTCATTGGCCAGCGCCAAGATGGTGCCCAGACCCTGCGCACAGCCCAAGAGTTGCAGCAGCAGGCTGACACCCAAGCGCAAGAGCTGGCGGGCTTGCTGGCCAGCCAACGCCCCACGCTGGCCGACACCTTCGGCCAGACGGGCATGCTGGTCTACACCGTGGCGCGTGCTGTGCTGATCTGTGTGATGGGACTGGTGATGTGTGCCGCTGCTGGAGCCCTGCTGCGCGCTGCCTGCTGTGGCGTGCCGGTGCCAGTGGTGCCAAAGGCAACCATGCCCACCGTGCCCGTGCCACCAGCCAGTGCCAAGTGGCGCAGTGTGACCGTGCCCGCCATCAGCATGGCCGTGGCCCCCATGACATGGGCCGTGCCAGCTGTCACCGTGCCCACTGTGCCAGCGCCGGGGCCACGCTATGCCGCTGCCCGTGCCGCCGTACTCGATGGAAACCTGAGTGTGCCGAGCGTGCGGGCCATTCAAACCTTGGTGGGGGGCAACACCAGCGCAGCCCGCACTATTCAGGCCTGTCTGGTGGCCGAAGGCCTGATTGAACGCTGCGGCCAAGGCTACCGGCTGGCCAGCGGAAAGCAGGGAGTGTTGATCTAACGCACAAAGGTAAGCAGCAGCTGCAAGCTGTCCGCTTGAGTGACTTGTTAGACCATTACTGCACAATAGCAATACGATGGTCAAAGCTGCTATGCCGCCCAGATGGGTAAGGACGCTTCCCCGGGAATGTTGTCTCAAGAACTTTTAGACCAACTATTTCATGAAGGTCAAAACGACGCCAATCTGGAAGATTGCCACGACTGCTATGACCACCTGTTTGATAACAAAGAACCTGCTTAATTCCGTTAGTTATCCCGAGCACATGGGGTTCTGCAACTCGGTGCCTGCCTTGATATCTGAATTCGATAAATTTCTTCTGATTTATTGCATGAGCAATTAATTCTTCCATGGCATTCCCTTATGAGGCCTAACGATTAAGCTAACGGGAAGACAAAAGCGTAGCTTTGGGCTGTCCAGCGAATGAAGTGAGCGATAGTTGAGCGCATTGTTAGGCACTAAGATACGCAGTGGGATTTTGATTAGACCAACCTCTGCTGCCAGGGCGGCCTGGAGTACCTGAGTATCCTGGGCGGCCTGGCGTGCCGGCGAATCCGGGCATACCGGGTGTGCCAGAAAGACCCGGTACGCTGGGTAAGCCAGTTGTGCGGTTTCGGCTGAATGCCAATGCTGAGTTGGTGGAGTCAAATATGACTCCATGATCAAACCAGCCAATATGATCACCTTTTAATGAGTAGACATTATCGCCGCTTAGCCAGGCGATAACTTTTCCGTGTCGATCACGAATCTTTGTATCGTCCCAGATTACGCAAGGCTTGCCGTACCTATCAAACATCCATTCAGCCATGATTTTTCTCCTTGGTGCCTAACGTGCAGTTTGAGGGGCGCGGAAACAGGCGGCAAAGCCGGCTGTTGGAGCGTCCCTCTCGAAGCGTTTTTTGGGCATTATTAACGAATTATTCCGGACTGAAGTCCCCAAGGCGAAGCACACATGCAATTCCACCCAACTGGCCCAACCCACTTACAAGAGTTGACCTGAGTCACACAAACATCCCCATTTTGCTGGGAAGGAAAAGGCGTGTATGGTTGTGGTTGGTATTGTGGTGTAATCATGGGTGACCCTGGCGCAGCCACTGTGCCACTACGTATTTTGTTCCAAAGAATATCTGTTACTTGGTTCGCTTTAGCCTCAGCAGCAACTTCAAAATCATGAACATCATGCACGTCAAAACGACCTTTCTTAACCACATCCAGACCAGCTTTTAGAACGTACTCCGCCAAATAGGTACGTTTCCCCCTATTTTGGCACTGCACGGTATGTTCAAGTTCATGCAATACGTGATGTAATTCGCTTCTGTCTTGCCACAAATTGCCATGTCTGACGAAAAAAATCCGATCACAGTAAGAAACGGACATTCCTGAGCCTGTGTTTATATCATCGGCAAAGGTTATGCGACTCAAATCAACGCTAAAATATTGTTGCGCAAGCGCAACAAATTCTGGAGAAAACGAATGGGTTCTTCCTTCAGATTGGCGATATAGTCCGTCAATATACGCTTGCACTGGAAGTACTAATGGAGCTGAAACAATTTCGCTGGCACATTGAGGTATATTACCTAAGCATGCTTGAATTGCTTCAGGTGTTTTTCCAAGTTCTCTTGCAATGTTGTTCACCGCCCTCTTGGATTCTTCTCCAATCTGACCTATAGTGCCGCTAATTTTTGGCAAGCATTTGCAATCCTTTATCTCCTGTGCGCACCCACCAAATGGCCTTGGGATTATGCATGCCTGGTAACACTTCTCATACTCATTAATCCCACATGAATATGCGAATGTTGGTGCTATTAATCCCGCGAGCAATATTAAATATTTCATCGGCTTCTCCATTCAAGGTGCTTAATGACATGCCCAACGAACCAAGGTAAGCGGCGGCTGAAAGCTGTCCGCTTGAGCGAAAAGTTAGAACCCAAGCCCACACACCAGCCACGCAAAGCCAGCAGAATGGGCGTAGAACAAACACCACCGTGAGCAAGTGCTAACGTTTAACATAATCAAACTGCCAGACGTCACTGGAGTGTGCCATCGAGCGACTTATGGGAAGCCATCAGATCGTGAATTCGAGCTTCAAGGATATCGTCTTGAGCACGAATGGCCTCCAAACGCTCAAGGAGAAAGTCCTCTCGAACTACCTCAATAACCGTCGTTTTCCGACTGTCGCCGTCATGCCAATTGAACTCCAAGCGTGCAAGTGGAGCTTCCTGCAAGAGGATGGCACCCTCTGGGGAGAACTTCGCCGTTAGCAGTTGGCCGCTGACTACCAGCATAGGATGCCAAACAAAAAGTCGCCAATACTTTCCAGTCTCGTTTTCTGTCCATTCTTCAAAATCGGCAACTTGGTCTTCCGTGTACTCCGCGGCCTTGAGAAGCGATGAGTAAATATCGTCAGGATGACTGGCCATTAATTCGTCTTTGCCGCTCTTCTTGCTCAGGGCACAGAACTGCGAGAAGAGGTTGTTCCAATCCGCTCCCTTCTCATCATAGATGTGAATTTCATGAAGGAACGGACACGGGTTAGGACTCGTACCAAACTTTACGTAGCTCTCGAAGTCTGCGTTTGGAGACGACGGCCGCTCCGTGAGAAGAACTATCGGGAAGCGGTTATTGACAGCCTCAATCACGAAGGTCGTCTTAACACAAACGCCTCGGCGAAATGATCGTAAGGCGCTCTCGGCCGTCAAGTCGATCTCTCGCGCCTTGCCTGTACGAGGATCCTTGTGAGACACATTGGGTTCGACAAAGAAGTCAGCAGCGGTGAGGATGCGAACGAGCCGGGACTCCATAAGGTAGCCCGATCGTTCGAGAGCGTCGCGTACAGCGTCGAGTGGAACTGGTGGTTCTGCGTGCATGGGTGTGTTTGATGCTTAACGAACCAAAAAGGCTGGAAGTCGTCCGCTTGAGCGAAAGATTAGAACCCAAGCCCACAAACCAGCCACCTAAAGCCAGCAGCATAGCCGGAAAAGCGAACCTGCACCAGCGCCAATACGAAGCCAAAGAATACTGATCGGCAAGCCAAAAACAAAGTTTACTTTTGAACACTAGCGGCAGAAAAACCCGGATTTTGACAGCCGTGGAATCAGCACTACCGTAGGAAAAATGCTAACGCCCAAGATAAGCCGCCCGCCTGCGGGTCGGCTTGAGCGAAACGTTAGAACCAAATTCAAATGGCAACACTTGAACAAATGGCAGAAAAACTAAGGGCGGCCAACCCAAGCAATGATGCCATGAACACGCGCTTCATAGCAAACATACTATGGCCGGATGCCTGCTGGTTGAAAACACCAATATACCGGCACAACGGTGGGCCAAAGAAAGGCCAGTGGGTTGCCGCCGGAGCTGCTGCACGAATGGAAAAACGTGGACTGCTGCGTCATTCAACTGTGGAACGCGGATGCTGGCATTGGACACACTCTAACGAACCAAGGTAAGCGGCGGCTGGAAGCCGTCCGCTTGAGCGGAACGTTAGAACATAATTTTTAAGGATGAAGTCATGGCGAAGAAGCCGATGGTTAATTTAACTGACGATCAAATCGATACTATTACAAGTTATGCCGATGGCGCAGATAGAGTGATGCGGGAGCTTGGAATTGATCGTTCAGTCCTCAACGAATCACTCCTAAATCACAACGTAGAGCGATGCGGAAATCCGCGCTGCGCTTGGTACACCGACAGCTTCAGTTTGCTAGATGTTGGCGAAGATGAGCCGGACGGTTTTTGCGACAACTGCCGTCGATACGACAAGCCATCTAACGAACTAAGGTAAGCGGCAGCTGAAAGCTGTCCGCTTGAGCGCAGAGTTAGACCTGCGCCGACATGCCAGCCGCTAAATACCAATAGGATAGCCAAAAAACTAAAATTACACCAGCACTAAAAGGGAACCGAAAAATCGGTTATACCAATCAAAAGTAAAACCTACTTTGAAATTACCGGCGACAGAAAAAACAAACTTTTACAGCATTGGAACGAGCACTGCTGTGAGACACGACTAACGAACCAAGGTAAGCGGCGGCTGGAAGCCGTCCGCTTGAGCGCCGAGTTAGAACACACGCCCATGCACCAACTACCAGAGTCATTAGCGGAATGAGCGGTAATCAACAGCGACACCTTTTGAGGATTTTTCTGCACGTATGATGCGAGCGAACTCATGGTATTGTATTTCTAAGTTGCTGTCAGACAACCAATTCAGTCGAAGCTCTGGCCCATGTGCCTTGCCTTCGGGAGCCTTGCCATAATCGCTATTCGCAGCGAAAAAGCTTTTGGGTAGTGCGTCTTTCTCCGAAATTTTCTTATTCCCTGGAACAATCGCCACTTGGCTATTGAAATCAGTGGTAGCACCACAATCGATCTGAAATACGACAGCTTTAATTTTTCCACTTGGTGATGCTGCTTGATCAATTACAGTTGTTGCACACATGCCAGAAAAATAGTAATCGAGCCATACGATACAGCCACCAATCGTGACAATTGCAACAGTTAACAGTCCTGAAATAACATTTTTCCAAGTCGCCATATCAATACCGCTAACGAACCAAGGTAAGCGGCGGCTGGAAGCCGTCCGCTTGAGCGACAAGTTAGAACCAACGCCCACACACCTGCTACCCAAAGCCAGCAGCATAACCGGAAAACCAAACCTGCACCAGTGCTTATACGAAACCAAAGAACACTGACTGGCAAGCCAAACGCAAAACCTACTTTTGAACGCCAGTGACAGAAAACCTTGGATTTTGGCAGCCTTGGAATGAGCACCAGCGCGGGCGAAATGCTAACGAACCAAGGTAAGCGGCGGCTGGAAGCTGTCCGCTTGAGCGCCGAGTTAGAACCCAAGCCCACACACCAGCCACCCAAAGCCAGCAGCATAGTCGGAAAAACGAACCTGTGCCAGTGCCGCC